>NZ_BAAAUS010000055.1:0-89455 GCF_039534065.1 Pseudonocardia yunnanensis | reverse complement strand
AATGCCATCGGAGGGCTTGAGCTGTACGAGCGGCCCGCTTGTCCGATTGGTCTGCGCGGCAGGGCCGCTCGTCCGGCCTGCCGGGCCGGGGCTTCGGTGCGTGCCCGAGGGTGTGTACGAGCGGCGCGTTCGTCTGGTAGCCCCGCCTGGCCGTGCCGCTCGTTCGGACCCGCCTGGGTGGGTCCACGCGTGAGCAGCTGTACGAGCGGCGCGTTCGGCCGCTAGGTCCGTCCGGATGGGTCGTTCGTCCAGCTCGGGTGGTCAGCTGCGGGGGACCGGGATCCCTCGGATCGAGGCGTCCAGCAGCTGTACCGGGTGCAGGAGGGGGATGGGGTCGGTGTCGTCGTCGCCCTTCAGGTACTTGCCGATCTGGAGCAGGCAGCCGGGGTTGGCGGTGACGATCACGTCGGGCTCCACGGAGCGCACGTTGGCCGCCTTGCGAGCCCCGAGGTCCCCGGCGGCTTCCGGCATCACCATGTTGTAGATCCCGGCGGAGCCGCAGCAGAGTTCGGCTTCGGGCAGGTCCACAAGCTGGAGATCCGGGATCGAGCGCAGCACCGCACGGGGTTGGGCCCGCACCTTCTGGGCGTGCCCGAGGTGGCAGGCGTCGTGGTACGCCACGAGGCCGCGGAACGGGTGGCGGGGCGCCCGCGGCTCCAGGTCGGCGAGCACCTCGTGGACGTCACGCACCCGCGCGCTGAACGCCGCTGCGCGCTCGGCCCATTCCGGGTCGTCGGAGAGCAGGTGGCCGTACTCCTTCATCGACGAACCGCAGCCCGCGACGTTGGTGACCACGTGGTCGACGTCGAGCCTCTCGTAGATGGCGATCTCCCGCCTGGCACGGGCGAGGGCGCTGTCCTCCCGGCCCGCGTGCAGCTCGAGCGCACCGCAGCAGCCCTGCCCCGCGGGCACCAGCACGTCGCAGCCCTCGGCGGCGAGCACGCGGACGGTGGCCTCGTTGACGCGGTGGAAGAAGACGTCCTGCACGCAGCCCGACAGCAGTGCTACCCGTGCCCGGCGCTCGCCGACGGCAGGCGTGTACGCGGGTAGCTTGGCGAACGCCTCCCGCACCGACACCGGCGGCAGCAGCGACTCCATCGCGGCGAACCGGCCCGGCAGCTTCTCCGCGAGCTTCGCGATGGCCGGTACCTTGCGCATCTTCTGGTACAGCGCTCCGGGCAGGGCCGCGGCGCGCAGCCTGCGCTTGTAGGGGAAGAGCGCGAAGATCGCGTTGCGGAAGAGCCGGTCGGACGTCTCGCGTTCGACGTTGCGCTCGATCTGCGGACGCACCGACTCCAGCAGCCGGTCGTACTGCACCCCGGACGGGCACGCCGTGACGCACGCCATGCAGCCCAGGCACCGGTCGATGTGCTCCGTGACGGGCCCGGACAGCCCGATCTCGCCCTTCTCGACGAGGTCCATCAGGTAGATGCGGCCGCGCGGGGAGTCCATCTCCTCGCCCCACAGCTGGTAAGTGGGGCAGGTGGGCAGGCAGAAGCCGCAGTGCACGCAGTCGTCGAGCAGCTCCCGCTCCGGCGGGCGGTGGGCGTCGAAGCCTGATGGCCCCGTCTGGGGCAGGTTGGTCTCGGCGGATCCGGCGGGAGTGGTCACCGGGCGTCCTTCCCATCGTTTCCGGTCACGGGCCAGGGGGCGAACCGGCCGGGGCCGAACCGGCCTCGAGGGTCCAGCTCGGCTTTCAGTGCCCTGAGCACGGCGACAGCGGACGGCGGCGGCCCCCACGCCGGGGCGTGCGATCCGGACGGGCGGGCCCGCAGCACGGACGTGCCCCCGGCGGCGTGCACGAGCGCGTGGGCGTCGGCGACGGCCTCGGGGGCCATCGTGACCGTGGCGACCCCGGTGCCCAGCCCTGCGGTGACGGTGCCGGGCGGCAGGTCGGTGAGCAGCCCGGGCAACCTACTCGGTGTGACGCCCACCCGCAGGACCGCGCGATCAGGTGTGCCCCGCACCAGCGCGGCGTGGCGGGTCCACAAATTGTCGCCCTCGTTGCACTCCGCGTGGGGCGAGCTGTCGGCGACCACTCGCGCGCTGAACCCCAGCACCTCGCGCAGCCGCTGCAGCCGGGCCGACACCGCATCCTCCGTGCCCTCGATGCGCAGGAGCAGGCCCCCGTCCCCGCGCGCGTCATTGGACACCCACTCCAACGCCGCCGGCTCGTACGGACCGCCGAGCACGCGCCCGGCGAGTTCGTCGGCATCGGCGAGCGAACAGTCGGCCAGCAGCGTGGCCGTGCGCTTCGGGACGGGATGCAGCCGCAGCACGACCTCGGCGATCACCCCGAGCGTGCCGTAGGAGCCGTGCAGCAGCTTCGCCAGGTCGTACCCGGCCACGTTCTTGATCACGTGGCCACCGCTGCGGGCGACCGTGCCGTCGGACAGCACGACGGTGATGCCGATGACCAGGTCGCGCAGCGAGCCGAAGACCAGCCCCGCCGGGCCGGCGTCCGCGGTGGCGATCAAGCCGCCCACGGTGGCCCCGTCGGCGACCCGCGCGGCGTCGAACGAGACGTGCTGCCCGTGCGGTGCCAACTCGTCGACGAGCGCGCGCAACGGGGTGCCCGCACGCACGGAGACGGTCATGTCACCGGGGTTGTGGGTGATCACACCGGACAGGCCGGTGGTGTCGAGCACGGCGTCGACCGGGTCGAGCCGGCCCGCCCAGTCGGCGGCCGTGCCGGCACCGGCGATCGCGACGGTGCCCGCCGTGTCGAGCACGGCGTCGCGGAGGGACCGTAGATCGTCCGGGCGCAGCGTGGTTGACGTCGTCACGGTGCCTCCTCACACGCGCCTGACGGTGAACTCGCGAACTCGATCACAGGCGCTCGATCACTCCCGACTCCTCCAGCGGGTGGGGCTTGTACTTCCCCGGCCGTTCCCCGCACAGCCGAGGTGTCGGCAGCACCTTGCCGGGGTTGCAGATCCCCTGCGGGTCGAAGGCCGTGCGTACCCGCTGCATGACGGCGAGATCGTCGCGGGAGAACATCTTCGGCATCGAGCACGCCTTGTCGGTGCCGATGCCGTGCTCGCCCGACAGGGAGCCCCCGAGCTCCACGCAGAGCTCGGCGATCTCGCCGGACAGCTTCTCGGCGCGCTCGGTCTCCCCGGCGTCGGCGCTGTAGAGCACCAGCGGGTGGAGGTTGCCGTCGCCGGCGTGGAACACGTTGGCCACGCGGATGCCGGCCTCGGCGCCCATCTTCGCGATGCGGTCGAGCACTTCGGCGAGCCGGGTGCGCGGCACCACGCCGTCCTGCACGAAGTAGTCGGGCGAGATCCGGCCGACCGCGGCGAAGGCGGCCTTGCGTCCCCGCCAGATCGCCGCACGCTCCTCAGGAGAGCCCGCGATGTGCAGGCGGGTGCAGCCGTGGCGGTCGCAGATCTCCTTGACCTGCTCGAACTGGATGTCGCACTCCTCGACCGGCCCGTCCAGCTCGACGACGAGCGCCGCCGGCACGCCGACCGTGTAGCCCGCGTGCACCGCCTCCTCCGCGGCCTCGATGGCCAGGGTGTCCATCATCTCCACGGCGGCGGGCACGATCCCCGCCGCCACGATGTCGGAGACGACGTCGCCCGCCGCGGCGACGGACGGGAAGTCGGCGAGCAGCGTGCGCACCGACTCCGGGGCGCGCAGCAGCCGTACCACGATCTTCGTGGTGATCCCGAGCGTGCCCTCCGAGCCGAGGAAAACCCCGCGCAGGTCGGGGCCTGCCTGCTCACCGGTGTCGGCGCCCAGCGTGACGACCGAACCGTCGGGCAGGACGGTCTCGAAGGACAGAACGTGATTGGTGGTGAATCCGTACTTGAGGCAGTGGGCGCCTCCGGAGTTCTCTGCGACATTGCCGCCGATCGTGCAGACCTGCTGGCTGGACGGGTCGGGGGCGTAGTACAGCCCGTGCGGTGCCGCGGCAGCTGTGATCTCCAGGTTGGTGACGCCCGGTTCGACGACGGCGCGCCGGTTCACCGGGTCGACCTCCAGCACCCGCTTGAGCCGGGCCAGGCTGATCACCACGCCGTCGGCCACCGGCAGCGCTCCACCGGAGAGCCCGGTGCCGGCCCCGCGGGCCACGAACGGCACCCGGTGCTCGGCGCACACCCGCACCGCCGCGGCCACCTGAGCCGCGTCGCGGGGCAGCAGGACCAGTTCCGGCACGACCCGGTAGCCGGTGAGGCCGTCGCACTCGTAGGCCCGGCACCTCACCGGGTCGCTGATCACGTCGGCAGGATCGAGCGCCAGCTCGAACGCCTGCCGTACTCCGCCGTCCAGCGCCACTGGTCACCCTTTCCACCTCGTGCGCATCGTTGCCCGGATGAGCCTACGTCTGCGCCGGGTAGATCGTGGACCTTGCGTTGCGCATCTCCCGCTTCCCCGGCGGTACGGCCGCTGTGTGGGGGATCTGGGTGCCCGCGTACGGTACGACCCGCTTACGCACCGGGTGCGTGGCGCGCTCGCCCCAGGAGCTCGTCACACCACCCGGGCGAATGATCGCTTTGTCGTCGCTGATTCGAGCCCTCAGGAGGCTGAGAGCGTTGGGTCCCCGTCGGACGCTGCAGCTGTCCCTTGTCGTCGCGGCAGCGCTGGCGCTGCTGCTTGCCCTCACCGGCGCGGTTGGTCCCGCGGCGGCAGCCCCCGTGCCCGCATCCACGAGCATGATTGCTCCCTAACCCCGAACTTCCGCAATGCGGAAACCACAGTCCGTCTGGTAGAAGAATGTTCGGGGACGGGTCGCGTTCGGGTAACCGCCGAACGCGACCCTGCCGAACGACGAGCGGATGGTGGAGAAGTGACGGATCTGCAGGTCGACCCCGCGCTGCGCGCATTCGTGGCCGATGAGCTCCTACCCGGTCTGGACCTCGATCCCACCTGGTTCTGGTCCACCTGCGCTGCCCTGCAGGAGCGGTTCGCCGGCCGGACCGCCGAACTGCTCGCCCGCCGTGACGAGCTGCAGGAGCGAATCGACGCCTGGCACCGGGAGAACGGGGCGGGTGACGTCGAGGCGCTGGAGGCCTTCCTCACCGAGATCGGCTACCTGCTCCCGCCGGAGTCGCCGCAGGTGAACGTGTCCCGCGTCGACTCGGAGATCGCCGAGATCGCCGGTCCACAGCTGGTGGTGCCCGCCACCGTGCCGCGGTACGCGCTGAACGCCGCCAACGCCCGGTGGGGCTCGCTCTTCGACGCGCTGTACGGCACCGACGTCCTTCCGCTGGACCACGAGCTCGAGCGCGGCTACGACGAGCGCCGCGGCGCCCAGGTGATCGCCGAGGCCGAAAAGCTGCTCGACGAGCTCTTCCCGCTCCAGGCGGGCAGCCACGCCGACGCCACCGCCTACCGCGTGCAGGACGGTGCGCTCGTCGTGGAGACGGCGGGCGGGAGCACCGGCCTGGCCGACCCCGGCCAGTTCGCGGGGCACCGTGCCGGGGCCGACGGCGGGCACGCCGGCGCCGTGCAGGCCGTTCTGCTGCACCGCAACGGGCTGCACGTCGAGCTCACGATCGACCCCGCACACCGTGTCGGTCGTCAGCACCACGCCGATGTGGCCGACGTCGTGCTCGAGGCTGCGGTCACCACGATCGTCGACTTCGAGGACTCGGTGGCCACGGTCGACGGGCCGGACAAGGCGGGTGCCTACCGCACCTGGCTCGGCCTGATGACCGGCGCGCTCACCTCGACGTTCGAGAAGGGCGGCGAGACGGTCGAGCGCAAGGTCAACGGCGACCGCCACTACACCGCGCCCGACGGCTCCGAGCTGACGCTGCCCGGGCGCTCCCTGCTGCTCGTGCGCAACGTCGGGCACCACATGACCACCGACGCCGTCCGCACCGCCGACGGCGAGCCGATCCGCGAAGGCGTGCTCGACGCCATGGTCTCGGCCGTCGCGGCGCTGCACGACCTGCGCGGGCTCGGGCGGTTCTCCAACTCCCGCGCCGGCAGCGTCTACATCGTCAAGCCCAAGCAGCACGGGCCCGACGAGGTGGCGCTCACCGTGGAGCTGTTCGCCGCGGTGGAAGAGGCGCTCGGCCTGGAGCCCACCACCCTGAAGATCGGGATCATGGACGAGGAGAAGCGCACGTCGCTCAACCTCGAGAACTGCATCGCCCAGGCTCCGGACCGCACGATCTTCGTGAACACCGGGTTCCTCGACCGCACCGGCGACGAGATCCACACCGACCTCGAGGCCGGCCCGGTCGTGCGCAAGAACGACATGAAGAGCACGCCCTGGCTGGTCGCCTACGAGGACCGCAACGTCGACGTCGCACTGCGTGCGGGCTTCCGCGGACAGGCGCAGGTCGGCAAGGGCATGTGGGCCAAGCCCGCCGCGATGCGCGAGATGCTCGACACGAAGGGCGCGCAGCCGGAGGCGGGTGCGAACACCGCCTGGGTGCCGTCGCCGACGGCCGCCACGTTGCACGCGCTGCACTACCTGCGCACCGATGTCGCCGCGAGGCAGCGCGAGCTCGCGGGGCGCACGACCGACCGGCGTGAGCTGCTGCGGGTGCCTCTCCTGCCCGATGAGCTCACCGACGACGAGAAGCGTCACGAGCTGGAGACCAACGCGCAGTCCATCCTGGGTTACGTCGTGCGCTGGGTCGGGCTGGGCATCGGCTGCTCCACTGTGCCCGACCTCGCGGGCGTCGGGCTCATGGAGGACCGCGCCACGCTGCGGATCTCCAGCCAGCTCATCGCCAACTGGCTGCACCACGGCCTGACCGACGAGACGCAGGTGCGCGAGACGTTCGCCCGCATGGCGGCCCTGGTGGACGAGCAGAACGCGAACGAGCCCGGCTACGACCCGATGGCGAAGGACCTCGAGAGCAGCCCGTCGTTCCAGGCGGCGCTCGAGTTGGTCTTCACCGGCCGGGAGGAGCCCAACGGCTACACGGAGCGGGCGCTCACGAAGTGGCGGCAGACGGCCAAGGCCGGCTGACGCTCCAAGTCCTGCGCGGATACGGCCGCCCCCTCCGGCCGTATCCGCGCTCACGCGCGGTGGTGAGGAGCGCAGGTGCGGGCGTGGGTTCGTGTGGTCGCCGTGCTGTTCGTGATCGCCTACGGCGCCAACCAGTTCAGCCCGTTGATGGTGCTGTACCGCGAGCAGGGCCACTTCTCGGCCGTGACGGTGGCCGCCTTCTTCGCCGTCTACATCCTGGGTCTCGCTCCGGGGCTGCTCCTCGGTGGTCCCGCGTCGGACGTGCGGGGACGCCGGTGGGTCCTGCTGCCGGCGCTGGTCGTGTCGGTGCCGGCGAGCGCGGTGCTCGCACTGGGTGGTGTACCCGGCGTGTCGGAGCCCGCGCTCTTCGCCGGACGGTTCCTGTTCGGGGCTGTCACCGGCGTCGCCATGGCCGTGGGCACGACGTGGGTGAAGGAGCTCTCCCAGCCCCCGTGGGACCCGGATGCCGACGCCGGAGCGGGTGCGCGCAGGGCGGCTCTGGCCCTCTCGGCGGGCTTCGGCGGTGGCCCGCTCGTCGCCGGGGTGCTGGCTCAGTGGGCGCCGCTGCCGATGGAGCTGCCCTACCTCGCGCACATCGTGATCACGCTGGTGGCCATCGCCGCGGTGCTGGGCGTGCCCGAGACGCGCGTGACGACCGCACCGCGGCAGCGGATCCAGCTGCGGGTGACCCTTCCCGCCCGGTTCCGATGGGTCGTCGCGCCGATGGCGCCGTGGGTGTTCGGGGGACCGTCGATCTCCTTCGCCGTGCAGCCGGCCGCCCTGGCGCACGTGACCGGCGATCTCGGTCTGGTCTTCGCCACGCTGGTCACGGTCGTCACCCTCGGGGCGGGCGTGGCGGTGCAGCCGTGGGCACGGCGGCTCGACCGTCGCTCGCCTGCGCTCACCGCGCGCGTGGGGCTCGCCGCGACGGTCGCCGGTGTCCTGCTCGCCGCAGGATCCGCGGCGCTCGGGTCCGTGGTCCTCGCCGTGGTGGCCTCGGCGGTGCTGGGAGCGGCCTACGGCCTGTGCCTGGTGGCCGGCCTGCTGGAGGTGCAACGGATGGCTGCTCCCGAGCACCTCGGCGCACTCACGGCCGTGTACTACACGATCACCTACGTCGGGTTCTTGTTCCCGGTGGTGCTCGCGGCTCTGACCCCGACGGCCGGCTACCCCGAGCTGCTGCTCGGGCCCGCTGTGCTCGCGCTCGTCAGCCTGGCGGTGGTGTGGCGCAGTGGCCGCCGGCCCGCGCAGGCCGGCTTCGCCGAGCCCCGGCGGGCGTGCGGCGCGGCCGGGGGGTGATCGTAGGCTCGGGCGTGTGCTCCAGCTCTGCGCCGTTTCGATCGACCACGTCGACGCTGTCCGTTTGAACGCGGAGCTGCAGCAGGAGTACCGAATCCGGTACGGCGGTGAGGACACCACGCCGATCGACCCGACGCAGTTCGACGCTCCGCGCGGCCTGTTCGTGGTCGGCTACGTGGACGGTGCGGCTGTCGGATGCGGGGGCTGGCGGGCCCGGGACGGCGGGGAGGACCCCGAGCTACGGTCGGGGGACGCCGAGATCAAGCGGATGTACGTGGCGGCGGCGCACCGCGGGCGCGGCTACGCCCGCGCGATCCTGGCCGAGCTGGAGCGGACGGCTGCTGCCGCCGGCCGGCAGCGGGCCGTGCTCGAGAGCGGCACCCACCAACCCGAGTCCGTGGCCCTCTACCGAAGCTCGGGGTACGAGCCCATCCCGGCGTTCGGCCGGTACCGCGACTCGCCGAACAGCCTGTTCTTCGGAAAGCCGCTGGCCGTGCCGTCCGGGCGCGCAACGCGGGCGCCGAGGACCGGTGACCGCGCGTCGACGACGACGGAAAGGTGACCGCCGAGCGGGAACCGGGCCGGCCACTCAAGGGCCACACCCGTTGCGCCGGCGGGGCCGAAATGGCCTAGCCCGGTGCCCCACCAGGGTCTTCAGTGCCATCGGTAGGGCAACTGGAGGGTGTCGATCGGGCGTACGTCGCCCCCAGCGATGGCGAGACGCGCCCACGTGGCGAATGATCCGCACACCACGGGTTCGACGAGCGGTGGAGGGGACAACGGTGGCGGTGCTGGCACAGACCGATCTGCGGCTCGACACGACCGCGATCGACTACGTGTTCGTCGTCTTCTATTTCGTGCTGGTGCTGGGCATCGGGGTGATGGCCCGCCGGTCGATCTCGTCCAGCCTCGACTTCCTGCTGTCGGGCCGGTCGCTGCCGGCCTGGGTGACGGGACTGGCGTTCGTCTCGGCCAACCTAGGCGCGATCGAGCTCATCGGGATGATGGCCAACGGCGCGCAGTACGGCGTGGCCACATTCCATTACTACTGGATCGGCGCCATCCCGGCGATGGTGTTCCTCGGCATCGTGATGATGCCCTTCTACTACGGCAGCAAGGCCCGCAGCGTTCCGGAGTTCCTCCGCAAACGGTTCAACAAGACGACTCAACGGGTCAACGCCGTCACCTTCGCGGTCGCCGCCGTGCTGATCGCCGGGGTCAACCTGTTCGCGCTCGGCCTGATCCTCGAGGCGCTGCTGGGCTGGTCGTTGAACCTCGCGATCCCGATCGCCGCCCTGGTGGTGCTCAGCTACACGTTCCTGGGCGGGTTGTCCGCGGCGATCTACAACGAGGTGCTGCAGTTCTTCGTCATCGTCGCCCTGCTGATCCCGCTCACGGTCGCCGGGCTCGCCCGCGTCGGCGGTTGGGATGGGCTGAAGGCGCAGGTGGTCGGTCTCCCGCCGGGGCCGGAGCAGGTGTCGACGTGGCCGGGCACCGCCCTCACCGAGATCGCCAACCCGTTCCTGTCGGTGCTCGGCATCGTCTTCGGGCTCGGGTTCGTGCTCTCGTTCGGTTACTGGACCACCAACTTCGCCGAGGTGCAGCGCGCGCTCTCGGCCCGCAGCATGTCGGCCGCCCGGCGCACTCCCATCATCGCCGCGTTCCCGAAGGCGCTCATCCCGCTGGTCGTGGTGATCCCCGGCATGATCGCGGGCGTGCTGGTGCCGCAGCTCACCACCCTCAAGGAGGGCGGCGCCACCGACATCACCTACAACAACGCGCTGTCGCTGCTGATGAACGAGGTGCTGCCCAACGGCATCCTCGGCGTCGCCCTGGCCGGCCTGCTGGCGTCGTTCATGGCAGGCATGGCGGCCAACGTCAGCTCGCTCAACACCGTGTTCACCTACGACATCTGGCAGGACTGGGTGCGCCCCGGCCGTCCCGACGAGTACTACCTGCGAGTCGGACGCACCATCACCGTCGTCGGGTGCGTGCTGGCCATCGGCACGGCGTTCATCGCGGGCAGCTTCCAGAACCTGATGGACTACATCCAGACGCTGTTCAGCTTCTTCAACGCGCCGCTGTTCGCGATCTTCATCCTCGGCCTGTTCTGGAAGCGGATGACCGGTACGGCCGGTTGGACGGGCCTGGTCTCCGGCACCATCGCGGCGATCGTGATCGATGTGATGGTGCGCTCCGGCGTCATCGCCGTGTCGTCGCAGGCCGGGTCGTTCATCGGCGCGAGCGCCGCGTTCGTCGTCGGTATCGCGGTCGCCGTCGCCGTCTCGGCGGTCACCGCCCCGAAGCCGGACGCCGAGTTGGTCGGCCTGGTCTGGTCGCTCACGCCGCGGGAGCGGATGCGCACCGGCGAGGACGAGGGCAGCTGGTGGCAGTCGCCCGTCGTGCTCGGTGCGATCGTGATCGCGCTGACCATCGTGCTGTACGTGCTCTTCGGCTGACCAGATGACCGACAGAGAGCCCCGAGAGGAGGCATCCGTGAGCGAATCCCAGGAGAACACCAACCACGCTGCTACCGAGGCCGCGCCGAGCGCCGCGTCGCAGCTGTTCGACCTGCGCTCGATCATCGCGCTGCTGTTCGGCGTCTACGGGATCATCCTGCTGGTGATGGGCCTGTTCTTCGAGAGCCCGGGTGAGCTCGAGAAGGCCGGCGGCATCGACATCAACCTGTGGTCCGGGATCGTCATGATCGTGGTCGCCGTGTTGTTCGCGTTGTGGGCCTACCTGCGACCGTTGGTTCCGCCCGGCGAGCGCCACTGAGGGCGGCGCCCGCCGGATTCGTGCTCAGCCGCGCCCGCCCGGGGTCGGATAGCGCGGGTTGAACGCGATCAAGGTCCAGGCGTCGAGGCGACGCAGCGCCTCCCTGAGCCCGGCGGTGAATCGCCTGGTGGTGTCGGTCATGCGGTCCTCCTCGTCGTTCTTCGAACACCCGCCTCGCTGCGGGCGGCAGTCGCGCTGTGCGCCTGCATTCAGTGCAGCGAATCGATCTTCTGGATCGTTCCAGATCGAAGTGTGAGCCGAGGCACGCTCGCGACGGGAGCCGCCGGCCGAGGTCGCGGATTTGGGGCGTCCTGTCCGAAAAGAGACGGAAGGTAGGGTCGTATCGAGCACCGGGGCCCGCCCGGATCATCGGATCCGGTGCATGGCAGGGGTGCGCGAGCCCGGGCCGATCGCCCCGCTGATCCGGGGGTCGCTCTCCCGTTCGGGGAACTCGCCCGTGGTCCGGTCCAGGACGAGAGGAGTCGCCCTTGCTCGCGCTCGTCGTCGCGCATCTCGTGGTCGCCGCTCTGCTGCCGCTCGTTTCGGCGCGCAACCGGCGAGCGGGCTTCGCGGTGGCGGCCGTCCTGCCCGCCGTCGCCCTGGTGTGGGCGCTCGCCAACACCGTCCCCGCGCTAGCGGGCGGGATCACCGAGAACACGGCCTGGGCTCCCACGCTCGGACTGGCGCTCGGCTTCCGGCTCGACGCCCTGGCGCTCGCGATGGTCGTGCTGGTGTCGGGGATCGGCGCGGTGATCCTCGTGTACTGCATCGGCTACTTCGGTCCCGACTCGCCGGATGCCCCGCGTACCGCCGCGCTGCTGCTCGCCTTCGCGGGCGCGATGCTCGGCCTGGTGCTCGCCGACAACCTCCTCACGCTCTACGTGTTCTGGGAGCTGACGTCGGTCGCGTCGTTCATGCTGATCGGACAGAGCGGTGAGCGAGGCGAGGAACGACGCAGTGCCGTGCAGGCTCTGCTGGTCACCGTGTTCGGCGGGCTGGCGATGCTGCTCGGATTCATCCTGCTCGGCGAGGCCGCGGGCACCTACCAGATCTCCGAGATCGTGGCCGCCGGGAGCGCGGGCAGGCTGCACGGCACGCTCGTGTCGGCGGCACTGCTGCTGATCCTGCTCGGGGCATTCACGAAGTCGGCCCAGCTGCCGTTCCACCCGTGGCTGCCGGCGGCGATGGTCGCCCCCACACCGGTGAGCGCGTACCTGCACGCGGCGTCCATGGTGAAGGCGGGCGTCTATCTCGTGGCGCGGCTGGCGCCGGGGTTCTCCGATCTCGCCGTCTGGTGGGTGCCGGTGATCGCCGTCGGACTCGGCACGATGCTCGTCGGGGGCTGGCGTGCCCTGTCGGCCACCGACCTGAAGCAGCTCCTCGCCCTCGGCACGGTCAGCCAGCTGGGCTTCCTCATGGTGCTGCTCGGGAGCGGCGGACGGCTCGGGGAGGTCTCCGCGCTCGCCGGGATCGCCCTGCTGCTCGCGCACGGGCTGTTCAAGGCGTCGCTGTTCATGATCGTCGGCACGATCGACCATGCGACGGGCACGCGCGACCTGCGGAAGCTCTCCGGTCTGTACACCGCACTGCCGGGCTCCGCCGTCACCGCCGCACTCGCCGCGGCATCGATGGCCGGGCTGCCACCGTTCCTGGGCTTCGTCAGCAAGGAGGCCGCGTTCGAGGCGTTCGTCCGCGAGGGCGGCGTGCGCGGGTGGATCGTCACGCTCGTCCTGCTCCTCGGGTCGATGTTCACCGTGGCGTACAGCGCGCGGTTCCTGTGGGGTGCGTTCGCCCGCAAGCCGCGCGTCGAGCCGACCCGGGTCGCGCACCCTCCGGGCCCGCTGCTCACCGCACCCGTCTGGGTCTGCTCGGTCGCCGGTCTGGTGCTCGGGATCGCCTACCCCGTGGTCGACGCGCTCGGCGCGAGCTACGCCCGCCCCTACCCCCGTGGATCCGGCTACCACCTCGGGCTCTGGCACGGCGTCGGTCCGCCGTTGCTGCTCGCCGCCCTCGCGGTCGCAGGCGGGCTGGTGTTGTACATGCAGCGCGACCGTGTCACCGCGCTTTCCCACCGCAGCCCGTTCACCGCACAGCGTGCATACGAGCTCACGATCGCGGCCATCGCCCGCGTCGCCCTCGCCGTGACCGGTCGCCTGCAGGTCGGGTCCCTCCCCGCGTACCTGGCCACGATCATCGTCGCGTTCGTGCTGCTGCCCGGGGTTGCCGTCGCGATGGGCGGCGCCTGGCCGGCGGGCCAGGCGCTCTACCACTCGGTGATGCAGGTGCCCCTCGCGATCATCGTCGTGATCGCGGCGGTCGCCGTCCTGCGAGCGCGCCGCCGCTTCACGGCCGTGCTCCTCGTCGGGGTGATCGGCTACGGCGTGGGTGGGCTCTTCATCGTGGACGGGGCGCCGGACCTGGCGCTGGCGCAGTTCCTCGTCGAGACCCTGTCGGTGGTGGCGTTCGTCTTCGTGCTGCGCAGGCTGCCCGCCGAGTTCACCGAGGAGCGGCCGCCGCGCCGGGTTCGGGTTCCCAAGGCGCTGCTGGGGATCGTGGGCGGGGCCGCTGTGGCCGCGTACGCGGTGGTGATGTCCGGAGCCCGCACCACCCCGTCGGCGACCACCGAGGAGTTCGCCCGGCTCGCACCCACCGAGGCCGGGGCGACCAACGTGGTCAGCGCGATCATCGTCGACTTCCGGGCGCTGGACACGGTCGGGGAGATCGGGGTGCTGTTCGTCGCCGCTGCCGGGGTGGCCAGCCTCGTGCTCGCCACCCGCTACGACCGGCAGCGCGGGCGCGTCCGCGTCGAGAGCGGTCAGGGCGGTCCCCAGCACGAGGAAGACGTAGTGGGTCGCGGAGGAGTGGGACGAGGAGGACCGAAGGGATGACCACGGACGAGAGCCCGCACCAGCGCCCCTTCGAGGAGTGGGACCGGCCGCAGGAGCCATGGATGCTGCCGGGGGAGTGCCGCAACCCAAAGGACCGGAGCCTGCTGCTGGAGATGACCACACGCGCGGTGTTCCCGACCGTGCTCGTCTTCTCCCTGTACCTCCTGCTGGTGGGACACTACGGGCCGGGCGGCGGATTCTCCGCGGGCCTCGTGGCCGGGCTCGCGTTCGTGCTGCGCTACATCGCGGGCGGCAGCGCCGATCTCGGGGCGGTGATGGCGCCCCGCGTGCCGGCCGTCATCGGGAGCGGGCTGGCGCTGGCGCTCGTCACCGGGCTGGTGCCTGCGGCGTTCGGTGCGCCCGTGCTGTCCACCACGAAACTCGCGGTGGACCTGCCGCTGCTCGGCCGGATCGAGCTGCAGACCAGCCTGTTCCTCGAGATCGGGGTCTACGTGCTGATCATCGGGGTGGTACTCGACCTGCTGCGTGCCCTCGGCACCGGCATCGAACGGGACATGGACGACGCCGGGGAGCTGCCGTGACCATGATCGTTCCCCTCCTGGCCGCACAGTCGGCGCTCGCCGCGGAACCGGGCTCTCCGATCACGATCAACCTGGTCATGGCCCTGACCGTGGGCGTCCTCTACGCCGTCGGGTTCACCCTGCTGCTGTCGCGCTCGCTGATGCGTGTGCTGATCGGCGTGGTGGTGCTGGGCCACGGCACCAACCTGCTGCTGCAGCTCGCCGGTGGCCCACCGGCGCGCCCCCCGATCGTCGGAACCGCGCCGCCGGAGTCGTTCGCCGACCCGTTGCCGCAGGCTCTCGCACTCACCGCCATCGTGATCACCTTCGCCCTCACGACCTTCCTGCTCGCCCTGGGTTACCGCGCCTTCGTGCTGGTCGGCCACGACGAGGTGCAGGACGACGTCGAGGACCGGCGGATCTCGCGGCAGAAGACGCCGTCGGCAGCGCTCGAGCCCGGTGACAGCGATGAGGACGCTCTCGAACGCGCCGACGACGAGGTCGAGGCGCAAGCCGCGCGCGGGCAGGAACGCTCGTGACGACGATCATCACCCTGCCGGTGCTGCTGCCGATGCTCGCCGCAGCGGTCTCGGTGATCGGCAGCCGGTCCGCTGCGCTGCAGCGCGTGGTCGGCGTCGCCGTGCTCGCGGTGGTGGCGGTGATCGCCGGGGTGCTGCTCGTCGTGGCCGACGAGCGCGGCCCGGTCGTCGCCGAACTCGGCGGCTGGGCCGCTCCCGTGGGCATCGCGCTCGTGGCCGACCGGCTCTCCGCACTGCTGCTGCTCGTCTCGACGCTGGTGACGCTCGCCGTGCTGGTGTACGCGATCGACCAGCGGATCGCCGACTACGGGCGCCGCACCGCGAGCACCACGTTCCACCCGATGTACCTGATGCTCTGCGCCGGGGTCTCCCTCGCCTACCTCACCGGGGACCTGTTCACCCTGTTCGTGGCCTTCGAGCTGATGCTGACGGCGTCCTACGTGCTGATCACGCGGCGCACCGGCGCGCGGCGGATCCGGGCCGGCATGACGTACGTGACGGTCAGCCTGCTGTCGTCGCTGCTGTTCCTCACGGCGGTGGCCCTGGTGTACGCAGCGACCGGCACGGTGAACCTGGCGGATCTCTCCGAGCGCATCGGGATGCTGCATCCCGGCGTAGGCCCGGTGCTGGCTCTGATGCTGCTGGTCGTCTTCGGGATCAAGGCGGCGATCGTGCCGCTTCACTTCTGGCTGCCCGACAGCTACCCCAACGCGCCGGGGCCGGTGGCCGCGCTGTTCGCCGGCCTGCTGACGAAGGTGGGCTTCTACGCGCTGCTACGCACCGAGACGCTCCTCTTCGGCCGCGACGCGCCGTGGACGCTCCTGCTCGTGCTCTCCGTCGCCACCATGCTGGTCGGGGCGCTGGGCGCGCTGGCGCAGAACGACCTCAACCGGCTGCTGTCGTTCCTGCTGGTCAGCCACATCGGGTTCATGCTCTTCGGGCTGGCCGTGTTCGACGCGTCCGGGCTGTCCGGGGCCATGCTGTACGCCGCCCACCACATCACGGTGCTCGCCACGCTCTTCCTGGTGAGCGGCCTGATCACGCGCCGCACCGGCACGGTGGCCCTCGACGAGATGGGCGGTCTCGCGCGCAGCGCTCCCGGCCTCGCGGTGCTCTTCGCCGTGCCGGCCCTGACCCTGGCGGGCATCCCGCCGACCGCGGGGTTCATCGCGAAGCTCGCGCTCCTGGAGGCAGGCGCGGAGGCGGGCCTCTTCCCCCAGGTCGTGGCCGGTGTGCTGATCCTGGCCAGCCTCCTGACGCTGTACGCGCTGGTACGGGTGTGGGTCCGGGTGTTCTGGGGGAAGCCGAAGCCACCGCATCCCGACGACGACCCCAGCGACGAGGTGCTGGTCGGCACGGCCAGGACGTCCGCGCCGATGTACGCGGCGACGGGTGGGCTGATCGCGGTCAGCCTCGCGATCGTCGTCTTCGCCGGCCCACTGACGGCCGTCACCGCCCAGGCGGGCGTGGACCTGATGGAGCGGACGCCGTACATCGACGCGGTGCTGGGCCCACAGGAGGGCCGATGATCGACCACGACCGGCCGCACGTGCGGTGGCGCGCCGCCGGCTTGCGGGCCCGGCTGCCGCGCGTGGCCTGGCTGACACTGGTGTGGGTGCTGCTGTGGGGGACGTTCACGCCCCTGAGCGTGCTCGGCGGTGTGGTGGTCGCGGTGCTCGTCGTGGCGCTGTTCCCGATGCCGCGGCTGGCCGACCGGCTGTCGGTTCGGCCGCTGCGCCTGCTCGGGCTGGCCGCCTTCCTCCTCTACGACCTCGTGGCCTCGAGCGTGGAGGTGACGTGGCAGATCCTGCGCCGCGGCACGGACGCCCGGGGAGCGATCGTCGCCGTTCCCCTGCTCACCGCGTCGGGCCGGGTGATCACGATCATGGCCAACGCGCTGACGCTGTCCCCGGGCGCGATGGCGCTGCAGATCGATCAGGAACACCAGGTCTGGTATGTCTACGCCCTCGGCCCGCGCGACCGTGCGGGGGCCGAACGAGCCTGGCTGCGCACCATGGACATGCAGCGGCGGGTGCTCGCGGCGTTCGGTACCGCGGAGGAGTTGGCAGAGGCGCGGCGCCGGATCGCGCAGGCGGGAGGGCCGCGATGAACGACGGAATGACCATCGTGTTCGTGGTGGTGCTGTGCATGCTCGGGCTCGCCGCCGCCCTCACCCTGGTGCGGCTGCTGCTGGGCCCGGAGACGCTCGACCGCATCGTGGCGCTCGACGTGCTCGTCCTGCTGATCGTCGCCGCCGCCGCGGTCTACGTGGCCTACTACGAGGACGGTTCCAACATCCCCCTGCTCGCGGCGGTCGCGTTGCTCGGGTTCGTCGGGTCCGCCTCCGCGATGCGGCTGGCCGAGCGCAGGGAGCGGCACCGATGACCCCCGCCCTCCACAGCGCACGGGACATCGCCTCCGCGGTGCTGCTGCTCCTCGGGGCGCTGTCGTGCCTGTTCGGCGCGGTCGGCCTGCTCCGGCTGCCGGACCTGCTCGGGCGGCTGCAGGCCGCCACCAAACCGCAGACGCTGGGTCTGCTGCTGGTGCTCGCAGGCACCGCGCTGCGGGTGGAACTGGAGAGTGCGGTGACGCTCGTACTCGTCGCGTTCTTCCAGGTGATCACCGCACCGGTGATCTCCCAACTCGCGGGCCGGTCGGCCTACCGCAGCGGTGGTGTGCAGCGCGACCTGCTCGTCGTCGACCAACTGGCCGGGAAGCTGCCGCGCGACGGGTCGTCATAGGCTCGCCGCGTGCCCCTCTACGCGCTCGGCGACGCCGAACCCGTCATCCATCCCGATGCGTATATCCATCCCGACGCCGTGGTCATCGGCACCGTGACGATCGGCGCGGAGGCCTCGATCTGGCCCGGGGCGGTGCTCCGCGGCGACGACGGACGCATCGAGGTCGGTCCGCGCACCAGCGTGCAGGACGGCTCGATCATCCACTGCACCCCGCGCCACCCCACGATCATCGGCGCCGAGGTGACGGTCGGGCACAACGTCCACATCGAGGGCGCCACGGTCGGCGACCGGGCACTCATCTCGTCGGGCTCGGTGGTGCTGAACGGGGCCACGGTCGGCGAGGGGGCCGTGATCGGTGCCGGTGCCGTGGTGTCGCCGAACGCGGAGGTCCCGGCGCGGCGGATGGCGCTGGGCGTGCCGGCGCGCGTGCGGGAGGGCTACGAGGTGCCCGAGGGCTACTACGACCGCGCTGTACAGAGCTACATCCAACGCGGGAAACGGTTCCGCGCCGAGCTGCGGAGGCTTCCCTGATGGCCAAGCCACTCGAAGAGGTCGTGGAAGCCGGATGGGCGCGGGCACTCGCCCCCGTGGCACCGGTGGTGGCCGAGATGGGGGAGTTCCTGCGCGCGGAGATCGCCGCGGGGCGCCGCTACCTTCCGGCCGGGGCGAACGTCCTGCGCGCGTTCACCCAGCCGTTCGACCAGGTGCGCGTTCTGATCGTCGGCCAGGACCCCTACCCGACGCCGGGCCACGCGATCGGGCTGTCGTTCTCGGTGGCACCGCAGACGCGCCCCGTCCCGCGGTCGCTGGCCAACATCTTCCGCGAGTACAGCGAGGATCTCGGCCACCCCACCCCGTCCACCGGTGACCTCACACCCTGGGCCGAGCAGGGTGTGCTGCTGCTCAACAGGGTGCTGACGGTTGAGCCGGGCAACCCGGGCTCGCACCGCAACAAGGGCTGGGAGAAGGTCACCGAGCAGGCGATCCGCGCTCTCGTGGACCGCGAGGGCGAGCCGCTGGTCGCGATCCTGTGGGGTCGTGACGCGCGCAACCTGGTGCCGTTGCTCGGGGACGTGCCGTGCGTCGAGTCGGCGCACCCCAGCCCCATGTCGGCCGACCGCGGGTTCTTCGGGTCGCGTCCGTTCAGCCGGGTCAACGCGCTGCTGGACGAGCTCGGCGGGGACCCGGTCGACTGGAAGCTTCCCTGACCTCCGACCTGGTCAGGCGGGCAGCGGCCGCGTTGCGACGTGGAGTGCGGTGAGGCCGTTGATCAGCACGGCGTCGTCCACGGGCACGTCCCCGGCGGCCTCTGCCAGCCGGAGGTGGGGGAAGTGGCTGATCAGGGAGCCGAGCGCGATGCGGGCCTCGAGGCGGGCGAGCGGTGCACCGAGGCAGTGGTGGATCCCGTGCCCGAAGGCCAGGTGCGGAGTGGGCGTGCGGGTGATGTCGAGAACGTCCGCGCCCGGCAGGTGGGACGTGTCGCGGTTGGCGGCGAGGAGCCCGACGAGTACGGAGTCCCCCGCGGCGATCGTGACGCCGCCCAGCTCGAACGTCTCGCCGGCCACCCGCTGCGTCGCGACCTGCAGCGGACCGTCGAACCGCAGGAACTCCTCGACGGCGGCCGGGAGCCGCTCGGGCTCGGACCGCAGCAGCGCCAGCTGGCCGGGATGGGTCAGCAGGGCGTAGGTGGCGTTGGTGAGCAGGTTCACGGTGGTCTCGTGGCCCGCGATCAGGAGCAGGACCACGAGCGACGTCAGCTCGTCCTCCGAGAGCCGGTCCGTGCCGTCCCGAACGGCGACCACCGCCGAGAGCAGGTCGTCGGCCGGCTGCGCACGCTTGATCGCGATCAGCTCACGCACGAAGCCGACGAGCGCCTCGGCCGCGGCGGCGAAGGTCTCGAAGCCGCTCACCGCCGGGTCGATGACCAGCGAGGACCAGGTGCGGAAGTCGCCCCGCCGCTCCTCCGGGATTCCCAGCAGCTCGCAGATCACCGTCATCGGCAACGGATAGGCGAACGCGGCGACGAGATCGGCGGACTCGACGTCGACGAGGGCGTCGAGCAGTTCGTCGACGATCTCCTGGATGCGAGGGGCGAGTTGGTCGATGCGCCGCATGGTGAACGCTCCCGACACGAGCTTGCGCAGCCGGGTGTGGTCCGGGGGGTCGCTGCTGAGCATCTCCGTGCGGGTGGCGGCGAGCAGCCCCGGATCGAGCCGGTGGCCGAAAATGGTGGCGCTTCCGCCGCCCTTGACCAGCCGGGGGTCGATGAGGCACGCGCGGGCCTCCTCATGGCCCGTGACCAGCCAGATCGACCGGGAGCGGGTCTGTCGAACGAGGTGCACGGGGCCGCGGTCGTTCAGCTCGGTGTAGGCGCTGTGGCGCTCTCCGTGCGTGGCCGAGCGGAACGGGTCGGGGGCCAGCGTCATGCGGGAACTCCTCGCGCGGTGGTCGTCCGGCTACGGCCCGATGGTGGCACGAGAAGAACGATCACTGCCGCAGTGCAAACGGCGCTGCCGTCCGCCGGAGCGGAGGGCAGCGCCGTCCGAGAGAACTGATTGTCGCTCGCGCTCAGGCGCGGGCGACCTTGCCGCCCTTCAAGCAGGACGTGCAGACGTTCATGCGGCGGCGGTTGCCACCGCCGATGCGGGCACGCACGGTCTGGATGTTCGGGTTCCAGCGACGGTGGGTGCGGCGGTGCGAGTGCGAGACGGACATGCCGAAGCCCGGACCCTTTCCACAGACGTCGCAGACGGCAGCCACGTCGAACACTCCTCGGGTAGACGATGGGGGAGCCGGGTCCAGCCCGGTCGCGAGAGACCAGAGTACCTGCGCCACCGCACCGGCCGCACACCGCCCGTCGCTACCCTGTGGCGAGTGCCCCCGACCCTCGACTCCGCGCTGCTCACCGGCTGGACGCGGGCCGCCACCCAGGCGCTGGAACGGCACCGCGCCGAGATCGATCGCATCAACGTCTTCCCGGTGCCCGACGGTGACACCGGCACCAACCTGCTTCTGACCATGCGCGCCGCGGCAGAGGCGGTGCGCCGGGCGCGGCGGGAGACCCGGGAGAACGGCGACGGGTCGGCCCGAGGGGTTGCGGCGGTGGCCGGGGCGCTCGCCCGCGGCGCGCTCGTGGGGGCGCGGGGCAACTCCGGGATGATCCTTTCGCAGGTGCTGCGCGGTGTGGCCGACGCACTGGCGGCGCGCGCGGGTCCCACGCCTGCCGGGGCCGTGCTCGCCGACGCGCTCTGCCGGGCCCACCGGTTGGCCACCGCCGCGGTCGCCCGGCCACGGCAGGGCACGGTGCTGACGGTGCTCGACGCCGCAGCGGGCGCAGCGGTCGCCGCAGGCCCCGACCGGCTCGACGACGTCGCGCTCGCGGCCGCCGAAGCGGCTGCCGGAGCGGTGCAGGCCACCACCGGGCAGCTTCCCGAGCTCGCCAGGGCGGGGGTCGTGGACGCCGGCGGTCTCGGTCTCTACGTCGTGCTCGACGCGCTGGCCGCGCTGGTGAGCGGGCGCAGCGGCATCGACCGGCTCCCGGCCCCGGTCGTGTCCGTCCCGACGCCGGCCCGCCTCCGGGACGTGCTCGTCGCGCAGCGGGAGGGCGGCGGGCCCGGCCACGACTACGAGGTCATGTACCTGCTCGAGGGCACGTCGGCGGACCGCGTGGACGCGCTGCGGGCGCAGCTTCAGGCGCTCGGGGACTGCGTCTCCGTGGTCGGCGACGGTGACGGTCTCTGGAACGTGCATGTGCACTGCACCGACATCGGGGCGGCGATCGAGGCGGGTCTGTCCGCCGGCAGGCCGCACCGGATCGCCGTGATCCGGTTCGCCGACCAGATCGGCGACGATCCGGGGGCCGGGTGCGACGACCGTTTCGTCCGGGACCGTGGGGTGCTGATGGTCGTGGGTGGGGCGGAGATCGCGGAGCTCGCACGGTCGGCGGGAGCCACGGTGCTGGAGCGCCCGCGCGACCGGGACGTGGACGTGGCCGACCTCGTCGCCGCGCTCGCCGGCATGCGGGCCCGGCACGTCGTGCTGCTCCCGAACGACTCCGAGCTCACCGCGCCCGCCGAGCGGGCCGCGGTGCTGGCGCGCCGGGACGGGCAGGAAGTGCTCGTGGTGCCCACGGCGTCGGTGCTGCAGGGGTTGTCGGCGCTGGCCGTGCACGACCCGCAGCGCCGGGTGGGCGACGACGTCGTCGCGATGGCCGAGGCCGCCGCAGGCACCCGTACCGGCGGTCTGCTGACCGCCGAGACCGAGGCGCTCACGTGGGTGGGCCCGTGCGAGCCCGGCGACGTCCTCGGGATCACCGACGGCGAGGTCGTCGTGATCGCCCCCGACCTGGCCGTCGGTGGGCTGTGGTTGGCTAATCGCATGCTCACCGTCGGCGGAGAGCTCGTCACCGTGCTCCTGGGCGAGGGCACCGACCCGTCGCTCGCCGACATGCTCGCGGCCGACCTGAGCCGCACCCACCCCGAGGTCGACGTCGTCGTGCACCGGGGCGGGCAGTCCGACTACGCGATCGTGCTGGGGGTGGAATGACGGACGTCGACATGCTCAGCCCGCTGCTCCCGCTCATCGGCAAGCGGGCGGCCGATCTGCTCGCGGCGCAGCTCGAGATCCATACGGTCGGTGACCTGGTGCGCCACTACCCGCGCCGCTACGTCGACCGCGGCAAGCTCACCGATATCGCCGGTCTCGAGATCGGCGAGCACGCCACCCTCGTCGCCCAGGTGGAGAAGGCCACGCTGCGCGACATGAAGGCCCGGCGCGGCAAGCTGCTCAACGTCGTCATCCGCGACGAGAAGGGCGCCACGCTCGACTGCACCTTCTTCAACGGCCACAAGGTCCAGCACATCATCCGGCCCGGGGTGCGCGCGGTGTTCTCCGGCAAGGTCGGGGTGTTCAACAAGAAGCTGCAGCTCACCCACCCGCAGTTCGAGCCGCTCGACGAGGCCGACGAGGTGCGGCCGTTCCTCTCCGTCTACCCGGCCACCGGCAAGGTCAACTCGCAGGAGATCGCGCGCTGCGTGCGTCAGGTGCTCGAACTCCTCGACGACCCCACCGACCCGCTTCCCGCCGCGCTGCGGCAGCGCGAGGGCCTGGCGGAGCTGGGGCGGGCCCTGCGGCGCATCCACGTGCCCGAGTCCGAGGCCGATTTCCACGCCGCCCGCAACCGGCTGGTCTGGGACGAGGCGATCGGCGTCCAGCTCGCGCTGGCGCTGCGCAGGCAGGCCACGGTCTCGCGGCCTGCCGCGGCGTGCCCGCCCAAGCCGGGTGGCCTGCTCGATGCGTTCGACGCCGCGCTGCCGTTCACGCTCACCGCAGGCCAGCACGCCGTCGGCGCGGAGATCTCCGCCGATCTCGCAGGCGAGCACCCGATGAACCGTCTCGTGCAGGGCGATGTCGGCGCGGGCAAGACGGTCATCGCACTGCGGGCGATGCTGCAGGTCGTCGACGGTGGCAGGCAGGCGGCCCTGCTGGCGCCCACCGAGGTGCTCGCCGCCCAGCACGCACGGTCGCTGCGCACCCTGCTGGGCCCGCTCGGGCGTCGCGGCGAGCTCGACGGCGCCGAGCAGGCCACCGCCGTCACGCTGCTCACCGGTTCGCTCGGCACCAAGGCCAAGCGCCAGGCGCTGCTCGACGCCCAGTCCGGCGCGGCCGGGATCATCGTCGGCACCCACGCCCTGATCCAGGACAACGTCGGGTTCGCCGACCTCGGCCTGGTCGTCGTCGACGAGCAGCACCGCTTCGGTGTGGAGCAGCGCGACGCGCTGCGCGGGCGCGGTGAGCTCGCGCCGCACATGCTGGTCATGACGGCCACGCCGATCCCGCGCACCGTCGCGATGACGGTCTACGGCGACCTGGAGGTCTCCGCCCTGCGCGAGCTGCCGGGTGGCCGCTCGCCGATCGCCACCACCGTCGTGCCGCTGGCGGAGAAGCCCGCCTGGCTGCAGCGTGTCTGGCGCCGTGTGCACGAGGAGGTCGAGGCCGGCCACCAGGTCTACATCGTGTGCCCGCGGGTCGGAGGCGACAACGGCGGCGACAACGGCAGAGACGATCCCGACGCCGATCTCGTCGACCTCGACGATCCCGACGAGGGGGCCGACTCCGACGAGGGCAGCGCCCGCCGCCCGCCGCTGGCGGTGCTCGAGGTGCTGCCCCGGCTGGAGGAGGGAGCGCTGCACGGGCTGCGGCTCGGTGTGCTGCACGGCAAGCTGCCGCCCGACGAGAAGGACACCGTGATGCGGGCGTTCGAGCGCGGCGAGCTCGACGTCCTGGTGGCCACCACGGTGATCGAGGTCGGTGTCGACGTGCCCAACTCCACCGGCATGGTCATCCTCGACGCCGACCGGTTCGGTCTCTCCCAGCTCCACCAGCTCCGCGGGCGGGTGGGCCGGGGCTCCGCGCCCGGCGTCTGCCTGCTGGTCACCGAAGCGCCTGCGGCGAGCACCGCGCGGGAGCGGCTCGACGCGGTGGCCGGCACCACCGACGGGTTCGAGCTCGCCCGGCTCGACCTGGAGCTGCGCCGGGAGGGCGACGTACTGGGGGCGCTGCAGTCGGGCCGCCGCTCCGGCCTGCGGCTGCTGTCACTGCTGCGCCACGAGGAGATCATCGCGAAGTCACGGGTCTACGCGGCCGACATCGTGGCCGACGACCCCGGTCTCCGTGACCACCCCGGACTCGCCGCGCTCGTCGGCGAGACCGTGGGCGACGAGGAGCGCGCCGCCTATCTCGACAAGGTCTGACGCGGCTCGGCTCCGCACGACCGGCCCGCTCATCCGCTCCTGTCGGACTGTTGGGCCGTTCGTGCACCGCGGGCGCGCCGGTCAGCCGGGGAGCGCTCCTCGTGCCGCGGCGTCCAGGGCGGCTCCGGCCGTCGGGGGAAGGTGGATCACCCCGGCGCGGTCGAGCTTGGCGAGCTCCGAGCGGGCGCGGGAGTAGGCGGCGAGCCGCTCGGGGTCGCTGTCGGAGTCGCGAGCGGTGGTGAGCAGCTTGATCACGCGCTCCACGGTGGCGCGCTCGGCGGGGGACAGGCCCGAGAGCCGGATGCGCTGGGCTGCCTCGCGGGCGGCCTGCCATGCGCGTTCGGCCCGGTCGACGGCGGCCTCGAACGCGGCTGCGTGCGAGGCGGGCGGGAACCGGTCGGTGTCGAGGGCCTGGGCCTCGGCGAAGGCGTCGACGAACCGAGCGGTGCTCGGCACGGACACGTCGGCGAGTGCGGGCAGCCGCAGCACCTCCATGGGGTCGCACTCGAACGCGGCGTACGCGGACCGCAGGGCGTGGAACCGGTTGCGGACCTTCCCCCACTCGAGATCGGGGCGGCGTACCGGCCGCGCGGGGGGCGGTGGCGCGGGAACGGACGCACTCCGATGGCGCAGGGCTGCGTGGCGCCTGCTGCGGTGCACGGCGACGAAGGTGAGCGCGCCGGCCACGAGCAGCGGCGCCGAGCTCGCCACGATCGCCACGCCCACCATGATGACGCTGAATATCATCGCCATCGCGAGCGCACTCGCGCCGCCGGCGACCACCGGCACAGCGAACAACAGCAGCCAGGGCGATCGGGGAGGACGTCCGCCGTGGCGCCGCCTGCGCCTCTCGGCCTGCTCTCGCAGTCGACGTCCTTCCGCGAACGCGGCGGACTGCCCGGGCCGGACTCGTGGCATCACGTCGCACCCTCCGTCGTCACGAACGGCGACGCATCTCTACCCGAGGCGACGGCCACGGAGTCCAGATGGTGTCGCACCTCTCCTTAGTACCGAAGCACAGTGCTGTTCGCAGGGTCCGATCGAGTGCCCACAGGTACCGTTCGCCTTCGCATCACCGATCAGCAGGGAGGCGTTGCCGTGTTCAGCAAGGTGCTCGTCGCGAACCGGGGAGAGATCGCGATCCGGGCATTCCGGGCAGCCTATGAGCTCGGCATCTCCACCGTCGCGATCTTCCCCTACGAGGATCGCAACTCTCTGCACCGTGCCAAAGCCGACGAGTCCTACCAGATCGGAGAACCGGGCCACCCGGTCCGCGCCTACCTGTCGGTGGACGAGGTGATCAACGCCGCGCGTCGGGCAGGGGCCGACGCGATCTACCCGGGCTACGGCTTCCTGTCGGAGAACCCCGATCTCGCCGAGGCGTGCGAGCGCGCAGGCATCACGTTCGTCGGGCCGCCGCCGAGTGTGCTGCACCTGACGGGCAACAAGGCGCGCGCCGTCGCCGCCGCCCGGGAGGCGGGGGTGGCGGTGCTGGACTCGTCCGAACCCTCCGACGACGTCGACACGCTCGTCGCGGCGGCCGAGGAGATCGGGTTCCCGGTCTTCGTCAAGGCAGTGGCAGGTGGCGGTGGCCGCGGGATGCGCCGCGTGCTGGAGCCCGGCGAGCTGCGCGAGGCCATCGAGGCCGCGATGCGGGAGGCCGAGTCGGCGTTCGGGGATGCCACGGTCTTCCTGGAGCAGGCGGTGGTCAACCCGCGCCACATCGAGGTGCAGATCCTCGCCGACGCCACGGGCGAGGTCGTGCACCTCTACGAGCGCGACTGTTCGGTGCAGCGGCGCCACCAGAAGGTCATCGAGATCGCGCCTGCGCCCAACCTCGACCCCGAGCTGCGCGATCGGATCTGCGCCGACGCCGTGGCGTTCGCCCGCCACATCGGATACGTCAACGCGGGCACGGTCGAGTTCCTGCTCGACGAGCGCGGCAACCACGTCTTCATCGAGATGAACCCGCGTATCCAGGTGGAGCACACCGTCACCGAGGAGGTCACCGACCGCGACCTCGTGATCGCGCAGCTGCGCATCGCCTCGGGGGTGACACTCGCCGACCTGAACATGGCCCAGGAGGACATCGTCCTGCGTGGCGCGGCGCTGCAGTGCCGGATCACCACGGAGGACCCGGCCAACGGCTTCCGCCCTGACACGGGCGTGATCGGCGCCTACCGCTCGCCCGGCGGCGCCGGCGTGCGACTGGACGGTGGCACCACGCACACGGGCGCGGAGATCAGCGCCCACTTCGACTCGATGCTGGTGAAGCTCACCTGCCGCGGTCGCACCTTTCCCATCGCGGTGCGCCGCGCGCAGCGGGCGGTGGCGGAGTTCCGCATCCGGGGCGTCTCCACGAACATCCCGTTCCTCGCCGCGGTGCTGAGCGATCCGGACTTCCAGGCGGGGCGCGTCACCACGAGCTTCATCGAGGAACGTCCCGAGCTGCTCACCGCGCGCCAGCCTGCCGACCGCGGCACCCGCCTGCTCCATTACCTCGCCGAGACCACGGTCAACCGGCCGAACGGGCCGCGGCCCAAGGTCGTCGAGCCGGTGGACAAGCTGCCGGTCTGCGACCTGGAGGCGCCCGCGCCCGACGGCTCGCGGCAGCTGTTGCGGGAGCTGGGCCCGGTGCGGTTCGCCGAGCGGCTGCGCGCGCAGCAGAACGTCGCCGTCACCGACACCACCTTCCGCGACGCCCACCAGTCGCTCCTGGCCACGCGGGTGCGAAGCCGGGACCTGCTGGCGGTCGCCCCGTACGTGGCGCGGACCGTTCCGGAGATGTTCAGCCTGGAGTGCTGGGGCGGAGCCACGTACGACGTGGCGCTACGGTTCCTCGCAGAGGACCCGTGGGAGCGGCTCGCGGCGATCAGCGAGGCGGTGCCCAACATCTGCACGCAGATGTTGCTGCGGGGCCGCAACACCGTGGGCTACACGCCCTACCCGCTCGAGGTGACCGATGCCTTCGTCGAGGAGGCGGCGCGCACCGGCATGGACATCTTCCGGATCTTCGACGCGCTCAACGACGTGGAGCAGATGCGCCCGGCGATCGAGGCGGTCCGCAACACCGGCACCGCCGTGGCCGAGGTGGCGCTCTGTTACACGGCCGACCTCTCGGATCCGGACGAGAGGCTCTACACCCTGGACTACTACCTGCGCCTGGCCGAGCAGGCGGTCGATGCGGGCGCACACATCCTCGCGATCAAGGACATGGCCGGGCTGCTGCGCCCGCCCGCGGCGCGCACGCTCGTCACCGCCCTGCGCGAACGCTTCGACCTGCCCGTCCACCTGCACACGCACGACACGGCCGGCGGGCAGCTGGCCACGCTCGTGGCGGCGATCGACGCCGGGGTGGACGCCGTGGACGCGGCCGTGGCGAGCATGGCCGGGACGACGAGCCAGCCCTCGCTCTCGGCGCTGGTGGCGGCCACCGACCACACCGACCGTCCCACCGGGCTCTCGCTCACCGCGGTGGGGGACCTGGAGCCGTACTGGGAGGCCGTGCGCAAGGTCTACGCGCCGTTCGAGGCGGCGCTCCCGTCGCCCACCGGGCGCGTCTACCACCACGAGATCCCCGGCGGACAGCTGTCGAACCTGCGCCAGCAGGCGATCGCGCTCGGACTCGGCGACCGGTTCGAGCTGATCGAGGACTGCTACGCCGCCGCCGACCGGATGCTCGGGCGGCTGGTCAAGGTGACGCCCTCGTCGAAGGTGGTGGGCGACCTCGCGCTGCACCTCGTCGGGGCCGGGGTGCAGCCGAAGGACTTCGAGGCCGACCCTGGCGAGTTCGACGTGCCCGACTCGGTCATCGGGTTCCTGCGCGGCGAGCTGGGCGACCCGCCCGGCGGCTGGCCCGAGCCGTTCCGCTCGCGTGCGCTGGAGGGCCGCAGCGTGGAGGAGGACTCCGCCGAGCTGACGATCGAGGACCGCCGCGGGCTGCGTGACGACCGCCGCGCCACGCTCAACCGGCTGCTGTTCCCCGGTCCGGCGAAGGAGTACGTGGCCCACCAGGAGGCCTACGGCGACACGTCGGTGCTGTCCACCAAGGACTTCCTCTACGGCCTCGAGTCCGACATCGAGCACGAGGCCGAGCTGGAGCCCGGCGTGACGCTGCTGATCGAGCTGGAGGCGATCTCCGAGGCCGACGAGCGCGGGATCCGCACGGTGCTGGCCACCCTCAACGGCCAGCTGCGACCCGTATCCGTACGCGACCTGTCGGTCGACAGCGACGTCAAGGCGGCGGAGAAGGCCGACCGGTCCAACCCGCAGCACGTCGCCGCGCCGTTCGCGGGTGTGGTGACGCTCGCGGTGGCCGAGGGCGACACCGTGGAGTCGGGCCAGACGGTGGCCACCATCGAGGCGATGAAGATGGAGGCGTCGATCACCGCGCACCGGTCGGGAACGGTGGCCCGGCTCGCCATCGGGCAGGTCCAGCAGGTCGAGGGCGGCGATCTGCTGCTCGAGCTCTCGTGAGGCACGGCGGAGCCGCATGACACGAGTGATCGCCGGAGTTGCCGGAGGGCGCCGCCTCGCGGTGCCGGCCAAGGGCACCCGCCCCACGTCGGACCGGGTTCGCGAAGCGCTGTTCAGCGCGCTGGAGAACGACCCGGGGCTCGACGGCGCGGCCGTGCTCGACCTGTGCGCCGGATCGGGTGCCCTCGGGCTGGAGGCGCTCTCGCGCGGTGCGGCGCACGCGTTGTTCGTCGAGTCGGACCGGCGGGCGGCCACCGTGCTGCGCCGCAATGTCGACGCCCTCGGGCTCCCGGGTGCGGTGGTGCGCGCGGCGTCTGCGGCCTCCGTCCTGGGCACGGCTGCCGATCGCGCCTACGACGTCGTCCTCGTCGACCCGCCCTACGACGTCCCGGACAGCGAGGTCGCGGGCTGGCTCGCGGCGGCCGCCGCGCACGGCTGGCTGGCCGAGGAGGCCACGGTGGTGGTGGAGAGATCGGCGCGCTCGGGTGCGTTCCCCTGGCCCGAGCCGCTGCGCGGCGTTCGTGAGCGCCATTACGGAGATACGGCGCTGCACGTCGGCCTCCGGTAGCGTCCGCAATGTGAGGCTTCCGAGATGACGCGCGCTGTCTGCCCCGGTTCGTTCGACCCCCCGACGAACGGGCATCTCGATGTGATCGGCCGGACGGCGGCCCTGTTCGACGAGGTCGTCGTCGCCGTGCTGATCAACAAGAACAAGAAGAGCCTGTTCACCGTCGACGAGCGCATGGCGCTGCTGCGCGAGATCGTCGCCCCGTACCCGAACGTCCGTGTCGCCTCGTTCCACGGTCTCCTGGTCGACTACTGCAAGGACAACGACATCCAGGCCATCGTCAAGGGCCTGCGGGTAGTCACCGACTTCGACTACGAGCTGCAGATGGCGCAGATGAACAAGCGCCTGTCCGGCGTGGACACGCTCTTCATGTCCACGAGCCCCGACTACAGCTTCGTGTCCAGCTCGCTCGTCAAGGAAGTGGCGACGTACGGGGGCGACGTCGCGCACCTTCTGCCGGAGTCGGTGCACCGCCACCTGCTCGAACGGATCGCCGAACGCGCCTGAGTCACCCGTTCGGAACTTGACACGCGGGTGCTCGGAATGACGCGGCACGGGGCGCCGCGGTGAGAGGATGCCCAGCGTGTACCGGGTCTTCGAATCGCTCGACGCGCTGGTCACGCTGGTCGAGGAGGCTCGGGGTGTCCCGATGACCTCGAACTGCGTGGTACCTCGTGGTGACGTGCTCGAGCTGCTCGACGACGTCCGAGAGGCGTTACCCGGGGAACTGGACGACGCCCAGGATGTGCTCGACCGCCGCGACGAGCTGGTGGACGACGCGGCGCAGGAGGCCGAGCAGACGCGGACGAGCGCGCAGACCGACGCCGAGGAGATGCTCGCCGAGGCGCAGTCCGAGGCCGAGCGCATGGTCGCGGAAGCGCGCGCGGAGGCCGAACAGCTCCTCGCGAAGGCCCGGCACGACGCCGAGCGGGCCGTCACCGACGGCCGCCGCCAGTACACCGAACTGACCGACCGGGCCCAGATCGATGCCGACCGGCTCGCCCACGCCGGCCGTGCCGCCCATGACCGGTACGTCGCGGACGGGCAGGCCGAGCAGGCCCGGCTGGTGTCGCAGACCGAGGTGGTGCGCGCGGCCAACGCCGAGGCGGCCCGGATCGTCGACGAGGCCGACAGCGAGGTGGATCGGCTGCGCCAGGAGTGCGACGGTTACGTCGACGCGAAGCTGGCGGAGTTCGAGGACACCCTCACCAAGGCCCTGCGTACGGTCTCCCGCGGCCGCACCCAGATGTGGCGAGGCGGCCCCCCGAGCGGCGCTCCGACGGGACTGTCGAACGGCCGCTCGGGCACCGGTATGGACCTCATCGAATAGCCGACAGCGAATTCGGCCGAACGGATCACCACTCGGTCACTATCGGCTGGACCGTGATCGTCACCGCGTTACCCTCTGCGGGTGGCGAGCCGCCCCGTCGAACCCGACCCGTCCGTGTGGTGGGAGCGGTACGGGTATCGGCTGGAACCCCGTCCGGGGGCCACGACGACCGACCGGCGGCACGCGGGTCCGGACGGGCCGGGAGAACACGTGGGTGCAGTGGGCTCGACAGGAGATCGGTCCCCGATCGCCTCGCAGCAGCAGGACGGCACACCGGGCGCGGCAGGGGAGCTCAGCTCCGAGACGATCCTGCGGGCCCGGCCCGACGAACCCGCGTCCGGTTGGCGCCGTGCGGTGCTGCGGGCCACCGGCGGCCTGGTGAACCCCGGCCCGAGCCCTGCCGAGGTGCAGTGGCGCGACCAGTTGCACCGCATCCGCCATCCGCTCCTGCAGTCGCACCGCATCGCGGTGACGTCGATCAAGGGTGGGGTCGGGAAGACCACGGTCGCCACGCTGCTCGGCCTCGTCATGGCGGAGAACCGGGGCGACCGGGTGATCGTGCTCGACGCGAACCCCGACGCCGGTACGTTGGCCGATCGCCTCACCGGCGAGTCGTCGGTGACCGTCCGGGAGTTGCTGCGCGACATCGCCCGCATCCACTCCTGGACCGAGGTGTCGCGCTACACGAGCCTTGCCGGCCGACTACAGGTGCTCGCCTCGGAGCAGGACCCCGCATCGAGCGACGCGTTCAACCGCGAGGAGTACGAGGCGATCTGCGAGCTGCTCGACCGCTTCTTCAACATCATCATCACCGACTCGGGCACCGGGCTCGTGCACTCCGCGATGGACGGCACGCTCAAGCTCGCCGACAGCACCATCGTCGTCGGCGCACCCACGGTGGACGGGGCGGGCCGGGCGAGCAAGACCCTCGACTGGCTGCACGCGCACGGGCACTCCTCGCTGGCGTCCGAGGCGGTGGTGGTGCTGTCGTGCGACCGGGTCAGTGCCGAGGTCGACCGCACCCGCATCAGCGAGCACTTCACGTCCCGTTGCCGGGCCGTCGTCGAGCTCCCGCACGACCCGCACCTCGCCACCGGCGGCCGGGTCGAGCTGGCCCGGCTGCGCCCCTCCACGCGGCATGCGGCCTACCGCCTGGCGGCGCTCATGGCCGACCAGTTCGTGACCTCGCCGCAGCCGTCGCCGGACGCCACCGCCGGCCCGCAGTGATCATCCGGAGCGGTACCCTGCCCGCGTTTCGGGCGCAGGCCCGCGATCACGGGGGAATGGTGGCGGTGAGCGGCCGGGAGAGCACCATCGCGGCGGCTGCCGCACACGGCGATCGGAGCGCCGCCACAGGCGCGCATCCGGGGGCGGAGCGGGCATGACACAGCCGAACGAGACGGTCGCCGACGATCAGCCGGAGGCGCCGTCCACCGTCGCCGAGCCGGCGGGTGCAGCACCGAGCGCCCCAGCCGCGCCGGATCCGGCGGTCGAGCGGGCGAACCGCTCGCGGCCCGACGCAGGCAGTGCTGCGGAGCTCACCGAGGACTCCATCGTGCGTTTCCGCAGCGACCGCCCGCAGCACGGGTGGCGCGCCGCGCTCTACGCGATCACCGGAGGGCTCCTGAACCCGGGCGTCGGGGCCGTCGAACGCCGGCGCCAGGACCAGCTGCGCCGGATCCGGCGTCCGCTTCCCGGCTCGCACCAGATCGCTGTCAGCTCACTGAAGGGCGGGGTCGGAAAGACCACGGTGTCGGCGTGCCTCGGGCTCGTGCTCGCCGAGAACCGCGGCGACCGGGTGATCGCGCTCGACGCGAACCCCGACGCCGGCACGCTGGCCGACCGGCTCACCACCGAGACCGCGGTGACGGTCCGCAGCCTGCTCGACAACATCGCCGCCACCCACTCGCTCACCGACGTCGCCCGGTACACGAGCCTCGCCGGGCGGCTGCAGGTGCTCGCGTCCGAGCAGGACCCGGCGATGAGCGAGGCGTTCAACCGCACCGAGTACGAGCAGGTCTGCGAGGTGATCACCCGCTTCTACAACGTCGTGATCACCGACTCGGGCACCGGCCTCGTGCACTCGGCGATGGAGGGCACGCTCGCGCTGGCCGACAGCCTGGTGATCGTGGGCGCGCCCACCGTCGACGGTGCGAGCCGGGCGAGCAAGACGCTCGACTGGCTGATCGCGCACGGCCACGGCCCGCAGGTGGCCGACTCCGTGGTGGTGCTGAGCTGCGACCGCATGAGCAAAGAGGTCGACCTCAAGCGCGTCAGGGGCCACTTCGAGGCCCGCTGTCGCGCGGTGGTCGAGGTGCCCCACGACCCCCACCTCGCCACCGGCGGGCGCATCGAGCTCGCCCGGTTGCGTCCGGCCACGCACGACGCCTTCCTGCACCTCGCCGCGCTGCTCGCCGACGGCTTCGGCCCGCGGGTCCCGCGTGCTGAGGTCGCTCCCGAGCAGGTGCCGAGCCTCGGCTGAGCTGCACGGTTCGTCAGAGCGAACCTGCAGGCGTTCCGGCTGCGGTAGGGGCCGGAACGTCCGGGGCAGCCGCCGTTCCCGCACAGTCCTGACATGGCGACGGTGCCGGTCGTGCCGCAGGGAGACCCGGCACGTCCCGGCACCGCCGGATCGATCAGCCCTTGGCCGAGGACTTCTTGGCTGTGGACCCGCCTGACTTGGACGACCCGCCCGAGCTGCTCTTCCCGGCGTCGCTCTTGCTGCCGCCGGTGGTGCTTCTCTTCGCGGTGTTGCCGCTGCTGCTCGGGCCGGTCTTGGTGCTCTTCTTGTTGCGCGCCGTCTTGGTGCCGGGGCTCGTGGTGGTGCTGCTCTTCTTGCTGCCGGCCGTGCTGCCACCGTTCTTCGAGGTGGACGAGGACTTGGCCCGGCTGGTGGAGCCGGAGTCGGTGGACGTGCCGGACCTGCTGCCGGTGGCCGCGTTGTTGCGGGTGTCTGTGCCGCGCCCCTCGCCCTTCGTGGCCGAACGGCCGTTCCCGGTGCGTGCGCTCTCGGAGCCCGACTTGCCTTCCGTGGAGCCGCCCCGCGCCTGAGGGTCGAGTACTCGTTCCGCGTTTCCGAGGGCCGAGCCCACGCGGTCCTTGATGCGTTCTGCCTTGCCGCGCGGCGTGTTCTCCTTCGGCTGCTGCTTGCCGGTCGTCGACCGCCCGGACGCCTGCTGCTGATCGTTGCGCGACGCCGAGGAGTTCGTGGGTGTGCGGGCGTCGCCGCTCCGACCGGACCCCTTCGACGAGCCGCTCTCCGATGACGTGCGGCGGTCGTCGGAGCGGCCCAGCAGTGAGCCGGTGACGGTGTTGACGACGTTGCTGACCGGCCGTACGCGTTCGGAGGACTGCTCGGTGCGGTCGCTCGAGCCGGACTGCCTGTCGGCGCCGGCCTTCCGGTCGGAGCTGGAGCGGTTCCCGGAGTCGGCCTGGTTCGACGAACCGCTGTCCGATGAACTGCGGCCGTCGTCGGAGCGGCCCAGCAGTGAGCCGGTGACGGTGTTGACGACGTTGCTGACCGGCCGTACCCGTTCGGAGGACTGCTCGGTGCGGTCGCCGGAGCCGGACTGTCTGTCGTCGCTGGGCTTCCGGTCGGAGGCGGACCGGTTTCCGGAGTCGGACCGGCCGGTGATGACCTGCCGGGCGGTGTCCACGACGTCGCCTGCGGTGCGGACCACGGCACCGCCGGTGCGGACCGCGCTCGCTGCGACGTTCGTCGCGCCACCCTGCGCTCCGTCGCCCGCACCGGTGTTGCCGCGCAGCGCCACGGCCAGGTCGGTGGTGGAGCGTCCGTCGGCCTTCGGCCGGGACGGGTCGGGCGGGGCCGTGGAGCTCACGGTGTTCCGCTCCTCGCGTGTGCTCTCCCGGCGGGGAGCGATCGCCAGGTCCTGCTGCGGTTTCTGCGCCCGCGGCTTCGGGTCGGGCCGCTTCTCGATCAGCGCGATGACCTGCTGTGCGATCGACGTGGTGCGGTCGCTCGCGTCCGGGAGCGGCGTCGAAACCGCCTCGTCGACGCCGTGGCGCAGGACCTCGAGCTCCTGCGAGTTGTAGTCGCGCTGCTGGCGATGCACGTCGCGCTGAGCCGCGAGGGTGCGGATGGTCTCGGCCTGGTCGGGAGTGGCCGGCTGCGGCGGGGCCGTGCGGAGCGCCCGTTCCACGGCGTCGAGCTGTGCCTGGGCAGTGGTGAGGTCGGTGGTGACGTCCGGCAGGGAGCGGAACGCGCCGATCTGCGACTGCAGTGTGGCGCGCTGCTGCTCCAGCAGCGCCTTGCGCTCCTGGAGGGCTTGAAGTGCGGCCGGTTGTCCGGCGCGCTGAGCCTCGGGGAGGCGGTTCCAGCTGGCCTCGGTGACCGCGACCGTGTCGAGCTGCTTGTTGATCGAGGCGAGAACGACCTCGGCCCTGGCCGCCCATTGTGCGGGGTCCACCGAGGGCTGGGGTGCGGCGGGCGGGGCCGGCGGTGGGGCGACGGGAACCGGCGTCTGCGTCAGCAGGTATCCGCCACCCCCGGCGATCAGGCTCGCGACCGCGATGCTCGCGACCGCTCGCTGGCGCAGCAGCACGGCGGCGCGCTTGCGCTCACCGGTGCTCCGCGCGGTGCCGCGGTTCTCTCCCGCCGGGCGGACGGGTCGTGGCGGTGGCGGCGGTGTCGGGGTGATCAGCCAGCTGGCGGCAGCGCTCCACGGCTTCGGGGAGGGGCGACGCGGTGGAAGGGGCTCGACCCCTGCAGCCGCTCCTGCCGCCGCCGTCGCCTCTTCCGGTGTCGTAGGCACCGTCAGGGCCGCAGGTGCTGCGGGGCCGGCTTCCTCGGTCTCGGTCTGAGCGGCCACGTGGCGTTGCTTGCGCGCGGCCGCCCGATGGGCGGGCGAGCAGTAGCGCCGGGGCGGCCCGCCGTCCTCCGGCTGTTCGATGGTGGCGCTGCACCCGGGTAGGGCGCAGGCGGTCGGCTCCTCGGTCATGTCGTCCCCCCTGGCGAGATCACGCCTGCGCGATGCTCACGCGTCTCGCCGTGTCGCCCAGCCGGCGGCCGGAGCGCTTCCGGGCACAACCCGCAAGCACACCTGCCCCCCTTACATCTCCACCACTGCAAATGCGGGCCTCGCTGCGGCCCTCTCGGCACACGACGCCCCATGATCACGAGTGTGGCCGACGGTATTGCCACGCCGATGCCAGCACGATGCCGTGACGGCCGTCCCGTCGACGGTGTGCCGGGGTGAGCGCGCAATGACCGGAGAGAACCCGCACCGCAACCGATCACTCATCGCAGGGATCGCCCTTTCGCGTTACGTGCCGACGATCCACATGATCATGGTATGCCCGGATTCGTACAAATTCACCGATCGGTGGCGATTTCTTCCCTGAGGAGGCGTACAGGTGAGCCACCCGGTGATCACCGGATGCTGAGCGAACGTGCGTAGGATCCCGTTGGCGGTGATCATGCGAGATCTCTCGATCTCGTAGCATCCGGCCCACTGTCCGGTCCCAGCATCGGCCGTCGCCGTGCAGGTGGGGGGAACATGCCCAAGCGAGCCTTCGTGTCATCGGACACCGATCATGCGCCGGAGGTGCCGGCGGATCCGGAGCCGTTGCCACACACCGAGGCCGGGAACGAGCCGTCATCGTCCGAGGAGCCGGCGGTCGAGCCCGCCCGCACCTCGAGTGGCCCGGGGGAGGGGCCGGCTTCGGACGAGCGCACCGCCGGGAGCGCGGCGCAACTGACCGACGACACGATCGTCCGGCGCCGCTCCGACCCACCTACCGCGGGGTGGAGGCGGGCGGTTCACACCCTCAGCCGCGGAATGATCAATCCCGGCGCCGGCCCCGCCGAACGTCACCGGCAGGGCCTGACGCTGCGCATCCGACGGCCACTGGACGGGCCGCACCAGATTGCGGTCTCCTCCGTCAAGGGCGGGGTAGGCAAGACGACGGTCGCGGCTCTGCTGGGTCTGACGCTCGCCGAACACCGAGGCGACCGGGTCGTGGCGCTCGATGCCGATCCCGACGCGGGAACGCTCGCCGACCGCCTGACCGGCGAGCCCGGCGTCACGGTGCGCGAGCTGATCGAACACATCGACGGCGTGCGGGCGCTTCCCGACGTCGCCCGGTTCACGAGTCTCGCGGGCCGGCTGCAGGTGCTGGCCTCGGAGCAGGATCCCGCCCGGAGCGAGGCCTTCAACCGCGCGGAGTACGAGCAGGTGTGCCGCGTGCTCCGGCGCTTCTACAACATCGTCGTCACCGACTCCGGCACCGGCATCCTGCACTCGGCGATGGACGGGATCCTCGCGCGGACCGACAGCTTGGTGGTGGTGGGCGCGCTCACTCTCGACAGCGCCAGCCGGGCCAGCAAGACGCTCGACTGGTTGGTGGCGCACGGCCACCGTGACCTCGTCGGCAACGCTGTCGTGGCGCTCGCAGGCGACCGTACGAGCAAGGAGGTGGACGCCACCCGGCTGCGCTCACACTTCGCGGCCCGCTGCCGGGCCGTGGTCGATCTGCCCCACGACCCGCATCTCGCCACCGGTGGCCGGATCGACATGGGTGCACTACGCCGCAGCACCGTCGACGCCGTTCTCGAGCTGACCGCACTCGTGGCCGACGACTTCGGCACCGCGAATCCCGGCGACCCCGCGCCTGTCGATCCTGCGGCAGGCGATCCCCCGATCGCGGCGACCAGCGGCAGCGGTCAGACGCGCGGTCCGAACTCGTTGTAGGCCAAGCGCCAGTTCCGGTCCGCGCTGTCGACGTTGCGATCCGACGCGAACAGGCGCACCGAACTCGCGTCGATCACTTCGAGGCCCGCGCCGAACCGGAAGTGGATCAGGAAACGCTCGGGTGCCTGCACGCGCACCCGCTCCCTGCTCCAGAGCGCCATGCCCCGGCCCGGCAGGTCGAGCTTGTAGAGCGTGACCCAGTCCTCGAAGCGGATCGGTGACGAATCCGTGCGCTCCGTCGACTCGTGCGAGCCGAGGCCGAGCAGCCACACGTCGCCGTGGACGTCGGTGAGCAGGGAGATGTGGTCGGGTGCCGGTTCCCCGGTCGTCGGGCAGGAGAAGCGGAACGTGAAGCGGCACCGCGGGTCGGCGAGCGGCAGCGGGTTCGACTCGTACACCGACACCTCGCCCTCGCCGTACACGGCGATCACATAGTGCCGGCCCGCCCCCGACCCGACGTCGGTGATGCCGACGGCGTTCACTGCCCGTCCGACGTCGACGCGCAGGTCCAGCAGAGCCGGTTGCGTGGTGTCGGTCAGGGCGGCGAGATCGTAGAAGCGGACACAGCCATGACGCCCGGCCGTGCCCTCGAGTGAGAGGGCGAGGTAGTCGCCGATCACCTGACCGCCGCCCGGATGGTTCAGCCCGTCCTCGGGCAGGGTGACGACCCGGGCAACCCGGTCGCGGTCGCGGTCGGCGATGTCCATCTGGCCGCGGGCCTCGAGCGCGCGGTGGCGCGGCAGCAGGAACCAGTCGCGGTAGGGCAGGATCGCCCGGATGCGGTCGTAGGTGTTCTCGGTGACGTCACCTACGACGCAGTGCTTGAAGACGCCGGTCGGGGACACCGCGGCCACGGCGGCGGGCACGTCGACGATCCGGGGGGACCACCACTCGGGCGTGGTGGCATGGAATGTGGCGAGACCGGTGCCGTCGTGGTCCGTGGAGCGGTAGCCGACATCGATGCCGAACTCGTCGGAAACCACCTGTAGCGCGCCGTCGGCGGCGGCGTGGTTACGAGCGGAGATCGACGTGTACCTGTTCCAACTGTCGTTGTCGTTCTTCGTGCAGACATTGATCAGGGTGGGGTCAGATTCGTCGCGGAAGAACAGGAACAGCCCGCCATCCTGCACGGCAGGTACCGGTGTCTCGCGGCTGCGGTTGTGGCCGTTGATCGATCGCCACCCGTACCAGGCGAGCCCGTCGATACTCTGGGCCACCAGCACCGTGCCCTCGTCCACCTGATCGGTGTAGAACGCGTAGAGCATTCCCCAGTAACTGATCAGTGCGGGATTCGTGGCGGAGTCGAAAGACGCACTGGTGATCGTCGCGCCGTAACGCCAGCCGGCGCTGTCGTCGCTGACAAGGGTGATCACGGTGGCGGGAGACTGGCCGGGGCGGAATGCCACTACCAGGCGGTCGCCGTGCACCACCGCTACCGGCGCGTCAGCCATCGTTCCGGTCATGTGTTCGAGATCCGCGGGCGCGGTCCACGTCGAGCCGGTGCTGCTCACGCAGATCCGCAGTCCTCGCGTGGCGCTGTCGCCGCGGTAGAAGACGTACAGCGATCCGCCGTACTCCACCGGCACGGGCTTGCTCGAACTGCGTGCAGCCTCCGTGGTGATCGTGGAGAGCGGTGACCATTTCTGCCCGTCCACGGTGTGACAGACCTTGATCACGCCGGGATCGGCCTTGTCGCGGAAGAACACGTACAACGTGTCCTGGAAGACGATCGGCACCACCTCGGCGGCAGCCTGCGCTTCACCCGGCCGCTCGATCATCCTCATCCGTGCCGACCACCGGGATCCATCACGCGAGGTGCAGTAGTACACCGTCCCGCGATCGGACGTACCCCGGTAGAAGAGATAGAGCACCCCGTGGAATCGGATGAGTGCGGGGACGGCTCCGGTCCGTGCGCGATTCTGCGTGGTCACGTCACTGACCATCGACCAGTTCTGGACGCTCGTGCCCACGTCGTCGACCGGTCCGGACACTGTCGTGGTGCTGGTCATCGGGCCCTCCCAGGTCTGGCCACGGCAATATCGCAAAGGATGGAACAGCCCGACAGACCCTGATGAGGTGTCCCACGGATCGGTGGAGGCGCGGGCCGCCGACTGCCCTGCGTGGCCCGAGAACAATTGTCGTTCCGCCGTGTCAGCGTGGTCCTGCCGCACCGATGCCGGATCCGAAGTCCGCCATTCGTGGGCATCATCGGGCGAATCGGGTACCCGTCGTGGTGCCGGAAGACCACCGGGGCGCCATGGCTGCCGGGTCGCGCGAGCGGTGGTGGTCCGGACCTTGTCGAGCCCGCTCTCGGACCCGGCCTGATCATTACCGAACGTAGTGGTTCGCCCGTCTTGCCGCCGTGGCCGCCGGTGAGCGCGGAGATGAACGACGGACATCGATCTGGTCAACATCGGGCCTCGTCTGTTAACCTCCCGTTCGCCTGGATCTTCGGGTCGGGGCTGCGGTGCCGTTTCTCACCGGTTGCTGACGTAGCGCGACGGGTCGGGTGGCGGTGGCCGCAAGGGCTGCTGGGCGTGAGTTCGACCGTCCGGCTGTGGGTCGCTGCCTCAGGCGCGACGTGCGGGGCCCCTGTCGTTCTGCATGTCTCTGCGGTGTCCGCGGACGGTGTCCGTGGCTGCAGCTGGTTCTGCCACCTCGTTCCGCTTCGTCCGACGAGTCGTCTGGAGCTTCCGTCATGAATCCGGTGTCTGTGCGCGATGGTGAGGCCGCCGGCCTCGCCGTGCGTTCGGATGCCGTCGTGCGGCTGCGACTGTCGCCGCTGGAGCGGTTGCTGTGGGTGATGCGCTGGGTGCTCGGGCTGGCGGGCGCGGTTGTCGTGCTGTGGGTGGGAGCGGCCTTCCTTGCCGCCTCGCCCGCGTCGGCTGCGGTGGCGGTCCCGGTGGTTGCGGGGCAGGGCGTGCTGAAGGGAGGTAGCAGCAGGCCCGCAGGTGGAAAGAGCGGTGGCTCGGATTCCGGTGCATCGGAGAAGAAGGCCACTGAGAAGAAGACGACGACTGAGAAGAAGACGACGACCGAGAAGAAGACGACGACCGAGAAGAAGACTTCGAATAAGAAGCCGGCGTCGGTGAACTCTTCGGAAAAGAAGACCTCGGAGAAGAAGCCCGCCGAGAACAAGGCGGCGTCCGAGAAGAAGGCGAAGGTCGAGAAGGCGGACGCCGAGCAGGCGTCCGCGAAGCAGACCTCCGAGAATCCTGAGACGAAGAAGTCCGGTGACAAGGCGAAGCGGGCCGAGTCTTCCGGGAGGCCGGCAAGCACCACCGCCGAAAGCCGGACGGTCGCAGCGAAGAAGAGCGCCGTGTCTGCCGCGAAGAAGGCCGAGCCCGAGAAAGCCGATGGCAAGAAGGCCGCCGCGCGGTCGGCGGCGACGTCAGCCGGGAAGAAAACCAGCACACGGAAGCTGAGCGATGGGCGTGCGGCTACTCGCGAGGAGTCGTCGACGAAGTCGAAGAAGGCGACAGTGCAGGGCTCCGCTCCGACACGTTCGAACGCGCGTGCAACGGTCACTGCTTCGATGGAAACGGAGATCGCCGAGCGGGCCCTGACAACGCTCAACACGAAGGCAAGCGAGAAGCGCACGACGAAGGTGGGCCCGGCGGAAACGCGCAAGATCGCGGAGAAGGTGCGCACCGCCCTCACGAACGATGTCGCGAAGCGGACCACGAGGACGGCCGGAGCGGCGCTCGAGGCGGCATTCACAACGGCTGCCGGGAAGAAGGCCGCAGAGACGACCTCGCGCAAGACCGCCGAGAAGACTCGCACAGCAGCCGCCGACAAGGTCGGCGGTGCTGCTGAGGCGGCACTCGCGACGGCCGTCGGAAAGGCCTCCGACGCTGCCGCCGACAAGGCCGATAAGGCCACGCGTGCGGTGACCGCGGCTCGGATGAAGGTCGCAGGAAAGACGCCTGGCGCAGGTGCGGACAAGGCAGTCCGGGCTGCCGAGAAGGCCATCGCGGAGATCGCCGCGAAGGTGCCGGCCGCAGACAGGGCCGGTCGTACCGATGCCCTCGTGAAGATCGCCGATAAGGCCCTCGGCCAGGTCGGCGGAAAGCTCGCTCTGAAGACCGCGCAGAAGGCCGGGGAGAAGAAGGGCGGCGCCGCGGCGGATGACGCCACCGCCGTCCGCGCCGCACGCACCATGCAGGCCGCTCTGACGACCGCGCTCGCGGACGCGGCGCCGATGCGGTCGCGGGTGTCATCGGCGGCCGATCCCCGTGGTCCTCCCTCGGATCGGGGCGACTACCGGTACTCGGTGGGCGGGTTCGGAGAATGGCAGGAGTACGACGATTCGGCGGAGCGGACCGAGCGGGCGCTCGAGGGCCGGATCAAGGTTGATCAGAGCAAGGCGGCGTTGGCGGCGGAGAGGAAGAAGGTCGCTTCGGGTGAGGTGACCAAGGCCGCGTATGCGAAGGACGAGAAGAAGCACCAGCAGTTGGCGAAGCAGGTCGCAGCGGATCGCGCGGAGCTGTCGCCGGAGCGGGCTGAACTGGTCGATGAGGTCGTGGACGGCCACCGTGCGTTGACTGCGAAGGAGAAGCAGTTGGCGGCGGAGGAGAAGAAGGTCGCCGCGGGCACGGTCACGAAGAAGGCCCACGCGCAGAACGTCGCGAAGTTCGAGGAGCAGCGCGATGAGGTGTACGAGGCCACCGATGAGCTGATGGCCGCCACCGACAACGAGGTGTCGGATGCGGTTCCGTCTCGCAGTCGTGGTGAGGGGTCGGCGGCCGGGTGTGGGTCGAGTGGGGCGTTCGTTGCGTGTGGTTCGGTGAGCCGGGGCGCGGACGGGGAAAAGGACTCCGACCGGTGTGTCGCGTTGGCCGGGGTGTCGTCCGGGTGTGGGGTGCAGACCTCGTCGGGGGAGTCGAAGGGCGCGGCGTCGTGCACGTTGTCCGGGGCCGACCAGGGTTGTGGGAGCAGCGTTTCCCATCGCAATGCCGATGGTGAGGTGGCCACGGCGTCGGCGAAGTGCTCGGGGGATGCGAGCGGGTGCGGCCTGAGCAGCCGGGCGAGCTCGGCGGGCGGAGAGTCTGCGTGCGCCACGGGTGGTGGGTCGTGCCGGAGCGAGTCGTCGGGTCCCAGCGGCGTGGACGCCCAGTCCGTGGGTGGGGCGCAGCGGAAGACGGCGGCGTCGGCGTCCTGCACCGGCCGGTGCGACGTGACCGGGTACGCATACTCCTCCGGCGCGCAGGCGCAGTGCCGAACCGACGGCGGCGTGTGTGACAGCAGCAGCACCGGGTCTCGGTCCGATCGGGACGAGGCGCGGCCGGCTGCCACGGGGCGGGGGGCCGCTGCGAATCGGGCCGTCAGCACTGAGCCTGTTGCCACCGGCGGTGAGTCGCGGGGCCAGGGGAGCGGGTCGGCGCACTGCGAGTCGGCCAGTGGGTGTGGCACCTCGAGCACGGTGGACCTCGGTGACGGTGCGGACCTCGGGGACCGGGGCGAGCGCGCGGGTCGTGATGCGGTCGTGGCGGGTGCGGAGGTCAGCTGCGACGACGCCTGCACAGGCCGTTCGACCAGCAGCACGGACGCCGGACGCAAGGCCGCGCCTCGTGACGCGAGCGCGACCGCGGGTGCGGCCGACGATCCGGCGTCGACCGGCACGCCGGAGGCGGCTACGAACGCCTCCGCGAGCTGCACCGCCACCGGCGGGGGCTGCCGCACGCACAGCGAGTCGCGGGCCGACGGCGTCGCCGACGTCGGCGGGGGCAGCGCGGCCACCGCGGACGTGGACTGCGACGGGACTGCCGGATGCACCGGCACGGGCGCGAGCAGGACCGGTGGGACGGCGAGTGGGCTGCGGGACGGTGCGGCGCGCAGGAGCACCGGGTCGGCAACCTGTGATGTCTCCGGCGGGGCGTGCGGGGCGAACAGCAGCACCGAGGTCGACAACTCGGTCGAGGAGCGCGAGGACCACCGGGCCGGCTCGGACGCCGATGGCGCTGTACAGCCGGCGGTGCTGACCGATGGCGCGGCCACGGCGTCCAGCTCGGCAGGCGCGCGGGTGGACTGCGGCGACTCCCCGGCGTGCTCCGGCAAGGGCACCACGGCGACGACGGGGCGTGTCACCGGGACGGCTGCGACCGCGGGTGGAGCAGCGCCGGTGCGGGAGACGAAGGGCTCGTCGAACTGCGAGGCGTCCGCCGGTGCGTGCAGCGCCGAGTCCGCCTCGGATGTGCGTGACAGCGCAGCCCTCGTCTCCTCCAGGACGGGGCTCGGCACGGTCGGCGCCGTGCGGCCGGCGGCTCGGGAGCTGAGTGCATCGAGCCGGGGCGCGGCACAGGTCGAGTGCGCCGGTGCGGATTGCCGGGGCTCGGCCGCGAGCACGACGTCCGGTTCGGCGTCGGGGGACATCACCGGGGTGCGGGACAGCACGGGCTCGTCGAGCTGCACCGCACGCGGCGACGGTGCAGGGTGCTCGGCGCAGTCGGACACCACCGTGAGCGGCCGGGCCCCCGCTGCCGGGGTCGGCGCCACGGGTGCGGTGGCGGGCCCTGTGAGCGTCTCGAACGCCGGCGCCTCCGTTCAGTGCTCCGGCGGTGCGGGTGACTGCGGGGGAACCGCGACCTCGTCGACGAGTGCGCGGGACACCGCGGTGTCGCCGCATGCCCGTGGGTCGTCGGCGAGTGCGGACTGCACCGTCACGGGTGGTGGCTGCGACGCGGAGACCAGCTCGTCCGGCTCGTCGGCCCCCGACTTCGTGGTGGTCGACTCGGCGACCGGGCGTCCGGTGGCGGGTCAGCCGACCAGCGGGCCCACGTCCACGTCCTCGTCGAGCGCGAGCCTCGTCTGCCCGTCGGGTGCGGATTGCTCGGGCACGGTCCACACCGGTTCGAGCGCGTGGGACGGCGCGGTCGCGGGCGGAAAGCCGCGGACGTCGACCGGCACGGCGAGTTGCACGGCGGGCACCGGCGGCTGCGATGTGCAGTCCGTCTCGAACGCGTCGACCGGCTCGGGCGCTGCGCTCGCCCTGAGCGGTCAGCCCCAGAGTCAGCCGCAGGCCGGTGGGCCCACGGGCCGGGAGACGGCGGCAACGGTCACGGCCGAGCGGTCGCAGGTGAACACCGCGCGGTTGACGGCGGGCCCCTCGGCGGCCTCCGCGGCCGGGGCCGCCCTGTCCTGTGAGGGACAGGAGGCCTGCACCGGTCGCGTGTCGAGCGCGGCGACCGCCACGGACCCGTCGGTGTCGCCGGACCCACGCGGCTCGTACAGCGAGGGCTCCTGTGAGGGTGTGTCGGGTGGCGTCTGCCAGGCGGTGACCAACTCCGGGGCGTCGTCGGGTCCGGACGCGAACGTCATCGCTCCGCTGGTGCAGGCACCCTCGACCTCGAACGCCTCGGTCAGCTCCGGCACCACGGGGTCCGCGGACGAGCAGGCGCCGGCGGACGACCAGCCGGTCCAGGTGCCGGGTCAGGACCAGCCGGCCACCCCGCCGGCCCCGACTGCGCCGGGCTCGTCGGCGAACTCCGGTGCGCCGACGGTGCCGGGCGCGTCCAGTTGGACGATGGCGTCGGCCACCCTTGACTGCAACGGCAGCGCCGCGGTCTGCCGCGGTACCGCCGGCAGCTCAGCCTCCGGCAGCGACGGCCCCAGCACGCTGGCCGGGGCCGGCGGGGCCCGGGGTCCGCCGGAGGGCGTCTCCACCACGACTGCACGCTGTGCCGGCGGCCCCAGTGCCTGCCAGGCGCAGACCAGCTCCAGCGCGGGGTCTGGCCAGGTTGTGGCCGACATCGTCGCGGAGCGGCAGAACAGCGCTGCCGAGCAGGCCGGCCTGCAGGCCACCGAGGCCCGCCGGCAGGCCGAGCTGACAGCGCAGGTCGCGGCCGAGCCCGGCGCGACCACCGAGCAGAAGAATGCAGCCACCGAAGCGGCCATGGTCGCCGAGGCGGCGCAGAAGGCGGCCGTCGACGCAGCCGAACTGGCGGCGAAGCCGGTCGAGAACGCCCCGGCGACGTTGTCGGATTCCTCCGCCACCGCGCTGTGCGCAGGCGCGGGCTGCACCGCCACGACCACGGGCCGCACCTCGGGCTCGCCCGGCGTCTCGCGTACCGAAGCGACGTGCACGGCCGCGGCGGGTGGGTGCGCGATCAGTAGCGATGCGACCGCCAGCGTGGTCCGGAACGCGGGTGTGGCGCAGGGCGGGAAGACGAGCCCGGGTTACTCGGGTAGCGGGCAGACCAGCTCGATGCTGACCTGCCCGGAGGCCGGATGCACCGGCCGGATGACCGGCAGCGCGGACGTGAGCGCCGGCCCCCAGGGCCGCCAGAGCCGCAGCAGCGCCGACGGCGAGACCGGGTGCGATGGCACCACTGCCTGCCAGGCTCAGATCTCCGCCGGCACGTCGGCGACGGTCGGTACGGATCGCGACCCGGCCGCCCGGTTCGCCACGACCAGCGCCTCGACCGTCGCCACCTGCGATGACGGCACGGCGACGGGCTGCGCCACCCGCACCTCGTCGCGCACCGAGGCGGTCGGCGCGACGAACGTACGGGCCCTGGCCACGGCGTCCTGCGCGACGGCCGGTGCCTGCCAGTCCGCCACCGGTGGGTTCACCGCCCGCGACGTCGCCGAGGTCACCGCCAGTTGCGCCGGGACCAGCTGCACCACCCACACCCAGGGCAATGCCCGCAGCGCGGGTGGGAACGCCGTTCACACCGCATCCAGCCGCACCGACTGCACCGCGGGCCCGAACGGTATGTGCGGCGGCTCCAGCCGGGTCGGGGCGACCGAAACCGGCGGCGAGGTGTCCGCGAGCTGCGCCGGCACCGAGGGGTCGGCGTGCACCCATCGCATCGCCGCCCGGTCCAGCGCGCAGAGCAGCACCGGCAGCCATCAGGCCACCGCCGACGCCGGTTGCGGGTCCGGTGGCGGCGCCGGCAGCGGCTGGTGCGCCACGAGCGCGGCGGCTCAGACCAGCGATGGGTTCGCCATGGCCGCTGCGGCCTGCCAGGGCAGCGCGGGCTCGGGTTGCCGCTACTCCTACCGGGCCCACAGCAGCGATTCGGCGGGGGGCGCTGCCCACGCCACGGCCACCGGTTTCGGGCGGGGCACGTTCGGCGCCGGCCAGGTGCTGACCACCGCCGCCGCAGCCGCCGGGCCGGGCTTCGCACAGGCCTCGGCGTCGTGCCTCGGCACTGCAGGCACGACCTGTAGCCACTCCTACTCGGCCGCCGTCTCGGCATCCGCCTCCGCCGCCGGCTCGTCGGCATCGGCGTCGGCTCGCGGGTCGGGCGGTGGGGGTATGGGCGGTGGCGGGGTCGCCGTCAGCGCGCGGGCCGTCGCGGGACCCGGGTTCGCGCAGGCCTCGGCGTCGTGCACCGGCACACCCGGCACCAGCTGCAGCCACTCCTACTCGGCCACGGCCTCCGCATCCGACTCCTGGAAGGGGCCGAACGGCAGCCACAGCGAGGCCGAGGCCTACGCCCACGGCTCCGGTGGTGGCGGTATGGGCGGCGGGGGTGTCGGAGTCTCGGCCCAGGCCGTCGCGGGCCCAGGTTTCGCGCAGGCGTCCGCGTCCTGCTCCGGCGCCGCGAACTGCACCACGAGCTTCTCGGCGGAGGCCGAGATGCACGCCCGTGCCGAGGATCCGGAGCGCGGCGGCTACTGGGAGGCGTGGGGCCACGCCAAGTGCGTGGGAGGCGGGTCCTCGGGGGGCACCTGCGGTGCGCGCGCCGAAGCGGTGCCCGGCCCGAACGGCGGTGGGCGAGGCTGGTGCACCGGCACCGGTAGCTGCGTCGAGCACACCGGGGGCAACTCCTTCGAGAAGTACGTGCAGCCGGGCTCGGGTCAGCCCGTCGACAAGAACGGGAAGCCCATCCCGATCGAGAAGCTGGGCCCCGACGACCGGGCCGTGCAGATCGAGCGTGACGCCGACGGCAACGTCGTCTGGAAGATCAAGCCGAAGGGCGAGAAGGTTCGAGGGGGCACCTGCCCGGCGCCGTGCAAGAACGGGGTGAATGAGTCCGTCGAGGGCGGTGAGCGGGTCGGCTACGACCCCGCCGATGGCTTCTCCGGGTCCATGCCGACCGATCCCGGGTCCGACAAGCGCGACAGCGTCACCGGCTCGGAAGGCGTCCGCCTGGCCCGGGATGCGCACGGAAACGGGGGCGGCTGGGTCCGCGGCAGCGGAAGCGTCACCAACGGGCGCACCGGCGAGACGGTCCGGTACACGCGGCGGGCGACGTCGGACAACCCGGTCAACACCTTCCGGCTGAGCAACCCCGCCGGCTCGCCCTTCACATCCACCTGCAACGGCGGATGTGTCTACACGGGAGCGAAGCTGCCGGGTAAGGCCGGTGTGGACCACCTGACCGTCGAGGGCGCCTGGGGTGAGATCACCGGCCGCGACGGCAACGGCAACCCGGCCAGGATCACCTTCACCGGTGCAGGCCACTTCACCTCGGCCGAAGGCGACACGTTCTTCGGTGCCGCCGGCACGGGCACAGCGGATCGCGTCGAGATCCTCACGCGAAACGCGGCAGGCCTGGGCGGATTCATCAAGGTCACCAACGGCTACGGCACGATCCGCACGGCCGAGGGCGCCTCGCTCGCCTGCTGGGGCTGCGAGGGTGCGGAGTACATGCCCACCCGGGCGGGGATGGGCGGCCTCGCCACCTGCTCGATCGGCAACGCAGGCGACTCCTGCACAGCGACCGGCGCCCCCTGGGACGGGCGGCGCGACGTGCAGCGTGCCTCGATCGACATCCACGCGAAGGGTGCCGTCGAGTTCGCTCAGTTCCTCCGCAACGCCGACGGCAGCGGCGGCGGGGCGGTCGCCTTCACCTCGGGCGACGGCGTCGCCCGAGGCACCGACGCCTACGGGAACTGGATCCAGACGGCCGGCGAGGGCGGCCGCATGGCCCTGCTTTACTCCGAAGCCGACGGATACAACCGCGGGCAGTCATGTGTCGGTGGCAAGGGCGGCGGCTGCAGCGGATCCGACCCCGTCGAGCGCAGGCTGACGTGGGTCGAGCCGTCCCAGGACGTCACCGCAGCGCTCGGGATGCGGGGTGGCCCGCCGCAGCGCCCGCCGGGCTTCATCGGGCCGGTCGCGAGCGGCGGCTCCACCTCGCTGGTCGACCGCGCCCGCGCCGCGTTCCGGTTCACCGCCGGACAGGGTCACGTCCGGTGGATGGCGGAAACCGGCAACCACCAGCTCGCGCCGGTGGCCGAGGCCTTCGAGCGGGCCAAGCAAGGCGGGATCACCCCCGCGGAGGCGCGCGAGCTCGCCCGGAAGGTGGACGGCCTCCCGGCCAAGACGATGGAGCGGGCCGGACGGACCGGCGACGCGCTTGAGGTGCTGATGAAGGTCAACGGCACCCAGCGCCCGTCGACCGAGGACGTCGAGCGCAGGCTCGCCGAGGACCCGAAGCTCGTGGCCTCCCTCCTGGGTCGGCCGTACGAGGCGGGCTGGAAGCCGTCCGACCAGGACAGGACCACTGCGAAGAACAAGCTCCTTGACCAGCAGGCGGCGTCAGCGCGGGCCATCGATGATCTGACCGCGCTGCAGCCGCGTGAGGACGCCCTGGAGCGTCGGCAGGACGCATACGAGCGGGCGGTCACGAACTACAACCTCGGGCTCGGCGGGAACCGGGATGCGCTGGAGGCCGAGCGCAAGGAGATCGAGCGTCTCTCGGGCGAGCTGGAGAACGACCAGCGCCCGATCCAGGGTCGGCTCGACGCGTCCCAGGACGTACTGCGCACCTATGACATCGCGGCGGCGGGCCTGGCGAACGACCCGAACTACGCCGGCAACATGCGGGTGGCGCAGGCGAACCTCGAGGCCGTCCGGGGTGTCGTGGACGCGCTGCCCGAGCTGAAGACGGACGAGGACGTCGCGGCGGCACGGAAGCTGGTGGCGTTCAGCGAGGCCGCCCGTCTCGGCTACGACGCCTCCGTCGAGGCTCCCCGCCTCCCCAGCAGCAGGCTGCACGACATGGGGCTGCCGTCGTCCGGGGCACCGGACCTGGCGCTGGCCATGCGCTCGGCCGCCGGTTACTCGTACTTCAAGAAACTGGTGGAGACCTCGAACAGCCCGTTCGTCAACAAGGACGGGAGCGACTACACACCGGACCAGATCTCGGACCTGGCCGCCACCTGGGTCTACGGCGACCCTGCTGACCTCACGGACGTGGCCCGACTCGCCAGCACACCGCGCACGGCGGACGAGGCCGTCCAGCTGCTCGCCGGGAAGGAGGGCGAGGCCGGCCACGACGAGGCCATGGACAACTACTTCCGGCAGATCAACCACGCCGGGCTCATCAAGGACCTCGGGTCGAGCCTGTCCGACTCGGAGATGGACAAGCTCCGGGACGTCGTGAACGAGGAGGATCCGAAGAGCGTCGCGGGATTCTTCCGGTTCATGCTCGAAGGCGCGCAGCTGCTGCAGTCCGAGGCGGTGCGCAAGTACAACCGCGAGTTCGGGGTCGGCCACGAGAGCTTCGGTCGCAACGTGGGCCGCGGCGCGGTCACCCTGGGGATGGGGATTCTCACGCTGCCCGGCACGGTCATCGGTGGCGGCGGGGTCGAGATGGCCAACAAGATCAAATACGAGGGCGTGCTCGGCACGGCGGCGTCGCTCACCCCGGGGACGGCTGCCTTCGCGCCCTTCGTGTCCGAGCGGGACCCCACACGCTCCGCCCCACCGCCACAGCGCACCGGCGAGTCCGATGTGGAGTACTACACGCGGCTGCACCCCCTGACCGGGGGCATGCTGGTCACCCCGGTCACCAACTCCTGGAACCGATGGTTCGGTGACGGCGACGCGTCACGGGACTATCACGACCGGCCGATCGAGTCCTTGATGGAGGACGGGCTCCCGGTCCTGATCGTTGCCGGCGGGGTCGGCGCAGCCCTGCGGGGCGGCGCCGTCGGCGCGGCGGCCCGTGGCGCCGCTGCGCGCGCCGCTGCCGCGAATCTCCCACGGACCGCGGCGACCGTGGCGCAGCGCTCCGCTCTGCGAACCGCCGCGGTGCGGTTCGAGAACCGGGCGAGTCGGCTCGAGACCGCGCGCAAGATCGCGAGCGTGCCGGTGCACCTGGCGTCGGCTCCGTACTACGCCGTGGGCCTGCCGGTACGCGCCGGCGCCGCCGCCGTGCGTGCCGTGACAGCGCCTGCGGCGCGGGTGGCGCAGGCCGGAAGCACCGCCGCCGGGATGCGGGCGCTGGCAGGCGCCATCACGAACCGGCCTACCGCGCCGCTCTGGCTCAGTGCCACCACAGGCCTGCGGCGCGTCGCAGGCGGTCTCGGGCGGAGCGCGGAATCCGCGCGCATGATCGCCCGGCACGGCCTTGTCGGCTCGATCAAGATGCCCGGCGCGTACAAGAACCTGGGCGTCAGCCGCGCCGCGACGCCCAGGGAGATCGAGGCTGCCCACGCCGTGCGCATCGCGAAGGCCGGTCGTGGGAAGGTCGACGACCCGGTTCTCGCCGCCAGGCGCGCGGGCCTCGACGAATCGCTGCAGATCGTCCGTGACCACCGCGCCAGGGTGACGGCCAAGGTCGAAGCGAAGGACGCGAGGAAGGCCGCACGCGCCACCGCCCGCACGAGCGGCCCCGGTCGGCTCGCGCGCCCCGCCCCGATCGTGGCGGGGGCGACGGCCGAGGCAGGCCTGCACGGGCCGGCTGCCGTGATCGAGGCGGCGGCTGGTCGGCATGGTCCTGCTGCGGCGGCTCTCGGCACTGCCGGGCAGCGCGGGGCGGCCGGTGTGGCGGAGGCGCCGGGTGCCGCCGGTCGGGGTGCTCCGGTCGCACAGGGTGTTGCGAACCCCGCGGGACAGCACGGTCCGAACACGCCGGAGACGAGCACAACCGCAGGCGGTGCCCCGGCAGCAGCTGCAAGCAGGCCGGCGCCCTCGCCGACGACCAACGGTGCCGGCGGCGCCTCGCTGGCCGAGCGGATCGATGCGACGTTGGCGGCCAACGGCGACAAGCCGATGACCGCCGCCGCCCTCGCCAGGGAGCTGGGGGTCAAGAAGACCGACATCCACCGGGCGGGCGAGTCCGGTTCCGGCCGCGAGAGCGCATCCGGCAGTGCACGGCCGCGGACCGAGATCGTCCGGGACGGGAACGGGACGGCGTGGGTACAGCGCCGCGACGGGGAACGGCCGTCGGCGAGGGGAACCACGACCGGCGACGGGCCGGGCGCGCCGACGGAGGGTTCGCGGGCGATCAGCGGCGGGAGGTCGCCCGCCGGGCCGGGGCCGTCGAGTGCGGGTGCGGGTGCGTCGCGGGTGCGCGCCGGTGACGGGTCGCCTGCCGCGGCGCGGTCGTCGGACAGCGCAGGAGCACCTGCCGAATCGCCGCGCCCTGCTCCGCCGGGCCCGGGCCGGACGAACAACGACCAGGCACTGCCCACCGGGTCGACGGCGAGCGGCGGTCGTCCCAGGACACCGGTCGGAGACGGCGGCGGCCCCACAGCGGTGAGGGGCCCTGATCCGGAGCCGCTCCGGTCCCCCGACGAGGCGTGGGCCGTCGACACGGCGCCGTCCGTGGGGGCACGCAAGCACGACGGCAAGGTGCGCAGCGGCGACCCGCCGGTCCGCGCGGCCGACGACACCACAAACCGTTCCGAGACGCGGGTTCGCGGCAAGGAGAAGACGCCAGCCCGGCCGAGCGGTGCGGAGGCTCCTGATCCGCGTGTGCTCAGGACGACGCTGGCTGATGCCACGAAGGAACTGCGCACGGCGAAGGAGGCGCGCTCCGAGATCCTGGCGCGGCTCGAGGACGAGCTCGCGCACACGACCGACTACGCCCGTCGCAGGGAGCTTCTGGACGCGCGTCCCCGGCACGACCGACCCGTCAAGGAGGCACAGGCACGAGTAGACGCGGCCAAGCACGAGCTGACGAAGGAGCGCAGGACGCGGGCCTACCGGCCCGAGATCAGCGCGATCAAGACGCTGTGGTCCGACGAGGCGGGTATCCAGGCACTGCGTGAGCGGGTACGGGGAGGCGAGAAGCTCAACCGGGTCGAGTCCTTCGCCCTGATCGCGGAGCAGATCCGGCTCACCCACGGCAAGCGCGTGCACGATGTGCAGCTCGCCGGTGCCATCGCGATGGACGGCGGCGGCCCGTTGTCCACCCGGATCCGGTTCGCGCTGACGCGTGGACGGACGGCGCGCGGCAACGTCGTGGAGATGCTGACCGGTGAGGGCAAGACCTACACCGGGATGCTCCCCACGATGAAGCGTGGCTTCGAGAACCGCGTCGAGGGAGTCGACGGTCGCGGCGTGCACGTGATGACCAGCAACACGCCGCTGGCCAGAGATGCGGTGAAGGCCTACCGCGAGGTCGCGGCCGAGCTCGGCCTCACCGTTCGCCTGCGCAGCCGCGGCAACCCGGCGGCGCGGAGCGCCTACGAGGCCGACATCACCATTGGATCGGCCACCGACCTGATCTTCGACTTCCTCGAGGACCAGCGCAAGCCCGCCGGTGAGCGGGTGCAGCGTGGGCACGCCTTCGCGCTGGTCGACGAGGCCGACATGGTCATGCTCGACTGGGGTGCGAGCCCGCACCGGCTCGCCGAGGCCGCGCAGGCGAGCGCGCGCCGCGCCGAGTTGGTCTGGGCCCGCGACGTCGCTCGTGGTCTGGAGCGGGGCGAGTACAGCGTCCGCGCCGACCGGCCGGTCACGATCAGCCGCCAGCAGGCGAGCCGCATCGAGCAGCGCACCGGGCAGGTGCTGTCCGACCAGCAGCGCATCGATCTGGCCAACGCCAAGCGGGCGGAAGGGATGCAGCTGGGCGGGGACTACAAGATCGCGGATCGCGTCCGGATCGAGGTCCTGGACAACCCGAACGGTCGGGCGAAGAACGGGCAGCGCTGGAGCCAGGGGTTGCACGAGGCGCTCGAAGCCAAGCACAAGCTGCCGATCGGACGCCCACAGCAGACCATCGCCCAGGCCACCGTTGTGCAGTACCTGCGCAACTACCGCGACGCGGCAGGCATGACCGGTACGGCGTGGGAGGCGCGCGGCCTGTTCCGCAACCTCTTCCGGATGGACGTGGTGCGGATCGAGCCGAACCTGCCCAGCCGAATGACCGTCCGGCAACGCCAGGTGTACGCCGGCGAGCGGGCCCTGCACGATGCCCTCGCCACAGAGGTGGCGATGCGCAAGGACAACCCGGCTCCCGAGTTGCTGATCATGCGCACGCCTGCCCAGGCCGAGGCGTTCGCTGCGATCCTGCGCGAACGCGGGGTGACGGTGCAGGTGCTGAACGCCCTCGACGAGCGGATCGCCTTCGAGGACGCGGTGGTGGCGGCAGCCGGACGACCGTACGCCGTCACTGTGGCGACCAACATCATCGGTCGCGGCACCGACATCATTCTCGGCGGCAGGGGCAAGGGCGGACCGGTCGACCTGGTCGCCCAGCGGCTCGTGACCGAAGCGGGCGGTCTGCGGGTCACCACGGCCAGCGTGTTCGAGTCGTTCCGAGCCACCAGGCAAGGTTTCGGCAGGGCCGGTCGCCAGGGCAGCCCCGGCTCGGCCGGTGAGGTGCTGTCCCTCGACGACCCGATCCTGGCCCGATACGCCGACAAGCGGGCGCTCGCCCGGCTCGAGAAGACCTACGGCGCCTCGACGTCCCCGATCCCGGCCCGCGCCGTGAACCGCCTCGTCGAGCGAGCGGTGGCGCGCGCCGAGAAGGCCGGCGCGCGCCGGCTCACGGGGGTGGTGCGAGGCAAGATCGGGCCGGAGACCGAGGTGGTCCAGGCGGTGGACAGTGCAGCCCCGGCCTCGACCCTGTCACGGTCGGCGACCGCTACTGACACCGCAGCGACCGCGAGTGACGGACTGGTCGACGCGGCCATCGGAAGGATCGACGGGCTGCGGCAGGAGTTCGCCGCCGCCCGCAGCGCCGTCGCCCGGTTCGGCGGTGCCGAAACCACCAGCAGGCTCCTCGACGAATGCTCGCAGCTGTGCCGGGTGGAGACCGCGGTGTCCCAGGCGCTTCAGGACTACCGCGATCTCGTCGAACCGGCGGTCGGGCCACAGACAGCCGAGGGAGCGCAGGCAGCATCCGCCGAGTTCGATCGGATCGCGGCCCAGCAGTTGGGCGTGACGACCGGCGTCGTGACGCTCGCCCGGGACCAGGTAGCGGCCGGTGACTACGCCGGTGCCGCCGAGACCCTCTCGCGGCTCTCCCGTGGCGCTGAGGCCGTCGACCAGCTCGCCGGCAGGCGCTGGGGTGGCGCGGTGTGGGCCGCCACGTCTGCCGACCAGGCCGTCTATCTGCTGCAACGGCTCGTGGCGATCCAGCAGGGTGCCACTGACGCGAGCCCGACGCTCTCGCCCACCGCCACCGAGGTCGGCAGGCTCTCCCGGCGGCTGGCCGCACTCGACGGCAGGGTGGGCCACAGCTACGAGGCCCGCGAGCTCGCTCGCACCCTCGCTCGGCTCGACGGCCTCGTGCCGACCCTTCCCCCGGGCGCGGCCGCTGACGCCGTTGCGGCTCTCGTGGACGACGCCGCCCGTCACCAGCTCGATCGGCTCCAGCAGGCGAACCCGCCGGCCGAGATCCTCGCCGACCTGTACCGGCTCGCCGCCGAGAACGCCGTGAGTGCGGAGGAGATCCGCGCGTTGCTGCAGGCAGGGCACCTGCCGGGCCAGGGCAGGCCGGCGCGCGCGATCGGGGAGTTCGCCGGACGTCACCATCTCGACTGGAGCCGGTCTGCCAAGCGCGCCCTGCGGGCTGCTCTGCGTCACGTCGTACCTGACCTCCCGCGGCCCGCGTCGCCGACCCAGGCGCCGTCGGCATCGGCTCCTGCAGGGCCCGTCGTCGTGTCAGGCGACGGCGCCTGGACGGCTGCGACCGCTACCGGTCCGGAACCCGTCGCGGGTGCCGGCCGTGGTGTGGCTGAACCCGTTCGTTCGGCGGAGGCGAGCGCGACTCGGCCTCGATCTGGTGACACCGCGTCGGGCGTTTCCCCACCGGCCGTGGTGGGCCCGGGGCCTGTCGGGCCGGGCGGGCGACGGCTGTACCTCGGTGCAGTTGCCGACCCGATGCCCGGCAGCGTCACCGTGGACCGGCGCGCCCGTCCGGGTGTCGACGTGATCGCGGACGCAGCCCGGCTGCCGTTCCGGTCGAACACGTTCGCGGAGGTTCACGCGGTCAACCCGTCCGGGTTCCAGCCGGTGTCTCCGGAAACGGCCAGGGTTCTCGTGCCGGGCGGGCGCCTGGTGGTCACGGGGAGCCCGCAGAACCCGGCCATGCACCTGAGCGAGGCTGATGTGCTGGCTGCCGGCTTCGTGCAGGTGCGCGAGGGGCCGGCGGTGGCCGGGCACCGGCGATCGCTCGATCACCCGGCCTCGGTGACCACGATCTACGAGTCGCGCAGCGGACCCAGGCAGCCCGGGTCCGGTCGGACCCCGGGACCCGCTCGGCCCTCTCAGGCAGGCGGCTCCGGGTCCGGCTCTGGCCCACCGGCACCGAGTGCTGGTTCTGCGCAGGTCAGGACGCCGGATCCGAGCGCGGCGGGATCACCTCGCCCGGTCGAGGGCAACAAGATCCGGCATCGATCCGGCGCTACGGCGTCCGGTACGTCGCCACCGGCAGCCGGTCGGTTCTCTCACATACGCCGGGGCGTGTGGGCCGCCGCGGCGCGGACGCGGGCCGCTGCAGAGTCGGCAGGCCGGAGCGTGCGCGCCGGGTGGGGCGAGCTGACGTCCGGGTTGCGGTTCGTGTGGTCCCCGCCGGCATGGGTGCTGGAGCAGGCGGCTGCGCAGCCGAAGCGGGTGACGGTCGCTGTCGAGCACCGCCTCTACCCGACCTGGCTGCAGGAGTGGCTCGGCCCGGTCGGGGAGTTCGTCTACCAGCTGTTCCACGTCAAGCTGGTGCGCAGCGACAAGCTCGCGCCGGTCGAGGGACGGCGGTTGACGCTGCGGGAGCGGATCAGCCGCATCCGGGAGATCGTCGCGCGGGCGATCTACAACAGGGCGGGAACGGGCGGTGCGCCGCACGTGTACCTGCCGCCCGTGGTGTGGAAGCTGCCGGTGCCAGGTTGGGCGGACGGGCTGCTCGACGTGTCGATCAAGGTGAGCGCGGGGAACATCGGCGTGCTCACGGTGCTCGACCAGGCCGAGCTGTCGCAGAAGACCACGAAGAAGACCAGGGTGCTCGGGGCGTTCCCAGTGGTCCGGGTGTCGCTGGTGATCGCGGTGGGACGCTCGTTCCGGATCGAGCCGTTCCTGCTGCACTTCGACGTGCCCGGCCGGGCGCTGGAGCAGACGGCGCGGGCGCCTCGGGTGGTCGGGTTCCACCCGGTACGCCGGGTGGTCAACTGGGCGCTGAACCACGATCTCGGGCTCTGGACGTGGAACGTGTTCGACTTCATCTCCCAGTCCCAGTTCGGGCTCGGTGTGGGGCCTGCGAGCACGGCGCTGCCGAACTGGCTGGAGTACCGCGGCTCGCTGCAGAGCGTGAAGATCAACCGCCGCAACGGGCAGGTCGTGTCGATCAACATGATCAAGGACCCGGGCAAGGGGCTGCGGCGAATGGTCATGGCGATGCTGCGCACCGGTGGCCGGCTGCTGCCGCGCCCGCTGCGCGAGTACCTCGCGGGCACTCCGGCACGGTTCGCAGTGCGGGGCGAGCGGCACCAGGTGCGTCACCGGCAGCGGATCCTCGGGCGGATCCGCGCGGAGCTGGAGATCCAGCGGGCTCTGTACGTCGAGGTGGCGGCGGAGCTGGCGCGGTTGCGGGATTTGCAGGCCGGTGGCCGGGTGCCGGTGACGGTGCCGTGGTACAGCGCGATGTTCACCGTCGCCGGTGTTCCGCTCGACCCGCGGGACCTGCTGGCGGCGCGCATCGCGCGGCTGGAGGCGCTGCGCGACGAGATCGCCGTCGCCATCCGCGCGAACCGCCAGCTCGAGAAGTCGGTCGTCGAGTCGCTGACGGCTCTCGGTGTGTCCGTCGGCGACGCGGTACTGGTGGCGGGAGCGCCGATGCAGCGGGCCCTCGCGGTCGGCTCGGGCGCACTGGGGGCCGTGACCGAGGCCGGACGCCCGGACGTGGCCAGCGGCGACGCCTGGCGGGGGACGACGGCGCCCGGCCGCGTGGTCGCGATGGTCGCCGACCAGGTGGCCGGCTCGCAGGCCGCTGTTCCGGCGTCGGTGGTGGCGGTCGAGGCCGGGATCACCGCGGCCCGCTCGCAGTCGCCCACGGCGACCGGGCCGCAGGTCGGCCGGGCCGTCTACGACGCTGCCGCTGCCGCCACCACGCCCGCCCCGGACGTCCTGGACCCGGACTCGACCAGCTACCTGACCGCGGTCACCACGCACGGCGGCACGGGCACCGAGGTCGTGCTGGTCGGGGTGGGGGACAGCCGGGCGTATCTCGTGCGGTCGGACGGCACGGCGGAACTGCTCACCACGGACGACAACATGGCCACGGCCCAGACCGCCGAGGGACCGGCGCCGTCGCGGCCCACGTCGGTGAGCACCCGCTGGCTCGGCGGGAGCCCGGCGCCCCAGCCGGGGACGACCATGGTGACGGTGACCGGACCGGCGCTGCTGATCCTGGTCACCGACGGCGTCTCGGACCTCTTCCCGACCCCGGCCGACCTCGCCGCGGTGATCGATGTGTCCGCCGGCCTGAGCAATCCCCGGCAGGCTGCCCGGCAGCTGACCGCCGCGGCCACCGCCCTGGGTGGGCGCGACGACAAGACCGCCGTCGTCGTCCCCCTGAACGGACAGCGGCCGGTCCCCGCGCCGGACGGGGGTCCGGTGGCGATCGGTGGGCTGTCCGAGAGCGAGCGGCTGGACCTGCTGCGGCTGCTGCCGACGGTGGCGGAGCACCTGCATCCGCTGGAGCGGGTGGTCGCGGGGATGCCCCGTGGACCGCCGGGATCGCCCGCTGTGGTGGTGCTGGACGTCGAGGCGGTGCGTGCCTCGGTGCCGGCGCAGTCGGCTGGTGTGCTGGACCGGCTCGTGGCGTTCGGGTGGCGCGATCCCGCTGTGGCGGTGGCTGCCGGCGGCGTGGTCGTGATGACGGCGGGGATGGCGGCCGAGGTGGCGGGTCATCTCGCGACCGGCCGGTTGCGGCCGGAGTGGTTCGAGCGGCTGATCGATCACGAGGTGCGGCATCACCTGAGCGGTGTGGCCCACGGCGGGCACGACGTCGATGCCGCCGCTGTCGTCGCCGGGTTGCTGGATGCGCGGCGGGAAATAGCCGGAGTGCGCGCGTTCTGGCGCGTGGGCATCGTGCGCGCTGACCTGGCGCGGGCCGCGGCACGGCGTGGGCTGGGGTCGGTCGTTGCTGGGCTCGGCCGCGTTCTGCGGTGGGCCGGATGGCCGTTGCGCCGGCTCGCCGAGCTGCGGGACCGGCGGGCGGCCGGGGCGATGACCGCGCGGGTGCAGGGCGCGCGCGACCGCCTCGACGGGGCGTCGCGGTTGCGGTGGGACGCCGTGCAGGTCGCCACGGCCACCTCGCTGGCGGGGGAGCTGAACCGGCTCGGCGGCATGCTGGACGCGGTCCGGGACGGCTCGGCCTCAGTGCCGGCGCGGGCGTTGGCCGGGCGGGTCGACGCGACGGTGGCCGCCGTCGAGGCGCTGGTGCTCACCGCGCCCGCACGTGGTCCACCGTCCACCGCGGGGGCCGTGTCGCGGATCGGCGTTCGCGTCGCCGTCGGGTCGCCGGCCGCCATGACCGCAGCTGCCCGGGCGGTCGCGGCGCGGGCGTGGACCCGTGCCGGCTCGGTCGGCCGGAGCGTGCGCGCCTGGTGGGACGGGCTGCTGTCCGGGTTGCGGTTCGTGTGGTCGCCGCCTGCGTGGGTGCTGGAGCAGGCGGCTGCGCAGCCGAAGCGCGTCAGGGCCGTCGTGGAGCACCGTCTCTACCTGACCTGGGCGCAGGAGTGGCTCGGCCCGGCCGGGGAGATCGTGTACCAGCTGTTGCACCTCAAGCTGGTGCGCAAGGACAAGCTCGCGCCCATCGAGCGGCGGCGGTTGACGCTGCGGGAGCGGATCAGCCGGATCCGGGAGATCGTCGCGCGCTCGATCTACAACCGGGCGGCGACGGGTGGGGGTCAATGGCTCTGGGCGTCGGCCGTCGTGCCCGTGCCGCTGCCGGGATGGGCGGACGCGCTCCTGGACGTGTCGATCAAGATGAGCACCGGGAACAACGGCATGCTCACGGTGCTCGACCAGGCAGAGCTGTCCCAGAAGACCACGAAGAAGACCCGGGTGCTCGGGGCGTTCCCGGTGGGGCGGGTGGGGCTGCTGATCGCCCTCCGCGGCTGGTTCCGGATCGAGCCGTTCGTGCTGCATTTCGACGTTCCCGGCCGGGCGCTGGAACAGACGGTGGAGGCGCCGCGGGTGATCGGCTTCCACCCGGTGCGCCGGCTGCGGCACTGGGCGCTGAACCACGACCTGTCGCCGTGGACCTGGAAGCCGTTCGACTTCCTCTCCCAGACCCAGTTCGGGATCGGGGTGGGGCCGGCGGACCCCGTGCTGCCGAACTGGATGGAGTACCGCGGCTCGTTGCAGAAGGTGGTGATCACCCGCCGGGACGGGCGGGTCCACGAGTTCGACATGATCAAGGGCACGGGTCGGAAGGTCCGCGCGGGGCTCGTCAGGGTGTGGCGCGTCGCAGGCCGGTTGCTACCGCGGCCGGTGCGCGAGTACGTCGAGCGAGCTCCGGCATGGTTCGCCGCCCGAGGCGAGCGGCACCAGATTCGCCACCGCCGGCGGATCCTCGGGCGCTACCGCGCGGAGCTGGAGATCCAGCGGGCCCTCTACGTCGACGTGGCGGCGGAGCTGGCACGGTTGCGGGAGCTGCAGGCGGGTGGCCGGGTGCCCGTGACAGGGCCCTGGTACGGCGCGATGTTCGCGGTCGCGGGTGCGCCGCTCGACCCCCGTGACCTGCTGGCGGCGTGCATCGCGAGGCTGGAGGCGCTGCACGACGAGATCGCCGCGGTCATCCGGAGGAACCGCCAGAGCGAGAAGTCGGTCGTGGAGTCGCTGACCGATCTCGGGGTGCTCGTCGGCGACGTCGCCGCGCTCGCTGCCGCACCTCCGTCGCGCCGTGCCGTCACTCAGGGCTCGGGGGCGCTCGGTGCGGTAAGCGAATCCGGACGCCTCGGCAGGGTGAACGGCGATGCCTGGCGAGGCGTGGCGTCGCCGGGCCGGGTGGTGGCGATGGTCGCCGACGAGGTGGCCGGCTGGGGCGCGGCGGTGCCGGCGTCGGTGGTGGCGGTCGAGGCCGGGATCGCGGCGGCGCGCGCGCAGCCGGGCACGGTCTCCGGGCTGCAGGTCGGCCGGGCCGTGTACGGCGCCGCCGCCGGCGCCACCACGCCGGCACCCGACGTCCTCGACGCCGACTCGACCAGCTACATGGCGGCGGTCGCGACCCGTACCGGCACCGGCACGGAGGTCGTGCTGGTCGGCGTGGGCGACAGCCGGGCCTACCTGGTGCGGCCGGACGGCACCGCCGAGTTGCTGACGACCGACGACAACATGGCCAGCGCCCAGACCGCCGAGGGACCCGCCCCTTGGCGGCCCACGTCGGTCAGCACCCATTGGCTCGGGGAGAGCCCGGCGCCGCAGCCGCGAACGGCGACGGTGACGGTGACCGCTCCGGCGCTGCTGGTGCTGGTCACGGACGGGGTGTCGGACCTCTTCGCGGCCCCGGCCGACCTCGCCGCGGTGATCGATGTGCCGGCGGCGCTGAGTGACCCGGGGCTCGGTGCCCGGCAGCTGGCCGACGCTGCCACCGGCAGGGGTGGCCGCGACGACAAGACCGCCGTGGTCGTCCCGCTGAACGTGGCGCGGTCCGGCGCTCCGGACGGCGGTCCGGTGGCGATCGGTGGGCTGTCGGAGAGCGAGCGGCTGGACCTGCTGCGGCTGCTGCCGATGGTGGCGGAGCACCTGCATCCGCTGGAGCGGGTGGTCGCGGGGATGCCCCGCGGACCGCCCGGCGCGCCCCCGCTGCTGGTGCTGGACACGGCGTCGTTCCCGCAGTCGTCGGCGGGCGTGCTGGAGCGGCTCGTGGCGTTCGGGTGGCGGGACCCCTCGGTGCCCGGGGCGGCCGACGGCGTGGTCGTGATGACGGAGGCGGTGGCGGCCGAGGTGGCGGGTCATCTCGCGGCCGGGCGGTTGCGGCCGGAGTGGTTCGTGCGGTTGATCGATCACGAGGTGCGCCACCACCTGAGCGGAGAGGCCCATGCCGGCCACGACGCGGACGCCGCTGCCATCGTCGCGGAGCTGCTGGATGCTCGGCGCACCGTTCAGGCCGGCTCAATGCATCTCCTGGCGATCGGCACGAGCGGTGCGACGGCGGGCCGGTTCGTGGACGCGACGGACGGTGCAGCGGGTACGGCGATGCGGGAGGCCGTCCGGGCGCTCGAGGAGCGGGGAGCGGTGCACCCGGCGCGGCAGTCGCTGCTGGAGGTGGCGGGGCCACGCGGTCTGTGGGTGACCGAGGGCCTGGACTTCGCGCTCGTCGACGGGCTGAACGCGCAGCTGGCCCGTGAGCCCGGCTCGGACGGGCTCGCGGTCGTGTACGTCCTGGACCGGGAGCGGAGCCGGGTGCTCGCGGACAGGGAGATGTTCGGGCACATCCGGGGCCTTGACGAGGAGCTGCGGGTCGCGCTGGAGGAGCACGTGCTGCTCCGCCGGCGCCACGGCGACCCCACGAACCTTGGTGAGTCGGGGACGGCCGCCGTCACCGACGTGCCCGGGATCCCGCTGCGGCGGCTGGAGGGTGCGTCGTTCGTCCGGCGGCTGACCGGGGAGACGGTCCGGGGCGGGCGCCCGAAGGTGCTGCTCCTGCGCGACGCCGACGGCGCCCTGCTGGCGGCGATGCACTGGGCGCACGATCCGGGGGTGCTCCTGCGCGCGGTGGCAGGGGCCGAGCTGTCCCGGCGAGTAGGGGTGCCGACGGCGCCGTCCTGGCCGGCGATGGCGTCGGAGGACCTCCGCGACGAGACCGGCAGGACGGTGGTGGAGGCCGGGGACGTCCTGGTCATGCGGGGGTTCCTCGACGGGACCGCCGTCGAGCTGGACGCACTGGGGAGCGGAGCGCAGCGGGATCAGGTGGCGGGCCAGTTCGTGCTCGCCGGGCTCCTGCAGGACGCGGACCTGATGCGAGCCACGGAGGACGACCGGCTGCGCACCGCGGACGGGCTCGTGTGGTCGTTCGACTTCGACCAGTCGCTACCGATCGGACGGGACGCACGTCCGGTCGAGCGGGGGCTACGCATCGGGTCGCGCCCGGAGATCTACGGCCGGCTCACGCCCGCGGACGTGCTGGCCCAGCTGGAGCACGTCGGCTGGCTGCGGGAGTGGCTGCTTGCCGGGGTGCCGGGCGGGGTGCTGCACAGGATGGTGGCGGCCCGGCTGTCCCGGATGCAGGAGATGGCGCGTGCCGGTCGGCTCCCCGAGGCGCTGGTGCAGGACCTGGAGCGGGCCGCGCGCAGCGTCGCCGCGCGGTATCCCGGCGATCCGCGCCCGCCCGGCGGCCACCTTCCGGTGTTCGCCGAGCAGGCACTGGCCCTGGCGGATGCATGGGCTCGCCAGGCCGGGCCGACCGGGCAGCGGGAGCTCCGGCTGGCGAGCTACGGGCAGCTGCGGGCGCTCGTCGAGGCGGGGCTGCCCGTGCAGGTTCACGGCTGGCGCGCCGGCCTGTGGGGGCAGGGCCGCTGGGAGATCAGCCTGCGGCCGCAGGACGCGCGCGGCGCCGGTGATCCATGGACGCCGGACCTGCACGGCGTCGATCCCCAACGGGTGCTCGCGGCGTTGCGCCCGCTGCTGCCCCGGCCCCCGGCGCCCGCCGCTTCCGAGGTGGTCCCGGACGTCTCCGAGCCGGGTGTCGTGTCGGCGACCGAGCTGGCGGAGCAGCTGCGCAGGGGCGGTACCGGGGTGGAGGTGCACGCTTCGGGGCTGACCTGGGTGGACGGCATCCCCACGATGCTGGGCGCGGTGTCCGGTCGGCCGGACGACGGGCTGGCCGAGCGGGCTGTCGCGGCGGCAGGTGAGCTGACGTCGCTGGGGCGGGTGGTGATCTGGGTCCGCTCGCCCGTCACGGCCGAGCAGCTGGACCAGGTGCTGCAGCGGGTGCGCGACGCCCACCCCGGCGCGTTCGACCACATCCGGCTGTTCACGGCCGACCACACCGTCGAGTGGGACCGCCACGGCCCGCCCGGCGGCTCGGGTGCGTCGGCCCTGCCCGCCGTCATCGCGCCAGGAGCCACGTTCGACGCGCTGCCGCTCTGGGTCCGGGCTGCGGTGCTCGGTGTTGCCGTCGCGGCCGTGCTCGGCGGACCCCGTGCGATCGGGCGGGCACTGCATGCAGCTCTGCGCCGGCTCGCCGGTCTTGTCGCCGCTGGCCCCACCCGCGGCCCGCCACCCCGGCATCGCAGCGGCGGCCCCGCGCTGATCTCCCACCGCGACCTCCCGGACGACGAACGCGAGATCGTCGTCCAGGTCATCGACGGCCTGGTGTGGACGGACGCGGTGGACCCCGTCGGTCTCGACCGCCTCGCCCGGCTCGAGCCCGGGGAAACCGCAGCCTCCGGCGCTCGCGGAATCCGCGGCGCCGACGGGTTCGCCGATGCCGTCCGCGGCGCGAGCGGCCCTGCCGACCTCGTCGTCTACGCAGGCTGGGACGGCTGGCTCTACGCCGACACACGTACGGTGGCGGCGCTCCGCGCCGGAGTGCTCGGTCGAGACGCCCTGCGCGCCCTGGTGCGGCACGAGTTCGCGGAGCTGGCCAACGGCCGCCTGCCACAGCACGAGCGCCTGCCGCACGCTCAGCTGCCCCCGTTACCCGATCTCACGCCGCTGGCCACGGTGATCGGCGCCCAACTGCCGGCCCGGCCCGTCGCGTTCCGATCCGTGGTGGACGTCCACGGCCGCACGGCGCTCGTCGCTCCCGAGCTGGGGCCGCCTCCAGCGGCACTGAGCAGCATGACCGTGGTCCACGCCGACAAGATCATCAGCAGGAGCTGGGGCTCCGGAGTGGTCGTCCGTGTGGCCGGGCGCACCGCGGACGTGCTCACCAACCGGCACGTGGTGGACGGCGCGGTCCGCGTGCGGGTGGAACTGGGCCGATTGGCCTGGAGCGGCAGGGTGCTCCCCGCACCTTCGACCGGGCGCATCGCCGACGTGCTGGCGGGCATCGACGCCGAGGCCGCTGCCATGCCCCGCGAGGAGCTGCTCGGCTCCGTCGCAGATCTCGACCTCGCGCTGGTGCGCATCAGCACCGACGAGCATCCGCAGGTCACGCTCGCTCCGGTGGTGCCGGGAGCGGCATCGGCCGAGGGCAGCCCGGTCACCCTCGTCGGCCTGCCGCACCAGTCGTTCCCCGTGGACGGACCCGGCGCGGTCTGGGACAACCGGACGGCGGAGCAGCCGCGGCCCGTCGTCGCGGGTGGGATCGCGGCACCGGGGCGGTGGGTCGCCACACCGGGGGCCGACCGGTGGGACCTGGTGATCGCCGGAAGCCCGTGGGTCGCGCTCGGCAGCTCGGGCGGCCCCGTCCTCGCTGGTCAGGGCGCGGATGAGCGGCTTGTCGGTGTCGCGCACAGCATCACGATCAGCGTCCTCGACCTGGACGGCACGCAAGCCCGGGCGACGCTGGCGGTGGGCGCCTCGGCCGTCCGCGCCTACCTCGCCGCGACCTGGGCGCCCGACGATCCGGCTCCGACGAGGAGGCACCCGGACGTCGTGCCGGGTCGGTGGGGCGACAGCCCGGCCCTGACGGCCGCCGCGCAGCGGAGCCTCGACCGCGCCCGGGTAGCGCTGGTCAGGGCGGGCGCGCTGACGGGCGATCGGCCGCGGGAGATCGCCGAACTCGTCGAGCAGGCCCGCGAGGCCGCTGCGTTCGCCGGGTTCCTCACCCGGCGCTACCCCGAGCCGTTCGCGGCCGGAATCCGCGACGTCGAGGACCAGGCCGCCACGGCGACCGATCGGCTCTGGACGCTGCTCGCCGACCGCGCGGAGCAGGCCACCACCGCCGACGATCTCCCGTCCGGCTTCATCGATGCGCTCATGAGCGCGGCAGGCCGGCTCCCGGCGCCGTTGCCCATGGCGGTGGATCTGCGCCGGTCGGAGCACCGGCGGCTGTTCGACCAGCTCCTGGCGGTGCTCGCACCGTTGTCCGGCCGGCTCGGGGACGGGGCTGCGCGGGCCGCGCTCGTCGAGCTGATCGACGAGGCCTTCGACCTCGTGCTCGGTACCAGCCGGGAGCAGGGCGAGGTTCCCGTCCGCTGGCGCGGTGGGCCCGCACTGGCCGCGGCGCGGTGGGGGCTCGCCCGGATCGAGCGGCTGGTTGTCCGGCATGGCGAGCTCGCCCTCCCGCCGGGAGCGGTCGCAGGCCTGGCCGGCGTCGTCACGGAGACACTCGCCGACGCCCGGCTGCTCACCCTGCACGACCCGGGACCGGTCGCAGACCGGCTGGACGCGCTGCAGCGGTGGCTCGCCGAGGCGGGACGGCTGCGCGGCCCGCCCCCCGGCGGCCGGGAGGGCGGCGCGGTCGCCGTCGTTCGGAACACCGGCGTGCCCACCCGGCTGGACGACACCGAGTACGCGCAGGTGCTGCGTGTGCTGGACGCGATGCGGGACTCGCTGCGAGAGGTCGGGAGGGAGCATCGGGCGTACCGACGCGCGGATCCGGGCGGGGTGTGGGCGGAGTTCGCGCCGCGGCTGTACGCGGTGCCGGGGTGGAACGCCGCTCTGCCGCAACGGTTCGCCGTGGTCGAGTTCGTTGCACCGGACCCCGTAGAGCCGGGGCGGGCAGCGGTCTTCGTCGACGCGGAGGTGCTGGCGCGCCTGGTGCTGCTGCCGGAGCCGTGGCGACAGCAGCTGGCCGAACGGGAGCGGGCACGTCTGGAGCGGGCAACCGAGGACGCGGTGCAGGCGATGCCGCTGCCGGCGGCGCCGGCCCTGCTCGCCCTGGTCCGTCCCGAGCTGGGGTACGGCGTCTCGACCGGGACGCTCTCGCCGGGGGAGCAACGGTGGCTGGCCGTGAGGTTCGCGCTGTGGCTGGGGGAGCAGCCACCGTCGGTCGACGGCGGAACGATCGCCGCGGACTGGGAGCGGCTCCGGTCCGAGATGGAGAGCATCGGGTTGGGGCGGCTTCGCACCGAGCTGGTGGCCTTCCGCCTGGTCGACGTGCACGGCCGGCGGTGGACCGTGACCCTGCGGCACGTCCAGGCCGAGATCGACCGGCTGGTGCGCGGCCGGCTGCTGGGCCGGGACTTCGGCGCGCTCCTCGATGCCCATCTCGACACCCGCCTCGACGGCGGGTCCGACCGGCGGGCGGAGGCCGTGCAGCGCGCGGTGCTCGTCGCCAAGGTGATCATCGCCAGGGTGCGGCGCCACGAGATCGCCGCGGCGGAACGGCTCGATCGCGCCGAGGCCACCCGGCTGCCGGCACTGCGCACTCTGCTGTCACAGGTGGCGGCCGGCCCGGGCACGGCACTGACGCTGCTGCGGCGGACGGCGCTGCCGGGCCCGGCCGAACAGGCCCGGATGGTGCTCGACCGGCTGGTGGCGTCGGGGCTGCTGCGGGCAGGCCGGGGCGGTGACACCTACGGTCCGGTGGACCGCGTGATCGGGCTGCTCGAACGCGTGGACGCCCGGGACGGCCTGCCGGACGGGCCGGTGCACGCTCTGCTGGACGAGACCGCCGCGGTGCTCTCCACGCGCCCGGTGCTGTGGCAGGAGAGCACCGCTGATCAGATCGCCCGGCTGCTGACGCTCCTCACCGCCCTGCCGGAGCTGGGCGTGCAGGTGGACGCCGGAAGGCCCACCTACCTGGACCTGCTGCACACGGTGGGGACCACCCCGGCCGGGCTCGGAGCGGGCGACCTGCTGTCAGCGGTGCCGGGAGGTGCCGCGTCGGACGTGACCGCGGCGATCTCCGTGTTGCGGGCGGCGGGCCTGGTCCACGTCGAGGTGCAGGACGCGGTCCGGTACCTGCTCGGCGTCCCCGTCCGCAGGGTGCTCGGCGATCTCGCCTACCGGGACGAGATCGAGGAGCGGGACTACCGGCGGGAACTGGACGCCCTGCTCGGCCTGCTGCGCCAGGTGCCTGCCGCGGCGGACGGGGCGGCCGACCGGCTCGGCGCGGTGGTGGCCCGGCTGCGGACGATCGAGGGCAGCCCGCTGCACCCGGACGCGGACCGTGGCGGGTTGTGGGAGCCCGGGCCGACCAGCTACGGGGCCGTGCTGCTGACCGTCCGCCGCTCTCCCGGCGTCAACACGGTCGGGCTGGCGCGAGAGCTGAATCTGGAGGACAGCAGCGTGCGCGACACGGTGCGCAGGCTGACCAGGCTGGGACTGGTCCAGATCACGCACAAGGCCAGGGGCGGGGACAGCTACCTGCTGCGTGCGCCGGTGCTGGCGCTGCTCGACGCACTGGCCGATCCGCGGCGCGTCGCCGACCCGTCTTACCGGGAGGCGCTGCTGGACCTGGCGGAGCTCCTGATGCGTCAGGGGCGGTCGCGGCCTCCGCTGGCGGTGCTGGCCGAGGCTGTGGCGCGGTTGCGGGAGATCCCGGCAAGCCCACTGGAGACCCACGGGCGGGTGCACGAGCTGTACGAGCCGCCGCCGGTGAGTTTCCTGGACCTGCTGATGGCGATCGGGGCGGTCCCGGGATCGGGGAACCTGGAGATTGCACTCGCGTTGGGTGCGAACGCGGAGTTCATCCGCGCCACGACGGTGCACCGGTTCGTGCCGCGGTTGGTCACCGTCACCCGGCGGGTGCTGCGGTGGGACAGCAGCTATCCGGTCATGGCCTCGCCTGGCTCGCCGTTCGCGCCGGACCCCGAGTCGGCCAGCTATCACCGGACGAAGTTCACCTATGAGTTGACGGACCTCGGGCGGATCTTCCTCGAGGCAGTGCGCGACCCGAGCACGGTGGCGGACCCTCACGACCGGGCCGCACTGCACCGCGCGGCTCTGCTGCTGCGCCGTAATCCGGGGCGCGACCGGTTCTCCATGGACGCCCTGATCGACTCGGTCGCCCGCCTGCTCGACCGAGGAGGCACCGAGGCCGCCGGCCCGAGGACGGTGACCCGTGGGTCGTCCCTGCGGGCCACGCTCGACGCCGTCGCCGCTGCGGTCGGGTTCGTCGGTGGCGCCGATCTCGCGCAGCAGGACGTCCCGGCGGTCAAGCTGCGCCTGGCGCGGTTCGCCGAGTGGGGACTGCTCGAGCTGGGGCATGCCTCCGACCTGAGGTCGGTCTATCGGATGCCGGCGCACACTCGTCGGCTCCTGCACGACCTCGACCATCGGGTCAGCGTGCTCGACCGCCGCTACCGGGAGGCCCTCGACGCGCTCGCCGGATGGTTCGACCGTCCCGCAAGCCTGCAGGTCGGCGTGGTGTCGACCCGGAGGATCGAGGCCGCGCTCCAGGCCGTGCGGGATCTGCCGGAGGGTGCGCTGCCCGCGTTGCCCAGGGTGGGCACGAGGCAGCTGCTCGACGCGGTCGCCGCCGCCGACGGCGTCACGCTCGCTCAGCTCGCGGCGACCACGTCGGCGAGGCCGTGGGCCCTCGTCACCAGGCTCCACGCGCTGCACCGATGGGGGGTGGTCGATCGATGGATCGACCCGACCGCGGGGACGCGGTCCCGCGAGTACCGCTACAGCCTGCCGGGTCACACGCGTGCGCTGCTCCGGGACGTAGACGGCCGTTCGCTCCAGCCCGACCCGGGGTACCTGGTGCTGCTCGACGAGTTCGCCGGGTGGCTCGACAGGCCGATCGACCGCGGCAGGGACGGGTGGAGCCGGCGGATCGATGCGGTCCTCGCGGCGATACGCGACCTGCCCGGGAGCCCGTTGCCGGCGTCGCTCGCGCCGCAGGAGAACTCGGTGCGGCACATGCTCGACGTGATGGACCGGACAGGTGTCATGACGGTCGGCGAGATCGCGGCGGCCGTCACCGGGGTCGTGAGCACCGTCCTGGGCCAGCGCCTGGCGGCGCTCTACGAGGCGGGTCTGCTGGAGCGGCTCCCCGCCGGTGCGCGACACCACACGACCACGCGGTTCGCATACTCGGTGCCCGAGCACACCCGACGCCTGCTGTCTGATGTGGACGGTCGCGAGGTCCTGCGGGACGCGGAGTACGCGGCGGCGCTGGAGGAGCTGGCCCACCGGCTGGGCTCACCGGCGCCGTTGAAGCCCGGAACGGCGCAGGCAAGCGAGTTCGTGACGCTCGTCGGTGTGATCCGCGGTCTTGCGGCGAGCCCGCTGCCCTCGCGCGGCCCCGCGCCGATGACGTCCTACCGGGGCACGCTCGACGCGATCGGGGCGGCGGGCGAGTCCGGCATCACGGCCGAGGAGCTGGCCGCCCTGCCACCGGGGCTGGGCATGGTGCCGATGCGGCAGCGGCTGCGGCTCCTGCTGGGGTGGGGCCTGGTGGAGCGGGTGTCGGGCGCGGGCCGGGGTGCGCGTTCCGGCAGCCGGGTGTACCGGTTGCCCGAGCCGGTACGGCGGCTGCTGGCCGCGTCGGACGATCCGTCCTCCTTCGTCGCGGAGGAGAGCCGGGCCCGGCTGCGGGCGCTGGACGAGCTGCTGAGCACCCCGGCGGCGAAACTCGGCCCGGGGTCGCGGCAGAAGGTCACCGAGGCCGTGGAGGCGGTCCGCGCATTGCCCTACAGCCCTCTGCGCGATCAGCGCCTCGGCCCCCGGCCGGAGTCGGTACGCGCCACGCTCGACGCCCTGGACGCGCCCGGCGGGGCGACGGTCGCGGAGGTCGCGGAGGGCACCGGCACCGCCGAGACGGCCGTGCGGGGGCGGGTCTTCACCCTCGCCGATTGGGGCCTGGTCGTCGTCCTGTCCGGCGGGACGCGGGGGCCTGCGCCCAGGCGGTACGGGCTGCCGGCGCACACCCGGCGGCTCCTGCAGGACCTGGACGATCCCGAGGCGATCGCCGACCCGCGGTATCGGGCCGCGGCAGCGCACCTGGCCGAGCTGCTGGCCCGCTCGGCCGGGCTGCGGCCGGAACAGCGCGGGACGCGGGAGCTCGCGGACGTCCTCGATGTGATTCGCGCATTGCGGGCCGGACCGCTCTCGACGCAGCGGCTGCACAGGCCGGCCGACTCGGTGTGGGCGACGATCGAGGCGGTCGCCGCCGCGCCCGACGGGATCGGCGCGGAGGAGCTGACCGGGACGACCGGGATGCTCCCGGTGCCGCAGATGCGCCACCGGCTGCATGTGCTGGCCGACTGGGGGCTGCTGCGCATCCGGCGTGGTGCCGCGGGTCGCAAGCTCTACTCCGTGCCCGCCGTGACCCGGTTGCTGCTGGCCGACCTCGCCGAGCCCGCCCGGATCGCGGACCCCGACTACCGGGCCGCTGCGCAGCGGCTCGCTCCGCTGCTCGCGCAGAACGCCAACCTCCTGCCCGGCTCACCCAGGACCCCCGAGCTGATCCGTGCCCTCGCGGTGGTTCACGAGCTGGAGGCCGGTCCGCTGGGGCGGGGCCCCCAGGTCCCCGCGGACTCGTTGCGGGGCACCCTGCTCGCACTGGCTGCAGCCGGCCGCCCCGTGCCGGCGGCGTGGCTGGCCCGGGCGCAGCAGCTGCGGGAACACGGGGTTGTGGGCCGGCTCGCCGTGTTGCACCGCTGGCACCTCGTACACCGTGAGATCGACTGGAATGGCCCGGGGAGCGCGCCCGAGGTCGTCCACTCCCTCACGCAGGACACGCGGCGGCTGCTCGCGGAGCTGGCCGATCCCGCTGGCATCGACGCACCCCGGTACCGGGCGGCCGTCGAGGATCTCGTGGTCCTGCTGGGCACCGCGACCAACACGGAGACGTCGGCAACGCGCGAGGTCGTGCTCGCCGGGCTCGACGCCGTCGCGGGGATCGAGGACGGCCCGCTGGCCGCGTTCGCCCGGCTCGCGTCCCCGGACTCGCCGCGCGCCACGCTCGACGCCCTTGTCGCGGCCCCCGACGGGCTCACCGTCGCGGCGCTGGTGCCGATCACGGGTCTTGACCGGACCGCCGTGCGGCTGCGGCTGGCCACGTTCCTGGACTGGGGCCTGGTGGTGCGTGATCCGGGCCCCGGACCCGGTGCCCGCCGTAGCTACGTCTACCGGCCGGGGCCGGACACCGCTGCTCTCCTCGCGGAACTCGACCGGCCGGAGACCCACGCGGGAGCCCGGCGTCCGCTCGCAGCGCTCGCGGTGCAGCTGGCCGGCTCCGACCGGCTGGCTCCCGGCTCGCCGTCGGCCCGCCGGACCGCCGAGGTGCTGCAGGCGGTGCGTGCCATACCGGACGGCCCGCTCCCGGCCCGCCGTCCGCACGCACCGTCGAACTCGGTGCGGGCCGTGCTGCAGGCCCTCGACCGGGCGTCCGAGGGGCTCACGACGGCCGAGCTCGCGGCCCGGCTCCCTGGCACGGACGTGGCCGGCCTGCGGGAACGGCTGCCGGTGCTGGTCGGCTGGGGGCTCGTGTGGCAGATCCGGGACACGCGCCCCGGCAGGAATCCGCGAGACCTGGTCTACCGACTTCCCGACGAGACCGTCCGGCTTCTACGGGCACTCGTCACCGTGCCGGTTCACCCGGTGAACGAGCGGCAGCAGGCGCTGCGCGACCTCGTCGCCGCGCTCGACAGGCCGAGCCGGCTGCAACCCGGCCATGCCACGACGGACGCGGTCGCGCGCGCGATCGACGCCGTCAGGGCGCTTCCCCGCGGACCACTGTCCGCTCGCGGGCCTCCGGCCGCGCCGAACTCCGTGCGCGGCACTCTCGACGCCCTCGTCGCCGCACCCGCGGGCGTCACCGCCGAGGAGCTCGCGCAGCGGGCGGGAACCAGCAAGCCACCGATGCACGTGCGGCTGCGCGCCCTCGTCCGGCTGGGCCTGGTCGAGCGGCGCCCGGACGGCAGCCCACGGGGCGGCGTCTACGTGCTGGCGGACGGCATCTCCGAGCTTCTGGCCGCGCTCGCCGCCGCGCCGCTGAACCCCGCCACCCCGCGCGAGGCCGCGCTCCGCGCCCTCGCCTCCGTGTTCCACAAGCCGGTGACTCTCGGACCGGGCACCGACGCCGAGCGGACCGCGACGACCGCGATGGAGGCCCTGCGTGAGTCATGATCGCGACGAGATCGGGGTTCCGGACCTCCGCGGGGCCGAAACCCGGATCTCGCGGCGATCAGGAGTTGGAGATCCGCGCGAAGCGAGGCAACGGGTGGCCGACGATGACGGGGCCGTCGGCCGCCGGACGGGCGCGGTCGCGTGCTTCGGGGGTCTCCTCGGTCTCCGCCCGGCGCGCTGCGTACCGGCGGACGAGGACGTGCATGCGGTAGCGCGCGCAAGGGCGGCGGTCGAGCAGGCTCACCGCGGCCAGCGCTTCGAGCCCCGCTGCCACCGCGGCCCGGCCCATCCCGGTGGCCGCGGCCGCTGCCGCGGCGGTGAACCCCTCTTCGGTCACGCCGGGGAGCGGGCCGAGCAACCGCAGCAGCCGCCGGTGTTCGGGGTCGAGTGCGCGGCAGGACAGGTCGAGCGCGGCCACCACGTCGGTGGCGGCGTCGCCGTCGAGACGCAGGGCGGTCAGAAGGTCACCGCTGCTCAGACGCTCGACGTGCTCGGCGATCCCGCGCTGCGGGTGCAGCACCAGCTGGGCGGCGGCCACGCGGAGCGCGAGCGCCGACCCGCCGCACAGCCGCACGAGCTCGTCGGCCGCGGCCGGTTCCGCGGCCACCCGCGGCGCGCCGAGCACGCCCGCGAGCAACGCGCGCCCGTCGGGACCGGACAGGACGTCGAGCACGATCCGGTGCGAGCCGGGGGAGACGGCCAGCCCGGCGAGGTCGGCCCGGCTCGTGACGAGAACCCCGCACCCCGACCCGGGCAGCAGCGGCCGTACCTGCTCAGCGGACGCCGCGCCGTCGAGGACGACCAGCATGCGACGGTCTGCGAGTAGCGACCGGTACGCGGCCACCAGCTCGTCCTCGTCGGTCGGCAGCGCGTCAGCCGGCAGTCCGAGCGTCCGGACGAACCGTGCCAGCACATCCGGCACGGCTGTCGGCGCAGCGGGGGAGTGGCCGCGCAGGTCGGCGAACAGCGCTCCGTCGGGGAAGCGGTCGGCCACGCCGTGGGCGGCTCGTACGGCCAGTGCCGTCTTGCCCACCCCGGCCATGCCCGTGATCACGACCGGTGCGCCGCTGCGGGGCCCCGTTTCCCCAAGGGCGTCGACGATCGCGGCGAGCTCGGTCTCCCGCCCCGCGAACCCGGAGTCGGCCATGGGGAGCTGGCGCGGTGGGCGGACGGCAGGCGGACGCGCCACGGGCGCAGCGACGGGCGCGGCAGGCGCCGGCGCGCCGAGGACCTCACGGTGGGCGGCACGCAGGTCGGCCCCCGGGTCGATGCCGAGCTCCTCGGCCAGCAGGCTCGCGACCTCGCGATAGGCCGCGAGCGCCTCACCCTGGCGGCCCGCACGGTGCAGCGCCCGCATGCGATGTGCCCAGAAGCGCTCCCGCTCCGGGTGCCGGCGAACGAGGGCGGCCAGTTCGCCGAGCACCTCGGCGTGCCGGCCGAGGGCCAGGTCGAGCTCGATCCGCCGGTCGAGCGCCTGCAGGTAGCGCTCGACCAGCCCGGCCACCTCGTCGCGCTGCAGGGGAGGGGAGGGGACATCGGACAGTGGCGGCACGTCACGCCACAGCGAGAGCGCGTCGGTCAGCAGCGCGGACTCGGCGACGTCGTCGTCGGCGGCAGCGGCCCGGGCCGCCTGCGCGCAGAGGGTCGAGAATCGGTGGAGGTCGAGACGGCAGGTGGGGATCGTGATCCGGTAGCCGTCCGGCTCGGTCCGCACGGCGGAGTCCTCGGCGCCGCCCCCGAGCAGGCGCCGGATCCGCATCACGTACTTCTGGACGGTGCCACGGGCGTCGCCGGGCGCGGCCCCGTCCCACAGCTTGTCGACGAGGTCGTCGATCGAGACGGGACGGTTCGCCTGGAGGAGCAGTGCGGCGAGGACCACCCGTAGCTTGCCCGCGCCCAACCGGAGGACGACTCCGTCGCGGACGACCTCGAGCGGTCCCAGCACCCGGAACTCGATGATCGAGTCCACGCCCCGTCCCTTCGTTCCACAGGTGGAGCGGGGCGCCCCGTGCTGTCCGAGCACGGGGCGCCCCGCCGAGGATCAGCCGAAGCGATCGATCAGATCGATCACCAGCAGGACGACGAACAGCGCCGACGCCCCGGTGAGCAGGACGTTGGACACCCAGCCGGAGCGGCCGTCACCCACAACGCGCTTGGAGTTGAGCAGCAGCATCAGCGTGATGCCCAGGAAGGGCATGAACGCCGAGCCGAGCACGCCGTAGACCAGCGTGAGCCCGAACGGCTTGTCGAGGAAGAGCAGCGCCATCGGCGGGATGGTCAGCCAGAGCAGGTACCCGCGGAACGGCAGGCTGCGCTCGGCGACCGTGGCCTCGTACCCGGTGGCGGTGCCGGTCGGGTCCGTGGTGGCGTCCCGGGCCGTCTCGGCCTCCGCAGCCTCGAGCTCTGCCTCGGCCTTCCTGCCGTGCGGCAGTCGGATCGTGCGGGTCCAGTCGGTGAACAGCAGGCTCACGCCGTTCCAGACGCCCAGCAGTGAGGACGAGGTGACGGCGAGGAACCCGATGAGGAACATGATCCGGGCCCAGTCGCCGTAGGACTCACCGAGCGCGGTGCCGAGGGTGAGCAGGCCCGAGTCGCTCGACGTGAGGTTCTGGCCCCGCAGCATCTCCGCACCGACCACCAGCATCGCGATCACGAAGATGCCGGTCATGACGTAGCCGACGGTGTTGTCCAGCCGCATCATCGACAGCCAGCGGGTGCCCTTCCAGCCCTTGGCGATCATCCAGTAGCCGTAGGCCGCCATCGTGATCGTGCCGCCGACCCCGCCGATCAGGCCGAGCACGTTCACCACGGAGCCTTCGGGCAGCCGCGGCACCAGCCCGCTGAACACCTCACCGAGGTTCGGTGAGACGAGCAGCGCGACCGAGACGACCGACACGAACTTGATCAGGACGAGCACGGTCATGAACTTCTCGAAGACGTGGTAGCGCTGCGCCCACACGAGAGCGAGGCCGACGACTCCGGCGATCATCGCCCAGTACCGCACGGGCAGCCCGCCGAACAGGGCGTTGAGCGGCAGGCCGACCGCGGACATCGCCGTGGCGCCGTAGACGAAGCCCCAGATGACGATGTAGGCGCCGAAGAAGACGGTGGCCCAGTACCCGAGCCTGCGCCACCCGTCGAGCAGGGTGGTGCCGGTGGCGAGATGCCACCGGCCCACGCCCTCGGCCAGCGCGAGCTTGAGGGCTGTGCCGAGCACCGCCGCCCACAGAAGCACCATCCCGTACGAGGCGCCCGCCACCATCGTGGCGACGAGGTCGCCCGCACCCACGCCGGTGGCTGCGGCGAGCAGCCCCGGACCGACCTGCTTGACCTTCGCCTTGAATCCGACCGGTGGGCTGAGCTCTCCTACCCGTGACGTCGTTGTCATCTGCTCCCCGCTCGTCGTTCTGTCAGAGGTGTCGCAGGGAAGGTAAAAGCGATCACGACGTGGAGCAGTACCTCCGATGAGATCTTTACCAACGCTTAGGAGACTGGTCGCTCAGCCGTGCAGGTCGCGGTAGGCGGCCGCGGCGCCGGGGTGCAGTGGGACGTCACCGGTGCCGATGAGCGAGCGCTGGTCCAGGTACTGGGTGCCCAGGGCCGCCGAGGGCACCAGGTCGGGCGCGGCGCCCACGAGGGTGCGCGCGACGGCGCCTGCCACATCGTCGGGCAGCGAGGCGTTCGCGACGAGAAGATTCGCGACGCCGACGGTGGGCACCCGGGTGCTCGTCCCGTACACCCCGGCCGGCACGGCGACCGGCCCGTAGACCTCCCCGTGGCGGGCGCGCAGCTGCGGCAGGAGCCCGACCAGCGGGATCAGCCGGATCGGCCGGCGCGCGGCCAGCTCGTCGAGCGCGGGCGTCGGCACGCCGCCGGACCACAGCAGCGCGTCCGTCGCCCCTGCCTCCAGCGCCGTGACGGCCTCGCGCAGGGGCCGCCGGGTGACCGGAGCGGTGATCCCGGCCGCGGCGAGCAGCCGGTCGCCGAACACGGCGGCACCGGATCCGAGTGCGCCGAGCGAGACCCGCCGCCCCGCCAGACCGGCGACGTCCGCGATCGAGTCCTCGGCACGCACCACAACCTGCATGTAGTTCTCGTAGACGCGCCCGATGGCCCGCAGGCCCACCGCTCGGGCGAACGGCGCCTCGCCGCGCAGGGCAGCCACGGCGATGTCGCTGAGGGCGAGGCCGAGGGCGGCCGTGCCGTCGTCGACGTGGCGGACGTTGTCGACACTGCCGCCCGTTTCCATCACGCGCGCGGGGATCCCGGCGGCCTGCAGCTGCCGGACGAGCAGCTCGCCGAACTCCACGTAGAAGCCCCCGGGCTCGCCTGCCGCCACCACGACCGGCAGCTGGCCGTCGCCGCCGCAGCCCGCGGCGGCGAACGCCAGAGCCAGCGGCGCCGCGCGCAGGACCGTCCGTCGCGAGAGGGTCACAGGCACGGCAGCTCCACGGTGACGGCCAGACCCCCGCCGGGCGCCGGTGCGAGCCGCAGCGCGCCACCCCGAGCGGTCGCGAGGCGCTCCGCGATCGCGAGCCCGAGCCCCGACCCCCGGCTCCCGTTCGCCTGCGCCGATCGCCAGAAGCGCTGCGTGGCGCGGCCGAGATCCTCGGGTGGTAGCCCGGGCCCGTCGTCGCGGACCTCGAGCCGGACCCGCCGTACCCCGGGCGTCCCGGACGCGGTCCAGCCGACCCGGGCGGTGGCCGCGACCCCCGCATGCTTCACGGCGTTGTCGAGCAGCACGTCGAGCAGCTGGGCCAGCTCCGACGCGGAGCACGCCACCTCGGCCGCAGGCCCGTCGGTGACGACGAGCCGCACTCCTGCCCCTTCGGCCACCGGTGCCCACAGCTCGACCTGCTCGGCCACGACCGAGCCCATGTCCGCATGCTCGACGCCGGCCTCGCCCGCCGCGAGGTCCGTGGCCCGGCTCTCCGCGGAGGCGAGATCGAGCATCCCGTCGAGCAGCGACTCGAGCCGCTCCACCTCCGCGAGCGTCGAGCGGTAGGTCCGGCGGCCGTCGTCCGGGACGTGCGCGTCCAGGGCGTCGACCCGCAGCCGGAGCGCAGCGAGCGGGTTGCGGAGCTGGTGCGAGGTGTCCGCGACGAGCCGGCGTTGCTGCTCGGCACTGGTGGAGACGACGTCGGACATCCGGTTGAACGCCGTGGCCAGCTCGCGCAGCTCCGACGGGCCGCCGCGCGGCGACACGTGCGCTCCGGGGTGCCCCTCGGCCACCGCGCGCACCCCTCCCGCCAGCTCGGCGACCGGCCGCAGCACCCAGCGGGCCACCACCAGCGCCAGCGCGGCGAACGCCACGGCCGCAGCCAGCGCGCCGAGCAGGATGGTCGTCCAGGCGGTGGCGATATCGGCCGCAGCTCCGGCGGGCGAGGCCCGCAGAACGACCGCACCGCCCACCTGTGTGCCGGTTCCGACCGGACGCGCGAACAGGATCGGCTCGTCGGATCCTGGCCCGAGCCGCTCCGGCCGGGCGGCAGGCTGGTTGCGCAGAGCGGCGTCGACCGCCGCGAGCACTCCGGGATCATCGACGTCCAGACCGGCTTCGACGATCGGACGTCCGCCCCGGTCCACGACCACGACTCCTTCGCCGTAGAGCTCGCTGTGGGCCCGGACCTCCTCCGCGAGCACCGTGGCCGTCTCCTGGTCCGCCTGCTGGGCGTACGCGGCGAAACGGTCGATGTCGGCGGTGCGGGCGAGCACGAACCGCTGCGTGCGCTCGGCCGCCGTGCTGTCGAGCAGCGGCAGCGCGAAGGCCGCGACGGTGGCAACGGAGAACGCCGAGAGGACCAGCAGCAGGCGACGGCGCACGGGCTGTCCTCAGCCGCCGAGCCGGAAGCCGAACCCGCGGATCGTCGTCAGCAACCCGGGGCGCCCGAGCTTGGCCCGCAGCGCCGCGAGGTGCACGTCGAGGGAGCGGGAAACCGCCAGGTAGGCGTCACCCCAGACCTCGTCGAGCAGCTGCTGCCGGCTGACGGCGGCGCCCGGCCTGCGGGCGAGCGCGGCGAGGATCTCGAACTCCTTCACGGTCAGGTTGATCTCGCGCCCGCCGACGGTGGCGCGGCGGGCGCCCAGGTCGATCTGCAGGTCCTCGATCTCCACGACGTCCGCCGCGGCGCCGTCGTCGGCGCGGCCCGCGCGGGCTCTGCGCGCCACCGCCTCCATGCGCGCCAGCAGCTCGCGCAGCCGCACCGGCTTCACCACGTAGTCGTCGGCGCCCAGCCGCAGCCCCCGCACCACGTCCCGCTCGGTGCCGCGGGCGGTGAGCACGAGCACCGGCGTGGAGGTGATGCGCCGCAGCCTGCGCAGCACGTCGAGTCCGTCGGCGTCGGGCAGGCCGAGATCGAGCAGGACGACGTCCGCGTCGTGCGCGTTGCCCCAGACCTCGGCTGCGCGGGCCGCCCGGATCGCGGTGTGCCCGTGGGCGGCCAGCGCCTCGAGCACCGCGTCGGCGACCCCGTCGTCGTCCTCGACCACCAGAACCCGCACGTGATCACCCTGCCGGACGAATCCCGAGCGGCAAAACCTGATCGGCGGCATGCGTACGGCCGGTCGTCGCACAGGGCTCGCCAAGCAACCCGGATCAACGGCACGATCCGGATCGTGAAGCTCCTCCGTACGCGCTTACGGGTGCTCGGCTCCGTGCTCGTCGCCGTCACGCTGCCGACGCTCGTCGTGGCGGGTTGCACCACGAGCATCGCCGGTGAGGCCACCTCGAGCCCGGGCGTGTCGGGCCAGGCCGCGCCGTCCCCGCAGAGAGCCGCGCCGTCGGCCGCGCCGCGGGCATCCTCAGGGTTCTGTCGTGTGCGGGTGACGTCCGGCGGCACGTCGATCAACAGCTCGGGCACGAGCGCGCGCTCGTCCACCGTGAACGGGCACACGACGTTGTCCTGCGGCTCGAGCCCGCTCATCGCGATCGCGGCGGTCGAGGACTCCGGCGTCACGTTCACGGCTGACGGAGCCACGGTGACGATCGCCCCCGGCTCGAACGCCACCGTCGGCACCGCCGTGATCGAGGTCGTGCGTGCCGGGGGCGGCTCGGCGGAGTTCCAGGTGACACCGGGCTGACCCACGGCTTCCCGGCGCGGTGCCCGCATCGTCGCGGGCTACTACTCTGGTGGAGTGAGTACGCACCACCCCACCCCCGGCCACCCCGATCCGGCAAGCCCGTGGGTCTTCAGCACCCGTGAGCTCGGGCGGCGCCCGGGGAACATGCGCAGCTACCGGCGCACCATCCCGGCTCCGGCGGCCCCCGCCACGCTCGGTCTGGAGACCATCGCCGTGCCGGCGGGGGAACCCATCGAGCTGGACGTCCGGCTCGAGTCGGTCACCGAAGGGGTCTACGTCTCGGGCAGCGTGCACGCGTCCCTCACGGGCGAGTGCGCCCGCTGCCTCGACGCGCTCACCGACGAGATCGACGTCGACCTCTCGGAGCTGTTCGCCTACCCCGACAGCGTCACCGACGAGACCACCGACGAGGACGAGCTGCCGAGGGTCGTCGACGAGATGATCGACGTCGAGCAGATCGTGCGTGACGCGGTCGTGCTCGCCCTACCCCTGGCCCCGCTGTGCACCCCGGACTGCCTCGGCCTCTGCCCGGAGTGCGGCGAGAAGCGGGCCGACCTCGCGCCCGACCACGGGCATGAGACACTGGATCCTCGGTGGGCCGCTCTGCGTGAGCGCCTGTCCGCAGACTGATCCCTCGAGTACTGCTAGGAGATTCACCGTGGCTGTTCCGAAGCGCCGGATGTCGCGGTCGAACACGCGCTCGCGCCGGTCGCAGTGGAAGGCCACTGCACCCACGCTCGTCGCCTGCTCGAACCGCGCCTGCCGGGCCGTCAAGCCCCCGCACGTGGCCTGCCCCACCTGTGGCACCTATGACGGCCGCCAGGTCGTCAGCCCGGCCTGATCGCCGGGAGCACGGAATCGGCGACGACGCAGTGGTAGCGCGAGGCCTACAGGGGCCCGTGGAGGACCGCGGGCCCCTTCTCGCGTCCCTCGGAGTCGAGATCGCCCACGATCTACTCACCTTGGCGCTCACCCACCGGTCCTACGCGTACGAGAACGGCGGGCTGCCCACCAACGAGCGCCTGGAGTTCCTCGGCGATTCCGTGCTCAGCATCATCGTCACCGAGCGGCTCTACTGTGATCATCCGGACCTGCCCGAGGGGCAGCTGGCCAAGCTGCGCGCGAGCGTCGTCAACATGCACGCGCTCGCCGGTGTGGCGGCCACCCTCGGCGACGGCGGGCTCGGGGCGCACCTCTACCTCGGCCGCGGCGAGGAGCTGACGGGTGGCCGCACGAAGGCGAGCATCCTCGCCGACGCCACCGAGGCCCTGATCGGTGCGGTGTACCTGGAGCACGGGCTCGAGACGGCCCGTGGGCTCGTCGACCGCCTCTTCGACGGCTTGATGCGTAGCGCGCCGTTGCTCGGAGCGGGACTGGACTGGAAGACGAGCCTCCAGGAGCTCACCGCGGCGGCCGAGCTCGGCGTCCCCGAGTACCGGATCGCCGAGGACGGCCCGGACCACCTCAAGGTCTTCACGGCCACCGCTGTCGTGGCGAACCGGGAGCTCGGGTCGGGCGAAGGGCGCACGAAGAAGGAGGCCGAGCAGAAGGCGGCCGAGCTCGCGTGGCGCACCCTCACGGCCGAAGCCGCGGCGGGCAGCGAGCCCGCCACGTCCGGCCCCGCCTGACGCCGGCCGTGCCGGAGCTCCCGGAGGTCGAGGTCGTCCGTCGCGGCCTCGCCGACCACGTCCTCGACCGCAAGATCGCCGCCGTCACGGTCGCCCATCCCCGCGCAGTGCGCCGGCACGTGGCAGGCGGTGACGACTTCGCCGCCCGGCTCACCGGGCGCGCCATCACCGGTGCCCGCCGTCGCGGCAAGTACCTGTGGCTCGACCTCGACGGCGGCGCCGAGGGCGACGACGCCGTGCTCGCCCACCTCGGCATGAGCGGGCAGATGCTCGTGGCCGCCGACGACCGGCCCGACGAGAAGCACCTGCGCATCCGGTTCGGGTTCGCCGACGGAGGCACGGAGCTGCGCTTCGTCGACCAGCGGACCTTCGGGGGCCTGTCGGTGCACCCGCTGGTGCCTGCGGCCGGGGGAGGCCTGCTGCCCGAACCGATCGCGCACATCGCCCGCGACCCGATGGACCCGGTGTTCGACCTCGACGACGCCGTCGCGGCCATCCGGCGGCGGCGCACCGGGCTCAAGCGTGCGCTGCTGGACCAGACGGTGGTGTCGGGCATCGGCAACATCTACGCGGACGAGGCGCTCTGGCGGGCGCGGCTGCACTGGGCCCGCCCCACCGAGGCACTCACCCGCAAACAGGGACGCGAGGTGCTCGCCGCCGCCACCGAGGTGATGGCGGCGGCGCTCGCGGCCGGTGGCACGTCGTTCGACGCGCTCTACGTCAACGTGAACGGGGCGTCCGGTTACTTCGACCGCTCGCTCGACGTCTACGGCCAGGCGGACCGGGCGTGCCGCCGCTGCGGCACGCCCATCCAGCGTGAACCGTTCATGAACCGCAGTTCGTTCAGCTGCCCGCGCTGCCAGCCCCGACCGCGTCATCCGCACGCCTGATCCGCCGGACCGCTCCTCAACCCGCGTCGCGCAGCATCAGGTCCTCCAACGTCTCCCGGCGCAGCATCGGCACGGTCGCGCCACTCGCCACCGCGACGACCGGCGGCCGACCGATCTGGTTGTAGGTCGAGGAGAGCGAGGAGTGGTACGCCCCGCTGCAGGGCACGGCAAGGAGATCACCTGCAGCGATGTCCTCGGGGAGCATCGCCTCCTCGGCAAGCACGTCCGACGACTCGCAGTGCCGTCCGACGACCGTGACCGGCCGGGACGGCACGCGTTCGGGCCGGCCGAAGCGCCGCACGTGGTAGCGCGCGCCGTAGAGCGCGGGCCGCGGGTTGTCGCTCATCCCGCCGTCCACGGCCACGAACGTGCGGTGCACCCCGTGCTTGACGGCCGCGACCCGGTACACCGTGACGCCGGCGCGGGCGATGAGCGCCCGGCCCGGCTCCACGGTCAGGCGGGGCATCCGCAGGCCGTGCCATTGGCAGGCCTCGGCCACCGCGGCCGGCACGGTGCGTCCGAACGCGGCGAGGTCCATCGACTCCTCACCGGGCGCGTACGCCACCGCGTGGCCGCCGCCGATGTCCAGCTGCGGCAGCTCGATGCCGTGCTCGCGTGAGATCTCGGCGAGAAAGGCGACCATGCGCTCCGAGGCCTCCACGTACCGGCTGATCGAGCGCACCTGGGAGCCGAGGTGGCAGTGCAGGCCGACGAGCTCCAGCTCGGGCCGGGCGAGCACGCCGCGCACGGCCTGCGCCGCGGCACCGGTCGCGATGGAGAGTCCGAACTTCTGGTCCTCGGTGCCGGTGGTGAGCCCGGCGTGGGTCCCGGCGTCGACCCCGGGGACGACCCGCAGCAGCACCTGCTGGCGGGTCGGCACGAGTGCTGCCAGCGGGGCGATCTCCTCGAGAGAGTCGATCACGATGCGGCCGACGCCCGTGGCCATGGCGGTCTTGAGGTCCTCGACGGTCTTGACGTTGCCGTGCATCACCATCCGCGCTCCGGGAAAGCCGGCGGCCGCGGCCACGGCGACCTCGCCCCCGGAGCAGACGTCCATCGCCAGGCCTTCCTGGTCGACCAGCCGGGCCATGGCTCGGCAGAGGAACGCCTTCGCGGCGTAGGCGATCTCCACTCCCGGGAGCGACTCCCGGTAGGCCCGGCAGCGGGAGCGGACGTCCGTGGCGTCGATCGCCAGGACCGGCGTGCCGAACTGCGCGGCCAACTGGGCGAGGTCGACCCCGCCCACGAGCAGCTGCCCGTCACACGTCGCTCGGGCAGTCTCCGGCCACAGGCCCGGGGCCAGTCGGGATGAGAGCGACGTGCGGAGTGACGGGATGAGATCGGCGAGAGTCACCTGTTCTCCTAGATCCGGTGGTCTCCGGAGGCGACGGCGGCCGGCAGGCCGCCGAGGTCTCCGTTTTCCCGCGATCGGACCGGACGGAACAGGGTGTCACCGCGGCGTTGACGGCCACCGGCCGTGTCCTGACGCCGCCATAGCGCCGAGTGGTTCGGGCCACCCGGGGGCCCTACGGGCGGTTCAGAGCCAGCCGGCCCGTTTGAAGATCGTGTAGAGGATCATCCCGCACAGCAACATCAGTCCGAGTGCGAACGGGTAGCCGTAGGTCCACGCGAGCTCGGGCATGTGGGTGAAGTTCATGCCGTAGATCGAGGCCACCAGCGTGGGGGCGAAGAGGATCGCCGCCCACGACGAGATGCGCTTGACCTGCTCGTTCTGGTCGTAGCCCGCCTCGGTCAAGCGCGCCATCTCCTCGTTCTGGCGTTGCGCGACGAGCGCGGCGTTGACCTGGACGATGTTGGAGAGCAGGTCGCGGAAGGACTGGACGCGCTCCATCACGCGTGTGGCGTGGTCGGAGACGTCGCGCAGCGACCGGCGCAGTTCCAGGTCGGATTCGCTCGCTGTGGACTTCAGCCGGTCGCGCAGTTCGATGAAGACCTCCCGCAACGGCTCGACCGCTCGCTGGAACTCGATCACCTCGCGGCTCAGCTGGTAGATCCGCTTCGAGACCCCGGGGTCACCGCCGAAGACCTGCACCTCGATGCCGTCGATGTCGTCCTGCAAGCCGTCGAGCACCGGGAAGTAGTCGTCGACGACCTTGTCCAGCACCGCGTAGAGCACGGCGTACGGGCCGTTGTCCAGGAGCTCCGGATCGGCCTCCAGCCGCTTGCGGACCGCGGCGAGGTCGGGCTCCTCGGCGTGCCGGACGGTGATCACGAAGTCGGGCCCGATGAACAGGTGCACCTCACCGATCTCCACGACCTCGACCGGGTCGACGTATCGGGCAGGGCGCAGCACCACGAACACGACATCGCCGTAGAGGTCCAGCTTCGGGCGCTGGTGGGCGGTGATGGTGTCCTCGACGGCGAGGGGGTGCAGGCCGAACTCCTCGGCGACGGCTTCGATCTCTTTCTTGCTGGGTCGCAGGAGTCCGATCCAGCAGAAGCTGCGCCCCTGATCAGGGCACTGACGGAGTTCTTCGAAGGTGTGGTCGAGCGACGTCGGATCGACAGCCCGCCGGCCGTCGATGTAGATGGCGTTGTCGACGACCGACATCCGTGCTCCTGTCAGATGCGACTACCGGGTCATGCTCCGGATGCGCAGCCGTACCTCCGGAGGCACATTCGCAGGGTAGTCGCGTCGACTTTCCGCCGTCCGTACCTGCCGCATGACGCCGGCGACCGCTCGTGCGGCCAGTGCGGCCCCCAGCACGATGCCGAGCGCGATGAGGTCGCCCCGGCCGCCCTCGAGGGTGCCGAAGCGGTGGAGGACGAAGCCGTCGTAGCAGGCCCAGCTGAGGCTCGCGGTGACGACGGCACCGACCGTTGTGGTCATCGCTGCGAGGAGGACGGCCGCCCCGGCGGCGAACACGAGCCCGGTCGTGGGGTCGCCGGCGAACGCCCAGGCGGCGATGGCGGCTACGGCCCCGGCGGGGAGACCCAGAACGCCTCCGACCGGGCCGGACATGAGGGGCTGCGCGGGAGTGGTGTCGCCTGTAGTGGGTCGGGGTGCGAGCACGTCTTCGACGATCCAGCGCGGCGTCCGGCGCTGAAGAATCGTTGACGCCCTCCTGACGAGGCCGGGGCGACCTCTGACGCACCTGTCATGCGGTTGTCGTACTACTGCGCGGTGCGTAGTACTGTGCCGTGCGCAAGCCGGTCCCCACGACCGGCGCGGCGCGTCGACCAGGGGAGGGGGAGGTGTGGACACGAGCCAACTGCTCAAGGGGGTGCTCGACCTCGCCGTGCTCGCGGTGCTGGACCGCGCGGACGGCTACGGCTACGAGGTGGTGCGCGGGCTACGCGCGGCCGGACTGCAGGAGGTGGGCGACGCCTCCGTCTACGGAACGCTGCGCCGGCTCTACAACGCGGGCCTGCTCACCTCGTACGTCGTGCCGAGCGAGGAGGGGCCGCACCGCAAGTACTACAGCGTGAACGGGCCGGGCCGGGACCGGCTCCGGGAGCTGGTGAAGACCTGGCGGTCGTTCGCCGAGACGATGGAAGGACTGGTGGGGGCGGCGTGATCGGCGACAACGACGACGTCAAGCGCAGCGGGACCGAGGGCGTGCCCAACGTGCGGGTACTGGCCGGGCCGGTGGAGGAGTACCTGGCCGGCATCCGCTCCGCGCTGGCCGACCTGCCGGCACCGGAGCTCGCCGACATCCTCGACGACGCCCGGGCGCACCTCGTGGACCTGACCGCTGAGCTGGGGAGCGAGGCGAGCCTCGCCGCGCTGGTGGATCGGCTCGGCACCCCGGCGGCCTACGCGGGCGAGCTGCGGGCCGCCGCCGGATACCCGCCCGCGTCCGGAGCGCCGCGGGAGCGGTCGAGGTCGGGTGCCGCACGGCTCGCTGTCGCCGGGCTCGTCGCATCCACCGTGCTGATCATGCTCGGGGTCGCGGCGAGCGCTCCCGAGGTCGTCCTGTTCGGGATGCTCCTCGCTCTCGCTGGGCTCCCGCTCGTCACCAGGGACGGCCCGGAGTTGCCCTCGTTGGCGGCTCTTCCGGCGATGCGCCGGCTCGTCGCCGCCATGCCGGCCCCCGGAACGGCCGCTCGGTCCGCCACGGACTTCCTGGCGGCCCTGCAGCCTGCGTGGTGGGTGGCCAGGGGGGTGGTCGCCGCGGTGCTGGTGGACGAGATCGTGGTGGGGGCGGAGCTCGCACTGGTGGTCCTGCTGTCGCTGGTGACCGTGCCGTTGTCGATCTGGCTGGGGAACCGCACCCGTCGTGACCGGCGCTGGCTCTGGGCGGTGGTCCCGCTGAACGGTCTCGCGGCCGCACTGCTCCTGCTGCTGCTCGGCAGCTCAGCCCTGTTCGGCTCCTCGTCGTCCTCCAGCGGCTCGGTGCGGACCTACCAGCAGCCGGGCCTGTGGCAGGACATGGACCGGCAGATCCTCGACATCCGGCCCGTCGACGCCGGGGGCAACCCGCTCACCGGCGTCTACCTGTTCGACCAGAACGGGCGCCCGATCGACACGTCCACCAGTTCCTCGTGCGAGGACGAGTACCGGTTCTCGGCGCCCGGGGCCGCCGCGGCCCGCCCGTATCCGCGCGGAACCGTGGACTACGACCCGCGCACCGGCGACTGCGTGACCATCCCGCCCGGCCCGCTGGTGGTGGCGGTGCCCTCCGGGACGCCGTCGGCCACCGCCCAGGTGACGGTGCCGCCGCCCACGACGCCGTTGGCCCCGACACCGCCTTCGCCGACCCCGCCGAGCCCGCCGGCTCCCCCCACCCCCACAGGCTGAACCCCCACGGCGCACACCTCGTGGCCGCCGCACACAGGGCAGGACGTGTGCGCGGTGGCCACCAGGTGCGTGCGGTCAGCTCCGACCGGTCGCGGCCGGTTGTGCCAGGGCCGTGCCGGTATGCGTCGGGGGCGCCGGCACGGCCCGCCCTTCTCTCCCGCGTGAGCGGCACCACCAGCGCGTCAGGAACGCGTCAACGTCGCAGGCCAAAGGCGTCAACGCGGCGTTCGCGGTCCGCTATGCCCCGCCGACTCCGACGATGCTCGCGCACCGGTCCGTCGGCTCGGCGGACAGGTGTGTCCTGGTGGAGGAGAAACGATGGCCGACCTGGCCTACGTGGTGCTGGTGATCGCAGGTTTCGCGGTCCTCGCCCTTATCGCGAGGGGGCTCGAATCCCTGTGAACGCCGCTGCATACATCGTCGGCGGGCTCATCGCGCTGGGCCTGCTCATCTATCTGTTCGTTGCCCTCCTGCGTCCGGAGCGCTTCTGATGCGCATTGACAAGAACTCTCGGGCGGAGGCACACGCGTGAGCGACACTCTCGCCGGCATCCTCACGGTCGTCGCGATGCTCGTGGTCCTCGCGATCGTGTACAAGCCGCTCGGCGACTACATGGCGCGGATCTTCACGAGCGACAAGCACTCCGGCCTCGAGCTGGCCCTGTACCGGATACTCCGGGTGGACCCGAACGCCGAGCAGCGCTGGAGCACCTACGCGGCAGGCGTGCTGGGCTTCTCCTTCGTCGGGGTCATCCTGCTGTACCTGCTGCAGCGGCTCCAGACCTTCCTTCCCATGGCGTTCGGGCACGACCCGGTGCCTGCCGCGGTGGCCTTCAACACCGCGATCTCGTTCGTGACCAACACGAACTGGCAGTCCTACGTCCCCGAGACCACGCTCGGCAACACCGTGCAGATGGCCGGCCTGACCGTGCAGAACGTGGTGTCCGCAGCGGTCGGCATCGTGGTCGCGATCGCGCTGATCCGCGGGTTCGTCCGCTACAACACCGATCGGCTGGGCAACTTCTGGGTCGACCTGACCCGCTGTGTCATCCGGCTGATGCTGCCCATCGCGTTCGTCTTCGCGATCATCCTGATCGCCACGGGCGTGGTGATGTCGTTCAAGTCCGGTGTGGGCATCACCGCCGTCGACGGCACGCAGCACACGCTCGCGCTGGCGCCCGCCGCGTCGCAGGAGTCGATCAAGGAGCTGGGCACCAACGGCGGCGGCATCTTCAACGCCAACTCCGCCCACCCGTTCGAGAACCCCAACGGGCTGAGCAACTTCGTCGAGATCTTCCTCGAGCTCGTGATCCCGGTGGCCCTCACACGCACGTTCGGGACCATGGTCCGCAACACCCGGCAGGGCACGGTGCTCGTCGCCGTCATGGGTGCGGTCTGGCTCGTGTTCATCGCACTCGCATGGGCGTCCGAGGCGCACCCCAACGGGCCGGCCGCGCAGGCCGCCGGGGCAGCCTTGGAGGGCAAGGAGGTCCGGTTCGGGATACCGAGCTCGATCATCTTCGGGGTGTCGACGACCGGAACGTCGACCGGTGCGGTCAACTCGTGGCACGACAGCTTCACCGGCGGCGCGGGCGGGATCACGATCCTGAACATGCTGCTCGGTGAGGTCGCGCCCGGTGGTACCGGTACCGGCCTCTACAGCATCCTCATCATCGCGATCATCGCGGTGTTCCTCGCCGGCCTCATGGTCGGGCGCACACCGGAGTACCTGGGCAAGAAGATCGGCCGGGTCCAGGTGACGGCCGCTTCGATCTCCTTGCTGACGATGCCGGCGATCGTCCTGATCGGTGCCGGCCTCGCCATCGCGCTCCCGAGCACACTCGGTGCCCTCGGCAACGACGGCGCGCACGGCTTCTCCGAGGTGCTCTACGCCTATGCCTCGTCGGCCAACAACAACGGAAGCGCGTTCGGCGGCCTCACCGTCACCAGCGACTTCTTCCAGGTCACGACCGGGCTCGCGATGCTCTTCGGCCGCTTCGTGCCGATCCTCGCCGTGCTCGTGCTCGCCAGTTCGCTCGCGAAGCAGAAACGGGTGGAGGCCAGCGCAGGCACCTTGCCCACTGACGGAACGCTGTTCGGGGTCATGGTCGGCGGCACCTTGATCCTCGTGGCGGCCCTCACCTTCTTCCCGGCCCTCGCTCTCGGGCCCATCGCGGAGGCTCTTTCATGACCCTCGAACTTCAGGAGAAAAAGGCTCCCACCGCGGCGTCGCACGCGCCGCAGGCCGTCAAGGCGGGAGCGTTCAGCCCCCAGCAGCTGTGGGAGTCGCTGCCGGAGGCGCTGCGCAAGCTCGACCCGCGCACGCAGTTGCGTAACCCGGTCATGTTCGTGGTGTGGGTCGGATCCGTTGTCGTGACGGTGATGGCGATCATCCAGCCCTCGGTGTTCGCGTGGTGGATCGCGGTGTGGTTGTGGTTCACGGTGTTGTTCGCCAACCTGGCCGAGGCGGTGGCGGAGGGTCGGGGTAAGGCGCAGGCGGAGTCGCTGCGGCGTAC
>NZ_BAAAUS010000054.1:0-7629 GCF_039534065.1 Pseudonocardia yunnanensis | reverse complement strand
GGGACGAGTGCGTTCGCCACGATGCCGACGATCCCGATCAGCATCACCGCCGCCGAGTACCGACTGTAGTCGGCGGGTGCGAGCAGATGGGCCATCAGCAGGGTGCAGGCGTAGCTGAGGACGCCGACGACGCCCGCGGAGATCGCCAGCAACGCGCTGTGCTGCGCAACGCTTCCGGCGCCTGCGTCCATCGGCCGCGGGGATGCTTCAGCCACGGCCTCCCGGACCGCTGATTCGTCCGTCGTCAGCGTCACCGCGGGCCTGCTGGCGCCCGATCCAGGCCGGGCCTGCCGTGCGGAGCCGCAGCGGGGCCGGCGAGGAGGTCCTCCCGCGTGGCGAGCCGTGTGGTCGCGTCGAGGACGCCGTGGCGGCGGAGCACGGCGGCGGCATCGAAGTCGTCGCAACCGTTGAGGAGCAGGGTGACTCGATCGTCATCGACCACGACCTGGTCGGTGGCCCGTAGCCGGCCACTCCAGTCCACTGTGTCGCGGCGGGCGAACGTGGCCACGGTGGCGATGTCTGGGCGCGCGTTGCGGCGCTGCCGTGCGCCGCTCGCGGTGCGGGCGGTTCTGCCGGCCTCGTCGAGCAGGACACCTGCGAGCAACTCGCTGCTGCGGTCCCAGCTGAAGCAGCGGGCCCACGCCTGGCAAGCCGCCACGATCTCACGCGCCCGGTCCTCCACGGCGAGCTCCCGCAACGCCGCCACCAGGACGTCGCGGAAGTCCACCGGGCGCTCGACCAGCCAGCCGGTGACCCCTTCGACCACGGAGTCCCGGACACCCGGAACGCGCAGCGCCACGCAGGGCACGCCCCACGCCGCCGCCTCGATGATCGAGCACCCCCAACCCTCGGCTGCCGATGTCGATGTGGTGAGCCAGGCTCGTTGCAGCAGCGCGTCTCGCGTGGCGTCGGGCAGGTAACCGTGCATGGTCACCGTCCACTGCAGGCCGAGGTCGACGACGAGGCCTTGCAGCCGCCGCCGTTCCGGCCCGTCGCCCACGATCTCCACGCGCAGCCGGGGTACGCGCCGGGCGACAGTGGCGATCTCCCCGAGCAACAGGTCGACCCGCTTGTGCTGCACGAGCCGGGTGACGACGACGAGCGTGGGATCCGGGTCGCGCGGGCCGCTGAGCGTGGGGACGTCGATCGTGCCGTTGGGCACCACGAAGATCGGCCCGGTGAAGCCGAGCCTGCGGCGCAGCTCCACCCGCGTCGACGGCGACACCGCGGCCGTCGCCCGCGAGCCGTACACGGCACGGGCGACGCGGCCCTCCAGAAAACGTCCGATCGCGGCCATCGGCGGGGAGAAGCGCGTGGCGAACTGGTCCTGGTGAACGTGGTGCACCACCTGCACGACCGGCACCGTCGAACCTACGAAGGCGGGCGCGAAGAACGGGATGCCGTTCTGGCAGTCGATGATCGCGTCATAGTCGCTCCGGGACTGCCGCAGGCGCAGGGCCGCGCGCGGGTAGAGGGTGAGATCTCCGCCTGCGCGCATGACATGGATCCCGTCGACGGTCTCGTACGCCGGCTGCCCACTCGGGCGGGCCGTGAGCCACGAGACGTGGACGCCGGCGGACACCCAGCGACGGGAGATCTGGTGGATGTACTGCTCGGCCCCACCGGCGAGCGGGTGGCGCACATCGCGCCAGTTCAGGACCAGAACACGCGCGCCCGCCAATCGCTCGACCGCGCTCCCGTTCACTGCATTCATGCGGACATCGCTCTCTGCATTCGCAGTATCGCACCGAAGCTCGGAACGCCGTCACGTATCGGATGAAAGCGCGAGTCCGGGGAATCGGTCCACGCGATCGGCAGTTCGACGATGGTGCCGCCGTCTCGCTGGACCCGGTGCAGCAGTTCCACGTCGAATGCAAAACCCTCTGTTCGGCACTGCACGAGGGCGCGCACCGCGGCGTCCCGCTCGAAGAGCTTGAACCCGCATTGCGTGTCACGGACGCCCCTGACGAGGCCGCGCGCAAGGGCCCGGAAGGCTGCGCCGCCCGCCCGCCTGCCTACCTGCTGCGGCCGCACGAAGCTCGATTCGGGTAGGTGGCGCGACGCGATCACCGCCGTGGCGCCGCTCTCGAGGTGCTCGACCGCTGCGGTGAGGGTTTCGACAGGGGTGGCGAGATCTGCGTCGAAGAAGCCGACATATCGGGAACTGCTGTTCAACAGGCCGCGCCGCACTGCGGCGCCCTTCCCCGGGCGGGAGCAACCGACGACTTCGATGGGTATCTCGGCCCCGAGTTCCGCGGCGGCGCGGCGGGCCACCGCCGGGGTGTCGTCGACGCTGCCGTTGTCCACTACGACGAGCCGCGACGACCAGGGCTGGTCGCGGAGGAATGCGACGCTGTGCGCGAGCGTGCGCGGCAACCTGGCCGATTCGTTGAGAGCAGGTATGACCAACTCGACGTCGACGAATGGACGCCGTCGGTCAGCAGGCGTGGAAATGTCGTGCGGTATCCGCATCGACAGTTGATCGGTCACACCAAATCCCCCTATAGCGCACACCCATAGGACACGCCGAATCGTTCGCGTTCAGCGCCGGGCGCTTCTCCGACGGCCACCTGGCCGACGCCCGCAGCACTAGTCGAGTGATCCAGGATCTTCGTTAACGCGCCCCGGCGCGCGGGCCGGGGCGCTGCGTCGACGACCGGTTGAAATCTGGCTCGGTCGCGGGCGAAGACCCGATCGGACTGTCACGCTGCGCTGAATCGCGGGGGTGTCCATCCGCTGTTCGAGGGGATCCGGTACGCCATTCGGCGGGGTTGCACGGCATTCGTCTAGTGATCAACGTCACTCGGTGGTGACGGGGCGGGCGGTGGACGCGCCTGCGCGCCCGCCATCTGACGACACGCGGACGCCGTCGTGGTCAGACGGTCTGCTGGGGCACGAGGGTTCGGTTCTGGGTGGACGTGTGCGCCGGTTCGCTGTGCCGCCGGGGGAGAAGCCGGAACCGCAGCCGGCAGACGACGGCGTCGGTGTGCCGCTCGGCATAGCGGGCAACCACGGCGCCCCGCCGGTTGAACAGCGCCTGCTGCCACCAGTGGTCGGGAGCGACCTCGCCGACGAGCAGCAGCACGCGCTCCCCGGCGGGCTCGGCGACGCTGCGCAGGTAGTGCGCGATCGCCGGCCCGAGAACACGGCTCGGCCTACCGCGCTCGTCGACGGCCGGGAGCAGGACCAGGGGGACGTCCGGGCGCCACTCCTGCCAGCGATCCTGGAGTGAGTCGGCCGCCGCGCGGTCCTCGCTCTCCTCGCCGAGCACGACGTGGACGGCAACCGTCCCGTCGCCCATCGACAGTGCCGCGGACAAGCTCTCCTCGGCCAGCCGGCTGATGCCGACCACGGGCACCACGACCACAGAGGCGGTGGGCCTGGGCGGCTGCGGGCACTGGTCGACCTCGAGCACCTGACCGATCCGGGCGTAGGAGCGCCGCACAGCGACGAACAGCAGCACGAGGAGCGGGATCACCAGCACGATCAGCCATGCCCCGGCGGTGAACTTCTCCGCCGTGAGGACGATCGCCGCTGCCCCGGTCAGCGTCACGCCCAGCACACTCAGAGCAGCCTGCGAGCGCCACCGCGGGCCGCGGAGCGTCCACCAGTGCCGCAGCATGCCTGCCTGGCAGAGCGAGAATCCGACGAAGACGCCGATGGCGAACAGCGGAACGAGCACGGCGACCTGGCCGGCGGAGAACAGGAGCAGCGCGCCGGACAACACAGCCAGCACGACGATCGACGCGCGGTAGACCTGCCGGTCGCCGCGCAGGCCGAACACGTGCGGCAGGGCTCCGTCGGCGGCAAGCCGTGCGGCCAGTACCGGGAGACCGCCGAAGGAGGTGTTGGCGGCGAGCCCGAGCAGCACGACCGTGGCCAACTGCACCACCACGTAGAGCGGGCCTGTCCCGATCGAGCCCTCGGCCAGCAGCGACAGCAGCGTGCGGTCCGTCACCGGACCCGCGTGGAACATCTCGACCAGCACCGCGAGCCCGATCAGCAAGGTGCCGAGCACGAGCCCGAGCCCCGCCTCTGCCCGCCGTGCCCGAACCCGGCCCGGGGCGCGGAACGACGGCGTGGCGTTCGCGATCGCCTCCACCCCGGTGAGGGCGGAGCATCCGTTCGCGAACGCGGCGAGGACCAGCAGGATCCCGACGGTCTGCGGCGTGATCACCGGATCCGTCGGCGGCAGCGGCGCGATCGGGCCGCCGCGGAACAGGCCCACGACGATGAGCACCACCAGCGACCCGACGAAGACCAGGGCGGGGAGGGCGAAGAGCCGTCCGCCGGTCACGACCCCGCGCAGGTTGACCGCGGTCACCAGAAGCAGGACCGCGAGGCACAGCTCGACGGTCCATGGCAGCAACACGGGAAACGCCGAGGTCAGGGCGGCCACGCCGGCAGCGACCGAGACGGCCACGTTGAGCACGTAGTCGACCACCAGCGACGCTGCAGCCACCAGGCCGGCCCGGCGTCCCAGATTGTCGCGGGCAACGGTGTAGGCCCCGCCGCCGTCCGGATACGCGGCGATGACCTGCCGGTAGCAGATGACGAGCACGGCCAGCAGTCCGACGATCACGAGGGTGACCGGCACGGTGAGCCCGATGCCTGCCGCGCCCGCAACGGACAGTGCGAGCACGATCGACTCCGGCCCGTACGCGCAGGACGCCAGCGCGTCCAGCCCGAGAGCGGCGAGGCCGGTGGAGGCGGTGAGCCGATGCCGGTCCGCTGAAGCGGGGCGCACCGGCCGTCCGCGTCGGAGACCAGCGGCGACCTGGGCCATCAGGAGCCTCTTCCCGCGGCAGAGGAGCCGCCGTCAAGCCTGCGGAGGCGGCTGCACCCCGCGGCGGTGATCTTCCGACCAGAGTCGAAATCGGGCAGCTGTTCTCACGCATTCTTGACGAGTGATCCAGACCACCCGGAGGCGTGCATGCCAAGGCCGGGTGAAACGAGCCGACCGCCGTCGGATCTGAGCGGTAGAGGACCGCCGCAGGCGGGCAGAGCGAACGTAACGGGAGGCCCAGGTGATCGATCCGGTGGCCACCGCCCCTGTCATCGCGACCTGGAACGCCGGCCTACGTGGACGACCGGCGAGCTCGGGCGTTTCCGTCCGCGAGTACTCGGACGGCGCGCGGATCGGGCCGCCGCTTGGCCCAAGGAAGAGCCATACATCCATAAAGGACCGCACTCGGCGAAGTGTCTGGTGCGGGATGCGGTGCGAGACACGGACGTCAAGGTTGCATCAAGGTCAACGGCTGATCGCGTCAAGACCGTGTTGACCTGTGTTACTCCTGGGCATCGGACCACGACACTCCCCGCGGCCCGAGTCTGCCGCATGGGCGGGCCACGTTCACGTAAAAGGGGTTTTGATGGCCGACCTGGCCTTCGTGGTTCTGGTGATAGCCGGATTCGCGACGCTGGCTTTGATCCTGAGGGGGTTGGAGTCGCTGTGAACTCGGCCTCCTACATCGTGGGCGGGCTTGTCGCACTCGGCTTGCTCGTCTACCTGTTCATCGCGTTGCTGCGACCGGAGCGCTTCTGATGTCGTCGACTGTTGCCGGCCTGATCCAGGTCGGCGTCATTCTGCTGGTCCTCGCGTTGGTGTGGAAGCCCCTCGGCGACTACATGGCGCGGGTGTTCACCAGCGAGAACCATTGGCGTATCGAGGCGGCTTTCTATCGCGTCTTCCGGGTGGACGCCACCACCGAGCAACGGTGGAGCACCTACGCAGCCGGTGTGCTGGGCTTCTCCTTCGTCAGCGTGATCCTTTTGTATCTGCTGCAGCGGATCCAGCCGATTCTGCCGCTCGGATTCGACCGGGGTGTCGACGGCAACACCGTGCCGGCCGCGATGGCGTTCAACACCGCGGTCTCGTTCGTGACGAACACGAACTGGCAGTCGTACGTGCCGGAGACGGTGCTCGGTCACTCGGTGCAGATGGCCGGGCTGACCGTGCAGAACGTCGTGTCGGCCTCGGTCGGGATCGCCGTCGCGATCGCGCTGATCCGCGGGTTCGTCCGCCACAACACTGACCGGTTGGGGAACTTCTGGGTCGACCTGACCCGCACGGTCGTGCGCATCATGCTGCCGATCTCGTTCATCGGCGCGGTCGTTCTCATGGCGACGGGCGTGGTGATGTCGCTCCGGTCCGGTATCGACATCACCTCTGTCGACGGCTCGACGCACACGCTCCCGCTCGCGCCTGCTGCGTCGCAGGAGGCCATCAAGGAGCTGGGCACGAACGGCGGCGGCATCTTCAACGCCAACTCCGCGCACCCGTTCGAGAACCCGAACGCCTTCACCAACTTCTTCGAGTATTTCCTCGAGCTCGTGATCCCGGTGGCGCTGACCCGCACGTTCGGCACGATGGTCCGCAACACCCGCCAGGGCGTCGTTCTCGCCGTGGTCATGGGGGTCATCTGGCTGGCGTTCGTCGCGCTGGCCTGGCTGTCGGAGGCCCACCCGAACGGCCCCGCTGCCATCGCGGCTGGTGGGGCGATGGAAGGCAAGGAGGTCCGGCTCGGAATCCCGAGCTCGATCCTCTTCGCGATCTCCACGACCGGCACGTCGACCGGTGCTGTCAGCTCGATGCACGACAGCTACACCGGTGGTGCCGGCGGGATCACGATCCTCAACATGCTGCTCGGTGAGGTCGCGCCCGGTGGAACAGGTACGGGTCTGTACGGCATCCTCGTGCTGGCGATCATCGCGGTGTTCCTGGCCGGTCTGATGGTCGGTCGCACTCCGGAGTACCTGGGCAAGAAGCTCGGCCGGGTGCAGGTGACGGCCGCCTCGATCTCGATCCTCGCGATGCCGGCACTCGTGCTGATCGGCACCGGCCTCGCGATCGCGCTGCCGAGCACGCTGGACGCGCTCAACAACGACGGCTCGCACGGCTTCTCCGAGGTGCTGTACGCCTACACGTCGACTGCCAACAACAACGGCAGTGCGTTCGCCGGAATCACTGTGACCAGCGACTTCTTCCAGTCCACGCTCGGCCTGGCGATGCTCTTCGGCCGGTTCGTGCCGATCCTCGCCGTGCTCGCACTGGCCGGTTCGCTCGCGAAGCAGAAGCGGGTGGAGGCCAACGCAGGCACCCTGCCGACGGACGGCGCTCTGTTCGGCGTGCTGGTCGGCGGCACGATCATCCTGGTCGCGGCACTCACGTTCTTCCCGGCCCTCGCGCTCGGGCCCATCGCAGAGGCCCTCTCGTGATCACGGGCGTCCGTCAGCACTTGTCAAACCCGAGAACAGCCGTGGGACGACCGCGGCACCTGATTGTCAGCAAGGAGCGGGCGTGAGTCTCGAGATCAAGGAGCGCCCGGCCCCGGCGGAGGTTCCGACGGCGGGCCAGGCGGTGAAGGCGGGGGCGTTCAGTCCTCGTCAGTTGTGGGAGTCGTTGCCGGAGGCGCTGCGCAAGCTGGATCCGCGCACGCAGTTGCGTAACCCGGTCATGTTCGTGGTGTGGGTCGGGTCCGTTGTCGTGACGGTGATGGCGATCATCCAGCCGTCGGTGTTCGCGTGGTGGATCGCGGTGTGGTTGTGGTTCACGGTGTTGTTCGCGAACCTGGCCGAGGCGGTGGCGGAGGGTCGGGGTAAGGCGCAGGCGGAGTCGCTGCGGCGTAC
>NZ_BAAAUS010000053.1:0-574 GCF_039534065.1 Pseudonocardia yunnanensis | reverse complement strand
TCGTCGTGGCGGTGGAGGGCGGGCCGAACGAGTCGGCTCCCTCCATCGTGGTGTTGTTGCTCTCGGCGAGGTCGGCCGAGCCGCCCCACAGCTCGGGCAGCACATCGGCCAGGGACTTGAGCACCTCGCCGGAAGCCTTGCGGGTGGCCAGGCCCTTGGGGTCGGGCTCCCAGACCGGCAGCGCCTTCTCCCAGCCGATCGGGAGGCTGCGGCCCAGCATCCGATCCAGCAGCTCCTTGCGCTCGGGCTCGCGCGCCGCCCACTCCTCGAACTGCTTGGTCCAGGCCTGGCGGGCCTCGCGGCCGCGGTCGATCACCGTGCGGGCGTGGGCGAGGACGTCGTCCTCGACCTGGAAGTTCTTGTCCGGGTCGAAGCCGAGGATCTTCTTGACCTCGGCGACCTCATCGGCACCGAGGGCGGAGCCGTGGGCCTTCCCGGTGTTCATCTTGTTCGGGGCGGGGTAGCCGATGATGGTGCGCAGTTCGATGAAGGAGGGCCGGTCGGTTTCGGCACGGGCATTGTCGAGGGCCTGGAGGATGCCGGTGACGTTCTCGCCGCTGTCGACGACCTGCAC
>NZ_BAAAUS010000052.1:0-124455 GCF_039534065.1 Pseudonocardia yunnanensis | reverse complement strand
GACGCGGAGACGGGCGTGTTCGACGTCGTGATCGACGCCGTCGGCCGGGAGGTGCCGGAAGCGTTGTTCGCGGCGCTGCGTCGTGGCGGGCGCCTGATCACCCTCCAGGAGCCTCCGTCGGAGGAGCTGGCCGAAAAGTATGGCGTCACGGCCCTGTTCTTCATCGTGACGGTGGAGCGGGACCGTCTGGCCCGGCTGGCCGACATGATCGACAACGGCAAGCTGAAGGTCGGCGTCGCCACGACGTTTCCCCTGGCCGAGGGCCGAGCCGCCTACGAGAGCGGCACTTTCCGCAGACCTCACCCGGGAAAGACCGTGTTGGTCGTCCGGTTCTGACCAGCCGATTCGTGATCAGATGACACAGGAAAGGCCTGCGAAATGCCTGTTGTTCCCACGCAGATGACGCAGAAAGATCTGCTGGAAGTCGCGTCACCGTTCATCCCGCAGGGGTCCTCTGCGATGGTCCGAATCCTCGAACTGCCGCCGGGAGACCCTGGTCTCGGTCCGCACCGGCACTCCGGGCCTGTTTTCGGCTACATGCTCGAAGGCGAGATGCTGTTCGAGCTCGAGGGTGCGGCGCCTTATCCGATCAAGGCGGGAGAGGCGTTCTGGGAACCGGGTGGCGATGTCATCCACTACATGTTCGCGAATCTGCTCGCCGACCGGACGAGCCGATTCGTCGTGGTCATGATGTGTGCTCCTGGAGTTGAGATGCTCACCATGGTCGACGACGAGGAGCTCGCGGCCAAGGCAAGCGAACGGATTCCCGCACCGGCGAACGAAAGGAGAACTCATGTTTCCTGAGACTCCCGCCGCTGCGGCCGCTCTGACCGTGGCCACCCGCTTCTGCTCGCCCGCGCTGCTCAACCACTCGGTCCGGAGCTACCTCTGGGGATCGATGTACGGTGCGACGCACGGGATCGCCTTCGACGACGAGTTGTTCTACGTGTCGGCGCTGCTGCACGACATCGGGCTGACGGAGGCGTTCGACAACCACCGGCTTCCGTTCGAGGAGGCGGGAGGGCGCCTGACATGGGCCTTCGGTGTGGCGGCCGGCTGGCCGGCGGAGCGGGCCGCCAGGGCCGCGGAGATCATCGTGCTCCACATGCGCGACGACGTATCGCCGGCCGCCGACCCCGAGTCCCACCTGCTGCAGGTCGCCACCAGCTGGGAGGTGGTCGGACGGCGGCCGGAGGAGTTCCCGCCGGACGCCAGAACGGAGATGCTCGCCCGCTATCCCTGGCTGGGATTCGGTGCGGAGGTGCTGGCGTGCTTCGAGGACCAGGCGAGGCGCAAGCCGAGTAGCGCCGCCGCCGCATCGGTCGTCAAGAAGGACATGGCCGGGCGGGTCGCCGTCAACCCCCTCGAAAGCCACCCGTCCACCTGACCCGGGGCCGCGAACTCCGCACCTCAATGCAGTGGCGACGTGTGCAGCTGCTTACCGGTTGATCGATTGAGGATCAATGTCCCACTGATAAGCCGCTGTTTCATAAAACACAACGCCGGCGAGGCGCCAATCAGGCCCTGTACGGTCGTTGGCATGCCCGCTCGGTCGCCGTTGCGCAGAGCGCCGAAACATAAACTATCTGTGGAAATCGGCGCAAATGGGGTCAAAGCAACCGGCCGAGGCAATCCGAGTGACGAAGGAGACGATAGCCATGTTTGAGGATTCCGGTCCGGTGCTGTCCGGTGATCTGCTCAAGACGTTGCACTCGCGGGCGGGTGACTACGACCGGGAGAATGCCTTTTTCGCCGAGGACCTGGAGGACCTGCGCGAGGCCGGATACCTGAGGGCTGCCATTCCTGTCGATCGGGGTGGGCTGGGGCTCAGCCTCGCAGAGCTCAACCGGGAACAGCGGCGGCTGGGCTACTGGGCGCCCGCCACCGGGGTGGGCATCAACATGCATCTGTACTGGACGGGGCCGACCGCGGACCTCGCCCGGGCCGGGGATGCCGGGGTGGACTGGCTGGTCGAGGACATCGTGGCAGGCAAGGTCTTCGCCGCCGGGCACGGTGAGCCTGGCAACGACATGGGTCTGTTCGACTCGTTGACGGCAGCGGTCCCGGTCTCGGGCGGTTACCGGGTCAGCGGGCACAAGGTGTTCACGTCCCTCTCGCCGGCCTGGGACTGGCTGGGCATCCACGCCCGCGACGACAGCGACCCGGAGGATCCCAAGGTGGTCCACGGGTTCGTCGCGCGTGACAGCGAGGGCGTGCGTACCGAGCCCACCTGGGACACCCTCGGCCTCCGCGCCACGGCCAGCCACGACACGTACCTGGACAACGTGTTCATTCCGCACGAGCGTGTGGTCGGGATCAGCGAGGTGGGCGCGGTGCCCGAGGGGTACGTCTCCGGCATCCTGCCGTGGGTGCTGCCCATGTTGGGCAACGTCTACCTGGGCCTCGGCCGCCGTGCGGTGGACCTGGCACTGGACACCGCGCGGCGGCGCAAGACCAGGAGCACCGGTGACGCTCCGGTGGCCAGCAAGCCCCTCGTTCAGTACCTCGCGGCGGAGGCCGAGCTGGTCTTGGAGGGCGCGACCGCGCAGTTGGACGAGCTCACCGCCGGCCTGACCGCGGGGGTCGACTACGGCGAGCGGACCTTGCCTCGGTTGTTCGCGGCCAAGGAGAACGCCACCCGGGCCGCGCGTCAGGCCACCGACCTGGCGATGGAGATCGTCGGCGCCAGCTCGCTGCACAGGCGCGGCGAGCTGGAGCGGCTCTACCGCGATGTCCGGGCCGGGGCGTTCCATCCGCCCAACAGCGAGGCGGTGCACGACTTCATCGGCCGCTCCGTGCTCGGGCTGCTGTAGCCGTGTCGTTACGGACGTCGCGGTAGGTCCCCGGCGGCCCTCGCGAGCGCACGGCGGTCACACCAGGGGGCGAGGAGCAAGCGCGTCACCGCGCGCGCTTGGCCGCTCCGGTGGAGCGCCGTGTGCCGGTCGTCTTCGCGATGCCAGGCCACAACACGTCGACGACCGCCTCCGCGATGTTCTCCACGCTCTCTCCGCGATAGAAGGCGGCGTGGTAGCTACCGAAGCACAAGGTGGCGATGGTGTGCTTGTCGATCCCGTCGCGCACGGCGCCGCGTTCCTGGAGCTGCGACAACACGTTCTCGACCAGGGCGACGCGTGGTTCGACTGCGTGCTTGCGGACGATCTCGAGCAGTTCCGGGGTGCGGACGGCCTCACTGGCGAAGTTGCTCATCAGCACCATGGCGTCCGGGTTGAAGTACGCGGGATCCAGCCGGCGGACGGCCTCGACGAAGGCCTCCCGTGGCTCCATCCGGCTCAGATCGAGCGTGTGCATGCCGTGTTCCTTGCGGAAGCCGTAGTCCAGCGCGTCGACGACCAGTTCGAACTTGGTGCTCCACCGCCGGTAGAGCGTGGGGCGGCTGACATTCGCGTCGGCCGCGATGTCCCCGATGGTCATTTGCGAGTAGCCGTCGCGGACGAGGCGGTCACGGGTGGCCAGGATGATCGCCTCATCGATCGCGGCGTCGCGTGGCCGCCCGCCGGGACGCGGGCCGGCAGCGTCGGTGTCCGCGTGCTCGTCGCGTGCCCGGACCATGAACCCACCCCATATCGATGTCGACCACGCATCGTATCCGAATTCGTTACGATCAGTCGCTGTTGCGTAGCGATTACGGTCATTCTACGTAACGTATATCGATGTGTCGCGGGAACGTCGAGCGTGATGCCCAGAAGCGCGAGGTTCGAGCGTCTTGTGTGGTGCCGGCGACCTACGGCCCCGCCGTCCATGACCGGAGCTTGTTCGGGTTGCGTACCGCCCAGATGTGCTTGATCTGGTCGCTCTCGACCTGGAACGCCACCACCGTCACGGTGACGCCGTCCCGCTGCACCGCCAGGCCGGGCTGACCGTTGACCGAACGCTCCAGGATCGTCAGGTTGCGTAGCCTGCCCGCGAGACGGACCAGGGAGCGCGCGATCTGCTCGGCGCCTTCGATCGGGTGGAGCGCGGTGCTGACCAGGCCGCCACCGTCGGCGATCACCGTGGCATCGGGGTCGAGGAGGCCGATGAGGGCGTCGATGTCCCCGGCTTCCAAGGCCTGCTTGAAGTCCCTGACGATGCCGGCCTGCCTCGATGTCGGAGTCGCGGGAGCGTGCGCGACGCGGATGCGGCGGCGGGCCGAGGAGGCCAACTGGCGACATGCCGCCGGGGTACGGCCGACGATCTCGGCCACTTCGGCGAAGGAATACCGAAAGACATCGTGCAGGATGAACGCGACGCGCTCGGCCGGGGTCATCGCATCGAGCACGACGAGGAAGGCCATGTTGACCGACTCGTCGAGGGTGACCCGGTCGGCCGGATCGGCGGTGATGCCGTCCGACCGCCCGCTGATCCACTCCGTAGGTTCGGGTAGCGGCTCGGGGATCCATTCGCCCACGTAGGTCTCTCGCCGGGCGCGCGCCGAGGAGAGCACGTTGAGGCACACACGGCTGGCGACCTTGCTCAACCAGGCGCCGGGAGAGTCGATGGCGTCCTGCTGCTGCCGCGACATCGCATACCAGCGGGCGTAGGTCTCCTGGACGACATCTTCGGCGTCGGCCAGGGAGCCGAGGAGCCGATACCCCAGATTGATCAACTGACGCCGCTCGCTCATGATCGCGGTCAGGCCCGGATCGAGCCGACCGTCTCCTGGCTCGGGCTGGATGGTCATGGTGGCGGCGGCTCCCTCGGTCGCATCTTCTCTTACCAGTTCGACAAGACAGAGCAGCGAACTGTGAGGTCGGCACGTCACCTCACATTTCGAGGTGGTGTGTTGTCGGGTCAGTGAGCGCGCCTCATCGAGCGCTGAGACCGAGAAAGGAAGCCTCGTCATGCCCACTCCCGTACACCACACGTCCCACAAGGTCGTCGTCATCGGCGGCGGTTACGCCGGAACAGTCGCGGCCAACCGCCTTCGGATACGCGACGACGTCGACATCACGTTGGTCAATCCCCGCCCGACGTTCGTCGACCGAATCCGGCTGCACCAATTCATGGCCGGCACCGGCGAGGCCACTGTGGACTACGGCACGCTGCTGGGTGAGGGCATCCACCTGGTCGTCGACAGCGCCACGTGCATCGACACCGCCGCCCGCACGATCCGGCTGGCATCAGGCCGCACGCTTGCCTACGACTACGTGGTCTACGCGGTCGGCAGCACCGGAGAGATCTCGTCATCGGTTCCCGGCGCGGCGGAATTCGCTGTCTCCATCGCCGAATTGGAGTCTGCGCAGCGGCTGCGCGCCACGCTGGACGACCTGCGCCCCGATGCTCCGGTCACGGTGGTCGGCGCCGGGTTGACCGGCATCGAGACGGCCGCCGAGCTGGCCGAGCAAGGTCGGAGGGTCACGCTGGTGTGTGGCGGAATCCTGGCGCCATCGGTGAGCGCGCCGGCTCGCCGATCCGTGGCCTCGTGGCTGTCCCGGCACGGTGTCGCCGTGCTCGAAGCCGATGTGGTGACCGAGGTCCGGCCGGACGCGGTCGTCTTCGCCGACGGCTCGGTGCGCGCGAGTGCACTGACCATCTGGGCGGCCGGTTTCGGCGTGCCGGAGTTGGCGTCGGCGAGCCGGCTGCGCACTGACGAGCTCGGGCGGCTGCTCACCGACGAGACACTGACCAGCGTCGACGACGACCGGATCGTCGCGGCCGGGGACGCCGCCGCACCGTCGGGTCAGCCGCTGCGGATGAGCTGTCAGGCCGCCGCACCGCTGGGGGCGCAGGCAGCCGACACGGTGCTGAGCCGCATCGCGGGAACCGAGCCTGCGGTGATCAACCTGGCTTTCGTGGGGTCGTGCATCAGCCTCGGCCGGCGCGCAGGCGTGCGGCAGTTCGCCCGCAAGGACGACACCTCGATGAACGTCTACTTCGGCGGCCGCATCGGCGGGGCATACAAGGAGCTGACCTGCAAGCTCGGGGTGTTGAAGATCCGTCGCGAGGCCCGCAAGCCGGGTTCCCTGCCCTGGGCCAAGGGCGGTCCGCGTCCTGAGCAGCCGGCCTCCGGCACACCGGCGGTCCCACCCCCTGCTGTCGGTGGTCCGAAGACACCGGTCAGTTGAAGGTGATGACCGACCGCTTGCCGGAGTCGCCCTTGGCCATGGCGTCGAGCACCGTGTTGGCATCGCGCAGGTCGATCGGGGTGAACTCGGGCAGGATGCCGTGCGCTGCCGAGAACGCGAGGGTGTCGCGCGTGTCGTGCGGGGAGCCGGACGGGTTGGCCATGACGTGCAGCCGGTTGAGGGCCATCGGCTCGGTGGGCAGGCTCAGCGGCTCGGGGCCGTACCCGCACAGTACGAGCGTGCCGTCGGGCGCCAGGCCGGTGAGCGTCGCCGCGGCGGCCGAGGTGGACGGTGAGGAGTTGAGGATCAGGTTCGCACCGCCGTCCCAGGCCCTGAGCGCCTCCGCCGGGTCGGAGTCCTCGGTGGCGATGAACCGCTCGGCGCCCATCTCCCTGGCCTCCGCCTCGCGTCGGTTCGACCGGCTGATGACGGCCACGCGGGCTCCCATCGCGACGGCGTAGCGGACCGCCAGTGCACCGACACCGCCTGCGCCGACGATCGCGACACGTGAGGTGGGGGTGATCCCGGCCTGCCGGAGGCTGTTGAACGCGGTCAGGCCCGCGCACATCAGCGGGGCCGCGGCGACCGGGTCGAGCCCTTCCGGCAGCGGGATCACGAAGTCGGCCTTCAGGACGGTGTATTCGGCGTAGCCGCCGTCCATGACGATCCCGGTGAAGCGCTTCTGGCGGCAGAGGATCTTTTCACCGCGTACGCAGTAGTCGCAGTGGCGGCACGAGTCGCCGAGGATCTGGGTGCCCACGGAAGTGCCGACTTCCGGCCACGACACGCCGGGACCGGCAGCGGCCACCACTCCGGTGATCTCGTGGCCGGGGACCAACGGGAAACGGGCGATCGGCCAGTGGCCCTGGAGCACGTCCAGGTCGGTGTAGCAGATTCCGCACGCGATGATCTTGACCAGGACCTCGCCCGGGCCCGGTTCGGGCACCTCACGTTCGGTGAATGCGAGCGGCTCATCGATCGCGGTAGCAATGGCAGTAAGCATGCCGGACCTCAATTCTGGTTGGGTGTTGGAGGACGCACTCGAAGCTCACCGGCGCCTCACCGATGCGTGGAGCAGCGATTCGTTCCTTGACGTCCTTGTCGGGGACCAGCGGCTCCGACACCGAGAACCCCAGCGTCGGGGGATCGAACGAGACGATGTTGAAGAAGCTGCTGAACGGCGCGATGTTGGCCATCCCTCGCGGCGATCGGCAGGACACCCACGCGAGCGGGCGCGGCACCACGCCGCCGCACAGCAGTTTGTACGTTTGATTCGGCGTCAGGGTGGAAACGTCGTACCCGGTCACCTTGTCTACCTCTTCCCTGATCGCTTCCGACTCAGACGTGCGCCTGGTGAGCGTTCAGGTTTGCTCCGGCTGTGCGGCGTTGCCCAGACACCCGCTCTGCCTACGTCGCGTGTGACTACCACCGGCAGGGACAGGCTGGCGGGCAGCGACCAAGGAATTGCCGGCGCAATAGTGGAGGGCATGGCTACCCATCTCGACCCCGGCACCGACCAGGCAGCCGTGTCGTGCCCTGGCTCGGGACCAGGCCATGAACGGCATCTCGACCCGCGCACGGAACTGAGCCAGTTCCTGCGCACCCGCAGGGCCCGGCTCAAGCCTGCCGACCTGGGGCTCGCCGATTACGGCCGTCGTCGCCGTGTGCAGGGCCTGAGGCGGGAGGAGTTGGCACAGCTCGCCGGGATCTCTGTGGCGTATTACACGCGCCTCGAGCAAGGCAACGCCCGCAACGTCTCGGTCGAGGTGCTGGACGCGATCTCGCACGCGCTCAAGCTCTCCGACGCGGAGCACGCCCACCTGCTGCACCTCGCCAAGCCGAAGCAGCACAAGCGCAGGCTCCCACTGCAGCGCCAGCAGGTGCGGCCCGCGCTACTGGATCTGCTGACGGCGCTCGAGGGCGTACCCGCGTACGTGTGGGGCCGCCGCTCCGATGTGCTGGCGTGGAACCGCATGGCCTCCGCGGTATTCGGTGACTGGGAGGCGCGTGCCCCGCGGGATCGGAACTGGGCCAGGATCGCTTTTCTCGACCCGGTGGCCCGGCGGCTCTTCGCCGACTGGGGGTCCAAGGCTTCCGATGTGGTGGGGCACCTGAGGTGGGACGCCGGTCAGCACGCGGACGATCCCCTGCTCGCGGAGCTGATCGGGGAGCTCTGCACGCAGAGCGGGGACTTCCGGACGATGTGGACGGCCCACGACGTCAAGAGGAAGTCGCACGGCAGCATGCGGTTGATGCACCCGCTGGCGGGTGAGCTGACGCTGCGCTACGAGACCTTCACGCTTCCCGGCGACGAAGAGCAGTCGCTGGCGATCTACCACGCCGAGCCCGGTTCGGCGTCGGAGGAGGCGCTGCGCCTGCTGGAGAACTGGGGCCCGGACGCCTCCCGTGCCCGGTCGGCTGCCGCGCGGGATCGAGCGTGACTTCAGGCATTTCCGGCGGGCAACTGCACGACCGCTGAGCCGGACAGTGTGGGGTCAAGCTCAGTTGCACTGGCCGCAGAGCGTGGCGGTGACATCGTGTAGGCGGTGTCCTGGGCTCGCTGACGGTCAGCGGCGGCCGTCGCGTTCGAGGGTCGGGTGAGGGCCATGGTGGGTGGAACCCCCGAGAGCGTCGATGATTCACCGAACGGCGCAGACAGGCTCGCCTTGTCCACTGCTCCGGTCACCCGGCGTGTCGTCGACGGCGTAGCGATCACGCAGTGCGATCCGCCAGGAACCCACCGCGCTCCGCTGCTCCTGGTCCACGGTGGGTGCCACGGCGCATGGCAGTGGGAACCATGGCTGCCCTGGCTCGCCCGCTCCGGGCGCACCGTGATGGCGATCGACTGGTTCTCCCACGGCTCGTCACACCGGCTCCCACATGACGAATGGGTGCACCGAGGCATTCTCGATGTTCAGACCGAGATCGGGGTCGGCGTGGACCAGGCCCCCGGTCGTCCGGTCCTGATCGGTCACAGCATGGGTGGGTTGGCGTCGCTGGCGTACGCGGCCAACCACCCGGGGCGCATCTCGGCTCTGGTGCTGCTCAGTCCGGTGGTGCCGGCCCGATTCGGCGGAGCCCCGATCGAGGTCCCGGTCGACCGCGAGGCCCTCTGGCCGGTCCCGCCGCCGGAGATCGCCCGGCAGCTCTGGTTCGACACGGCGCCCGAAGCCCACCTCGCCACGATCTACAACCGGCTTCAGCCGGAATCGTCCCAAGCGGTGTGGGAGGCCACCCGCTGGACGGCCGAACTCGCTGTCGACACCCTCGACGTGCCCGTACTGGTGGTGGTCGGCGCCCGCGACCAGCTCACCCCGCCGGAAGTCGTCGCCGGCCTCGCCGAGGGCATCGGAGCCGCGCTCGTCACCCTCGATGGCGTCGGCCACGGCGTCGTCTTCGATCCGGGCTGGCCGGCACTGTGCGAGCGCATCAACGGCTGGCTCGGGGCCACCGATGAGCCCGGGCCCGACGGCAGGGAAAGCTGATTTCCGACGCAGATTTCAGCCCACGCTCGAGACTCAGTAGAGCTGGATGCTGAGTAGTGATCGTTGCAGGCCGTCGACCGTTCGAGGGTTCCACCCCGTCAACTGCTGCCAGCGGTCGAGCCGGTATTTCAGGGTGTTGGGATGCAGATGGAGTGCGTCGCCTGCCGCGGTGACCGAGAAGCCGTGTTGCGCGTAGGCGGCGAGAGCCTCGGCCAGGTGAGGATTCCTGCTGCCCGCGTCGGATGCGAGAACAGGAGCCAGCTCGTGGCGGTGAGGCATGAGAGTGGCCGCCAGCCAGTCGCTTTCGAAGCTGGAGAGCCGTCCCGTGCGCCTTGCGACGGTCAGGGATCGCTCGGCATCGACGATGCTCGCGGCTGCACCCTGCAGCCCTTTCCGTCGAAGGCCGACTCCGATCGGACGTTCTCCGAGCAGCTCCGACATCCGGGCCGTATGGACGGACTCCGCGCCGTCGTGCTGCGACACGATCACAAGAACTGAGCCCCGGACAGCTGCGTAGGCGCTACCCCTACGGTTCAGCTGCTCACGCAGGTGCTCGAGAGAAGGTCCGTCCCATCCGGCCGCTTCGGTGCAGGTGGCACAGAAGGCAGCGTCCGGATCGAAGGCGAGTGCGCGGGCAAGGAGCGCTGTCTCCTCGTTGACGGCCTCGCCGACGTAGAGCGCCTCGATGAACCGATGTCCGAGCTCGACGGTGGCGGCTTGGCTGGCTCGCACGGATTCGGCATGACCGTCAGCAGCGGCGGCGCTGGAACTCTGGACCCACGTCCAGGCAAAATTGACCAACCGGAGCAGTCGGATCGCCAACGTCGGGTCCTCGGCTTCGGCCCGCGCAACGAGCACGTTCCATACCTCGCGGTATCCGATGTGATAGGCGGCGATCACGAGCTCGACCGGAAGTCCTTGCCGGGCCCGCCGAGCCCCCACTTCCCGGGCTCGTGCCGCGTCCAGTGCGCTCGGACGGCGGCGGGCCGCCAGTCCGGCGAGCAGCGCTCCGATCTGCCCTTCGACGGCGGACCGGTGCTCGTCCCCGGGCACCGACGCGTAGTCGCCCAGCTCGCGACGGATCTGCTCGACGATGACCGAGGTCAGCCCGGCCAGATCCTGCTCAGCCGCCCGGCACAGCGCGGCGACCTGCTCCCAGCCGCCGTTCACGACTGTCCTGTGGTTTTCACGAGATCCTTCCGCCGGGAATCGTGGATACTCACCTATGGCCGGCGAGGTTGTTAACCCACCCTGTAGTCATGACTGCTACCCACGCCGTCGCCGACTGTTTCCTCGGCCACCACAGTGAGCTGGGAGTTCGGCGTCTGTTCGGCGCGGCCGGCGGCAGTTTACTCGACGCGGAGCGTTTCGAGCGGGTGGGAACGACGAAGATAGCCGACGCCGCCCGCAGCGGATGCGTACGCCCGAATTGGCGGATTCCACGAGAAATTACGCGTAGGCGACTCTGAGTCATGTCGGACAGCGGTCGATGGTCATCCACAACATGGAAACGCCGCTCGCGCTCGGCGACCGGCTGGGAGCGAACACCAGGAGAGAAGCCCTGATGACGAGTACACCCCAGAGAGCACTGAGTTTCTTCGCCGGCGGTGCCGATTTCGCGACGCTGTCGGAAATCGTCGAGGTCGCGCGTGCCGGACTGGCGTCCGACGTGCGCGACTTCCTCGACGGGGGCGCCGGGCGGGAGGTGACGTTGGGGCGCAACCGGGACGCGTTCGAGCGCTGGGCCTACCGTCCGCGGGTCATGACCGGGTTGGGCGTGCCGGACGTGGCCACGTCCTTTCTCGGCATCGGGCTGGGGCTTCCGGTGCTGACCGCGCCGTTCGGTGCGGATGGGCTGTTTCATCCCGAGGGCCACTGTGCTGTGGCTCGGGCGAACGCGGCCGAGGGCGCGGTCAGCATCGTGCCCGAGGGAGGCTCCCACGCGATGGAGGCAGTCGCGGCGGCAGCGCCGGTCGCCGCCCGGATCGCCCAGCTGCATCCCATGGGCGACCCCGCGAACTTCGCTGCGATGTTGGGTCGGATCGAGGACGCCGGCTACGACGCGGTGTGTGTGACCGTCGACTGCCCGACCGCTGGTTGGCGTGAGGGCAACCGGCGTAACCGGTTCGATCCGGACCCGGCGGTCATCAGCGGCAACTATCCCGCTGGGGGTCCCGTCGCGTTGGAGGAGGTTTTCGGGCAGCTGTTCACCCGCACCGAGCCGGTGTGGACATGGGCGCAGCTCGGTGAGCGGATGGCGGCAACGCGGCTGCCGTGGATGGCGAAGGGTGTCTTGACCGCTGAGGCCGCGTCGGCGGCGGTGGACGCCGGTGCGTCCGCGGTTCTGGTGTCCAACCACGGCGGGCGCCAGCTCGATGGCACGCCCGCGGCGTTGGATCAGCTGCCTGAGATCGCTGCGGCGGTCGGTGGCCGCGCACAGATCGCCCTCGACAGCGGTATCCGCTCGGGCAGCGACGTGGTCACCGCGCTGGCCCTCGGCGCCGACGCCGTCGTGATCGGCCGGCTCGCGGCCTACGGGCTGGCAGCGGCCGGCGAGGCCGGAGTCCGGCGTGTCCACCAGCTCGTGCGTGAAGAGATGCAGACGATCCTCACCCTGCTGGGTGTCGGCAGCGTGCGCGACCTCGGCCCGGAGTTCCTGCAGAAGGTCCAGCCGTGATCGACCGCCTGCCCGGGCAGCTCCCCGTGATCTCCGGGGCCGTGGTGCACGCCGGCGTGATCTACACGGCCGGGATCATCGCCCCTTCGGTGCTCACCGGCGCCCCGACGGCAATCGCCGAACAGGCAGCCGAGGTCCTCGACCTGCTCGACGACGTGCTCCATCAGGCGGGCGGCGAACTCGCCTCGGTGCTGCGCGTGGAGGCCTACCTCGCCGATCCCGCCGACATGCCCGTGTGGAACGCCGCCTTCACCGCAAAGTGGCCGGCCGCACCGCCCGCCCGCACCACCGTCGCCCTGACGCTGGCCGCACCCGGCGCGCTCATCGAGGTACAGGCCATCGCTGCCGTGTCCGAACGCTGATCCGCGGATCAGTATCGGCGACGGCGGCCGACGACTGCCGCGAACTCTCGGAATCTGCGACATCAGTTGATCGGACGGCCACGCCGGTCTGTCCGCGCTGCCGCAATGCCCGCACGGCACCCCGGGGGGGTGCCGTGCGGCTCGTCGACGCCCATGGCCTCCCGACCGCTCGGCGGGACCGTGTGACGTGGCACGCCGAATCCCTGTTGATGTCACAGGCCACGTGCCTCGTCTCGTCTTCATCACGGCACGCGGTGTCGACCTCACTCGATTGCAGGGCCCGAGACTAGGAAATTCCTTGGAAATCCCCCGGACCGTCGCCGATGACGAATGTATCGCTCATCTGGGGCACGATTCGTGGAGTGCGCTGCGCGAGGACATCCGCTGCGAGTTCCTCACGCGCCGGATGGCGTCAACCGGGTGGGAACCTTATCGGGGTCAGGGAGTCGACGGTATGCGCTGGGAGCCCCTCCGGCCGCTGATCGTCCGAGAATGTTCCTATCGGCATCTGGAGGCTCTGGCGGCGCGGCTGTTGCAGTTGGCGGTGCAGGCGTGTCGTCGCCGTGCCTCGACCGTGGGCGAGCTGTACGCGGTACTGCGCTTTCCTCATCGTCTGCCGCTGATGGATCCTGATCGGCCGCTGGTCGCCGCGGAACTCACCCGCTATGCCCGCCCCGATCTTCTGATCGAGCACGGCCGACCTCAGTTCCTGGAGCTCAACAACAGCAATCGCCTCGGTGGCACGAGGCAGTCGTCATGGCTCGCGGAGTCCTATGCCCGCCTGTGCCCGGGAAGCGGCCAGTACCCGCCGCCCTCCGCGGTGACGGCGCGGTTCGCGGCCCTGGCCCGAACACTGCGTACCGGAGAGAGCCAGGGCGGATCGCGGCGAGCGCTCATCCCCTCGTACTGGGCCACCGACGACACACACGTGACGCGGCACCACAGGCTGGGCCGGGCCACCCTGGCGGCTGTGCGCCGGTCGGGCCTGGAGCCGGTTGTGGCCGAGCTCGCCGACCTGCGCCTCGACGCCGCTGGTCGACTGCTGGCCGGCGATGTCGCGATCGACGTGGTGTTGCTGGAGTGGGGCGGCAACCGGATCGTGTGCGACGGCGGTGCGCTCGCCGCGCTGCGGGCGGCCGACCGTGCGGGCACCGTCGGGCTGTTCCCGCGCACGGAGTCGTACCTGATCTCCTCCAAGGCAGTGTTCGCCTGGCTCCACGAGGACGCAGAGGCGGGCCTGCTGGCCCCGGACGATGAGGACCTCATCCGCGCCCATGTTCCGTGGACCGCGTGCCTGGGCCTGAACGCCGACCCCACAGCGCAGCGCAACCTGCTGCGCACAGCTGCCGCCGAACGCGACCGGCTGATCGTCAAGCCCGCCCTCGGCAGAGCCGGCTACCGCGTGATCTTCGGACGCCAGATCTCGGACACGGACTGGGTGCCACGCCTCGTCCATGCCGCCCGCAGGTCCCCGTTGGTCCTGCAACGCCGCGTCGCCCCCGATCTCGTGGCGATGTCCTACCTCGACCACGGCTCCGGCCAGCAGGTCACTGCCCGGGTGCCGTTCGTGCTCAGCCCCTTCGTCATCGACGGCGCAGCGGCCGGCGTCTGGGTACGCCACACGACTCCCGACGCCCGGAACCGGCAAACGGTGATCGACACGCGTCTCGGCGCCCACCCCAACACGGTCCTACTCGCCCCGTAGCTCCGCAGGATCCGTCTGACGAGATCGGCGGCTGACGACGTCACCACCGGCGGAACCCGACCCAGCACGACCGAGTCGGCCGGAGGCATTTAGTGTCCTCTCGAACCCGACAACCCGGGCGTGCGTCCGGTGACGGGCGTCAGGCGCGATGTCGTCCCAACACGGCGTCGGTGGCGGAGGCCCCATTGACTGTTCGAACATGTCGAGCGGTGCACCAACATCGTCGGGGCGGGGACGGCAGGCGGTCGTGCCGGAGCTACGCTCAGTCGCGGTGTGCTGGGGAGGCTGGTCGGTGATGGTTTGTCGACGACCTCGAAAGAGCCCCGATGGGCGCACCTGGCCGGCCTGGACATCCCCTCCTTGCTCGTGGGAGCCGGGGTGAGGTCCGTCGTGATGGAGCCCTGCTCGACATCTTCGGGCGGCCCACGAACGTCCCCGCTCGGAGCCGACACCGGCATGCACTCGGAATAAGGACACCTTGGACGAGAACCAGAGGGTCAGCGCGCACGCCGTCGGTGACCAGGATGAGTTGAGGGGAACGTCGGCCGTCTCCGTCGACGAGGTACGTGATCACGCCGGGCGTCGGCGGTGGCGCGTGCCCAGTTTCGAGTTGAATGCCGTCGCGCTGATGTCGGCGACCGCGATCACCGGTGTCGTCGGGTTGGCGTTCTGGGCGGTCGCGGCGCGGCTACCGCCCGCGGAAGTCGGGCGCGCGTCGGCCGTCTTGTCCACCGCCACGATGCTGTCGCAACTGTCCAGCTCCAACATGGGCGTCCTGTTCGGTCGCGTCCTCGCCGCCGCAGGCGTGAAGTCACGCTCTCTGGTCCTCGGCGGGTATTGCATAGCGGTCGCGCTGAGTCTCGTCCTCGGCGCCGTATTCGTGCTCATCATCCCCAATCACCTCCTGGCCGGAACTGCCGAGAAAGTCACGTTTCCGCTGCTCGTGGCACTTTTCTCGCTGTTCGCCCTGCAGGACTGGGTGTTGACCGGCATACGCAAAGCGGTGTGGATACCCGTCGAACAGCTGTTGTTCGCGATCGCCAAGCTCGGCTTGCTGGCGCTTTTCTCCGTATGGGCGCTGCACAACGGCATCGTCCTGTCGTGGATGCTGCCGTGCCTGCTCGCCGTGCTCGTCGTGAACGCGGTGCTGCTGGGGCGCACCCTCCCGCGCCGCAAAGAGCCCGTCGCGGCGGACATGCCTGATCGCCGCGGCCTCGCCAGGATCTTCCTGGCCGAGTACGCAACAGGCGCGGTGATGTACGTGGTGCCGCTCACCCTCCCGCTCCTGGTGGTGGCGGTCCTCGGAACCGAGGCCAACGCCTACTACGCGGTGCCGTGGCTCATCGGCGAGTCGCTCGGTCTTCTGATCTACAACATCAGTTCGTCCTACCTGGTCGAGGCGGCACACGACAAGCGGCGCATCGCCGCGCTGATGGCCCGGACGATCCGGCTGATCGCTCTGGTCGCCGTGCCCGGCGTCGCCGTGGTGGTGATCGCCGCGCCCTGGATCCTCTCCATCATGGGACCCGAGTACGCCGAGCAGGGGTCGACTGTCCTGCGCTTGATGGTCGTGGCCGTCCTCTTCAGCACGGTTTCCACCCTGTATGTGGCGATCTGTCGGATCCAATTGCAGATGGCCCGGGTGGTCGTCATCGAAGCGATGATTGCGGTGCTCGTCATCGCCCTCGCGGTCGCGTTCATTCGCCCGCTGGGCATCGCCGGCGTCGGTCTGGGCTATCTGGTCGCCGAACTCATCGTCGCCCTCGCGACGATTCGGCCGTTGGTCCGGTTCCTGCGAGCGAACGGGTTCTCGATCCGCCGAAGGTGATCGCTAGTACAAGTCCTTCCCTTCGAGCGTCGAGCGCAGCAAGGTCCATCTGTAGCGGTTCGCCAGAGTCGGCGTGCGCTCGGGCGCGCCCCTGCGTCGGCGGTGGACCTCAACTCGGACAGACGCCCCAGATGGGGACTAATCGGCGTCGGGTCGCTACGGTGGGTAGGCACCAGACGATGCGGCAAGATCGAGGGAGCTTCACATGAAGGCGACAGGCGGTGCCGTCCGCCACGGATGTCCGCGACGAGGTTCTCGACGTGGGATGTGGCCCGTCTGCACGGTTGTGTCGGGGTCGTAGTGCTCGAGGTGAGTCGGCTGTCCTCTCGCGAGGCCGTGGAGAAGATTCGCGAGGAATGGACCGAGCTTCAGGACCGCAGCGAGACCGTCAACCCGTTCGTCGGGCCGGAGTGGACGATCCACTGGATGCGATCTCTCATGCCCCGAACCGACGAGGCGTGGATCCTGACCGTCCGCGATGACGGTCAGCTCGTTGGTGTCGCGCCGATGCATCTGCGGACGTACCGGCTCGGGATCCGCAGGCTGCAGATGATCGGAACCGGCTCGCCCTGGGTGGGGCCGTTCGAGGCTCCTGCCGTGCTTGTCGCGCAGCCGCAGGGCCGCCAGGTGGCACGTGCGCTGATCGAGTACCTCGCCACGCAGCAACGGGCGTGGCATCTGGTCACGGTCGCGCTGGGGGAGAGCGGCGATTGGCTCGAGCCGGGGTGGCTCGCCGCGCCTGACTTCACGGTCGTCTCGTACAAGACCACCCCCTTCGTCGTCCTCCCTCTCCCCCTTGCACCGCGCGGCCCCTCCGAAGGGAGGCGCAACCTCAAGGAGGCGGTTCGGCGGGCGCGCAACCGGCTCACGAAGCGATTCGGGGCGGACGGCTGGCAGGTCGAGGGCATCACTGAGCCCGATGCGGTCCGGTCCGCCTCGGAGGAGCTCTTCGCGTTGCACCGGGCTCGCTCGGAGTTCCGGGCGCGCGGCGAGGAGCACGCCGACGTGCTCGCTGATCCTCGTGTGCGCGCCTACGTCCTCGACGTGGTCTCCGATCTCGCGCAACGCCGCCGGGTCACCGTCTACCGGCTCGTGGCCGAGGGACAGACGCTGGCCGCTCAACTCGTGCTGAACACGGGCACAGCCGCATTCATCTCCCTCTCGGGGTTCCGCTCCGATGCCTGGGATTACTCCCCGACCAACTACCTGCAATGGATCGCGGTTACCGAAGCGTCGGAGCGTGGCATCTCCGAGGTCAACTTCTCCTCGTGGCCCACCCAGGCCAAGCTGCGCTGGAGCCGCCTCGTGCGATCCACTCCGGAGTTCGTCGTGATCGGACCCAGCCGGTTCGCCAAGCTGGTCGCAGCTCCTGCGTTCCTCACGGCGTCCGCAATGACCGGCTATCGGCGCGAACTGGGCGTGGCCACCGTCGGCCAATTGTTCAAGCGCGTGGAACGCGGCCGATCCGCAGACCGTCCCGCCTCGTGAGGTCACACGCCTGGCTGGTGATCGTTACCGAGTAGTGGGGGTCGGCGCTGCGGGAGGTGCCGGCGGAATCCCTGGGTAGACCTGATCGAGCACTTTCAGCAGCAGTGCGTTCGCCGTGTGCTCACCGTCGAGCGACACGGTCAAGTTCGTCCATATCACGAGCGTCACCTTGTTGGCGGGGTCGTAGCCGATGAAGGAGTTGAACCCGGGGAGCTCGCCACCGTGGTAGTACATGGAGGCGTTCGGCGCGAAGCGCTGCTGCGTAATGCCGTACCCGTACTGCTGGCCGTTCGGTGTGGTCGGGTCCTCGGGTTGCAGGCTGTCGAGCCATTGGCGCTGGTAATCGGCATTGAACACCCGGCCCTCAACCAGTGCTCGGATCCAGGTGGCCAGATCGTCGGCGGTGGCGACCGCCCCGCCCGCGGCCGAGGCGTAGGACGGGTTCTGGTTGGTGTAGTCGGTGGGCTGGAGTGTTCCGGCTCTGGCGGCGGCTTGCATGTCGGGCGGGTAGGGAATGTCCATCAGCGCGAACGCGGACCCGCCGTACATGTAGCCGTGCGAGTAAGGATCAGGGATCGAGTTGGAGTCGCTCGGCGGCAGCTTGATCTGTTGTAGACCCTGTGGGGCGAACAAGCGGTCCTGGAAAATTGCGGCCAGGGGCTTTCCGTCGATTTTTTCGGCAACCAGGCCGAGCAGTGCGTAATTGGTGTTGCAGTAGGCGTATTCGGTGCCTGGTGGGAAATTTGGCGGGTGTCGGAATGCGATGGCCAATACTTCCTGTGGCGTCCAGACCTTCGTCGGATCGGTATCGAGAGCGGCGGACAGCTCGGGCGCGCTCGTGTAGTCGTACAGGCCGCTGCGCATCGTCAGCAGTTGGGCGATGGTGATGTTCTCGCCGTTGGGCACGTCTGGAACGTATCTCGAGATCGGATCGGTGAACTGGAGTTTGCCTTCCTGTGCCATCAGCACAATCACCGCGGCGGTCATCGTCTTGGTGTTCGAGGCGATCCGGAAGTAGGTGTCGGCGCTGGGCGGCGACTCGGCGCCGAGCAGCGTGGTGCCGGAGACGGTGGTGAAATCGCCTTGGGGGGTGCGGAGCACGACCACGGCGCCGGGAATCAAGAGTTCCTTGACGGTTGCATCGACGGTGGCCTGAAGTGCGGCCGGGTCGATCGTCTTGAGTGCGGACGGGCCTGCCGGCGCGGTGGCGGTGGGAGCCGACCCGGTCGACTCCGGCGGCAAGTTCGTCGCGCAGCCTGCGGCCGACAACAGGACCACGCAGACGGCCAGCCGCATGACCTGGCCGAGTCGGCGTCGTCGCTGGGGTCGTCCAACGCCTCTCTGCATTTCGTTCTCCTGTCGATGGACTGAGAAGTCCCTGATCTTCGGCCGGTCCGGAATGCTGAAATCAGCCATGTTGGAGCAATCCGGGCATCGAAGGTGCCGCCGACCGGGGGCGAATAGGAACGTTCCTGCGCCAGGCAGGTGAATTACATCCTTGAAACTACATTTGCGCACCAGGGAACCGCGTGCATCGCCGGCGGCCCCCGCTCGTCTGGCGCAGGTCACGGGCCGCGGTGGACGGCAGATGCCGGCGCGCTCGGGTCGGACCCGTGCCGAGCAAGCGGATTCTCCTTGAATGACACTCGCCATTGAGCGTTCCAGGCTGCCGAATTAGCGTCGATAACGCCGGTCTACGCCATCGCCGAGCGAGCCGCCGGTCTCATCATGCACTGCTCGGGTTCCCAGCGACCGACACAGCCCAGTACGCACTGAGCCCACGGCCGGTTGCCGTGTGCGCCTCGCGATGAAGGAGTCGTCATGACAGTGACCCGCGATCTGTTGATCGGAGGCAAGGAGGTCCCGGCGTTGTCGGGCCGGACTTCGGCGGACATCAACCCACGTACCGGTGAGGTGGTCGCGGTCGTGCCGGCGTCGGGACCGGCGGACGTGATCCGCGCTGTCGACGCGGCCGAAGCGGCCTTTCCGGGCTGGGCGGAGACGGTGCCGTCGGTGCGCCGCGACATCATCATCAAGGCCGGGGAACTGCTGGAGGAACGGGTCGAGGACTTCGTCCAGATCATGGGTGAAGAGACCGGCGGCACCCGTTTCTGGGCCGAGTTCAACGTCAAGCGGGCGGCGGAACTGCTGCGCTACGCCGCCGGCGACGCATATCTACCGGTCGGCGAGATGCTGGCCACCGACACGCCAGGCCGATGGTCCATGGCGGTCCGCCAGCCGGCCGGCGTGGTGGCGGCGCTGGTGCCGTGGAACGGGCCGCTCGTCCTGTGCGCCCGCGCGATCGCGGTGGCCCTGGCCACCGGCAACACGGTGGTGCTGCGGCCGAGCGAGGAAGCGCCGTTGACCTCCGGGCTGTTCCTCGCGGACGTGCTCCGCGATGCGGGGCTGCCGGGCGGCGTGCTCAACGTGGTCACCAACGCCCGGGAGGACGCGCCACAGGTCGTCGAGGCCCTGATCGCGGACCCCCGGGTGCGGCGGGTGAACTTCACCGGCTCCACCGCCGTCGGGCGAATCATCGGAAGGTTGGCCGGGGAGAACCTCAAGCCGGTGCTGCTGGAGCTCGGCGGCAAGAACCCGATCATCGTGCTGGACGACGCCGATATCGACTATGCGGTGTCCGGGGTGTTCGTGGCCAGGTTCATGAACGACGGGCAGACCTGCATGTGTGTCGACCGGGTGATCGTGCAGCGCGGCGTCGCGAAACGGTTCGCCGACGCGTTCGTCGCCAAGGTGCGGGAGCTGGGGCGCGGTGACGAGCCGAACCCGCACAAGGCGATCGGCCCGCTGATCAACGCCAGGGCGGCGGACCGGGTTGCCGCCCTGGTGGAGGACGCCGTGACGAAGGGTGCATCGGTGCTGGCCGGCGGCGGTCCCGCCAGCGGTCCGTACTACCCGGCGACCGTGCTCACCGACATCACCGAGGACATGGAGATCTACTCCCAGGAGGTGTTCGGTCCGGTCGCTTCGCTGTACGTCGTCGATGACGAGGCCGAGGCCGTCGCGCTGGCCGATGACACCGATTACGGCCTGGCCGGCGCCGTCTACACCGAGAACGTCGGCCGGGGTCTCCGGCTGGCGCGGCAGCTGCGCCACGGCTCGGTACACATCAACGACCAGACCATCGCGGACGAGCCCCAGGCGCCGGTCGGTGGCATCAAGGACAGCGGCTTCGGGCATTTCGGGGGACGCTGGGGCGCCGAGTTCTTCACCGAGACCCGCTGGATCACGATCGCCGACCGGCACGCCGACTTTCCGTTCTGACCGTCGGACGAGTTGACCGACTATTGCGTGCAATCCTCGCGCGCAGCCTTCGTGCGGCACGCAGCCGGATCGTCACCCCGCGTCATCGTCCTTCTCGATCATGGAGCTTCACCCGCTCCGGGTGATGAGCTGGAGCACCGGCAGGTAAACGCTGGTTCGAGTGATCGACCTGCCGGCCCCGACACGGCAGGGATGGCCCGGGCCGTTCGGATGAAGGGATACGTCGTGAAGGTCGTCGTGATCGGTGGGACCGGGCTGATCGGGTCGAAGTTGGTGGCCGAGTTGGGGGAGCACGGGCATGAGGCGGTGCCCGCTGCCCCGAGCACTGGCGTCAACACGATGACCGGCGAGGGCCTTGCGGAGGTGCTCGACGGTGCGGCGGTCGTGGTGGACGTGTCGAACTCCCCGTCGTTCGCCGACGACGCGGTGATGGAGTTCTTCCGGACCGCCACCACGAACCTGCTCGCGCATTCCGCGAAGGCGGGCGTCGCGCACTACGTGGCGCTGTCGGTGGTGGGCACGGAGAGGTTGTCGGAGTCGGGCTACTTCCGGGCGAAGATCGCCCAGGAGAAGCTGATCCGCGAGTCGGGCCTGCCGTACTCGATCGTGCACGCCACCCAGTTCTTCGAGTTCGTCAAGGCCATCGCGGACTTCAGCACCGTCGACGGCAAGGTCCGCCTGTCGTCTGCCCTCATCCAGCCGATGGTGTCCGACGACGTCGCCGCCGCGGTCGCTCGCGTCGCGGTGGGGGAGCCGCTGAACGGCATCCGCGAGATCGCGGGCCCGGAGCAGTTCCGGCTCGACGAGTTGGTGCGCGTCGGCCTCGCGGCCAAGGGTGACCCCCGGGAGGTCGTCGCCGACGAGCAGGCCCTCTACTACGGGGTGCGGCTGGGCGCGCGGACGCTGCTCCCCGGTACGGATGCCGAGCTCGGCGAGATCACCTTCGACGAGTGGCTCGCCCGGCAGTGAACGCAAGCCGATAGCACCCCGGCCGCCCCGGCAGCGGGCCGCTCGGTAGCCGTTCCGGCTCCGGCAGCACCCCGGGCCTGCTGGCCCGCGCGTGCCGACCCGAGATTCACCCGATCCGGAGCGGGCCCTGCGCAACCTGCTGGAACGCGATCGGATGTTCACGGAACGTCTCTACGGAGAAGCGAAGCATCTCGGACTGCACATCATCGAGGTCGATACCACGATGACGGAGGACGATCTGGAAGGGCGAGTGACAGAGGCATTCGAACTCTGACTCCTCGGAGGCCGGCGAGCGGAGGCGGCGCGGAGGTCATCGATTCGGACGCGGTGACCGAGCGAGACGACAGTACGTACCGCGTGGGGATCTAGCGTGGAGATGCTCCCGGCGTCGGCGTTCCGGCGCTGTCCGTGGCGGCGCCGTCGTCTACCGGGCGATGGCCACGCTCGAGGTCGTGGCCGGCATGAAAGAGAGCCTCCGTCAGCAGACGCCGGACGTGCTCGTCGGCGGCCGTGTAGTACACGTAGGTGCCTTGGCGGCGGCCGCGGACGATTCCGGCCAACCGCAGCTTCGACAGGTGCTGACTCACCGCGGTGGGTGCGGCACCGACCAACTCGGCGAGGCAGGCGACCGACGTCTCGCCCTGTAGCAGCGCCCACATGATCTTCATGCGCGTGGGGTCGCTGAGCATGCGGAACGCGTCGGCGGCGTGCTGAACCTGCTCGTCGTCCGGCATCCGGAACCCCGGCAGCGAGGCGTGCATTCGGTGATTCTATCCATGCCTGTAGAGCTGATGAGCTGTTCAGCAATGTAGCTCACTGCTTATATGCGTATCTGCGCAGGTACGCTGCTGCGCTGTGACGGTTGTGCAGGAGAGGCCTCGACCCACTCGTCCGGCACGGGCTTCCTGGGCGTGGGTCTGGGGCATGGCCGAGGCGCGGTGGGCGATGACCGCGGCGGTGCTGTTCGCGGCCGGCGGCCTTGCCCAGCTGGTCGACGCACCGGCCGTTCTGTGGTGGGGCCTCTACCTGGGGTGCTACCTGGCCGGGGGGTGGGAACCGGCGTCGGCCGGATTGCGCGCGCTGCGGCAGCGCACGCTGGACGTCGACCTGTTGATGATCGTTGCGGCGCTGGCGGCCGCGGCGATAGGTCAGGTGTTCGACGGCGCTCTGCTGATCGTCATCTTCGCCACGTCAGGGGCGTTGGAGGCGGTCGCGACCCGCCGTACCGCCGAATCGGTGCGGGCGCTGCTGGACGTGGCGCCCGAGCGTGCCGCGCGGCTCGGGCCACACGGACGTGAAGACGTGGTGGAGACCGCCGAGCTCGTCGTCGATGACGTCGTGCTGGTTCGTCCGGGGGAACGGATCGGTGCCGACGGAGACGTGCTCGACGGCGTCAGTGAGGTTGACCAGGCCGCGATCACCGGCGAGCCGTTGCCGGTACTCAAGCAGCCGGGCGACGAGGTCTTCGCCGGCACGGTCAACGGCACGGGGGCGCTGCGCGTGCGGGTCGCGCGTCCGGCCGCGGACTCGGTGGTGGCCCGCATCGTGGCGATGGTCGAACGGGCCTCCGCCACCAAGGCGCGCACGCAGCTGTTCATCGAGCGGGTCGAGCAGCGGTACTCGGCGGCCATGGTGGTGGCCACGTTGGCGCTGGTCGCGATTCCGCTTGCTCTCGGTGCGGCGTTCGAGCCGACCCTGCTGCGGGCGATGACGTTCATGATCGTGGCATCGCCATGCGCGGTGGTGCTCGCGACGATGCCGCCGTTGCTGTCCGCGATCGCGAATGCCGGGCGGCACGGGGTGCTGATCAAGTCGGCGGTCGTCATGGAGAAGTTCGGCCAGGCCACCGTGGTGGCGTTCGACAAGACCGGCACCCTGACCGAGGGCGCGCCACGGGTCGCCGAGATCGCCCCGGTTCCGGCCGCCGGCATCCACGCCGACGAGGCACTCACCCTTGCCGCCGCCACTGAGCGGTCCAGCGAGCACCCGATCGCCCGGGCCGTAATGGCGTCGGCTCGCGAGCGCAACCTGGATCTGCCCGCGGCCACCGGCTTCACCTCGGCACCAGGTCAGGGAGTGAGCGCGACCGTCGCCGGCCGACGCGTCCGGGTCGGTTCCCCGGGCCTTCTCATCGCAGCCGATGCACCCGAGGGCGACTGTCCCGCCGAGGAGACGATCCAGCAGACTCGCGGTCTCGTCCGGCAGTTCGAGGCAGGCGGGCGGACGGCCGTGGTCGTGCTCGTCGAAGATGTTCCCGTCGCTGTGCTGGCCATCGCCGACCGGCTCCGCCCCGGCGCCCGCGAGACCGTCGCCGCGCTGACCGCCCTCACCGGACACTCCCCGGTCCTCCTGACCGGCGACAACAGGCGCGCCGCAGAAGCCCTGGCGTCCGAGGTCGGCATCACCGACGTGCGAGCAGGCCTGCTCCCCGCCGGGAAGGTCGATGAGGTGCGCGCCCTGCAAGCCGACGGGCACCGTGTCCTCCTCGTCGGAGACGGCGTCAACGACGCCCCCGCGATGGCCACCGCACACCTCGGCGTGGCGATGGGCCGGCAGGGCTCCGACCTCGCCTTGGAGACCGCCGATGCGGTGATCGTCCGGGACGAGCTGGACACCCTTCCGAGCATGATCAAGCTCTCCCGACGCGCACACCGTGTCGTCCGGGCGAACCTGGCCATCGCCGCCACCGTGATCGTTCTGCTCGTCGGCTGGGACCTCGTCGGCACGCTGCCCCTCCCGCTCGGCGTCGCAGGCCATGAGGGGTCGACGGTCGTCGTCGGCCTCAACGGGCTGCGGCTGCTGCACTCGCGTGCATGGCGCCGGGCCCAGGGCGGGCGCTCGCAGCGGCGCAGACCGTGATTTTCGGAGCATCGGGAGATGCTGGAGCCGGTCGTATGATCGAGACGCTGACCAGCCGCCGATGAGGAGCGCAGTGGACCACTCACGCCTGTCGATGACACTTGGTGATGCGATCTTCACGCAGCGGGCGATACGCCGGTTCCGGCCGGACCCCGTACCGCTCGCCGACCTGGAACTGATCGTGTCCGCGGCGGCGAAGGCTCCGAACGGTGGCAACAGCCAGATCGCGCGCTTTCTCGCTGTGAACGACGCCGACCTCATCCGCGAGTTCGGGGCGCTTTACCGGGAGGCCTGGTGGGCGAAGCGACGGGATGCGGAGGGTTGGACCGGGCCCGATGACCTGACCGAAGCCGAGCGTGCCCAGTGGGCGTCATCCATGCGGCTGGCCGACGAGATGGCCGCCGTTCCGTGCGTCGTCTTCGCCCTGTCCGTGCCGCCCAACGCGGCGGGCTCGGTTCTCCCGGCCACCCAGAACCTCATGCTGGCTGCACGTGGGCTCGGCATCGGCTCGGTGCCGACGACGCTCCACCACTCGGTGGAGGACCGGTTCCGGGAGATGTTCGGGATTCCAGCAGAGGTGGCGTTTCACTTCGCGATCCCGCTCGGCTACCCAGCCGGCAGCTTCGGCCCGACGAAGCGCCGGTCGAGCTGGGAGACCACTTACCTCAATCGATGGGACGGCGCCGTGCCGTGGGCGCCGACGACAGCCTCGGCCGTTCCCGGCTCGTGACCGGCGCCTGAGTCAGCGCGGCGGGGGCGCTGCGCGCTCGGTCCGGCTCGCGGCGATGCGCTGCGCGGCCAACTCGCGCGCCTGGTCGAGGTCGCCGCCGGTCAGGCGCTGGAGGATGTCCGACAGCGGTGTGATGCGACCGCGACCTCCCCAGTAGCCGTCCGGGATCTCGGTCGGAAAGACCCAGACGCGGGTGGCATCTCGGGGTCGGGCGCCCTCTTCGGCATCGAGGACGGCCTCGGTCACCTCGGCGACCACCGACTCCCGGGCGGATCGGTCGAGCTGTCCCTCAGGGACCGTGACGACGATCTTGTATCGAGGTTCCTCTGCCGGCAGGCCCCCGACATGAACGGCGACCGGCCGATGCAGGAAGGCCCAGGAGACCGCGCGAGTCACCGGGTCCGTGGGGTCGAACCCCTCGTGCGTGATCAGGATGTCGGTGAGCCGGCCGAGAAGGGCCGCTTCGGCGTCAGGTCGCAGCGCGCCCTCGGGCACGTAGACGTCGAGCATGGGCACGGCAGCCTCCTGAGTTTTGTTACACAACTCAGGTCTACGCTACGCAGCTGAGCGGAGAATTCAACTCGGTGGCCACGGGCGGCAGAGCGGTGACCGACCGGGACCACGTCCGGCCCGGGTCGGTCACCGCTCTGTTGCGAACAACCTGGTCGGCCTAACGCTCTGCGGCCGCCAGCGCGCGTCGGACGGCGTCGGCGTTCCCGGGCTCGCCCGGTGACTCCATGAAGTTCGGGTTCCCACCGGCATAGATCGGGCCGTACGCCGGGGTGCCGGGCTGGAAGCGCCAGCCCTCGGCGAGCGGGCCGGCATCCACCGTGTCGTAACCGATCCCGTCGAAGAACGTCGTCACTGCGGCCTTCGCCTGCGCGTCGTCGCCCGTGATCGCGAGTGCGCTGCGCTCGGGCGAGCCGGCCGGACGCGGCAGGGCCTGGAGGTGCCTGAAGAAGATGTTGTTGAAGCCCTTGACGACCTTGGCGGTCGGGAGGTGTTTCTGGAGCAGCTCGCTGCTGGTGGTGGAGCCGTTGTCCAGCTCCGGGATCTGCCCGTCGCGCTCGGGGTAGTAGTTGTTGGTGTCGATCACGGGCTTTCCGGCGAGCGGTTCGACAGGCACGCTCTGGTAGGCCTTCAACGGGATGGTCACGACGACCACGTCGCCGGCCTCGGCCGCCTCGGCCGGTGTGGCGGCCCGGGCCTGCGGCCCCAGCTCGTCGACCAGTTCCTTGAGCGTCTCCGGCCCGCGCGAATTGCTCAGCACCACGTCGTAGCCACCGGCGACAGCCAGCCGTGCCACGGTCCCGCCGATCAAGCCGGCGCCGATCAGTCCAATTGTCGTCACGTCGGCAGACAGCCCCGAAGTGCGAGGGTCTATTCCCGCGAGCGAGCGGGCGTCATCTCCTCAGTCCCGTGTGCGCGACCTCGCCGTGGCGTGGCACCGGCGTCTCACCGGTGTGTCCGCGATGCTGGCCGTTCGTCGGGCCTGGTTCGTGGCGGTGGCGCGGCGACGGCGGTGTGACAGGGCGTCCCGGGTAGGAGGCGTCGGAGCGATCGCGCTGCGCCGGCGCCGGCGGCTGCCGGTACTCGGTTTGTGAGCGGAGCACCGCGGGCTGCGGAGGAAGCGTGCGTGGCTGCGGTGTGGGCAGCGGGTCGAACGTGGATTGCGGACGGTGGTCGGCTCGGACCCTGGGCGCCGGAGCGGGCCGCGGCGGTGTGTTCTCGGCCGCGGCGCGATGCCGTCCTGTCGTGGGACGAGCACCGTTGCTCCAGCCTGCGGAGGGCACGACCGGAAGCCTGCCGGTGGTCGCTGTCGCGTCGCGACCTGCGGGTGTGCCGGATGTACGGGATGGCGCAGCGGGGGGCGGGTAGTCCCGGCCGAGCGCCTTGACAGGCCGGCCCGGGAGGATGCGGGCGAACCGTGTGGTCGCCGACGTGCTGTCCGCGGCAGCCCATCGCGGCCGGGCAACAGGAAAGCTGGTGGTGGGAGCGTTCGCCGGGGGGCCGACCGGCGCCCGGCCCGGCGACGCGCCTGCAGCGATCGGAGCCTCGGGCCGGCCGGGCTGGTCGGGGTGGTGCAGCTGGTAGAGCCGTGTGTAGCCGGGGTGGCGGCCGAGGAGTTGCTGATGGGTGCCCATACCGGTGATCACGCCGCCATCGAGGAACAGGATCTGGTCGGCGTCGGTGACGGTGAGCAGGTTGTGCGAGATGACGATCGTCGTTCGGCCGCTCATCAGCCTGCGCATCGGTTCGAGCACCCGCTGCGTCGATTCGGCGTCCAGACCGGTGGTCGGTTCGTCGAGCAGCAGCACCGGTGAGTTGCGGATCATCGCTCGGGCGATCGCGAGGCGCTGGCGCTGGCCACCCGAGAGCATCCGGCCACGCTGCCCGATCCGGGTGTCGTAGCCATCGGGCAACGCCGAGATGAACCCGTGAGCGTCCGCGGCGACGGCAGCGGCGGTGATCTCCTGGTCGGTGGCGTCGGCTTTGCCATAGCGGATGTTGTCGGCCACGGTGCCGTCGAACACGAGTGTCTCTTGCAGCACCGCTGTGACGTTGCGCCGCAGATCACTCAGCGACAGGTCCCTCAGATCGCGCCCGTCCAGCGTGATCCGGCCGTTGGCGGGGTCGTAGAAACGCAGCATCAGCTTGGTCAGCGTGGTCTTGCCCGCGCCGCTCGCCCCGACGATCGCGACCTTGGCGCCGGGCGGGACTTTGTAGCTGATCCCGCGCAGCACCGCCTTGTCGGTGCCCGGGTAGCTGAACTCGACGTCCTCGAAACGGACCTCGCCAGAGGCGCGGGTCAATGGGCGGGGGTCCTCGGGCTCGACGACGCCGGGCTCCTCGTCGAGGACCTCGATGATGCGCTCGGCGCTGGCGCTCGCCGAGTAGAGCGAGTTCCACAGATTGCCGAAGCCGCTGATGGGTCCGTAGAGCTGCGTGAGGTAGGCGACGAAGACCAGCAGACCACCCAGAGTGATCCGGTTGTTGGCCAGTTCCCACACCGCGATGCCGACGACCAGCAGCACACCGATCGTCTCGAGCAGGCTGCTGAACGGGGAGAACAGCGCTTCGAGCCTGGTGGCGGTCATCTGAGCCCGGAAGCTGCCCAGGTTCTCCTCTTGGAACCGGTCCACCTCGTGCTCTTCACGGTCGTAGGCCTGAACCAGCGCGACGTTGCCCAGGGACTCCTCGGCCACCGCCGTGATCGAACCCGAGCGACGCCGACGCTCCCGTGAGGCGTCCTTGATGCGCCGCGAGAAGCCTCGTGCCAACAACAGGAAGCCCGGCGCGGCGACGAATGCGGCCAACGCCAGCTGCCAGTTCAAATAGAACATGGCGGCCGTGAAGAATGCGATCTGGAACGTGTAGCTCAGCGCCACGTTCACGCCGGTCAGGACGAGCGACTCGATCGCGCCGACATCGCCTGTCAGGCGGGACAGGATGTCGCCGAGCTGGTTTCTCTCGAAGTATCCCAGAGATAGTCGTTGGATATGTGCGAAGAGTCGAACCCGTAGGTTGAGGACGAAACGCTCGCCCACCCACACCGACATGTACTGGTCGGTGAAGTTCAGCAGTCCCTCGAGCAGGGTGATGCCCAGATACGCGGCGGCCACCGCCGGGAACAGCCGGTAGTCGTGCGGGGTCAGCACGTCGTCGACGAGGATTTTGAACAGCCAGACACTGACGGTTGCCAGCGCCGGACCGATCGCGGACAGCAGCAGGCTCAGCACCATGCGCCCGCGGAACGGGCGGGTCTCGGGCCAGAACCTGCGGAAGATGGACCGGACCTTTAGTCGGGGGGCCTGCTCGACCAGCGACGTTCCGCCTCCGGCACCGGCGTCGTCCGCCGGTCCGGTCTCGGGCGCCGTGCCAGCGGAAATGGCATCGGCCGATACGGCTGACATGAAAGACCCCCTCCGTCACGCGGCCCCACCCGCGCGTGGCGGGTGGGGCCGCGTGTAATCAAGAAGCTCAGCGGCAGTGGCCGCCGGAGTGGTTCTTGCCCCCGTCGTGACGGTGGTGGCTGCTGTGCTTGTGGTGCCAGCTCACGGGGCGGTGGTCGTGGTCGTCGTGACCGTGGCCGTGGTCATGGCCGTGGTCGTGGCCCTTCGGGGCGTCCTTGCATCCCTTGGAGGGGCTCCAGCCAAAGTTAGCCATGTCGTTCCTTTCCTAGCGTTTCGTACCTCGGGGAGCGAGGTCCGATTCAGGACCCCGGTGAGTGGGGTCGCATCAGGTACATCGGAGCCCAACCGCAACCCGTTTCTCATGAACTCGTGATCTCGCCTGGATAGCGCAGCCGAACCCGGCAAAACCGGATAAAATCGGACAGATCGTGGATAATCAGAACCCGTTGAAACCGGATAAAACTGGGCGCCGAGGTTGCTCCGAACAGTACGGGCCGGTCAGGTTGGCCGCTGATCGGGTGAATCCCGACGTGGCGGGGTTCGTCCCGGGTATGCCCGCGCATTCCCGGACGCTCACCGGGTGTTCGTGCATCACTGGAGATCGCTGGGTTGCACCGGCTCTGACCTGCGTGGAGATCATCGCGGGTGACGCCGACCACTATGAAGGATCGCGGAGTGATCGCACAAACGTTGCTGAGGAACCACGACGGTCAGTAGCCGGGTGCGCGTTCGCCGTCGGTCTTCCCGGGATCGGTGACGAGCAGGTGTACGGCCGGCACGTCGACCGTCAGCACGGTGATCGACAGCCGGTGCGGCGCGCCTACCGCCACCTCCGCCGAGCCGCCGGCGTCCACCTCAAAGCAGGGTGGTCCGCGCGATGCTCGTCAGTCGGCCTCGCCCGGAGCCTCGATGATCACCCCGAGCAGTTGGGCCTCGGCGGCGTCGAGGTAGGCCCGTAGTTCCGCGAGTGCGCCCTCCCGGTCCCCCGCGTCGAGCAGGGTGGCGATGCGGCGGTTGCCCTCGATGTAGGGCTGGTGCAGGTCCTGGTGGTCGGGCATGAGGAGGAATGCCAGCCTCAGTTCGGCCAGCACGTGCTCGAACATCGCGGTGATGTGGGTGCTGCCGCACGCCTCGACCAGGGCGCGGTGGAAGTCGATGTCGGCCGTGCCGACCGCGCCCCAGTCCTCGCGCTCCGCGGCCTCGGTGGCGGTCGCGACGCGTGCGGTGAGTGCGTCGCGAACGTTGCTGTCGCGGAGAGCGGCGTCGATCCCGAGCGGCTGGATGAGACGGCGGGTCTCGTAGATGTCGCGCACATCGGCGGCGGTAACGGTGCGCACGTACACGCCGCGGTGGAGAGCGTGCTCGACCAATCGCTGGTGGGCGAGCAGCCGGAACGCCTCGCGAACCGTGTTGCGGGAGATCTCCAGGGCCGCGGCCACGGCTTCTTCCCGCAGCTTGGTGCCCGGCGGCAGCTTCCCGTCGGCGATCTGCCGCCGGAGCGTCTCGGCGGCCTGCTCTGCGGTGCTCACGCGCTTCGGCAGAGCTGGGAGCGCCATCACGGCATCGACCGGATCGGCCGTGGTCACGGGGCCACCTTCCTTCGGTTGGCCTCACCCTACCCCGGGCTTCGTGCGATGAGTGAACATCCCTCTTGTTAGATTGTTGAACAATGTTTACTGTGACTGGCGTCTCACCCCTCATCGAAGGCCGAGGAGAACCGATGTCAGCTGCGTCCGTGGAACGAGCTGCTCTGCAACCGTCCTCAGTCCGCCGGGTCGTCGTTGCGAGCCTCGTGGGCACGTCACTCGAGTGGTACGACTTCTTCATCTACGGCACGGCCGCGGCGCTCGTGTTCAACCAGCTGTTCTTCCCCAGCTTCGAGCCGCTCGTCGGCACCCTGCTGGCCTTCGCCACCTACGCCGTCGGATTCATCGCCCGCCCGCTGGGCGGCATCGTCTTCGGGCACTACGGCGACAAGGTGGGGCGGAAGAACGTCCTCGTTGCCACGCTGCTGCTGATGGGCGTCGCGACGTTCGCGATCGGCCTGATGCCGACCTACGCGACGATCGGCGTCTGGGCCCCGGTGCTGCTCGTGGCCCTGCGCTTCCTACAAGGACTGGGGCTCGGCGGGGAGTGGGGCGGAGCCGTCCTGATGACTCTCGAGTCCGGCGACGCCCGCAAGCGGGGGCTCAACGCGAGCTGGCCGCAGGTCGGGGTGCCGATCGGTCTGCTGCTCGCCAACGGCGTGCTGTCGTTGATGGGCGGAGTCACCGGGGACGACGCATTCCTGTCCTGGGGCTGGCGCGTCCCGTTCCTGCTCAGTGGTCTCCTGGTGCTCGTCGGTCTCTGGATCAGGTTGTCCGTCGCGGAGAGCCCGCTGTTCCAGGAGGTCGAGACGAAGCAGGTCAAGGCGAAGGCGCCGATCGTCGACGTGCTGCAGCGCTATCCGCGGCAGGTGCTGCTGGCCGTGGGGGCACGTCTCGGGGTGGACGTGGCGTTCTATCTGTTCGTCCTGTTCATCACCACCTACGTCGTGACCTACTTGGAGCTGCCCCAGAGCTACGCCCTCAACGCCGTGCTCATCGCCGCGGCGTGCCAGGTGGTGTTCATTCCGTTCTTCGGCTCGCTGTCCGACCGGATCGGTCGGCGGCCGGTCTACCTCGCGGGGGCGATCGGTGCCGCGATCTGGTCGTTCGCGTTCTTCGCGCTGTTGGACACCGGGAGCTTCCCGCTGATCGTCGTCGCCGCCGTCGTGGCATTGGTGCTGCATGCTGCGATGTACGGCCCGCAGGCGTCCTTCATCGCCGAGATGTTTCCGACGCAGGTGCGCTACAGCGGCGCCTCGATGGGGTACCAGCTCGCCGGTGTCGTGGGAGGTGCACTGGCTCCGATCATCGCGACGGCCTTGTTGAGCAGCTACGACAGCTCGGTTGTGGTGTCTGTGTACGCGGTGGTCGTCCTCGCGGTCACGGTGCTGTGCGTGCTGATCGCGAAGGAGACCGCGCGAACCGATCTCACCGCCGGAGATGCGGCCTTCCGGGCCGCTGTCGGGGGCCGGAGCGCGCCGGTGCCAGACAGCAGCGGACCGTGTTGATCACGGTGGTGGTCGCCGGGCTGGCTGTGCTGGCCGGGATCGCCGTGATCATCGGATGGGCCGACTCGACGGCGCGCAACGGGGCGTGGACGAGAATCGCTGCCGCCCGCCACGCCGTCTGGCTCGACGAGCAGCAACATCGGGCCGGGGTAGTGCGGCCCAGGTGCTTCGACTGCCCCTTGAACCAGACCAACCGGTGACCGCCCGAGACGGGCGTCAGGCGGCGTCGAGGGCCGGGCCGAGATGGGCTTCCTCGTAGGCGTAGTGCTCGTCCAGGTCCCCGGCCAGCCGGTGAAGGTCATCGCGCAGGTGCACGGCGACCTCGCGCGAAGGTGCTGTGGTCAGCAGGTCCAGCGTCTCGGTGATCTGCACGTTGAGCGCGGCAACGGCTTCGTGTTCGCGGGCGAGAAGGTCGAGCGCGGGCTTGAGTTCGGGGAAGTCGGCAGCCAGCCGGGGGAAGACGCTGTCCTCGCGGGCGTGGTGGGCGTGCAGCGCGCCGCAGAAGGAGAGGCAGTACCGCTGGAGTTCGTCGGCCGACTCGGGGAGTTGCCCGTTGCCGGCCAGGTAGGTGTCGACTGCTGTCAGCGTGTCGTCGAGTTGTTGGCGGAGGCCGGCGTGGACGAGTCGCGCGGGGCGCCGTTGCACAATATTCATCGGCGTCAACGACCTGGCCGAATGTCTCGAGGTCACCCCCGCGACCGTCAGCCTGATGGTCGGCGAGCTCACCCGCAAAGGCATCCTCGACCGCCGCGAAGACCCCGCCGACCGCCGCCGCGCCATCGTCTCCCTCGCCGACGACCACCGCGCCGCCATCGACGCCTGGCTGGCCCGCAGCGCCCGCGCCTGGCGTCTGGCCCTCGAACCCCTCACCGACGCCGAACGAGCCCTGTTCGTCATCACCCTGAAGACCTACGAAGACGCCCTCTGAGTCGCGGCCCACCGTTGCGTCGATCGGTGTGAGCCGGGATGCCGGCGCAGGTGGCGACGTGGGCGAGCTCTCGAGCACTAACGGCCGTCTGAACCGCTCCCTCTGATCGTCACCACGGAGGGGAGAAAAGACTGTTCCGCCACCGATCTCGTGGTTAGCGTCGCCTGCCGTGAGCGGTGAAGTGATCATCCTGACCGGGCCGCCCGGTGCCGGGAAGACGAGCGTGGCCGCTCTGGTTGCCGGTGGCGCGGCGCGGCCGTCGGTCCACCTGGTGACGGACTCGTTCTATCGCGCCATCCGCACCGGGTTCGTGTTGCCGTACCTACCTGAATCGGCGCGCCAGAACGAGGTCGTCATCGACGCGATCCTGGCTGCCGTCACCGCTTTCGCGCGAGGTGGGTACGAGGTGGTGGTGGACGGCATCGTGGGCCCGTGGTTCCTGGCTCCGTTCCGAGCCGCCGCGGAACGTGACCACCTGCAGATGTCGTACGTGGTCCTGCGTCCGACCCTGGAGGTCACCCTGACCCGCGCAAGGGGGCGCGCCCACGACGAACTGAAGGACGTCGGCGCGATCACGGGCCTCTACGAGCAGTTCGCCGTGCTCGACGAGCTCGAGAACCACGTTCTCGACACCAGCGACCTCGACGAGAGGCAGGCGGCTGCAGCGGTTCGACGAGCTGTGGCGTCGGGTCGATACCGCCTCGCCTGACGGGTCGGGCGAGTTGATCTGCGGTCTGCCCGGAGATCTTGTTCCAAGCCACGTGGTCCGTACGGAGCCCGCGGATCGAGTGAACAGCGCAATTTCTGCGGCTGGTCAGGCCAACATTGTGATGATTATGCGGATGAGGGTCGCGCGGCGTTGTCATGCCGGGAACTTGGGTGGACCCTGGTCGCTTGATTTGCTGATTCGGCAGTCGGGCGGTCGCTGGGGGTGTGATGAACGAACGGCGCCGTGCGGCAGCACAGAAAATCCTAGGCGCCGCCGTTGTGACCGCCATTGTCCTGGGAAGTGTCACCGGCTTGTCCATGGCTGCGTCAGAATCATGGCTGCCGCAACCGGCGGCACCTGCCGCTGCATCGCTGCGGCCTGTTCCGACCATCGACCCAGGTGATCTCGACGATCCACGCCTCTCGGCAGCATTGGGCTCGTGCTTCACGGACCTGAATTCCGAGTATGCGAACGCGCCGAACTTCAAGGTATGGGTCGAGGCGCTGCACCGAAACAACGAGCGTATCGCACGGTCACTGCTGATGGAGCTTCGAGTATTTGCGGCGAAGAACGATAAATTGGCTTACCGGGCACTCGACTGCACGTTGCGAACGGTCGATACGTGGAGGCGTCCACAACGCCTTAAGGAACCGCCGGCGCGGCCTGAGTGTGCAGCGGGCGACCTCGGCGGAGCGCGGCGCCGCGACTGTGGCGCCGACCGGCCGGATCGGCTCACCCGTGCAGACGAGCCCGACCGCTCACTCCGCGCGCCGCGACCGCCCGAACGAACGGACCTTCCTGATGGCCGGCCGGCGAAGCCGGAGCCGCCGAAGCCTGCGCGGCCCCTTGAGCCGCCGAAGCCTGTTCCGTCGAAGCCGGAGAAGCCGACCCTCGTGCCGTCGAAGCCCGACCGGCCGACGACCGCGCCGTCGAAGCCCGCGCCCTCGACATCCGAGTCGTCGCCTCCTGAACAGACGACGCCTGAGCAGTCGGCGCCCGAGCGGTCGACACCCGCCCGGCCCACGCCCCCGCCGTCGAAGCCCGAGCGGTCGACGCCCGGATCGTCGACGCCTGAGCAGACGGAGTCGGGGGAGTCGGAGCAGTAGGCGACGATCCGGCTACTTGGTCGGCGGAGGATCGGACGGCGCAACCTGGGCGGCGATCTGTCGCCAGAGTTTGTCGGCGACGTTCGAATACGCGCCGGTGGTGGGATCGAATGCCTCGGGCTGGTAGGTGACCGCGACAGCGATGGCGATCTTCTGCGAGGGCAGATACGCCTCGACCGCGGACTCGCCCGAGAACAGTGGGTCCTGCAGGAGCCAGTTGCCACTGATGACGACGCCCAGACCGTAGGTGTAGGCGATGTTCTGGTCGAAGCACGCGGCGCAACCGGCAATCGCCGTCGTTCTTCCTCGCAGTTCTGTGGACACCATCTTGGCGTAGGACTCGGGCGAGAGCAGCTGCCCGGAGTTGATGGCTGCCGCGGTCACGCTGAGGTCGTGGAGGTTCGTGGTCTGGATGGCGCCCCGAGCGAGCGTCCACGACGGGTTCCAGTAGGTCGACTCCTCGTAGAACGGGACTCCGGCCGGGATCTGCAGGGCCTGGCGGCGTTCGGAACTGAAGGCATGCAGCACGGGTTCCGTGATGGCCGCCGTGCCCGGGTCCGTGGTGTTGTCGAGCCCGAGTGGAGCGAGGGTCTTCTCCCGCAAGGCCGTCGTCAGGTCTTGTCCGGTGATCTTCTCCAGCGCCAATCCGAGGATGACGTAGTTGGTGTGCGCGTAGTTCGAGTTCGTTCCGGGCTCGTACATCAGCGGCTTCGAAACCGCGAAGGCGAGTTGCTCCTCCGGCGTCCACTGTTTGAAGGGCTGGGCGTAGGTCGCCGCGATGAACGCAGGTTCCTGCACGAAATCGACGTACCCCGATGTCATCTGGGCGAGCTGGCCGAGGGTGACCCGGTCGGTGTGCGGGATGTCGGGCAACCACGTCGACACCTTGTCGTCCAGGCTGACCTTTTTCTCGTCGACGAGTTGCAGCAGCAGCGTTGACATGTAGGAGATCGCCACAGCGCCGTTGCGAAAGTGCATGTCGGTGGTGGCGGGAACACCGGTCATCGATTCGCCGAAGGCCTGCGTGATGAGGTCCTGGCCGTCGATCGTGACGCGGACGAGCACCGCCCTCAGGTGCTCGGTCGCCATCATGTCGCGCACGACCTTCACGACGGCGTCGGCCTTGACCGGGTCGATCGACGTACCTGGGGCGGTGGCGGAGCCTGCGCTGTTGTTCGAGGACGTGCACCCGGCGAGCAGCACGACGAGGGCCACCACGACGATCGCCTTCCGCATCGCGCCACACCCTTCGCCCTGAGAAACGTCCTCGCGGCGCGCTGATCAATTCTCAGAACAGGCTCGTATGAAGCTTCTGAGACTAGTGCGTGGTCACCAATCAGGCGGCGATACTGCACGCTTTCGTGGGTGCTGATGTTCCGCGGCGCGTACCCGGCCGACGCCTTACCGTCACGTCTTCGGCAGGATGTCTGATATGGGAGCATCACGCGGTCTGCGCGGCTCCGTCTCAGCGTGTATTCAGGAACTCAGCGTCCCTTCAGCAACTCAGCGTTCCTTCAGCAGATGATCCGTAGCGTCCGGGACATGCCTACTGCACTCGTCACCGGAGCCAGCCGCGGTCTTGGTGCCGTGTTCGCCGCTCGACTCGCCCGCGACGGCCATGACCTCGTTCTCGTGGCTCGTGACCGGATGGGGTTGGAGCGCGTCTCGGCGTCGGCACGGCGGTGCGGAGTGGCGGTCGAGGTCGTGGTCGCCGACCTCAGCGACGAGCGGGGCTTGGCCGCGGTGCAGCATCGGCTCGCTGATCGCAGCCGGCCGGTGGATCTGCTGGTGAACAACGCGGGCGTCGAGGGTGAGGGCCAGTTCGCGGTCGCCGACATGTGGGATCTGCAGGCCGAGATCGACACGAACGTCACGGCGGTGATGCGTCTGACCCGGGCCGCCCTGCCGGGGATGATCGAGCGTGGTCGCGGTGGTGTCGTCAACGTGGCGAGCTTCGCCGGCTACCTCGCCGGACCGGGAAACGCGTACGCAGCGACGAAGGCGTGGGTGCTGACGTTCACCGACACCGTCTCGGCGTCGCTCGCCGGCACCGGCGTGGGCATGATCGCGCTGTGCGCGGGTCGGATGCGCACCGGCAAGCACCCGGTGCCGGAGGGCGCCTCGGCGATGTGGCTGGAGCCCGAGGCCGTGGTGGACGAGTGCCTGGCCGATCTCGCCCGGGGCCGCACCTTGTCCGTGCCCGGCTGGCGTTACCGGGCTGTGGTCGACATGCTGGAGCTGCCGCGCCGCACGCTGCGCACGCTGGCGAAGCTGGCCGGTCGTGGCCGCCAGCAGCAACAGCCCCCCGCCGAAGCCGCCACGGTGCGCTTGCGCGCAGCGGCGTGATCCGCACCGCCGGCATCACCCCGTCGACGATGAGTCGTGGCTCTCGGCTCTGCCTCGACGCAATTCGTAGGCGACGGTCGGCCACATCTCGCCCTTGACCTCGCGCAGCTGGTCGCCCGACGGATCGCGGACGAACCCTGCGTGCTCAGCGGCTACTCGGGACGGGGCGTTGTCGGCGTGGGTCCACAGGCGCATCACCTGGAGATCCAGGTGGGCGAAGGCCCAGCGCGTCAGGAGCGTGATGGCTCGACGTGCGATGCCTCGGCCCCGCACCTCGGCGGCCACCCAGTACGAGATCTCACCTGTCCGATCCACGTGGTCGAGGGTGATGTTGCCGAGGCGGGCCCCGGTGCGCGCATCCGAGATCAGGAACCCCTCATGCTGTGGGTTCGTCGAGAGCGCGCTGATCGCCGCCACGACGTCCGCCGCGGTCAGGTTCGAGGCATCGGTTGTGAACCGCTGGATCTCGACGTCTCTGGCGCAGCTCGCGTACCACTCCGCGTCCGAGGGGGCCCAGGGCCGTAGAACGATCGCGCCGTCACGGGGGTGCGGCACGTCCATGCGACGAGCCTCGCAGAAGAGGGGCAATCCGGGCAGTCAGGCCACGCTGCTCCGACGGGACGGCGCTTGCCGTAGGCCCGTCTTTCGACGGAACGCTCGCACGCACATCGCTTGAGAGCGGATGTCAGTGTTGCTTCACTGCGGAAAGTGCATCGGACACGCAGAGGCGAGGCGGGCGCGATATGGAGCTGCGGCAGCTGAGGTCCTTCGTCGCCGTCGTGGAGGAGGGCAGTTTCGTCAGGGCTGCGCAGAGGCTGTTCCTCTCTCCGCCCGCTGTCACCGCTCATGTCAAAGCACTCGAGCGTGAGGTCGGTGCGCGACTGCTGGAGCGCTCGCCGCTCGAGCTCACCGACTCCGGACGACGACTGATGACCTGCGCTCGAACCCTCCTGGAAGCTGAGCGGAGTGCACTGCAGGTGGCCGACGCCCCGGCCGACGACGAGGTTCTGCGGGTCGGCGTCATGGGTCACGGCTCCGCCGAGCTGACACCGGCCACGATCGCGACGTTCGTCCGCGCCAAGCCGGGCGTCACCGTTCGCCTCGTTCCCCTCTCCTTCCAGGAACACATCAGCGCCCTCGTCGAACGTCGGGTGGACGTCGCCTTCGTGCGACCGGCGCCGGTCGACGACCGGATCGTCTCGGACGTGATGACCACGGAGTCGCGGATCCTGGTGACCTCCCGGCGGAGCGAGCTCGCCGCCGCAGCGTCGGTGTCGCTCGAGGAGGTCCTCGATCTCCGGTACGTGGACATCCCTGTGGACAGCCCGCGCGAGTTCGCCGACTTCATGTACTTCGGACGAGAGCGGAACGGCGACCCGGTGCGGCGGTCGGAGGACGTCACGTTCACCCCGCACGACGTCCTCCTCAGCGCAGCCCTCGCGCGGGGGGTCGGTTCCTCGGTGCAGAGCTTCCGTCGCTTCTACAGCTGGCCGGGAGTGGCCTTCGTCCCGATCCGCGATGCGCCCGTCGAGCAGACTGTGCTGGCCAGCCGCGCGTCGGATCGGCGAACCGTCGTCGCCGCGTTCCGCTCGATCGCGACCACTCTGGCGAGCACGGTCAGCACTGTCGACGGCCGTTTCTGCGGCCCCCGCGCGTGACAGCCCTAGCCGTCCAGGCCCGCACGCAAGGCCTGATTCACCGATCCTGAATCCCGCCCCGGTCGTCTCCATATCGATCTAGCGTCCCAGGGGTGGCCAAGAATGGCAGAAATCACCGCGAAACGCCGGCGAGCGACCGGACATTGCATGGATGGAATCTGAGTCTGCTCTCCGACGAGATACTCGAGTGGGCAGGCGTCGGCGTCACGATCCTCGACCCTGCAGGCAACGTTCTGTACTACAACAGATGGGCCGAGCAGAACCTCGATCGGGAACCGGAGTACCTCGGACGCGATGTCCGTGACAGGCATCGCCGGCCGATCACGAATCCGCGCTTCGATGCGATGCTCGCGCTCTTCGAGGGGGGCCGGACGGAGCCGGTTCGATACGTCGCGCGCCCCTACGGCAAGACGACGATCCTGGTGACCGTGTCGCCGATCATCGTCGACGGACGTATCGCGGGGTATTCGCAGATCGTCCTGCTGAAGGACGAGGTGCAGGAACTGTGCCGCCGATTCGATGAATCCGGCCGGAGGTCCTTCGAGCAGGAGATGCTGCCCCACGTCACGTGATCCGGGTGCGCCCGCCGGCCCACGGCCCGGCCCCCCCGGGTGACCGAGGTCATAGAACGAAGGTCGGACCCCCTCCGTGTGATCAGCGCGAGTGATTCAAGGCGACGTGAACTCATCTGTGGGGGTAGTTGGCATGCAGTGGTACGCGAAGGTCCTGCGCCAGTACGCGGACTTCAACGGTCGCGCTCGGCGGACCGAGTACTGGATGTTCACGCTGGTGAGTGTGATCGTCGGGCTCGTCCTCGGCCTGGTGGACGAGGTCGTGTTCGTGGGGCCGGGGCTGTCCACGACCGGGTGGCTCCACACGATCTACTCGGTGGCGGTCATCATCCCGACCTTGGCCGTCGGCGCCCGCCGGCTCCACGACACCGGCCGTAGCGCGTGGTGGCTGCTCATCGGGCTGATCCCGCTGATCGGTGCCATCGTGCTCATCGTGTTCTTCGCGCTCGAAGGCCAGCGCAGCAGCAACGCCTACGGCCCCGACCCCAAGGCTGTTCCCGTCAGCACCCCCGCCGGTTCCTACACCGGCTGAGCGAGACAGTCGAAAGCTTGCAGCGGTCTGCCCTGGGGCGGACCGCTGCTGTGCGTTCAGGGGCTGTGCACCCGAGCCGTCGTCGTGTCGAACCCCGGAGGTTGATCGTCAGTTCGGGCCCCACAGCAGGGCGGGGCGCGGTTCGTGGTCCCGAAATGGTGATCATGGGCGGGCGGGTCGGGCGGTCGTGCGGGGGCGCCGGGCGTTGCTGCGACTTGACGCTGGATCGTCGGTTTGGGCCCCGCGGCAGGGTGTGGCGCGGTTGGTGGTCCCGAAATGGTGATCATGGGGCGGGCGGGCCGACGGTACTGGCGGGCCACGGTCAGCGCAGCCGGATCCCGGAGCCTGATCATCGGTTCGGGACCGGGGGCAGGGTGTGGCGGGGCTGATGGGCCCAAGATGGTGATCATGAACGGGACTGCCTGGCGGCTGCGTGGAAGCTTCGGGCGAGAGCGGCCTGTCTCGGGAGGTTGATCCCGGCCGGAGCCCGGATCCGCGGTGTGATGCGGTTGCTGGTTCCGGCGTGGCGGCTGGCCTGCCTTGTCGGGCTGGATCCTGGGGGTTGATCGTCAGCTCGGGCCCCGCGGCAGGGTGTGGTGCGGTCGGTGGTCCCGAAATGGTGATCATGGGTGGGCGGGTCGGCGGGATTGGCGGGCCATGGTCGGCGCGGCCGGATGCCGGAGCTTGATCATCGATTGGGTACCTGGAGCAGGGTGTGGCACGGTTCGTGACCCCGAAATGGTGATCATGGATCCGGTGGTCGGGCCCCGACACGTCGTATGGGTGGTCAGTTCGGCTTGTGCGCCTCGATGAGAACTCGCTGGCTGTACGCGACGAACGGGCCGTCGGACTGAATGTGGTCGTGGAGTCGGGCGAGCTCGTCGTGGTAGCTCTCGGCAGTGAAGCCGGGGACGGTCCAGAGGACCTTGCGGAGGAAGTACACGACGGCACCGACGTCGTGGAACTCGCAGCGGAGGGCCTGGGTTCGCAGGTCGTCCACAACGAGACCGGCCGCCTCCGCTCCCCCAGCTGTACGGGAAGGGCTGCGGTTTTGGCTGACGGGCTGGGTGCCCATCATGAAGTCGATCAGTTCCTGGTTCGATCCGGCGCCCACGTGCTGGGCGAAATACGTGCCGCCTGGCTGGAGCACTCGGGCGATCTCGGGCCAGGCCACGGTGGTGGGGTGTCTGCTTACGACCAGGTCGAACGTCTGCGCCTGGAATGGGAGCGTCCCGTGATCGGCGGCCTGTACGACGAATGCCTCCAGCGGCCGGAGGTTTTCGCGGGCGACCCCGAGGTTCGGTGGCCACGACTCGGTTGCGGCCAGCAGCGGCGGGGGGTGTGGGACCTGTGCGAGGACTTCCCCGCCACCGGTCTGAACGTCGAGGGCTGCGCGAGCACGCGCCATCCGCTCCGACATGGAACGGAGGTAGCCCCACGAGGGGCGCTCTTCGGTGGCCCGGCCCTCGAGCCAGGAGAAATCCCAACCCACCACGGGTGCAGCGTTGCCCTCAGCGATGAGCTGCTCGAAGTTCAACAGCGCGGTCATCGGCTCAGTGTCGATCTCGGGCCGGTGCTCGGCAACGCGGTTCGTCCCGAACGCAGCTGATCAACAAGCGGGGTACCGTTCGGGACATGCAGGTCACGGCCCGCTACGACGGTCATGCCGATTGGTATGACGGCTGGGCGCAGACGTCCGGGGCCGAGATCATGGCGGTGGCGAGGGCTGCCTTGGGGGAATTGCTGCCGTCCGGTCCGGGGCTAGCCGTGGACATCGGCTGCGGGACCGGCGTGCACGCCGAGTTCATGCGGGATCGTAGCTTTGGCGTAGTCGGGTTGGACTACAGCGCCGATCAACTTCGGCTGGCTCGTGGCCGCCTGCCGGTTGGCCGTGCCGATGCTCGCGCGCTTCCGCTCCGGAGTGGCTCGGTGTCGCTGGTGTTCTCGATGTTCACGCACACCGACCTGGACGGCTTCGATCGGCTGGTCGCGGAGGCGGTGCGGGTGCTGGAGCCGGGGGGAGCACTGGTCTACGTGGGGATTCACCCGTGCTTCGTCAGCCCGTTCGTCGAACGGATGTCCGACGGCGTCCGCCTGCACTCCGGGTACAAGACGGTCGGCTGGCAGGCGCGGACGCCGCACACCGGCAATGCGGTCCGGCACCGGGTCGGTGTGCATCATCTTTCGCTGGAAGCTCTCCTGGCTGCGTTTCTGCATCCGGAGACGCGACTGGATCGGCTCATCGAGCGGGGCGGCAGCGCGGTGCCTGAGGTGATCGCGATCCGCGTCTCACGGCGGCCCTGACCGGGAGCAGACAGGCCCGTCGTTCGGAGCCGATCGACTACGAGGTGCAGGCGCCGTCGATGCTCAGGCTGGCGCCGGTGAAGAAGCCACCGTCCGGGCCGGCAAGGAACGATACGAACGCGCCGATTTCGCCGGCGTCACCGAACCGGTCGAGCGCCATCGCGTTGAGCTGAGCGGCGCAGCAGGGCCGTCCGCGGAGTTGGCGTCGGTGTCGACCGGGCCCGGCTGCACATTGTTGAATGGTGATTCCCTTTGGTGCGAGCTCGCGGGCCAGCCCCTTGGTGAGGCCCACGATGGCGCCCTTGCTCGCGGCGTAGACCGAGATTCCGGGGAATGGCACCCGCTCGGCGTTGATACTGCCATCGGGCCTGCTGGACGGGGCGTGGCGGCAGATTCGCCGCCAGCCCCGTCCGCAGCCGAATGATTCATGCGGTTCTTGCCCGGGTTCTCAGCACGAACGATCAGCCGAACACCCAGCCGCCGTTGTTGCCGCTGTTGTGGATGTTGACCAGGCCACTACCGCCACCGCACATGCAGGGCGTGGGTGGCGTGGGTGGCGTGGGCGGGTCGGGCTGGCTCGTGACCTGCACCGTGGTGGTGGCGTTCGACGCGCCGCAGTTGCCGTTGCCGTTATAGGCGGCTGTGATCTCGTGCGCGCCCTGGGTGGTGAACGTGGTGGTGAGTGATGCCTGGCCGCTGGCGTTGACCGGCACCGTGTCCAGCAGGTTCGCGCCATCGAAGAACGTCACGCCGAGCCCGCCCTGGGGTGGGAATCCGGGGCAGGTGACCGTCGCGGTCAGGACGACCTCCTGCCCGACGGTCGCTGATGACGGTGACGCCTGCACTGTGGTCGTCGAATTCACGCTGGGTTGGGCCCAGGCCTGTGGTGCGAACACAAGCATCCCGGCAAGAGCGAGGAATGTCAGAATGATGCGGCGGGAAGGCCGCCTGTAGCGAAATTCCACTGTACCCCTACTCATTTTCGAGGGCGATTTCCATGCCAAATTGGTCCACATGGAAAAGCTGGTCAGAATCGCGCCCGGACGGCAGCAAGTAACGCACCCTATGGGCGAACCAGGCAACGCGGACCACTCGTCAGGGGGCGGTGGTTCACCCCACTGTTTCGGCGGTTCGCCCGGGGCGGGTGATGGAGTCGGCGGCGGTTTCAGATCGGGGAGGTACCGGCTTGATCGGCAAAATTGAGCGCGTCGAAGATCCGAGGAACTGGCGGTGGGCCGCCGTGCCCGCGGGATGACGACGGCGTTGAGGATGATGAGGAGTACACGAACCGACAGCCAGGGGAGCTGATCTCGTGACGGACGAGGAGTTGGTCGTCGAGTTCGCGCTGACCCGGCTCGACAACCCGGGTCTCGACCTCGAGGACATCGCCGCGTTGGTCGTTCGCCGGGTCGGCCCGGACCGGATGCTCGAGTTCGCGTCGCGCAACCTCGCCACCCGGGATGAGCTGCGGGGCGGTGCATTCGAGTCCGCTGTCGAGTACGTGCTCCGGACGGTGCTGAAGCTGCGGGACGACGTCGGCGACTGACGACGGGGGCGAGGCGCGGTCTTGTCGCCCACGAAGGCGTCAGGTTAACCTGACGGCATGCCTGGGGGTAGGGATCCATGGCCGGAGGGCCGGGATGCGTGGAACCGGCTCGACGGCTGGGATCACGCCGGTCCGGTCGGTGAGGCCGCGGGGTCGAGTGCCGGAGACGCGGCTCTGGACGCGTTGTCCGACCTCGGAGTGGTGCGGCGGCTGCTCGATCAGACGGAGCTGGCCGCGGTGAGAGCGGCCCGCGCCAACCGGAAGAGCTGGGCCGAGATCGCCACGAGACTGGGCATGACCCGTCAGTCGGCGTGGGAGCGCTGGCGTGATCTCGACGGCGATGAACCGAGCAGAGCGTCCCGTGCCCCGGCGAGGACCGGCGACGAACCGTCCGAGGCCCGCGGCGCAGGTCGGCGAGCAGTGGACGAGGCTGCGCGGCACGCGGCCGCCGCCCTCACCGCCGTCGTCCCGGACGTGGGCGGCCTCTCCTGGGAGGACGCGCGGGACACGCTCCTGCGGGCGCATCTCGTCGCGGTCAACGCCGATCCCGATCTCCCGCCCTTCCTCGGCTGGGAGCTGTCCGGCTACGTGGTCGTCGACCAGAAGCCGGGGGCCGGCACACGCGTTGCACTGCACTCGCCCGTGACCCTGTGGCTGGAGCGCGGGCCCGGCCCGGCCGGGGTGCGCAGCCCGCTCAAGCCTCCGCCGCCCCTCAAGACGATCCGCGGAGCCGTCGACGAGACCACGGGCGAGAGCGTCCGATGACGACGGGCTGACGGCGCCCCGGCCGTTGACGCCGTCAGCCCGGTCGTCAGCCGGTGGCGCGCACGGGCTCACCTGTCGGTACGACCGGTGCGTCCCAGTCGATCCGGAACCGCTGCTCGGATGCCATGGTCTTCTCCGGGTTCATGGCGAACTTGATCATGATCGACATCAGGAACGGCATGATCGCCCTTGTGGCCGGTCCGGGCGCCTTCGCATGGTTGATCTTCGCAGCGCGCGAGGCGATCTTCTCGACCCTGCCGCGGCGCAGACCCTCGTAGGTGGCGAACGCGGACGGCACGTCAGGAAGGTCGCGCAGGCAGCGCGCCACCTCGACGGCGCTCTCGATCGCCAGCGACGCGCCCTGGCCCGAGCTGTTCGACGGCGCGTGCACCGAGTCTCCGACCAGCACCATCCGGTCGCGGTACCAGTGCGGCACGCTCGGCATGATGTGCAGCGACCCGACGACCTGCAGGCGGTCCGCGCTGGTGCGGCGGGCCAACTCACCCCCCGGTTCGTCGTCGGCGTACGTCTCGCGCAGGATGCGCAGCCACTCCTCGGCCGGCACCTTCCGGGCCTCCGCCAACGACATCGGCTCCTGCGGCAGGTTCGCGCCCCAGACCGTGCCGCCCCCGGGCTGCGGCCAGTAGAGGTAGTAGGCGCGCCTGCCGAACGCGAACGTCATGGTGCCGGGCCTGGCCGGCACCTCGACATCGGCGAGGCCCTCGAAGCCGAGCATGCCGGTGTAGTTCTGGCCGGGCGCGTTCGGGTCGATCAATTTCCGCACCGTGGAGCGCACGCCGTCGGCGCCGATGAGCACGTCGGCGGTGGCGGTGGTGCCGTCCGCGAACCGCGCGAGGACACCGGACGCCGTCTGCTCGGCGTCCACGAGTCGGGTGCCGTGCACGATGCGGACGCCCCGTGCGCGCGCCATCGCGTGCAGCGACCCGTACAGCTCGGCCCGGCGTACCACCTGCAGCGGCGGTACACCGGCGAGGCTCGGGAGTTCGAGCCGCTTGGCGCCGAACGTCATCACCGTCGTCGAGATCGGGTGCGCGTGCGCGAGGAGGGCGTCCTGTGCGTCGATGGCTTCCAGCGCGGCGAGCCCGTTCGGGGCGATCGCGATCGTGCCCCCGATGCCGTCCGCCGTGCTCGGGTAGGCCTCGTGGACCGTCGCCTCGATGCCTGCCTTACGTAGTGCCATCGCCGCGACCGGCCCGGCGATCCCGCCGCCGATGACCAGTGCCGTTCTCACGTCCGTCATTGCTTCTCCCCCACAGGGCATGTGCCGGCTCCAGCCCGTTCAGGGCCGCCGGTCGGGTTTCGGATTGCGTGCGTCCGAACCGTCGTCGGGGAGTGCGCCCGGTTATCCTCGTGACTGCCATCTCGTGGCCGGGTCGCCTTCCGCGGCTGCGGTTCGAGGGACAAGGGCCCGGTGGTGGTGTTGCCGCACCGCTGCCGGGCCTCTTCGTGAACGACTATTCCGTCGTGTCGCTCCTTTCAGCCGGGCCGCGCAGCTCGGGCGATATCTCGCCCGTCTCGTGCCAGGCCGCCCATGCGGCGATACCCGGAAAGGCGCTGGAGCTCATCTCGTCGAGCACGGAGCGGATCCACGCTGCTTCCGCCTCGCGCATCGCAAGCTCGTACTCGGTCTCGATGAGGAAGATCCGCGGAACGTTCTCGGCGTGGGTGGCGAGCGAATCGCGCCTGCCGGCGATCTCCTCGTGGAGCAACGCGAGCCGCTGCCCCAGCAGGTTCATCGCCTCCTGCGGCGGCAGGACGGTCACCACCGAGAGGCCGGCTGTGAACTTCGGGTGTTCCCGCTGCGGGATGGAGATCAGCTCACGCACCCAGTCGACGAGCTCGTCCCGTCCGGCCTCCGTGATCCGGTAGACGGTGCGCTCGGGGCGGGCTCCCTGCCGTGTGCTCTCGACGGCTTCGACGAGGCCGTGCTTGGCGAGGTTGCGCACGACTGTGTAGAGCGACCCCCACTTGATCTCCATGTCCTCGTCCTTGCCCCACTCGCGCAAGGTCCGGCCCATTTCGTAGGGGTGCATCGGCCTGTGGAGCACGGCCGAGAGCACGGCGAGTGCCAGTGGGTTGCCGACCCGACGCTGCTTGGCCACCTGTCACCCCCGTCCGCGAATGCTCGTCGGCGAGTATACGCACACGAATACGAATCACGCACCTGACGACGAGGGTTGCGTCGGGTCAGCGGAACGGGCTCCACCGGCTTGATCACGGTGGTGGTGTGCAGGCTGGGCCTCAGCGGCCACAGTGGCAATGCACCGGCTCAACGGCACGAGGCCGGCCGGCTGTGTCGTCTACCAGTAGATCGCGCTGGGGCGAGGTCGGCTGCTGCCGAAGCCGACCCCGCCCGCGACCGGCGCGACGAAAGCGGTCAGGACGCGGCTCGCGCCGGGTGGCCGACCGGCAGATGTGTCGTCTCGGTCGTCAGACCCAGCTCCACCGCGTGTGAGTAGTCGTCGTCGACCAGCACGACGTCCCGGCCCAGGCGGTCCAGCAGACTCGCCGCGATGCTGGCCCGGAATCCGGATGCGCAGTGCACCCACAACTGCCCGTCGGGGAGCTCGTCGAGCCGGGTCAGGAGTGAGTGCATCGGGATGTGCGTCGAACCGGGTATCGATCCGCCGGCCCGTTCGTCGTCGCGCCGCACGTCGAGCACCGCGACGTGGGTGTCGTTACGGACGGCACCGAGCTGGTCGAACGTCTCACGCGGATAGGCACGAATCTGGTCGGGCGCGGCCAGGCTGTCCGGGGTACCGATCGCTGATCCATCGGGCCGGTCGATACCGATACGCACGAGCTGCCGCTGCGCATCGGCGATCTGCTCGGCGCTCTCGCCGACGAGGGTCAGTGGCGTCCCCCACGGGATGAGCCAGCCGAGGTAGGTGGCGAACTGCTGGCCGAGCTCGATCCCGATGCTGCCTGCGATGTGCGCGGCGGAGTAGGCGGTGCGGTGACGCAGGTCGACCACCCATTCGCCCGCCTCGATCCGACTCCGCAGCTCGGCAGGCTCGACGGGCCGGACGGGCGAGAGGTCCGCCGGCCCAGGGCCCTGCCGGTTTCGCGCGCCCATGTGCGCGTAGTAGCTCGGGAAAGCGGTGAGTCCCGCGATCAGGCGCTCGACGAACCTGTCCTCGTCGTCCTCGGTGAGGGCGTCGTTGCGGATGCGCTCCAGCCCGATCGTGCTGCCGCTACCCCCGGTGGCGGAGCCGGAGGAGCAGAAGCTGCCGAACCCGTGCGTCGGGTACACCGCGTCCGCATCAACGCTGAGCTCGGCCAGCCGGTGGGCCGAGCGGTACTGCGCGTGCGTCAGTTCCTCCGTGCGCGCGGCGTCGACGAGGTCGGTGCGTCCGACGCTCCCGTAGAGCAGTGACCCTCCGGTGAACAGCGCGGCGGGCCCCGTCCCGTCGTCGACCCGGTACGACAGATGGGTATCCGTGTGTCCCGGGGTCGCAATGACGCGGACGCGCATCCCACCGACCCGGAATTCCTCGCCGTCGTGCGCGGGATACCGGTCGAATTCGACGTGGTCGTCCGCGGCCACCACGTAGCGAGCACCCGTGCGGCGGCTCAACTCCAGTCCGCCGGTCACATAATCGTTGTGGATGTGGGTCTCCAGAACGGCTTCACATTTCAGGCCGCGGCCCGCGAGCACGCTCTCCACCCTGTCCAGGTCACGCTGCGGATCGACAACGATCGCTGACTGACCGTCATGAGCGATGTAACTCCGATCGCCCAACTCGCTGGTCTCGACGATGTCTACTGTCAGGCTCATGCTCCACCCCTCACCTGATGTAATGACCGTACATTAGCTCGGATCTCCCAGTATGTGAACGAGACTGCGGTCACGACGCTTCCCGGTGTGGCGAAATGTCGCTTTGATCCGTACCTCTGTTCCTAATGTGCAGGAATGACCGGAAAAGGAGATATACGCAGAGGATCTGGAAGTGCGTGTGCTCCCGGGCTGTGCTGGAGCTCGGCTCGGCGCAGACTCGACCGGAGCCGGGTATGCCCTGATACGGAGGGACTATCGATGGAACTGGTGATCCGGCCGGCCCTCGGCCTGAGGCTTTTTCTCGCGCCCCGTCGACGGTACGCACAGTTCGAGGTGCCGTACGACGGCGCGGCGTCGCTGGGTCATGTCGTGCAGTCCCTCGGCATTCCGCTCACCGAGGTGGGCGCCGCGACGATCGACGGCGTCCGGACCAGCCCGTCGGTGTCGCCCCGTCCGGGCGCCGTGATCGAGCTCGAACCTCCGCCCCGCCCGCAGAAGCTGCCGCACAGCGCCGGGTTCCTGCTCGATGTGGGCCTCGGCACGCTCGCCCGTCGGCTGCGTCTGCTCGGCGTCGACACGGCGTACGGCAACGATGCGGACGACGCCGACCTCGTCGAGCGGGCCGGAAACGACCGCCGGATCCTGCTCACCCAGGACCGCGGCCTGCTGATGCGGCGCGCACTGTGGGCGGGGGCCTACGTCCGTGGGCAGGGGGCCGACGCGCAGCTGACGGACGTGCTGGATCGCTTCGCACCGACGCTCGCGCCGTGGACGCGCTGCTCCGCCTGCAACGGTGAGCTGGTGGGTGTGCCGAAGGACGAGGTCGCCGATCAGCTCGAACCCGGAACCCGGATCCGCTACGAGCAGTTCGCCCGTTGCGTGTCCTGCGGCCGTGTGTACTGGCACGGCGCGCACGGGAGGCGGCTCGACGCCGTCGTCGCGGCCGCCCTCAAGACGGTCGGCGAGCGAGCACCCACCGGTTGAGCCGCAGCGTCATGTACGCAGCAGCGTCACGTGCTCAGGGGAAACCTGGCGGGCAGTCCGAGGGGCGCGAAGTGCTCGGCGCCGATGAACGAGGTGATCGCGGAGATCCGTTCGTCGCGCATCGTCAGCACGTCGATCGACCAGCTGACGTGCGCTCGGGCGTCGTCTTTCCAGAGGTAGGAGCCCACAGCAGGCTGGCCGTTGGCGCTGGTCGGAATGTGTCGCCAGGAGCCGCAGCTGGTGAGGGGGATCGCCACGGCGAAGTCGGTGACGGCGTCGAGGCCCCGGTACCAGTGCGGCAGCGGCGGCATCGACCACGTGACGTCCTCGGTGAGCAGCGCTACGAGCGCGTCGGCATCACCGCGTTCGAGCGCGGAGGAGTAGCCGGCGACCACGGCCCGCAGACGCTCGTCGTCGATCTCCCGGAGTGTCTGCTGCTGGCTGCGGGGTGGGATGCGCTCGGCGACGATCCGACGGGCGCGCTGGAGGGCGCTGTTCACCGACGCGGCCGATGTCTTCATCATCCCGGCGATCTCGGCGGCGGAGAACCCGAGCACCTCGAACAGCAGGAGCGCGGCCCGCTGGTTGCCCGGAAGGTGCTGCAGGGCGGCGACGAACGCGAGCTCGACGGCCTCGCGCTGCTCATAGTGTGCGTCCGGCGATACCGGGCCCGTCGCGAGCCCCGTGTCCGGGTACGGGCCGAGCCAGGCGACGTCGGCCGGCGGAGCGTCGCCGACGACAGCGCGCACGCTGGACGGGCCGAGGTCCACCGGCAGCGCACGTTTGCCACGGCGGGCGACGACGTCCAGGCAGGCGTTGGTGGCGACGGTGTACAGCCAGGCGCGCAGTGAGCTGCGGCCCTCGAAGCGTGCGAGCCCTCGCCACGCCCGCACGAGGGCGTCCTGGAGGGCGTCCTCGGCGTCGTGCGTGGAGCCGAGCATTCGATAGCAGTGGGCGTGCAACTCGCGGCGCAAGGGCGCAACGAGGCGGGCGAACGCGGCGTCGTCACCGGCGCGTGCCCGCGCCAGACCGCTCTCCTCGTCGTCCTCCGACATCAGGTTCGCGGTCTTCGTGACGTTTTCGCTCACACGCGATGATTCTGCCCCACCGCAGGAGTCTTGTTCGCCGACCGAGCACCACCACGTCGTTCCAGGAGGCTCCGTGAGCCACACGACCACTGTCACTGCCGGGTACCTCGAGGTCCCGGGCGCGCGACTGCACTACGAGGTGCGGGGCACGGGGCCGCTGGTGGTGCTGGTGGGCGCCCCGATGGACGCCTCGGCGTTCGCGCCGCTGGCCGATCTCCTCGCCGCCGACCACACCGTGCTCACCACCGACCCGCGAGGCATCAACCGCAGCTCGGTCGACGACCGCGACGCGGACTCGACGCCGGACATGCGCGGCGACGATCTGTCCCGTTTGCTCTCCCACCTCGGCGCCGGCCCCGCTGTCGTCCTCGGCTCCAGTGGCGGCGCCGTCAGCGCCCTGGCCCTCGTGCAGGCCCACCCCGAGCAGGTCCACACCGTCGTCGCCCACGAGCCGCCGCTGGAGAAGCTGCTCGACGGCCACGAGCAGATCCACGCACAGACCGACGACCTGATCGCCACCTATCTCGCCGGCGACGTGATGGGAGCTTGGGCGAAGTTCTTCGCCCAAGCCGACATCGCCATGCCCGAGGGCGCCGTCGAGCAGATGTTCGGGGGCGAACGCGACCCGCAGGCGGTGGCCGATGAGCACTTCTGGTTCGCCCACGAGATGCGCCCCACCACTCGCTGGCAGCCCGATCTCGCCGTCCTTCGCGGCGTCCCGACCCGGATCGTGGTCGGTATCGGTGCCGAATCGGCCGGCGAGTTCTGCGACCGCAGCTCGAGGGCGCTCACCGCGGCGCTCGACATCGAGCCGGCCATGTTTCCCGGCGGGCACACCGCCTTCGTCGACGACCCCGCCGCATTCGCCACGCGCCTGCGCGCGGTGCTGCTGGAGAACTGAACGGCGAATTTCATCGATCGTGGACAAAGGACTCATAATGACCACGCTGACGACCAGTCAACCACTTGACCATGCATTCACTGCGCCGATCGAGAAGGACGGAGCCTTCGCCACCTATGTGACCGTGCCCGGATCCGCCGAGCTCCTCGGGACGAGGCGGGCCGTGAAGGTGAGCGGAACGATCGACGGCCACCCGTTCACCGCTACCCTCATGCCGTCGGGCAATGGACCGCACTGGCTCCCCCTCAGGGCGGCGCTCTGTAAGGTCATCGGAAAGGGCCGGCTCGGCGACGAGGTGAGCTTTCACCTCGAGCAACGGCTCAGCTGACAGCCTTACCGGGGGATTCTTGCGACGCCTGGTCCGGGCCGGCTCACCATTGGGCGTGAGACACGTATAACCGGCACCGAGTGGGAAATCCGATCTTTTCGTGTGGCGGCGGCGGTTCGCGGAACTCGGGCACACGTGGCGTTGATCTGTGAGGCCGGACACCTTTCAGTGTTTCGCGCCCAACTGTAGCGTCACTCACGGGAACTCGGCCGCGCGGGGGCTTCGTGAAACCGGGCGAGCCGGGCAGGTTTCACGTGGCTCGATATATGAGTGCGGTGGATCTCGCACACAATCCCCCAAGGAGATTCGATGAGTTCGGTCTCGTCTCGTCGACATGCCATCGTCGTCGGTGCCTCGATGGGAGGTCTCTGCGCGGCCAAAGTGCTCAGTGAGAGTTTCGAGCGCGTGACGGTGGTCGAACGGGACGAGTTGCCCGCTGAACCGACCCCGCGTCGTGGCGTGCCACAGAGTCGTCATCTGCACGGCCTGCTCGCTCGGGGTGGTGAAGCGTACGACGAGCTCTTCCCGGGGATACACGAGGAGCTGATCGCGGCCGGCGCGATGGCCACCGACACTCAGTCGGACATCCACTGGCATTTCGACGGACACCTGCTGCGGCCAGAACCGTCCGGGCTGGTCGGGTTGGCGGTGAGCCGCCAGCTCCTGGAGTTCACCGTCCGCGCTCGGGTTGCGGCGCTACCCGGGGTGACGATCATCGACCGCTGTGATGTCGCAGGCCTGACGACTTCTCCGGACAATCGTCGGATCACCGGCGTACGGATCCGGCGCCGGGGTGACGGGACGGCGGAGTCGGCGCTGGACGCGGATCTCGTGGTCGATGCCGCGGGCCGTGCCACCCGCTCTCCGTTGTGGCTCGGAGAGCTCGGCTATCCGCGGGCGCCTGAGGAAGAGGTCCGTATCCAGCTCACTTACGTCTCCCAGGTCTACCGTCGCGAACCCCACCATCTCGACGGGCGAATCGGCGCATCGTACAACTATTATCCCGGTCAACCACGTGGTTCGTTCATCCTCGCGCAGGAGGGCAATCGCATCATCCTCACCCTCGTCGGCGTCGGGGTCGGCGAAAGCGAGGAGCTGCCGACGCGGAACGCGGAGATGGCCGAATATGCCGAAAGGTTCGGAGCTCCGGAGATCGCCGAGATCATCCGTACTGCCACTCCGCTCACCGAACCGGTGTTGATGCGCTACCCGGCGAGCATCCGCAGGCACTACGAACAGTTGGATCGGTTCCCTGACGGCTATCTCGTCGTCGCCGACGCTCTCTGTAGCTTCAATCCCATCTACGGCCAGGGCATGACGGTTGCCGCTCTCGAAGCTCTGCTGCTGAGCCGCCTGATGCGTGAGGGCGATGGCGAAGTGAATCGCCGGTTCTTCCTGGCTGCAGCGACAATGCTCGACACACCATGGGGCCTGGTCGTCAGTAGCGACCTGCGGTTCCCGGAGGTCGCCGGCGAGCGAACCGAGGAGATGTCGGCCATGGATGAGTACCTCGAGCGGTACCGGGAGGCGGCGGTGAAGGATGCCGTGCTGGGCACCGAACTGCTCAGAGTGGCCAACATGCTCGACGAGCCGGCCCGGCTGATGGCTCCGGATCTCCAGGAACGGGTGCTCCGCGAGGCCGGTCCGGTTCGGCGGGCATCCGCGGCCTAGTGCCGGTCGGGAGTGGATGAGCCCACCAACGGTGGATTTCAAAATTCGACGAAATCTGCTATGCTTGATTTTGGCGTAGTACCTTTCCGGCGTGAATAAGTGCTTCTCCGATTCGCCCACGGTCACCGCCACTCCCGTCGTCTATCGCGATGACGACGTCGTACTCGACGGCGTCGTGATGCGTGATCCCGCCACCGCAGAGCCCCGGCCCGGTGTTCTCGTCGTGCACGGCGGCGCCGGTCTCGACGACCATGCGCGCGGCCGGGCGCGGCGGTTCGCAGAGCTCGGCTACGTCGTGCTGGCCGCGGACATGTACGGGCGGGGCGTGCGGGGGGATCGGCAACGGATCATGGAGCAGTTGGCCGCGTTCCGGGCCGACCCCGGCCTGCTCGCCCGGCGTACCCGGGCGGCGTTGGACGTACTGGCCACCACGCCAGGTGTCGAGGGCCCGCTCGCTGCCGTGGGGTACTGCTTCGGCGGGATGAGCGTGCTGGAACTCGCCCGTGCAGGGAGCTCGGTCGCGGGGGTGATCAGCGTGCACGGAAGCCTGCTCAGCAACCGCCCGGCCCCGCCCGGCACCGTGCGCACGAAGATCCTGGTCTGCCACGGCGGCTCGGATCCCCACATTCCCTGGGCCGATGTGGACGGCTTCGCCGAGGAGATGACGGCGGCGCAGGCGGATTGGCAGCTCACTGTCTACGGCGGCGCGCTGCACGGATTCACCCACGACGGGGACACCGGCCAGACTCCCGGGGTCGCCTACAGCGAGACTGCCGACGCCCGTAGCTGGACGGCGATCCGCTCCTTCCTCACCGAGATCTTCGACGGAGAAGGCGCGCCGGTCGCTGGTGGGATCAGTCGATGCGGGTCGTTCGACGCCGGATGACCCGCAGCTCGGTCAGATATCTCTTCGTCACGGTGCCGCCGAACCGCGTGTCGATCAGGGAACCGATGCCGCTGATCAGCCCGTCCTGCTGCGGCGCCGGCAACGCCAGATGCTCGTAGCGACGTAGCACGGCGGGCTCGAACAGATATGACGGTCTTCGAGATCCGGCCGCTCGACAGGTATCGCGTCGGCACCGTGCAGCCGCAGCCCGGGCGGCGTCATCGGGTCCCATTTCTCGTAGTGATGCTGCACGTCCACGAAGAACTGATCCGTCCCGCCGGCGATGTGGTGGGTGTCGATGATCAGTCGATGGGGTGGAGCGTCGACCGGTTTGTGATCAGCCGTCGCGCAGGACGCGACGCGAATCTCGATCGCGTGTCGGCGCTCGGCTCTGTCAGCCTGGCCGGCATGTTGGGTTCAGGAGGCACGCGATTGTCGTGGACAGATCTGCCCTCCGTCGTGCGCGACGGAGTGGCGGACGTTCTGCGGTCGCCGGTCGTCCGGGCGCAGTCCCAGACCGGGGGCTTCTCGCCGGGATCCGCCGACCGCGTCGTCACCGCCACCGGTGAGCGTGCCTTCGTCAAAGCCATCAGCGCCGCGCAGAATCCGGACAGCCCCGGTATGCACCGGCGCGAGGCCCGCATCACCGAGGGGCTGCCGGCGGGGCTCCCCGTTCCGCAACTGCGCGGAACCGTGGATGTGGATGGCTGGATCGCCCTCGTTCTGACCGACGTCGACGGGCGGACGCCCGCGCTACCGTGGCGGACCGACGAGCTGGCCGCCGTGCTCCATGCTCTCGAGATCCTCGAGCGCGGCGCTACTCCGTGTCCTCTGCCCGAGCTGCCGACCGCCCGGGATGCCTTGGCCGAGGATTTCGCGGGCTTCGACCGGCTCGCCGCCGACGGCGTCGCTGTTCCCGGCGTGGACGGATTGCGCGATCTCGCCGAGCGCGGCGTGAAGGCGCTGGTCGGCGACACGCTCGTGCACACCGATCTCCGGGCCGACAACGTGCTGATCACCGCCGAAGGAGCGGTTCTCGTCGACTGGCCATGGGCGTGCCGAGGGCCGGGCTGGCTGGACACGCTCATGGTGCTCGTGGAGGTCGACCGGTACGGCGGGCACGACACCGACGAGCTACTGCGGACGACTCCGGTCACCCGCGATGCCGACCCCGAGGACCTGACCGGCGTGCTCGCCGGGTTCGCGGCCTTCTTCCTGGACGCGGCCCGGCGGGACCCACTCCCTGGCGTCCCGCGCTTGCGTGCGTTTCAACGCGTCCAGGGCGAAGCGCTGCTCACCTGGGTGCGGCGGCGACAGGGAGAGTGATCTCGTGGTCGGCCGTCATGCGTGCGTCAGCCGCTCCTGGGGCCGGCCTGCCGGACCCTCCGGGCGTTGGACGGTGTCGATCGTCTCCATCTCCTTGGTGAACTCGACGTACTCGTCGTCCATGAGTGCGCGAGGGTTGAAGTTCGGACTGGCCAGCACGCCGTGGACGCGGCGGCGCTGCATTCCGAAGTTGCCGCCGTCGTAGATCGGGAGGATCGCAGCCTCCCGGAGGAACTTCTCGAACATGTGCTTGCGATCGGCGCTGTTGACTCCGACGACCTGCATGCACTTGTAGACGCTGTCGAGGAGCGTCTCCGTGCAGTAGGTCTTGTTCAGCGCGCCGATCAGCTCGCCGTGGTAGTCGTGCTGGTCGATGTAGTGCGCGGCCTTCCAGCAGAAGTAGCGGCAGGCCTCGATGCGCGCGGCGACGTCGCCGAGCACGTATCCGACGTTCTGGAAGTAGATCATCGGGTGCGGGCTGCCTGCGGTGTAGGTCTTCGCCCAGTCCAGGGCCGATTCGTACGCCGCTCGGGCCACCCCGACGGCGGCGATTCCGGCGACCGGGCCGGACCAGGCGAAGTTGCGGTTGATCAGCAGGTCGCCGTTGCCCAGGGTGCCTTCCACGAGGTTCGACGCCGGCACCCGCGCGTTCTCGAAGATGATCTCGGAGTTCGGCGTGAGGCGGTGTCCGAAGGTGTCGATCAGGTTGTACGTGACGCCGGGGGTGCCGCGTTCGACCAGGATGGCCGAGAGCCCCTCCGTCCCGCCCTTGTTCGGGTCCGTGCGCACCACCACGAGGTTGATGTTCGCCCCCCGGCCGTCCCAGCCCGCGACGTTGCAGGGCCAGTACTTGCGGCCGTTGAGTACGTAGCTGTCGCCGTCGAAACGGGCGGTGACGCCGATGCCGACGGGGTGGGGAAGCGGGGTGTCGAAGTTGGCCGTGCCGCCTGGCGTGCCGGGCGGCTCGCTGGCCGCGTAACCCGCGATCCACTCCCCGGAGGGATCCGAGGTGGCCGCCTGCATCACGCGCTTCTTCTGCTGCTCCGTGCCCCAGTACCAGACGGGCATGAGTGCGAGCCCGTTCACCAGCACCGTGCATGCGAAGCCCGGGTCGACGGCGCAGATTTCCTCGGCGGCGAGGATCAGCTCGATGTTCGTCAGGCCGCCACCGCCGTACTCCTTCGGCAGCATGCAGAAGGCGATACCCCGTTTGTAGGCCTCCACGTAGGCCGGTTTGGTCAATTGGAACGCCTTCAACGGATCGGGTTCCCGATCAGCTTCGCGTACGACCGGAGCGAGCACGTTCTCGGCGAAGTCCCGTGCCCCGAGCTGAACCTTCTTCTGATCGGCACTGAGCGTGAAGTTGATGCCGGCCGACGTGCTGGAATCGCTGGACATTCGCGGATCTCCCATCTGGCCGCGACGATCTTCCGGGGCCGGGTGGACCGGCTCCGCGGCACTGGGCGTGCGGCGCCCGCGCGGCTAGCCTGTGCCTTGAGTCACTCTGGCCTGCACGTGAGCAGCGCGAGAAGGGACCTGGCATGGACGGCGTCCATCCGAATCCGAGCGGTCCTCTTCGCGGCACGAAAGGGACCGCGGCCGCGTGCGGCGTGATGACGGAAGAGCAGCGCCGGGTCATGGCGGCGTGGGAGCGGTTCGTCTCCGGAGAGGACGCGGTGGACGGCGTTCGGGCCGGCATCCTGCTGTCCTGGTACCGCTGCCGCGACGTACACCAGGTCGACCCGCTCCAGGCGGCAGCACCGGCTGCAGAGGCTGACACCGAGCACTCCGTTGCGCAGGACATGCTCTTCACGAGGCTCGGCGGGGCCGCCGGTGCGAGCTGGTCCGAGTTGCATCCCGCTCTCGTCAGCGTGACGGACGGCGCCGGACGCGTCCTCGCGAGCTGGGGACCCCATCCCGACGAGACGGTTCTCGCTCCAGGTTTCTCCTGGTCGGAAGCCTGCAGCGGCACGAACGGGATGGGCACGGCGCTCGAACGCCCCGGCCTCGCATCGGTGCAGGGCGCAGAGCACTGGTGCCGCGACTTCCATGAGTGGAACTGCGCCGCAATCGCGATACGTGACCCCGTGAGCCACACACCCGTCGCCGCGCTGGACGTTGCCCGCCGGGGTGACGAGCTGCCCGGCTGCGCGACCGAATGGCTGCTGCGCACGGCGGCCGGCTTCGAGTCGGAGCTGCGTGACCAGGCGGTGCGGAACGGCCGACGGCTCGCCGACGCCTTCTCGGACGCCGAGCCCGGTGTCACCGGAGCGCTCCTCGCGGTGGACGTGGCAGGCAAGCTCGTCGCGGTGAACGAGACCGCGACCGCGCTGTTCGGCGTCGTGTGCTCGAACCCGGCGGTCGATCCCAACGCCCGGGTCTCGCCGGGGATCCCACATCTCGCCGAACTCATCGAGAAAGCGGTTCGGCGAGCTCGGAAGGACTCCGACTGGCGGGGTTTCGCGAACCTGTATGCGCCTGCAGGCAAGGAGCCCTTCACCGTGGAACTCCGGCCCGTGCGCATCTCCTGCGACCCCGTGGGCGTGCTAGTGGTGGCGACCGACAGCCCGGCCGGTGAACCACTGACGCGTATCGAGTCGTCGCGGACCAGAGGCTATCCACCTCGGATTCCGGCCATGCGGGGCTCGCGGATAGTCCTGCTCGCCCCGCACGAGATCCGGTATGCCGAAGCGAACAGCCATGCCGTGTGGTTCGTGACCGATCAGGGGCGCCTGCTCGCCGCGACACGAGGTATCGACAACGTCGAGCGACAGCTCGATTCCTCGACGTTTCTCCGGGTGCACCGCCGCTACATCGTCAACGTGAGCCGGATCAAGGAGGTCGAGCCGGGCTTCAAGGGATCGCTGACTCTCGCCATGAGTTGCGGTGAGCAGGAGGGCATCGCCGTCTCACGTCGCTACGCGGCCCGTCTCAAGTGCGTGCTCGGCCTCTGACTGAGGCCGCTGACGGCTCTACCGTCGTCCCATGAGCGTGACGTTCCACGAGCTCCATCACGGCGAGCGGCCCCTGGTCCTGCCCAACGCCTGGGATGTGCCGTCCGCGCTGGCCTTCCTGCACGCGGGCTTCCCGGCGATCGGCACCACCAGCTTCGGTGTGGCCTCGAGCCTCGGACGCCCGGACGGCAGGCGATCGACGAGGGAGGCGAACCTCGCCCTTGCCCGCGAGCTGTCCCGGCTGCCCTGCCACATCACGATGGACATCGAGGACGGCTACGCCGACGAGCCGGAGATCGTCGCCGAGTACGTCGCCGAACTGGGCGTGGCCGGGATCAACATCGAGGACAGCACCGCCGAGAAGCTGGTCTCGCCGCACGCCTTCGCCGCGAAGGTGGCGGCCGTCAAGGCTCGCTGTCCCGGCCTGTTCGTCAACGCTCGTGTCGACACCTACTGGCTCGGACAGAACGCGACCGTCGCGGAGTCGCTCGAACGCGCCGCCGCCTACGTCGAGGCCGGCGCCGACGGTGTCTTCGTACCCGGCGCGGTCGAACCCGCGGTGCTCCGCGAGCTGGCTGCCGCCATCCCGGTTCCCGTGAACGTGCTCGTCGTGCCGGGCCTATCGCTCGACGACCTGGCGGCGCTGGGGGTACGCCGGGTGAGCACAGGGTCGCTGCCGTATCGGGCGGCGATCCACGCAGCGGTCGAGGTGGCAGAAGGGGTGCGTGGCGGCCGCGCCATCCCTGGAGCGACGCCGTACCAGGACCTGCAGGCGCGGCTCGTCCGCTACGAGCAGGATCCCGGCTCTTTGCCCTGATCGGGCAGTTCTGTCGACGAGTCGCCCCCGGCTGTGAACGATGAGCCGATGGCCTCTACCCGCTCGTCCGACGGTCGCGCGCTGCTGATCTCGATGTGGACGTCGGCCGCGTTCGCCGTGGTCGCCTTGGTGTGGGGATTGGCGACCGGGTCGCAGCTGATCGTGTTCGACGGCCTGTACTCGTTCGCGAGCGTCGGGTTGTCGCTGGCAGCGGTGCTCGCACTGCGCACCGCCCGCAAAGGCCCCGACGAGCGGTATCCGTGGGGGCGGGAGGCATGGGAGCCGCTGACGGTCGTGGTCAAGGCGGCCGCGCTCGCGGGCCTGAGCATCTACGCACTCGTCAGCGCGGTCGGGGAGATCCTCGCCGGCGGCCGCGACATCGACGTCGGATGGGCACTGCTCTACGGCATCGTGGCCACCGTCGCAGGCGCTGTCGTGTCGCTGATACTGCGGCGGCGCGCCCGGGCCGGCGGATCCGACCTCGTCCGCGCGGAGGCGGCCGAGTGGGTGGGCGACACGCTCCTCAGCGTCGCCGTGCTCGCCGGATTCGTCGTCGCTCTGGTGCTGGAGCTGACCGGGCGCTCCGACCTGGCGCGCTATGTCGACCCCGCCATGGTCGCGCTGGTCTCTGCGGCCTTCCTCCCCGTGCCGGCCAAGCTCGTCGTCTCCGGATTCCGGGAGCTGCTGATGATGTCGCCTGCCCCGCATCTGCAGGCACGCATCGCGGCCGCCGTGAGCGAGGTCGAGCGCACCTACCGATTCACGGAGTCGTTCGTCCGGGCGTCGAAGGTCGGCGGACGGCTGGACGTGGAGGTCGAGTTCGTGGTCGACGACGACTCGACCGCGCAGACGGTGCACCAGTTCGATGCCGTGCGCGCGGATCTGGAGGCACGCTTCGAAGCGCTCGACCACCTGACGTCGATGTCGGTCGGGTTCACGGCCGACCGCAAGTGGGCCCTGTAGTCAACGCGGTAGTCATCACCGCTCGGCATCGCCGAGACGCATCGGCTCCGGATCGTCCGCGAGCGCGACGACGGGGCGGCGCGTGATGCGGTGGCCGAGCAGAACAGGACGGTTCGCGTGACCCAGTAGCAGGGCCAGCAGCTCGTCGGCCCGGACCACTCCGTACCAGCCCTGTCTGGCAGGCGTCTCCCCGAACTCGGTGACGCCGTCGGCGCGCACCGTCGGCCCGGCCACGACCAGCGGGGTCGGCTCGCCGGCGTGCAGCAGCGAGTGGGTGGAGGGGGTGGCGTGGTCCCCCGTGACGGCCACGATCGCGCGCTCGGCGAGGGAGCCCAGTCCGGCGAGGCCACGGTCGACGGCCTCGAGGACGTCCCGTTTGGCGTGGGGGAGCTTCGTGTGTCCTGCCTCGTCAGTGGCCTTGGTGTGGACGTGCACGAACCGCGCCCCGGCCGTGATCAGCTCGGCGGCGGCCGCGAGCCGGGCTGCGAGATCCTCGGCGAGGTCGTCGATCGGAGCGATGTGCCGTTGCGCCATCCCGAGCACCGTCGCCAGCCCCCGGTAGAGCCGGGTGCTCGTGACCGCCGCGCCCGCCACGCCGTTCTGTTCCACGAACGTCGGGACGGCACCGCGCACGCCGGACCACTTCGTCGTGAGGACGTCCAGCGCGGGCAGTCCACGAACGGCCCGGTCGGCGTTGACCGGGTTGCGGACCAGGTGCTCGCGGGCGATGCAGAGGATGCCGGTGAGGTCCCGGGCGAGGGCCTCACCGCCGGGGCTCGTGGCCACGGGCCGCAGCCACGGGTGGAACGTCTCGAAGAACGGGTCGGAGTCCGTCACGTCCGCGCACGTGTGGCCTGCGAGGGTGAGCAGGGCCTCGCCCCGACCGCCGAGAGGACACAGCGCAGCACCCTCGCGGCCGAGCACGGGAGCGAGATCGCGCAACAGGGCGTCGGCATCCGCTTCGTCGGACCGTCCGGCGCGTCCCGTGATCCACAGCTTGTCGCCGTCGGCCCGGGACGTGCGCAACGCGGCATGGGTGGTTGCGACGTCCGGCTCGACGTCGAGACCGGCACCGAGTGCCTCGATCACAGCCCGGCCCACGAAGGGGACGGAGGAGTAGCCGAACATCGCCCAGTGCGCGAGCTCCGAGGTGGGCGCGCGTCCCCAGCCGAACGGGAGGTGCCATCCGCTGGCGCCGCGGCGCGCGAGCGCGTGGAGGTTCGGGGTGGCAGCGGCCTCGGCGGGCGTACGGCCGGCGAGCTCCGGGATCGGCCGGTCGCCCAGGCCGTCGAGAACGACGAGCACGATCGGCAGCCGGTCGTCGAGCACCCTCGGCTCACTGTTCACCGCGGGCTCCGTGCTCTGAGAGCAGCTCGCGCAGCAGGGGCACGGAAGCCGTCGCCACGAGCTCCTCCCATGCCTCGCCCGCAGCGAACCGCCTCCGGATCTCCGAGGCCGACACGTGCCCGACCGGGTCGCCGTCGAGGAGCTGGACCTCGTAACCGCCGTCGGCGAGCAGCCGTGCCTTGTGCCGCTCCCAGTCGCTGTAGGCGCGCACGACCTGGCGGGCCGCCTGCGGCACGTATTCGTGCCAGTGCTGGGGCCTGGTCAGATCGAAGGGCACGACGGTCGACCGGCCGGTGAGGTCCCGCTCCGCGAGCGCTACGGCGAGCAGCCAGGCCCGCTCGAAGTAGGTGAACGGGTTGGCCGACGCCCGGTGGCGGTGCTGCGACGTGACCTCCTCGTGCCGTGCCCCGGGGTCGGGGTTGGTGACCGCCACGACCAGGTGATCGGCGTCGCGGAGTGCGATCTCGAAGAGGTCGAGATGCTGGCGGTGCACGGGCTGGAACCGGCCGGTGACACACACCAGGGCGGTCAACGTGGCTCCTCGGCGTGCGCCCGCAGCAGCCCTCTGGCAATGGCGTTGCGTTGGATCTCGACCGTGCCGGCCGGGATGCGGAGGTTGCGTGCGACGCGGAAGAGCTTCTCCTCGGGCGAGCCCTGCAGCAGCCCGGTGGCCCCACGGACCTGGACCGCGTTGTCGGCCACCCGGAAGAACGCTTCGTCGTTGATCACCTTGACCAGGCTGATCAGCCGGGGCGCATCCCGATGCAGCGGCATCGCGAACGGGCCCATCGCATCGAGCTCTGCCTGGGCGACGAGCGAGGTGGACCGCGCCTGGTAGACGTCGGCGTCCATGTTCGCGAGCAGGTGCTGCACGGCCTGCAGCTCGCCGATGGGCCTGCCGCCGGAGCGTCGGTCGCGGGCGTAGCGCAGCGACCGTTCGAGCAGCCAGCTGCCCCAGCCCGCGCACATCCCGCCGCGGCAGAGCCTCCGCCAGTTGATCCACATCATCGCCAGCCCGAACCCGTCGCCGATCTCGCCGACGACGTTCTCCGCCGGAATCCGGACGTCGGTGAACTCCAGTTCACCGGTCAGCCCGTCGCCCAGCATCGTGGGGATGTCGGCTCCGCGACGGACACCCGGCGCGTCGGCGTCGACCAGGAACATCGAGAGCGACCGGGTGCCTGCGCCCGGCTCCGTCACGGCGACCACCTGGAGGACGTCCGCGAAGTGCGAGTTGGTGATCCAGGCCTTGTGCCCGTTCAGGATCCAGTCGCTGCCGTCGGGCCGAGCGTGGGTCGACATGGCGAGAACGTCGGATCCGACGTCGGGTTCGGTGTTGGCGAACGCCGCGGTGATCTCGCCGGCGATCAGCGGCGCGAGGTACCGCTCCCTGGCCTGCGGCGAACAGTGCTCCACGGCAGGGTTCGGTCCCTCGGTCCACGCCAGCCCCGCCAGCCCGAGTCCGAGCCCGGCACGGCGGTAGACGAACTCCTCGACGTGGTGCATCTCGACGCGCGAGAATCCGCCGCCACCGACCTCGGCGCTGGTGTGCGGCGCGTAGAGGCCGGCCTTGCCCGCTCGGCGCTGCACCTCGCGACGCGCCTCCCACACCAGGGGATGCATCCGGCCGGCCTCGTCGAGCCGGGGTTGCCAGGCCGAACCGACGTCCTGGCGGGCGAGCTCCTCCTCGAGCGGCGCGACATCGTCGCCGAGGAAGCGGCCGAACCGTGCGGTGTAGTCCGCAACCCGGTTGCCGGGGGTGATGACGGCGTTGCCGCTCCGCGTCATCGACATGATCTCCTTTACCGGATTGTGAACGATGTTCATTGTTATGAACGCTATTCGCACGCTAGCTTCGCCGCAGCCGATACGGAAGGGGCGCCATGGCGGAGACCACACGTGCCGACCGTCGCGGCGCGGTCGTCGAGGCGAAGCGGGCGATCATCCTCGAGGCGGCGCTGCGCGTCTTCACGACCGCCGGCCTGCGCGGCGCCAGCATGCGGGCGATCGCCAAGGAAGCCGGCTACGTGCCCGGTGCGATCTACGCCTACTTCCCCAGCAAGGAACACATCTACGCCGCCGCACTCGGCGAGTCGCTGACCAGGCTGCGCGCCGCCACCGAGGCCGCCGCCTCGTCCGCCCGCGACGCCCGCAGCCGCTTCACCGCCGCGGGCCTCGCCTTCTTCGACTTCTACGACGCCCACCCCCGTGACCTCGACCTGGGCTTCTACCTTCTCGGGGGCGGCATCGCGCCCAGGGGACTCTCCGACGACCTCAACCGCGGACTCAACGCCGCGCTGCTCGCCACACTCGATCCCGTTCGGAAGGCCGCAGGCGAGCTGAGCGCCGACACGGACCGTGCGACCGCCGCAACCGCCGACGTGTTCGCACACGCCTCGGGGCTGCTCCTGCTCGCCCACACCCGGCGGCTGGACTTGTTCCGGCTCGACGCCCGCGAGCTGATGCGGCGCCACCTCGTCCAGCTCGCCGAGAGCCTCACCTCCTGAACGAGCCCGAACGCGGCCGCGAGGCTGTGACCTGCGCATTCATCTTCCCGGCCGGGTAGTCGCGAAATTTTTTCCAGGCGGGTCGAACCGATCGACGTGCCGCCGCGAACGAATGGTGTGAGGATCCCGCGGGTGGCAGATGTCGCCGACACACCGCGCGCGCCCGACCAGAATGGTCCCGGCGGCGACGTGCCTGCCGCCGGTGATGCCGCAGACAGGTCCGACGAGGAGCTCGTGCGGTCCGTGGTGGACGGTGCCGAGTCCGGGCTGGCCGCGCTGTACGACCGCTACTGTCGGCGCGCCTACTCCCTAGCACGCCGCGTGTGCGTGGATGACGGGCTGGCCGAGGAGGTGGTGCAGGAGGTGTTCCTCGCCTTCTGGCGGGAGCCGCGGCGCTACGATCCCCGCCGCGGCAGCTTCTGCACGTGGATCCTTGCTGTCGTGCACCACAAATCGGTCGACGTGGTCCGGCGCGAAGCCGCCATCCGGCGGCGGACCGTGCCCGCTGCGGAGGAGGGCAAGGAGCGACCTGCGGACACAGGTCCTGGTGCGGACCACGGTGCGCTGCGGGCCGTGGAGGCGGGCCATGTCCGGGACGCGCTCAGCGCGTTACCGCCCGACCAACGCCAGGCACTCGCCCTGGCCTACTTCGGCGGCTACACGCAGCGAGAGGTCGCCGCGATCACGGGTGTCCCGCTGGGCACGGTGAAGTCGCGGATGTTCAACGGGGTACAGCGATTGCGCAGCGCCCTCGGCCCCGTGCTGGGAGACGTCTCAGCCGATCTGCCCGGTGGTGCCAGATGAACGCCCCAGGCCCCGACGAGCCGCGGTCCTGTCCGATGAACGATCAAGCAGTTGCCTGGGCGCTACAGGCGCTCGAACCCGACGAGGAGCAGGCGATGCGGACCCACCTCCCGGGCTGCCGCTCCTGCCGGGACATGGTGCGGGAGACCGAGCTCATCATGGGGGAGCTGGCAACGTCCGTGGAGCCTGCCGACCCGCCGGCCCGGCTACGCGACAACATCCTCGCCGCAGCTGCCGAGACTCCTCAGGCGCGCCCCGTGGAGACCTCCGTCGCGGAGGAGCCCGAGTCCGGGGGCGCCGCAGCCGGGGGCGCGGTCGTCCGGCCGGCTTCCCGGGGCGGCGCGCGCCGGTGGACGGGCTCGCGCCGGCGTCTCGTGGCCGCGGCCGTGGCGGTGGTGGCGGTGCTCGGCGCCGCCGGTGGCCTGGTCGTGCACAACATGCAGGGGCAGCAGCGGGATGTTCAGATCGCGCAGCCTCAGACGCTCGACGGCCTCGTCGGCCAGCTGCAGGGACCCGGCACCAGCCGCGCGACGCTCAGCACGAGCACGGGGGAGGCGGTCGCGGCGGTGCTCGTCAGCCCCTCGGAACGGACCGTGGTGACCGCCGGTCTGCCGCCGAACAACCGCGCCGACACCACCTACGTGGTCTGGGGCCTGGGAACCGGTGACCCACGCCCGCTGGGCGCGTTCGACGTGCTCGCCCCTGGACCGGGCGTTCACGAGGTCGGCGCAGTGGCCACGGGCCCGGAGTTCTCCAGCTATGCGATCTCACTGGAGCCGGGTCGCTCCCTGCCCGCCACACCCACCATGGTCGTGGCCAGCGGAGCGGTCCAGACCTGACCAGTGCCGGGATCGGGCGAACCGGCCGGGCGCGGCGTACGAACGTCGTTGCATGAGTACAACCGCCGCACCCACGCGCCCGGCTCGTCCGTCGATCCCGGGCATCCCGCGTGTCGCGGCCGGAATGATCGGCGGACTGGCCGTCGGCGCGGCGCTCGCCTCCGGGCATCTCGTGGCGGCCTTGACCTCGCCGTCGTCCTCGCCGTTCCTGGCCGTGGGTGACACGGTCATCCGGTTCTCCCCGCAGCCCCTCACCGAGTTCGCCAAGACGACGTTAGGCACCGCCGACAAGCCGGTGCTTCTCGGCGGGATCGCGGTCGTGCTGGCGATCCTCGCCGTCCTCACGGGCCTGCTCGCCCGTAGGCGACCGGGACCTGGTGTCTCCGTGGTGGTCGTGCTCGGACTGCTCGGGTTGGGGGCGGTGACCCTCGCTCCGGCATATGCCCCGCGGGATCTGGCGGCTCCGTGCGTGGCGCTCGCGGTGGGTGTCGCTGTGTTCGGTGTGCTCCACGCGCTCGCGCGGCGCACCTACTCTCCGACGGCGCCGGAGACCGGTCGCGTCCAGGTGACCCGGAGGTCCGTGCTGGTCGGGACGTCGGCGGCGGTGGCCGTCGCATCGCTCGCTTCCGCCGGGGCGGGACAGTTCCTCGGGCGCGGTGTGGAGGACTCCCGGCGGAGGGTGACCGAGCGTCTCGCGCGGCTGCGCCTCGCTGAGCGGGCCCCTGCCATTCCGCCCGGATCGGCGTTCCCCGAACTGGGCACCCCGACCTTCCTGACGTCGAACCGGGACTTCTACCGGATCGACGTCGCACTGCGGATCCCGGCGCAACGGGCCGAGGACTGGGCGCTGCGGATCCACGGCATGGTCGAGAACGAGCTCACGCTGACCTTCGACGACCTGCTCGCCCGCCCGCTCGTGGAACGCACGATCACCATGACCTGCGTGTCCAATCCGGTCGGCGGCGATCTCGTCTCCACCGCGAACTTCATCGGGGTCGACCTGCGCCGCGTGCTGCTCGACGCAGGCGTCCGGCCCGGGGCTGACCAGATCTTCGCGACGAGTGTCGACGGTTGGTACACCGGCACCCCCACGGACGTCGTGCTCGAGGAGGGGCGCGGCGCGCTGCTCGCGGTGGGGATGAACGGCGAGGCGCTTCCACCCGAGCACGGTTTCCCTGTTCGCATGGTGGTGCCCGGCCTCTACGGCTACGTCTCGGCCACGAAATGGCTGACCGATCTCGAGCTCACCACCTTCGGTGCCGAATCCGGCTACTGGTTGGAGCGCGGCTGGGCGCAGAAGGCACCGATCAAGACGCAATGCCGTATCGACGTCCCACGCGGCTTCGCGACGGTGCCGGCGGGACGGGTCACCGTGGCCGGAATCGCCTGGTCCCAGCCCACCGGCATCAGCCGGGTGGAGGTGCGCATGGACGGAGGCCCCTGGAAGGAGGCCGGTCTCGCGGACGAGGTGAATCCCCGAACCTGGCGAATGTGGCGCGCCGAATTCGAACTGGCCCCCGGTAGCCACACCGTGCAGACGCGAGCCACCGACCGGAACGGAAACACCCAGACCGAGATGCGCGCCGACCCGATACCGGACGGCGCATCCGGATGGCCGGCCACCATTTTCACCGCGGCCTAGGGGCTCGCATTCCCGTCGCCGAAACGTTATCTGCGTCGGCGAACCGGAACCGTCCACGGATCGAATGCTCGACGAGCCCGGATACACCGGGTCGAGTTCGAGGAGGAAAACCGTGCGAAAGACCCAGCGATTCGCTGCCGTCGGAATGCTTGCCGCTCTGACCGTGGCGCTGGCGGCCTGCGGCGGCTCCGAGCAGCCGGCTGCCGGCGGCGCGATGGCCGCCCCTCCCGCGCCGATGAGCGCCGCTCCTGCGGCCGCCGACGGCGTCACCACCAACGCCGATGTGTTCGGCCCGGCCTGCGGCCAGCTCCCGCAGGGTGACGAGCCCGGCTCGCTGAACAACATGGGCCCGCAGCCGGTTGCCAGCGCCGCCGGCACCAACCCGCTGCTGACCACCCTGGTCACCGCGGTCAAGGCGGTGCCCGGGCTGCCCGACACCCTGAACTCGCAGAAGGCCATCACCGTGTTCGCCCCGTACAACGGGGCGTTCGACGAGGCGAAGTCGGCCATGGGCGACGAGGCGTTCAGTGCGCTTCTCGCCGACCAGCAGCAGCTCGGCGGCCTGCTGTCCTACCACGTCGTCCCGAAGCGCTACGACGCTCAAGGCCTGGTCGAGGCCGGGAAGGTCACCGAGCTCGCGGGTGGCGACGTCACGATCGGTGGCACCGCCGCCGCGCCGACCGTCACCGACGGCCAGGGAAACACCGCGAACGTACTGTGCGGCAACATCCCGACCTCGAACGCCACCGTGTTCGTGATCGACAAGGTGCTCATGCCGGCAGGCTGACCCTGTTGCCGGGCCCGGGGCGCTCAGCGCCCTGGTCTCCGGCCGTTCGTGAGGCGCGTCAGGCGACGGCTGTGGCCATTCGCCGGACGGCCTCGGTCAGCAGCGTCTCCGAAGTGCCGACGTTCAGCCTCGCGAAGCCCCGGCCGGGCGTGCCGAAGCCCGGGCCGGGTTCGAGCGCGACACGACCCCGGGCAAGGAATGCGGCAGCGGGGTCGTCGCCGAGATCGAGCGCCCGGCAGTCCAGCCATGCCAGGTAACCGGCCTGGGGCCTCCGGTAGCCGACAGTGGGCAGGTGCTCCTCCAGCAGCGTCGCGAGGAGGCGATGCCTGCCGCTCACCTCGTCGATGATCTGGTCGAGCCATTCGTCACCTTGATCGAATGCGACCTCCGACGCGATGACGCCGAGCAGGCCCGCCCGGTACTGAAGCTCCTCGGGCAACCGGTCGAGCTCGGCGTCGACCTCGTCGGAGCCGGCGATGGCGAGGGCGCATTTCAGCCCCGCCGTGTTGAACGCCTTCGAGGCCGAGGTGAACACCACCGAGCGGGAGTCGCCGAGCGACGCGAACGGCGTGTGCCGCGCACCCGGCAGCGTGAGCGGGCCGTGGATCTCGTCCGAGAGCACGAGTACGCCGTGGCGTTCGGCCAGCGTGGCGACCGCTTCGAGTCGTTCGCGCTCGAGCACACGCCCGGTCGGGTTGTGGGGATTACAGAGCAGGAAAGCCTTGGCGCCGGCGACGAACGCGCGCTCGAGCCCGTCGAGATCGAGCTCCCCGTCGGCCAGCGGCACCTCCACGATCCGGCGGCCGGCCTCCCGGACGTCGACGAAGAACGGTGGGTAGACGGGCGGGGTGATCACGACGCCGTCGCCCGGGGCGGTGAGTACGCGCAGCACTTCGACGACGCCGGTCATCACGTCGGGCACCACCCGCATGCGTCCGGCATCGGGCGACCACCCGAAGCGCCGCTTGGCGAACCCCGCAAAGGACTCGAACACGCCTCCCGGCTCGGCGTAGCCGAGGTCGCCGACCTCGATCGCCTCGAGCAGGGCATCGCGGATGGGAGGTGCGAGCGAGACGTCCATCTCCGCAACGAAGGCGGGCAGGACGTCGGACGGGTACTCGACCCACTTCGAGCTTCGGCGGCGCTGGAGCATGGGCAGTTCGAGGAACACCGGGGCGATGCTGCCATAAATGGCGTGCTGAACTCGGGGACGAGAAGCCGGTAGCGACGAAATGCGCGGGTTGCCCGCAGGGTGCGCGGCGTCCCCACAGCCAGGTGTCCGAGTTCACCTCCTGCTGCTCACGTGCTGGCGAGGACACCGCGGATCCCCGATGCCGACCGGGCGTACACGTGCGCCGCTGACATCACCCCGCTCCGGGCTGAACCGCATCCGCACCACGATCCGTTTCCGATGCGAGTCCGGCGTACTCGCCGGCGCGGCGCTTGTATCGCCGGCGTCGAAGAGATGAATGGAGGCGGCGATGGCAGCGTCAGCGGACAATCCTCCGCCGATCACCCCCGAGTTGCGAGAGCGTGCCCGACAGCGCCCGGGATCCTGGGTCTATTCAGTGGATCCCGTATATCAGGATGTCGACGACGTACCTGACTGGGCCGTGATCGGTGCCTACCGGGTGGATGAGAACGGCGAGATCGCCGAAGAGTTCATCCCCAACCCCCACTACCGCCCATCCCCGGCGGCACTGGGATTCGCGGCTCCCGCCAATGTGCTGGAGGAAGCCATGCAGAAAGCGGTCACCGGGCACGGTGGCGCCCGTGAGGTGCGGGCAGCCCTGCGGGACGCAACGGTCTTCACCCCGTTCACCCCGAGCCGAGACGGCCTGATCGTGCTCGACGACGGTCTGGGCCACGGCGTCGTGCATGCGTTCACCTCGGAGCTCTACCTCCCCGACGTGGTGGTCTGGCGGCACTGGGAACGCCTGCAGGTACGAGAGATCGCGCCATTGCTCGGCGACTGCTACCTGGTGCTCGACCCGGGGAGCGCCATGGAGCTGCGGGTTGCCGGCACGGGCCTCGACCGGTTGTGACGCGCGTCGGAGCTGACGTGAGGCGGGAGAGCTTGAGCACGAATCCGGGGATGAACCTGGATCGTCATTAGGGTGATCATCTGGTCGCGGCCGCCGGCCGCACGGCCCCTCGGGTACGTATCCGGGAAAGGGGAAACTCGGCATGTCCTATCTCGAGACCGGTGACTCCACACTCTTCTACACCGCTACCGGCACCGGAACGCCGGTCGTGCTCGTGCACGGCTGGACCGCCGACTCGACCGACTACTCGTGGCTCATTCCGTTACTGGAGCCGCATTTCCGCGTCATCGCCTACGACCTCCGAGGCTTCGGTAAGTCGGCCCCGGCCGGCGGGTACGGCATGAATCGCCAACTCGATGATCTGACGGCGGTCATCGAGCACGTCGCGGGCGAGCCCGCTCTGATCGTCGGGCACTCGCTCGGCGGGACGATCGTCTCATCGATGGCGGCGGAGCACCCGGCGCGCCTGCTCGGGGTCGTCGCCCTGGACGCGCCGTATGCGGTCGAGGAGGACGGTCGACCACGTATCGAGGGGATGAGGGAGCGACTGGCCGGGGGGAACCCTCAGGAGGTCGTGAAGGCGTTCTTCAGCCAGGTCAGCTTCACCGACCAGACGCCCGCCTGGCTGCGCACCCTGGTGCTCCGCCGAGTGGAGTCGGTGTCATCGGAGATGATCCGGGCCGGTTACGCGGCGCTCTGGGACCACGCCCCCATCGCGTTCCGGCCGGAATCCGACCACTACCTCTCCCGGCGCACCTGTCCGGTGCTGGTCATCCACAAGAACGCCGCCAGCGCGGCGTACGAGGAGTCGACCTTCCAGCACCCCGCCTCTCGGACCGTCGTCCTGCCGGGAGCCGGCCACTGGGTACAGATCGAACGCGCCGAGGAAGTGAGCGCGGCCATCCAGGATTGGTGGACGACCGCACGAGCCGGGTAGCGCGAGTATTGGGTGGTGGCCCTACGGCAGAGGGAGACGTGGTGGACGGAGCGCTGACACGCAAGGGAGCGGCGACGCGAGCCCGCATCATCGAGGGCGCGGCCGAGGTGCTGCGGGAGAGAGGGGTGGCCACCACCACCCTCGACGACATCCGTCTGCGCACCGGCACCAGCAAGGGGCAGCTGTTCCACTACTTCCCCGAAGGTCGTGACCAGCTACTCCTCGCCGTTGCCGAGTACGAGGCGGACCGGGTGCTCGACGACCAGCAGCCCGATCTCGGCGACCTGACGTCGTGGTCGGCGTGGTACCGATGGCGTGATCTCGTGCTCGAGCGGTACCGCGCGCAGGGGGACACGTGCCCTCTCGGCGCGCTGTTCCTGGAGGTCGGGCGGGCCACGCCCGGCGCGAGGGCGGTGACCCAGCGCCTCCTCCACACGTGGCAGGCGGCACTCGCCGCCGGCATCCGCGCGATGCAGGAGAAAGGTGAGCTCCCGGCCTCGTTGGACGTCGACCAGGCTGCGGCCGCCCTGCTGGCCGGGATCCAGGGCGGGGTGACGATCATGCTGTCCACCGGGCAGAGCACACACCTCGAAGCCGCCCTCGACACCGGCATCGCCCGCCTGCGCGCCCTCGGCTCGGACCTCGCCACGGCCTGAGCCGCACTTCGCGACGGGCCCTGCGGCTACGTGTGTTCGGCCGGTGGCCCATCGGCAGCCAGGCCGATTCCGTTGATCCACAGGCGGGTCAGGGTGTCGATCGCAGTGCTGCGATCGTGCTCCTGGCCGTAGGTGAGCCACACACGCGTCGCGTGACCGACCATCGCCGCGAGGGCGTCACCGGCATGGTCGGGATCGAGCCGGGAGTCGACGATTCCCGCTTCCTGCCACCGTCGGAGGCTTCGCGTGATGCGTTCGGCTGACGCCTGGTGGGCGGCCAGGCGCAGCGGCATCAGTTCGGGGTGCACCGACATCGCCTCGTCCGCGCGCATCGTCAGCGTCGCGAACTGCTTGTGCCCGTCGAAGTAGTGCTCGATCGCCTGCCGGATCCGCCCGGCGGCGTGCTCTCGCCGGGCCTGCGGGCTGACCCGTGGCCGGTCGGCGGGGGGATCCGGCACCTGCGGCAGGTCCGCGATCATCTCGTGCATCACCGCGGTGAAGACATCCTGCTTCGAGGAGAAGTAGGTGTAGAAGGAGCCGACTGCGGTGCCTGCCTGCTCCGCGATGTCGCTGACGCGCACGAGGTGGTAGCTCTCCCGCTCGAAGCACGTGCGGGCCGCCGCGATGAGGGAGGCGCGAGTGCGCCGGGCCCGCGCACTCAGGGCCTTTCCCGCCTCCCTGTCGTCCTGCGCCGGCGGCTCCGCGCCCATGACTTCCCGGTACGCCTGTTCCTTCGAGCCGAAATGGGCGTAGAAGGTGGACACCGACACCCCGGCCTCGCGTGCGAGGTTCGCGATGTGGGTGTCGGTGTAGCCACGGGTGCGGAACAGTTCCTCGGCCACGCGGTCGAGCGCCGCCTGTTGCCTCGTGCGTGCCCGGGGGACGGTTCGCTCGGTCATGCCGGCACGTCTTCGCACGTGGTGTGGCCGCACCCGTCCGCGGTGACGGCAGCGATCGGCTGTGGACCCACCGACCGAACGTACCGGGCGGCTGATCAGGAAGCTTCTTGCTCCAGGATGCGACGGGGGTTGTCCACCAGCATGGTGGTCAGCTGCTCCTCGGTGACCCCCGCCTCACGGAGCGCGGGCAGGACGTCGTCGACGATGTGGGTGTAGTTCCAGTTCGGGGCGGCCTGCTCCTTGAAACCGGCCGGGAACCAGTCGATGTGGCAGGACGCGTCGTGGGACAGCACCACACGCTCGGCGAGCCCCTCGGCGGCGAGTGCGGCGACGGTCGCCACCCGCTCGTCACCCGGCAGCAGGAAGTCGAGCCCGAAGCGGTCCATCCCCACGTACGAGCCGTTGTCGATGAGCTCGTGCAGGTAGTCGAGGTCGGCGGTGTCTCCGCTGTGGCCGAGCACGACTCGCCCGAGGTCGACGCCCTCGCGGCGCAGCACCTCCTGCGTGACCAGTCCGGTGCGGTGACCAGGGCTGGTGTGCACGGTGATCGACACGCCGGTGCGTTTGTGCGTCTCCGCGACCGCCGTCATCACGCGCTCGACGCCGGGGGTGAGTTCGGCCTCGATGGCGCACTTGAGGAACGCCGCCTTGATCCCGGTGCCAGCGATGCCCGTGGTGATGTCCCTGACGAAGAGGTCGACCAGCAACTCCTCGCCGCCCAGCAGCGTGCCCGGGCCCTGGAACAGCAGAAACGGTGGGATGTCGCCGAGGGTGTAGAGCCCGGTGGCGGCGACGATGTTGATGTCCACCTGCTCGTTGACGCGGGCGATCCGCGCGATGTCGCGCCCGAGGCCGACCACGGTGGGGTCGACGATGGTGCTCACCCCCCGGTCCTTCAGCTTCGTCAGCCGCGTGACGGCGTCCGTGATGCCCTGCTCCTCGTCCCACCAGTCGGGGTAGTTGCGTCGCATCTCCTCGTTGAGCACGAACACGTGCTCGTGCATCAGCACGGTGCCGAGCCCGCCTGCCTCGACCGGTCCCCGAACCGTCTCCACCTGTCCCACCAGTCCGCCTCCATCGTCGTCCACCCGTCGGCAGAATCGTAATCGAGGATGACTTCAGATTCGGATTCGGTTGATTTCGGGCGAACGGTTCATCTCGGTGGTTGTCGGGTTTCCAGCGCCGGTTTTCCGGTCGACTGTTGACGACCCGGGGCGCGCGTGTTCGGGTGGCCCTTATCTGGATAACTGCCTGCTATTCCGTGTCTGCACACACCGGTGGGTGTGGAATTGTCGGGTGCCGCCGCGCAGGAGGGGGGCGCGACCATGCGCTGGAGCTGCGATGAATCGACCATTTCGACGCCGCTGACCCGGGAGTACGGGTTCCGGCACCCGTTCGTGGGCGCCGGCATGGCCTTCGTGGGTTATCCGCCGCTGGCTGCCGCAGTGAGCAACGCCGGAGGCCTCGGTGTCCTCGGCGCCAGCCCTGACCCGCCGCCCAGCCTGCCGGTGATGGTCGCGGAGCTGCGCGAGCTGACCGACCGGCCGTGGGGTGTGGACCTGATCTGTGCCGAGACCGGCCTGGGCCCGGCCTGCACGGACGGGCACATCGACGCGTGCGCCGAGCTCGGCGTTCCGCTGGTGGTGTTCCACCACGAACCTCCGCCGGCCGCCTGGGTACGCCGGCTCACCGGCGCGGGCGTGCGCGTATGGATGCAGGTGTCCTCGACGAAGCTCGCTGCTGCGGCGGCCGAGCTCGGCGTCGAGGGCCTGGTGGCGCAGGGCGTGGAGGCAGGGGGTCACGCCCGAGGGGTCGTGCCGCTGCACGAGTTGCTCACCGGGATTCGTGCGCAGTTCCCCGAGCGGCTGCTGCTCGCGGCGGGCGGAATCGCCGACGGGGCAGGTGTTGCTGCTGCGCTGCGGGCAGGCGCAGACGGTGTGTGGGTCGGAACCAGGCTCGTCGCGACGGTCGAGAGCCACGCCCACCCGCAGTACAAGCGGCGGCTCGTCGACGCCGCCGGGCCGCCTGTGATGACCACCGCCTTCGGGCCCGAATGGCCCGGGCAGCGCTACCGAGTACTCCCGACGCGCACGGCTGCCGAGTGGGCCGGTCGGGAGGATCACCTCCCGGACCCGCTGCCCACCACCGTCATCGGCCATACCGTCTTGTTCCCGCACAGCGTGCGGCTGCCCTACGACATGCCCAAGTTCAGTGCCATCCCGCCGATCGTGGACACCACCGGCGACTGGGACGAGATGGCGTACCCGGCGGGCGAGGGTGTCGGCCTCATCCGCGACGTCCCACCCGCGGCACAGGTCGTCACCACCATGATGAGCGAGGCACACCGCCTGCTCGCGGCGAGCTGAGCGGGGCCTTCGGCGGAGGAGGAGAACGTGGCCGACGCGCGAGAGCGGGCGCGGAAGTTCTGCGAACGGTTCGGGCTCCAGGTGCCGATCCTGCAGGCGCCGATGGCGGGATCGTGCCCACCGGGGCTGGCCATCGCAGTGGCCGAGGCCGGCGGCATGGGTGCCCGCGGGGTGCTGCAGGACGCGCCGGCGGGCATCGCCGACTGGGCGGAGCAGTTCCGCGCCGGCTCCTCCGGTGCCTTCCAGCTGAACGTCTGGATCCCGGACCCGCCCGCTGGTGATCCCGCCGAGCGGGAACGCAGGGTCGAGCAGGCCCGCGAGTTCCTCGGCAGGTTCGGCACGCCGGGAGATGCCGAGGGGCCCGTGCCGCCGGTGTTCGAGGAGCAGTGCGAAGCCATGCTGGCCGCGCGCCCCGCGGTGATCTCCTCGATCATGGGTCTGTTCGAACCGGACTACGTCCGCAGGTTGCACGAGCAGGGCATCGCCTGGTTCGCCTGCGCCACCACTCTGGAGGACGCGCTCGCGGCCCAGGAGGCCGGTGCGGATGCCGTGGTGGCGCAGGGCATGGAGGCCGGTGGCCATCGCGGTGCCTTCGACCAGGACGCCGCGGAGCGGACCGACGTCGGGCTGTTCGCCCTGCTTCCCTGGTTCGCCGACCACCTGCGCGTTCCGATCATCGCTGCCGGTGGGGTGGCCGACGGGCGCGCCCTGGCCGCGGCGCTGGCACTGGGGGCGAGCGCGGTACAGGTGGGCACCGCACTGCTGCGCTGCCCCGAGACGAAGACCAGCAAGGAGTGGTCCGCCGCCCTCGACAGCCTGGCGCCGGAGGCCACCATGACCACCCGCGCCTACACAGGCCGGCTGGCGCGGGCGGCACCGACCCCGTACCTGAGGGCATGGACCGAACCCGGGGCGCCCCGCCCGGCACCGTTCCCCGACCAGATGCGACTGGTCGGCCAGTGGCGACGGGGCACCCCGGACGGCCTGGACCGGGCCAACCTCTGGGCCGGTCAGAGCGCCGCGCTGGCCACCGAGGAACCGGCCGCGGCGGTGGTCAGCCGCATGTGGCGGGAGGCGTCCGACCTGCTCGCCTGACCGCCGGCCACCTCCGCCCAGCGGCGACGAGGGCTGATGATCGTTCCGAGATCGGGGTTTCCGCCCCGCGGAGGGCGGATCGACGGATCTCGCAGCGATCATCGCGCTGGGAGACCCAGGTTCCGAGGATCCGTGATCGTTCCGAGAGCTGGGTATTGGCCCCGGCGAGGGCGGATTGGCGGATCTCGTGGTGATCATCGTGCTCGGCCTGGGTCCGAGGCTGGCCAGCTGGCTCATGATTGTTCCGAGAGTTGGGGATTGGCCCCCCGGAGGGCGTGTAGCCCGATCTCGCGGTGATCTTGGTGGCCCGTCACGCTTCGGGGAAGCGCCACCTGGTCTGGCTGTATGGGGCCTTGCCGAAGCCGAACGCCGTGGTCGGCTCGATCCGGTACACCAGGGCCAGGCCGTTGCCGCCTGCGAAGCCGCCGTCGCGGAGGTCGAAGTGCCACTCGCTGCCGTACTTCTTCTCCCACGCGTCGGCGAGGGCCTGTAGCCGGTCGGGGTCCGTCACCCGCTCGGCCCGGCCCTCGACCACCAGGTCCAGTCCGCCGTGCAGGGCGTTGGCGCCGGTGGTGAGGACGACGTGGGGGTTGGCGGCGAGGTTGTGTGCCTTGCGTTCGTCCTCACCCGTGCAAATGTGCGGGGCCCCGTCGAGCCAGACGCTCAGCAGCGGGGTGACGTGGGGGCGTCCGTCCGGTCGCACCGTGGACAACCAGGCCAGTTCCGCTGCGGCGAACCGCTCCTGGGCATCTGCCCACGGGGTGGCGGCGGCTCCGGGATCGCCGTAGCGGTGATCGATCGTGGTGTCCGGTTCGGTGCGCTGCATCTTCGCTCCTCTGTTCGGGTTGCCGGCGCTTCCCGAGATGGAGACCGCGTTGGGCGGTGGTTCTCATCGCCCGCGGTCCATCAGGCGAAGAACTCGATGAGCAGTTCGTTGACGGCCTCCGGGGCGGTGACGGGAAAGAAATGGCCGACGTCGGGGAGCTTGACGTAGCGCCAGGGCCCGGTCACGTACTTCTTCGAATCGATGATCTGACGCTCGCCGAGCGCCGGGTCGTGCTCGCCGTGGATGGCGAGCACGGGACAGCCGACCGGCGGCAGCTCGACGCCGAAGGAGCCCTGGGCGAACACCGCAGGCGGCATGTTGGCGCGATACCAGTTCAATCCCGCGACGAGCGCGCCGGGACGTTCGAGGTCGGCGAGCTGGCGGTCGACGTCCGGGTCCTGGCCGCGGGCGATCCCGCCGTGGATCCAGCGGCGGAACAGCGCCCAGTCGTCGAGCGGCAGCTGCTCCTCGGCGGCCTGGAACTGGAACCACAGCATGTACCAGGAGAGCTGTTTCTGTTCGAGTCCGGCGCCCATGAAGGCCTCCGGATGCCCGACCGAGAGCGCGGCGAGGTGGCGGACGCGGTCGGGCTCGGTAGCGGCGAGGCCCCAGCCGATCGGCGCGCCCCAGTCGTGGGCCGCGATGGAGACGCTGTCGACGCCGCAGTGATCGAGCAGGTCGGTGACGTCGGCCGTGAGGGCGCCGAGGGAGTAGGCCGCCGGGTCGGCAGGACGGTCGCTGTCGCCGAACCCGCGCAGGTCGGGCGCGATGACCCGGTGGCCGGCGTCGACGAGCGCGCGGATCTGGTACCGCCACATCGTCGCCCGGTCGGGAAAGCCGTGCAGAAGCAGCACGGCGGGCCCCGTCCCCACATCGATGACGTTCAACGTGGCCCCGCTCAGCCCGATCCGGGCCGCCTCCAATTCGTGCGGATCGCGCTCTCCGGTCATCGGCTCCCCCTGTTTGAATTGCCGCCGGCATCTGCGGAGCAAGCCTATGCGCAATCACGCCCGCCACCGGCACGGAATATGCGAAGAGCCGACACGATCCGCGTGATGGACGCGTCGGCGATGCCCGCGATCGTCCGTGCGACGCGCCGGAGCGGACCGCCAGGACCAGCGCCGATACCTGCCGATGGCGGGCGCGTCGACGATCGGCAGGCGGAGCGCGTTCGGTCGTCAGGCCGACGGCCGAGTGCCGAGTACTGCACTGAAGAGGCGATGTGCCGTGTTTGCGCCGCGCGTAACGTCTGCGGCCGACTTTCTCGCCGACGATGCAATCTCCGGGCGCCGCTTTCGCGGCAGGCCGCCAGGCTAAGGGGTTGGACCATGACCGTTGACGTCATCACCCGCGACGGTTCACGGGTACGCGTCCCCGACGACGCCGTGGCCGAGCTGACGTCGCGAATGCGGGGTGCGCTCGTCACGGGCGACGACCCAGCCGCCGATGCCGAGCCGTGCGAGGTGTGGAACGCCATGCACGTCGGGCGACCCGCGCTGACGGCACGCTGCTCGGGCACCGCCGACGTCGTCGACGCGGTGAACTTCGCCCGGGAGAGAGACCTGCTGCTGGCGGTGCGCGGCGGCGGGCACTCGGTCGCCGGGTTCTCCACGGTGCAGGACGGCATGGTCGTCGACCTGTCCGGGATGCGGGGCGTTCAGGTCGACCCCGACCGGCGGCTGGCCCGCGTGCAAGCGGGGGCTCTGCTCGGGGATGTCGACCGGGAGACGCAGGCCTTCGGCCTCGCGACGCCGCTGGGTCGGGTGTCCGAGACGGGAGTGGCCGGCCTCAGCCTGGGCGGGGGTTACGGTCACCTGCAGAACCGGCACGGGCTGTCCTGCGACAACATCGTCGCGGCGCAGGTGGTGTGCGCCGACGGGGAGATCCGCACCGCCTCGGCGGGCATCAACCCCGATCTGTTCTGGGCTCTGCGCGGGGGCGGTGGGAACTTCGGGATCGTGGCGTCCTTCACGTTCCGGCTGTGCCCGCTCGGACCGACCGTGGCCTTCGCCGGGACGTTCTACCCGCTCGAGGATCTCGCGGGCATCGAGCGCCGATGGCGCGACCACGTCGTCGACGCACCCGACGCCGTCACCTCGTTCATCGTCTCGTTGACCTTTCCGGCCGCACCCGGAATGCCCGAGGTGATCCACAACCGGCCCGTGGCGGTCGTCGGCGGTCTCTACGCCGGGGATCCCGACGACGGGATGCGGGTGCTGCAGCCACTGCGCGAGCTGGGCACCCCGCTGTTCGACCTGTCACAGCCGATGCCCTACAGCGTGGTTCAGTCCTCGTTCGACGCGTTGTTTCCCCGCGGGGTGCTGCGGGCCTACTGGAAGTCTCAGTACCTCGACGCACTCACCGACGACGCGATTGACGCGATCGCCACGCGGGCGCTCGACCGGCCGGGCCCGATGACCTTGGTCAACACCTTCCACATCGGTGGCGCGGTGCACGCCGTCGGGCCGGAGGAAACGGCGTTCGCGGAGCGGTCCTCGCCGTTCATGGTGTCGTTCGACACGATGTGGACGGATCCGGCGCAGGATTCCGAGGCGGTCGACTGGGGCCGGTCGGCGTGGCAGGAGATGGCCAAGTTCGGCAACGGGAACGTCTTCCTGAACTTCACCGGCCTCGCCGACGAGTCGGCGCAGGCGGGGGTGGACAGCGCGTTCGGCCGCAACCTGCGCAGGCTCGCTCAGGTCAAGGCGAGCTACGACCCGGACAATCTGTTCCAGGTGAACAACAACATCCTGCCGGCGTCGTAACCGCTCAGATCTCGTGTTCCTCCGGGTCGCGCGCGAGCGCGGAGCGGCCCCCGTCAACGGGAACAGTGGCGCCCGTGATGAAGCTCGCCTCGTCGGACAGTAGGTGGGCGATCGTTGCCGCGACCTCGTCGGGCCTACCGACCCGGCCGACCGGATGCAGGAGGCGCATCTCCTCCTCCACCCGCGCCGCAGCGGCCGGCCCGAGCTCATCCAGCAGCGCCGTGTACCGCTCGGTGGCGATCGAGCCGAGCGCCACGGCGTTCACCCGGATCCCGTGGCCCCCGTACTCGACGGCTACGGCCCTGGTCAGCCCCTCGATCGCGGCCTTGGCCGTGACGTAAGGGGTGCAGCCGGGTACCGCACGCCCCGCTTGGTGGGACGACACGTTGACGATCGCCCCACCCGTGCCCGCGGCGAGGAAGCGGCGTACCGCCACCGTGCAGCCGACGACCGCAGGGGCGAGGTTCGCGGTCACGAGATCGATCACCTCACGCGCAGGCGCCGTATGCAGTGAGGCGTCGCGGAACAGCGCAGCGTTGTTCACCCATCCGCCAAGCGGCGCAAGCTCCTCGGCGCGATCGGCCGCTTGAGCTGCGACCTTCTCGTCAGAAGCATCGCCGACGACAGCCACGGCTGTAGGGTGTTCGACGAGCCAGCCCAGGGACGCGGGGTCGAGTTCGACGGCGACGACGATGCCGCCGTCACGGATGAGCCGCTCGACCACGGCGCGTCCCACGCCACGGCCGCCGCCCGTGACGACGTAGGAGCCGGAGATACCGCTCGTCGTCATCGCGCCTTTCACACGGCGCAGCCAACCAGGCCACGTGGATCACTGTGACCAACGTTGCACATACGTGATCCGCGGATCGATTCGGCGGTGGCGACGGGCCGGGCGACGCACCGCCGAGACCGGCGGTGAGCAGGCAGCTTCCTGGGGTACCCGCCCACGCCTGCGCTAGACCTGGAGGTGACAGGGAACGTGATGCACCGTGAGGTGACGAGAGCGAGAGACGCGCGAACCCGGCGGACCGGTTTCTTTACTGTTACTTTCCCCTGACATGGCCGCCTCTGCCACGGACTCCGCTGCAGCTGTCCGAACCATCGGAAGAGCACGGCTCTGCCGTCCAGATGTGGATGACGGAGTTGCGTGTTGGCGACTTGCCGTAGCTACCCAAGTACTCGACGTCAACTCGCGTTATGCGTACCTGCTGTGGTTCCGAGATTTCGCGGCGACCTCGATCGTCGCGAAGATGAATGGCAAGATCGTCGGCTTCGTATCGGGGTACCGGCGTCCTGACGAACGGCGCACCCTCGTCGTCTGGCAGGTCGCGGTGGCCGAGCGGGCTCGCGGCCAAGGGCTGGCTGCTGCGATGATCGACTCTCTTTTCGATGGCGTGCCCGACACCGATCACCTCGAAACCACGATCACGCCCGACAACGCGGGATCGATCGCCCTCTTCCGGGCTTTCGCCAAGCGGAACGACGCAAAGGTGCGGCGCACCGAGCTGTTCGGGCCGGACCTCCTCGGTGCAGGTCATGAGCCCGAAATCCTCTTCAGAATCGGTCCGATCGAGCGACCCGAGACTCAAGGATGATGATGACCGTTTTCGAAGATCTGGAATCTGAGGTACGAAGTTACTGCCGGAGCTGGCCCGTGGTGTTCGACACCGCGCAGGGTGCGCGTCTGAACGACGTCGACGGCCGCTCCTACCTCGATTTCTTCGCGGGCGCAGGCGCCCTCAACTATGGACACAACCCCCCGAAGCTGAAGGGGCCGATGCTCGAGTACCTGGCCAAGGACGGCATCACGCACGGCCTCGACATGTACACAGTGGCCAAAGGTGAGTTCCTGCACACCTTCGAGGAGCTCGTGCTCAGGCCGCGCGACCTCGAGTACAAGGTGCAGTTCCCCGGACCCACCGGCGCCAACTCGGTCGAATCAGCACTGAAACTGGCTCGGAAGATCACCGGCCGAGAGTCGATCATCAACTTCACGCACGCCTTCCACGGGATGACGCTCGGCGCGCTGTCGGTCACCGGCAACTCGATGAAGCGGGGCGGCGCCGGGATTCCGCTCGTGCATGCCACACCGATGCCGTTCGACAACTATTTCGACGGCACGGTGCCCGACTTCCTCTGGCTGGACCGCCTGTTGGGCGACGCCGGCAGTGGCCTCAACTACCCGGCGGCCGTCATCGTGGAGACGGTGCAGGGAGAGGGTGGAATCAACCCTGCCAGAGTCGAATGGTTGCAGGGCCTCGCCGATCTCTGTCACCGGCACGACATCCTGCTCATCGTCGACGACGTGCAGATGGGCGTCGGCCGGACGGGACCGTTCTTCTCCTTCGAGATCGCCGGCATCCGTCCGGACATCGTCTGCCTGTCCAAATCGATCAGCGGATACGGGCTGCCGATGGCGCTCACCTTGATCAAACCCGAATACGACCAGTGGGGTCCCGGCGAGCACAACGGGACATTCCGGGGCAACAACCTCGCATTCGTGACTGCCACTGCGGCGCTGCGCGAGTTCTGGTCGGATGACGTCATGCAGCGATCAACAATCGCCAAGGGCGAGCGCACTGAAGCAGCTCTGACGGAGCTCGCAGCAGAGTCGAGCGTGGTCGAGTTGACGCCGAAGGGTCGCGGGCTGGCGCGTGGGCTGGCCTTTTCGCAGCCCGAACTGGCCGCCAAGTCGTGTGCTGCGGCATTCGGCCGAGGGCTGCTGATGGAAACGTCAGGCCCGTCCGACGAGGTCATGAAGATCATGCCGCCGCTGACGATCACCGACGCCGAGCTGGAGGAGGGTCTCGCGATCGTGCGTGATTCGGTACTGGCGACTTTGGAAGGGGTTTCGGCGTGATCGTGCGCACCCTCGAGGAGATCACCGACACGGAACGCGACGTCAAGACCGAGCACTGGCGCAGCAAGCGGATCGTCCTGGCGGGCGACGGGGTCGGGTTCTCACTGCACGAGACCGTGCTGGAGGCCGGCTCGATCAACGACTTCTGGTACGCCCACCACATCGAGGCCGTCTGGGTCATCGAGGGCGAGGGCGAGCTGTACGACAAGGACAACGACGTGACCTACCAGCTCCGGCCGGGCTCGGTCTACGTCCTGAGCGGCAACGAGCACCACCAGTTGCGTCCGCGTACGGAGATGCGGACCGTCTGTGTGTTCAACCCGCCGGTGACAGGAGGCGAGGTCCACGACGAGAACGGCGTCTACCCCTTGATCGTCCTGCCGACTCCGGAGGAGGAGGCTTCCTGATGACCCTGGTCGACACCGCTACTGCCGACCGCTACCCCACCCGCGTCGCCGATCGGCCGGCGCTGCTCGACCGTGTCGAGCCCACTGTCTGGGCCGGCACGGATGTGCCCGGTCATCTGTCACCCGACGAGCTCGCGGCGCACGAGCGCGACGGCTTCGTCACGGTGCCGGAGCTGCTGACGCCTGCCGAGGTGGCCACGTACAGCGCGGAGCTCGACCGGCTGGCCTCGGACCCCGCGATCCGTGAGGACGAGCGGACGGTCGTCGAGAAGACGTCGCAGCAGGTGCGCTCCATCTTCGAGGTGCACCGGATCAGCGACGCCGTCGCCGCGCTCGTCGCCGACGAGCGGGTGGCGGGGCGGGCCCGCCAGATCCTCGGCTCCGACGTCTACGTCCACCAGAGCCGCATCAACTACAAGCCGGGCTTCGGTGGCGGCGGCTTCTACTGGCACTCGGACTTCGAGACCTGGCACGCCGAGGACGGGATGCCCACGCCGCGGGCGGTGAGCATCTCGATCGCGCTCACCGAGAACTACCCGCACAACGGCTGTCTCATGATCATGCCCGGATCGCACCGCACCTTCGTGGCGTGCGTGGGTGAGACGCCGGCCGACCACTACAAGGAGTCCCTGCGCGAGCAGGAGATCGGCACGCCCGACCCGGAGAGCCTCACGACCCTCGCCGACCGGCACGGGATCGCGATGCTGACCGGTGCGGCCGGTTCGGCCACGCTGTTCGACTCCAACTGCATGCACGGCTCGGCCAGCAACATCACGCCGTACTCGCGGTCGAACATCTTCGTGGTGTTCAACAGCGTGGACAACGGCCTGACCGAGCCGTTCTCGGCGCCGTCACCACGGCCGTCCTACATCGCCGCGCGGGAGATCACGCCCATCCCGAGCTAGACGGCGGGCTGCCTGCCGTCGAGGTCGAGGGGGAGCAGGTCCGGGCGCTTGGGTGCGAACCCGTCGCCCGTCCTGCGCCCCCTCAGCCGTCCGCGGACGTAGGGCATCACGAAGTTGCGCATCCAGACGAGGTCCTCGACCTGGCGGTGGCGCCACGGCGCAGGGTCCGCCGCCGGCAGCGGGACGCGCCAGTCCTCGGCGACGGGCTCGCCGAGCGTCTCCAGCACCCGCAGCGCGACGCGGCGGTGCCCCTCGGCGGTGAGGTGCAGGCGGTCCTTGCCCCAGGTGCGGGGATCTGCCAGCGGGGCCATACCCCAGAGGTCGACGACCGTGCTGCCGTGGCGCTCGGCGCTGGCGCGCATCAACTCGTTGTAGCAGGCCACCCGGCCCCGCAGGCGGCGGATGAGCGGATGCATCCGGCCCAGGTCGAAGCCGGTGAAGACGAACACCTGCGCGCCGGTGGCGGTGACCCGTTCCAGCGCGGCGTCGAACCGGCGCGCGAGGTCGTCGGTGTCGCAGGTGAAGCGGATGATGTCGTTGCCGCCTGCACAGAACGCGATCAGGTCCGGCTGCAGCCGCTCGGCCACAGGGAGCTGGTCGTCGACGATCTGGTCGAGCAACTTGCCGCGTACGGCGAGGTTGGCGTAGCGAAATCCCGGCCTGTTGGCGCCCAGCCGCTCCGCCACCCGGTCGGCCCAGCCGCGCGGCGTACCGTCCGGCCGCCAGTCGTCCAGACCTTCCGTGAAGCTGTCACCGAGCGCCACGAAACTGTTCCCGGCCACTTCACGTCCTTCCGTTCATGTTCGCTTCACCCGTGTGTTGGGTGCAGATCGCTCCAATATCACCCAGGAGTAGCGGCGCGCGCCAGTGTCGGCCGGGTGATGTGCGGGCTCCGAAGGAACGTGAAGCGCGCATCCGGGGCGAGATAAGGCACGCTTGCCTGGTGGCTCGTCGCAATCCCAAGCCCGACGCGTCGCTGGCGCACATCCTCGGTGGTCACGGCGGTGCGATCGACGCGACGGTGCCGGTTGTCGGGTTCGTCCTCGTCTTCACTCTTGCCGACGCCGCGGCCTGGACGTCCCCCATCGCGTGGGCGGCGGGTGCGGCGCTGCTCACAGCGGTCGTCATCGCCGTGGTCCGGCTGGCCGGTGGCAAGCAGCCGCGGGCCGTGCTGTTCGGCCTGCTCGGAGTGGCGGTGGCGGCGCTCGTGGCGCTCTACACCGGCCGGGCGATCGACTTCTTCCTCGTCCAGATCGTGTCCAACGCGGCGAGCGCGCTCGCCTGGGCGGTGTCGATCGTGATCAGGTGGCCGCTGCTCGGTGTGGTCGTGGGCACTCTGCTCGGCCAGCGCACCCGCTGGCGGCGTGACCCCGACCTGCTACGGGGCTACCAGCGGGCCAGCTGGCTGTGGGTCGGCCAGTACCTGGTGCGCCTGGCTGTTTTCCTGCCGTTGTACGTGGCCGACGCCGTCGTGCCCCTGGGCATCGCGCGAGCGGTGCTCACCTGGCCGCTCGTGGCGCTGTGCGTGGCGCTGTCCTGGCCGGTGCTCCGTTCGGCCCTGCCGGAGGGCCACCGTGGTCTGCGCCATCCGGCCGAAGGAGATGCCGGCTCCCGCTCGGCAACGTGAACGATCTCACCCGACGTTGATCGTCTGGAGCGATCCGGAACCATCGTGCGTTGAAGATCCGGTACCCCGACCGCCCGAAGACGTGATCGTCCACAGGAGCCATGCAGCAGTTCCCCAGCGCCCCACGTCCTGACCAATCCCGCAACGGCGGGCGCCACAGCCCTGCTCCACGGATACCGGCGCCGCGCGCTCCCGGGAACCAGCCGCCCCAGAACCGGATCCCCTCGCCCCGGTCCCCGCAGCCCGGACCTTCCCGGATCGTCCCGACCACCGCTACGACGGCGGACCAGCAGACGGCGGTGCAGACGCAGCCGAATGCCACCGCCGTCGGGCTGACGATCAACAAGGTGATCGCCGGGGCTGGTGCAGCCGCGACGAGCGCTGTTCTCGGGTCGTTCTTCGGTGCGGAGGGCACGGTGGCAGGCGCCGCGCTGGGGTCGGTCGCCAGCACCGTGGCGACCGCGGTCTACCAGCAGTCGCTCGACCGCACGCGCGATCGGTTGGTGGCGCGGGTCCGGGTGCCCCGGCGGGGTTCCGAGAACGCCCCCGCTGGTGCGGCTGTCCCCGGCCCGGCCCTGGCGGCGGAGCTGGCCGCCGAGGTCACCATGCCGATGCCGCGCATCTCGCCGGAAGGGGCGACCACGAAACTGCGCGTCGAGCCCGCCGTGCCGCCGGCGCGGATCTCACGGCGCCGTTTCGTGCTGTGGTCGGCGGCGACCGTGCTGATCTTCGCGCTGAGCATGCTCGCCGTCACCGGTGTCGAGTGGGCCAAGGGCTCCACCCTCACCTCGGGGGAGTCCGGGACGTCCGTCGGGCGGGTGTTCGAGGGCAGGCACGAGAGCCCGAGCAAGCACGACGAGACGGTCGAGCCGTCCACGAGGTCGGAGCCGTCGAGGTCGTCCGAGCCCACCACCACCGAGCCGAGCACCAGCGACAGCACCAGGTCGACGGGCACCCCGGAGAGTGGCGCAAACCCGTCGACGGCCCAGGACTCCGGCGGAAATCCCACCTCCCGCGCCGATGTTCCGACCCAGGGTTCGGGCGCGACCGGCGGTACCGGGAACGGCGGCTCGAGCAACGACCGGTCGGACAGCAACGGCTCCGGCAGCGACGGTTCCCGGAGTGGCGGCTCCGGAAGCGGCGGTTCCGGCGGGAGTGGTTCCGACAGTGGTGGCGCAGGCAATGCCGCCGGGCGCGCTGTGCCGACGCCGCTCGTCCCGGTGCCGGGGGCTCAGGGGCAGGCTCAGGTGCAGTGAGCCCCGGCCGCCCGACGTGGGACGGTCAGGCGCGGACCCGGGCGGCGAGGGCCGCCGCGGCTGCCCGAGGGTCCTCGGCCTGCGTGATCGCCCGCACCACGACGATCCGGTCGGCGCCGGCGGCCAGCACCTCGTCGAGCCGGTCGTGGTCGATGCCACCGATGGCGAACCACGGCCGCGACGGCGACCGGCCGGCAACGGTGCGCACGAGGTCGAGACCGGGTGCCGGGCGTCCCGGCTTTGTCGGCGTGGGCCAGCAGGGGCCGACGCAGAAGTAGTCCACGCCCGCCTCCTCCGCGGCCGCCGCGGTCTCCTCTGCGCTGTGCGACGAGCGTCCGACGACAACCTCGTCACCCACGATCTTGCGTGCCCACTCGACGGGAAGGTCGTCCTGTCCGAGATGCAGCACGTCGGCGCCGGCGGCGAGCGCCACGTCGGCCCGGTCGTTCACCGCGAGCAGCGCCCCGTGCCGGGCGCACGCCGCGGCGAGCACCTCCAGCGCGGCAAGTTCCTCCCGAGCCTCCAGGGCGCCGTCCGCGCCCTTGTCACGTAGCTGCACGATGTCGACGCCGCCGGCGAGCGCGGCGTCGGCGAACTCCGCGAGGTCGCCGGTGCGCCGCCGCGCGTCGGTGCAGAGGTAGAGGCGGGCGTCGGCCAGTCGCGCGCGCAGCGCGTCTCCGTCGAATCCGGGCATGGGTACCGACCCTACGCGGCTGCGTACCCGGCGCGTACTGTGAAGCGAAGGTGACGCACGGGAGCCCGGTTCACGGGCTGAGAGGGGATCTGGAGATCCCGACCGTCGAACCTGATCCGGGTCATGCCGGCGCAGGGAGCGGGGAGATGACGAACTCACGGTTGGCATTCATCGGTGCAGGTGTGATCGGCCTGTCCTGCGCATGGCGCGCTGCGTCGGCGGGGCTGCGGGTCACCGTGGTCGATCCTGCGCCCGCGTCCGGGGCGTCCTGGGTGGCAGGCGGCATGCTCGCGCCGGTCACCGAGGCCTGGCCCGGCGAAGAGGATCTGCTGGAGCTCGGCGTGGAGTCCGTGCGGCGCTGGCCGGGCTTCGCCGAGGAGCTCGGTGCGGCGGCCGGCCAGTCGGCCGGACTGCGCACCGAGGGCACCGTGGTGGTGGCCACGGGGTCGGGCGACCGCGCCGAGCTGGACACGTTGGCGGGCTACCTCGCCCGGCTCGGCCGCGCGGTCGAGCGCCTGTCCGGCCGGGAGCTGCGCCGCCTGGAGCCCGCGCTGGGGCCTGACGTCCGCGGTGGCCTGTCCGTGCCCGGCGATCTGGCGGTCGACAACCGCATGCTGCTCGCCGCGCTGCGGACGGCCGCCGAGCGGGCCGGGGCGACCTTCGTGGAGAGCACCGCGCGCGCCGTCCTCGACGACGGGACGCGCGTCACCGGCGTGCGGACCGACGCCGGCGACCTGGAATCCGACGTCGTCATCGTCTGCGCGGGCGCCCACTCCGGCGCGTTGCACCCGGTCCTCGACGGCCTGGTGCGCCCGGTCAAGGGCGAGATCCTGCGGCTGGCACACCGCACCGGGGCGTTCCCGCCCCCGAGCCGCACCGTGCGGGCCCTCGTGGACGGACGCCCCGTCTACGCCGTGCCGCGGGACGGGGGCGGTCTCGTCATCGGCGCCACCCAGGCCGAGACCGGCTTCGACACCGAGGTCACGGTCGGCGGCGTCCGTGACCTGCTGCGCGACGCCGAGCGCGTGCTCCCCGGCATCGCCGAGTACGCGCTGGTCGAGAGCGCCGCCGGGCTGCGCCCCGGCAGCCCCGACAACCTGCCGCTGGTTGGCGCGCTCGGCCCGGAGGGACTGCTCGTCGCCACCGGCCACCACCGCAACGGGATGCTGCTTGCACCGGTCACTGCCGATGCCGTGCTGCAGCTGCTGCACGGCCGTCCCGTGCCTGATGCGATGCGCCCCGCCGATCCGGCGCGCGTCAACGGCGCCGCGCCCAGCGCAGGCCGAGGCCATCGGTACCCCGAGGAGGTTGCACGTGCACGTGTGGATCAACGGTGAACAGCGCGAGCTCGGCACGGGCGCGAGCGTGCTCGACGCCCTCGCGTCGCTGGGCGCGCCGAGCACCGGCGTGGCGGTGGCGGTGAACGGCGAGGTCGTCCCGAGGGCCGACTGGGCAGCCACGCCGCTCGCCGAGGGCGCTCGGATCGAGGTGCTGACGGCGGTGCAGGGAGGATGACGATGATCGGAGACTCAGTGACGAGCTCGTCCGTCGAGAACGAGGTCCTGGTGATCGGCGGGCGGAAGATCTCCTCCCGGCTGATCATGGGCACCGGTGGCGCCTCGAACCTGGAGATCCTGGAGCGGGCGCTCATCGCGTCCGGCACCGCGTTGACCACCGTGGCGATGCGGCGGATCGACGCGGCCACCGGCACGGGGGTGCTCGACCTGCTGCGCCGCCTCGACATCGAGGTGCTGCCCAACACCGCGGGGTGCCGCACCGCCGCGGAGGCCGTGCTGACCGCCCGGCTGGCGCGCGAGGCGCTCGAGACCGACCTCGTGAAGCTCGAGGTCGTGGCCGACGAGCGCACCCTGCTGCCCGACCCGATCGAGCTGCTGGACGCCGCCGAGCAGCTCGTCGACGACGGGTTCACGGTGCTGCCCTACACCAACGACGACCCCGTGCTGGCCCGCAAGCTGGAACAGGCGGGCTGCGCCGCGGTGATGCCGCTGGGCTCGCCGATCGGCACCGGGCTGGGCATCCGCAACCCCCACAACATCGAGATGATCGTGGCCGCGGCTTCGGTCCCGGTGGTGCTCGACGCCGGGATCGGCACCGCGTCGGAGGCCGCGGAGGCGATGGAGCTGGGCTGCGACGCCGTGCTGCTCGCCACCGCGGTGACGCGGGCGGGCAACCCGGAGCGGATGGCGCACGCGATGCGGTTGGCTGTGGAGGCGGGCCGGGCCGCGCGGGAGGCAGGACGCATCCCGCGCCGCTACTGGGCGCAGGCCTCCTCGCCTGACCTCGATCCCAGCTGACGACGGCCCTCAGTCCACGAAGCAGAACTCGTTGCCTTCCGGGTCGTGCATCACCTGGAAGGAGCCCTGGGCATCGGTGACGACGTCACCGCTGCGCGTGGCCCCGAGCGCCACGGCCTCGTCCGCGGCCGGTCCGATGGCCGACACGGCGAGGTCGAGGTGCAGCCGGTTCTTGGTGGCCTTGTGCTCGGGCACCGCCTGGAATGCGAGCCGCGGCGTGCCCGGCGGATCGACGTAGGACCACGACGCTGCACGGTCCACCGGCTCCCCGCCCAGCAGGGCCGCCCAGAACCGGACGAGCCTGGCCGGGTCGTGGCAGTCGATCACGATCTCGTCGAGTCGGGCGCGCACGTGCGGCTCAACCCTCGTGCACTGGGACGACCGGTGTGACGCTCGCGCGGTGGCGCCGGGCCAGCTCCTGGTAGATCCCCGGGTTGCCCTCCACCCACCAGCGGGCGGACTGCGTCAGGGGCCCCTTCGTCCTGGCCACCGTGTCCAGCACGAGCTGCTCGTCGGGCACCACGGTGTTGGGCGCGACGGTGGCACCCGCGCCGATCAGGCAGCGCGCTCCGATACGGGCGCCGTCCTGGATCGTCGAGCCGTTGCCGATCAACGCCTCGCGGCCGATCACGGCGCCGTGTACCACGCAGAGGTGGCCGATCGTCGCGCCCGGACCGACCTCGGTGACGGGATCCGTTCCGCCGTGCAGCACACAGCTGTCCTGCACGTTCGCGCCTTCGCGGACGATGATCGGACCGAAGTCGGCACGGAGCACCGCGTTGTACCAGATGGACGCGTGGGCCTCGACGTGCACGTCGCCGACGAGCGTGGCGGTGGGAGCGATGAAGGCGTCGGGATGCACGGTCGGGGACTTACCCTCGAACGAGAACAACGGCATGGGCCGCAGGGTGCCACCCGGGCGCGTCCGGCGCGTCGTGCGGGCAGCCGGGCGGCATCCGGCACGGTGGAACCGAACCCTGCGGAGGTGCTCGGGATGCTCGTGCGACGTGGAACTCCACTTGCTCTCGCTGTCCTCGCGGTGCTCCTCGGCGGATGCAGCGGCGCGCCCCCGCCGTCGGGAGACGCGTCGGGGCCCGCCAGGACCGCCGAGTCGGGCCCACCCTCGAGCCCGGGGTCCGAACCGGCCGCGCTGCCCGTCTACTACCTGGCAGCGACCCCGGCCGGCATTCGCCTGCAGCGGGAGTTCCACAGCGTCCCGTCCACCGACCCGGCGAGCGACTCCGTGCGGGAGATGCTGGCCGCTCCCACCGGGATCGATCCCGACTACCACTCGCACTGGCCGCCCGGCACTCAGCTGCGCAGCCCGGTGCGCACCGAGAACGGCACGATCGTCATCGACCTCGCTCCCCCGCAGGATGCCCAGGTGGGCGCCGAGTTCGCGCAGCTCTCGGTGCAACAGCTGGTGTTCACCGTGCAGGCCGCGCTGCAGTCGACCGACCCCGTGCGGATCCTGGTGGACGGCGCGCCGGTGGATCAGCTGTGGGGAGTCGCCACAGCCGAGCCGGTGCCGCGCGGCGACGTGTATGCACTCCGCTCCCTCGTGCAGATCGACGCGCCCGCCCACGGTGCCGTGGTCGGGCCCAACGTCGAGGTGATGGGGGAGGCCGCGGTGTTCGAGGCGACCGTCGGATGGCAGGTGCTGCGTGGCGGTGCGGTGTTGAAGTCGGGCTTCACGAGCACGACGGAGGGCCAGCGGTTCGCACCGTTCGCCTTCACGGTGCCTCTCGCGCCGGGGGAGTACGTCATCCGGGTACTGGAGGACGACCCGTCGGACGGCGCGGGACGGCCCGTGCTCACCGACGACAAGGCCGTGACCGTGCAGGGATGAGGGGACCGGGCGCTCAGTCGGGCGGACGCGCCGGGGCACGCAGGCCCAGGCTCCGCAGCTCGAGCGCCGCAAGCCCGTGCACGACGGCCCGGTCGTCGCGCCGCCATGCCGCGGCCGGATCGGGCGACACCTTGCGCAGCCGCCGGACCGGCAGGCGGGTCATGGCACGCAGGGCCAACAGGTCGGAGTCGACCGACCGCACAGCGACGGCCGAGCGCGCCGCCCGGGCGTAGCGGATGCGCAGCGGCAGCCACAGCAGCAGCACCGGTAGCGCCCCCAGCACGATGATCCCGATCTCGGCGCCGAGCGCGACGGCCGCGATCGTCTCCATCTGCTGCCGCCCCGCCGCGGCGAGCGCCTCGCCCGCCCCGGTGCCGGTACCGAGCCCGCGCGCGAGGTCGTCCCCCACGAAGGGCACCTGCTGCGCGGTCCGTGCCGCGTCGTCGAAGGCGCCGCGGATCGTGTCGCCCGCGCCGGCGAGCGCCTGCGAGGGGCCTTGGAGGGCGAGGATGAGCTCGCGCGCGGCACGTCCGACCACGACGCAGAGGACCACCCAGCCGACGGCCAGCGCGTCCGCCAGGAGCTGGAGCATCACCCGCACCGGACGTTCGGCGTAGAACCGCATGGCGGCGCAGCTTACGACCATGAAGCCGCCCGAGCGCGCAGTCCTTCCGGCCCCGAGCTGAACCAGTGCGCGCTCGGGAACCTGAGGAACCGCGTGTGAGCCGGCGGCTCTATCCCGGCATCCACATCGCCGAGGGAGTTGCCCTCGATCTCCAGACCTGGTCCCGCGCGGCCCATGAACTCGTCGCGCCGTGCGGGGTGCTCGCCGGCTACTCGGCCGCGGAGTTGCACGGTGCCTCCTGCGCGCCCGAGGGCGCACCGGCAGAGGTGCTTCTGCTGGACGGATACCGGCGCCGGGCGGGCCCGATGCTCGTCGTGCACCGCGACACCGTGGGTGCACAAGAGATCACCTGCATCGACGGACTGCGGCTCACCACCGCCGAACGCACTGCTGCCGACCTCGCTCGCTGGGCGCCGACCCTTACCGAGGCCGTCGTCGCTGTAGATGCCCTCTGCCATGCGTGCGGGCTCGACCCCGCGGTGATCATTCGAGCCGTCCCGCCCGGGGCACGCGGAGCCGCGCGACTGCCGCGTGTGGTGGCTCTCGCCGATCCTCTCGCGGAGTCGCCGATGGAGTCGCGGATCCGGCTGGCGATCCTCCTCGCCGGCCTTCCTGCTCCGGTGTCACAGCATCCCGTCGAGGTCGCGGGCAGGCGGTTCCTCCTCGACCTCGCCTACCCCGAGGTGCAGCTCGGCATCGAGTACAACGGTGCCGAACACCTGCGGCCGGATCGAGCGTTGCGGGACCTCGAACGGGAGCAGCTCCTCGTCAGAGCAGGCTGGCGCATCCTGCGCTTCCGCGCCGTGACCGCGCTGCATCACCCGCGGACGATCGCCACCCGAGTGCGCGCGGCGCTCTTACATGATCAACGCGCACTGGGTCACGGGTGAACATGAACCAGTGCGCGTTGGATCGTCCGTGCGCTCAGCCGACGTGGATCGGGCCCTCACGCTCCGCCAGGCGCGAGCCGGCGCCGCCCCAGTGCAGGGCGATCATCTCGGCCGCGATCGACACCGCGGTCTCCTCCGGGGTGCGGGCGCCGAGGTCGAGCCCGATGGGCGACGACATGCGCGCGATCTCGTTCTCGGTCACCCCGATCTCGCGCAGGCGCTCCAGCCGGTCCTCGTGCGTGCGCCGCGAGCCCATCGCGCCGATGTACCCGACCTCCGGCAGCCGCAGGGCCACCTCGAGCAGCGGGACGTCGAACTTCGGGTCGTGGGTCAGCACGCACAGTGCGGTGCGGTTGTCGATCCGCCCCGCCTCCGCCTCGGCGGCGAGATAGCGGTGCGGCCACTCGACGACGACCTCGTTGGCCCCCGGGAAGCGGGACGCGGTGGCGAAGACGGGACGCGCATCGCACACGGTGACCCGGAAGCCGAGGAAGGTGCCGATCTTCGCGACGGCGGCGGCGAAGTCGATCGCGCCGAACACGATCATCCGCGGCGGCGGCGCGAACGACTCGACGAACACGTCGAGGCCCTCGCCACGGCGCTGCCCGTCCACCCCGTAGTGGAGCATCGCGTTGCGCCCCACATCGAGCAGGCCGCGGGCGTCGTCCCGGATGGCGTCGTCGAGCCGGTCCGAGCCCGTGCCGCCGTCGGTGTGGTCGGGCCACACGATCAGCCGCTTGCCGAGCCGCTCCGCAGGCCCCGACACCACGGTGGCCACCGCGACCGGCGACTCGTCGCGGATCGCCTCGGCCACCGCGCCGAGCTGGGCATAGGTGTCGGGATCGACCTTCTCCACGAAGATGTCGATGATGCCGCCGCAGGTCAGCCCGACCGCGAACGCGTCGTCGTCGGACACCCCGTAGCGCTGCAGTACCGGCCGGCCCTCGGCCAGGACCTGCTGCCCCAGCTCGTACACCGCGCCCTCGACGCAGCCGCCAGAGACGCTGCCGACGGCCTCACCGCCCGGCCCGACCAGCATCGACGCCCCGGGCTGGCGCGGCGCGGAGCTGTAAGTCCCTACCACTGTCGCAAGCGCAGCGGTCTCGCCCTTCTGCCACCAGCCGTCCAGCTGGCCCACCACGTCACGCATGCCGTACCACCTCGAGCAGTTGTTCCAGTGTGGCGAGACTGTGCCCTGCCAACAGATCGTCCAAGTACGGAAGGGCTGCGACTATTCCACCTTGCACGGGCGCGTAGCCCTCCTTGCCGGCGTGCGGGTTCACCCACACGAGCCGGTGGGCGAGCCGCCGCAACCTGGCCATCTGCTGGGCCAGCAGGTCGGTCTCGCCGCGTTCCCAGCCGTCGGAGAACACCACGACGACCGCGCGTCTGGCCGCACCCCGCTGGCCCCATCGGTCGACGAAGGCACGTAGCACCTCGCCCAGCCGGGTGCCGCCGGACCAGTCGGGGATCGCCTTGGACGCCGCGGCGAGCGCGCGTTCGGGATCGCGCATCCGCAGCTCGCGGGTGATCCGGGTGAGCCGGGTGCCGAGGGTGAAGGCCTCGACCGCACCCGGCGAGCGGCGCACCACGACGTGGGCGAAACGCAGCAGTGCATCGGCATAGGGCTCCATGGAGCCCGAGACGTCGACGAGCAGCACCACCTTGCGCGGCCTGCGCGAATGGTCGTGGTGGTGCAGCTCACGCAGCTCGCCCTGGTTGTGCAGGATGGCGCGCAGGGTGGCGCGGGCGTCGGTATCACCGTGGCGGGACGGTCGCAGCCGGCGTGAGGAACGCGAGGGCAGCTCCGGTTGCAGCAGCGCGATGAGCCGCCGCAGGTGCTCGCGCTCGGCCGGCGTGAGGTCTCCGAAGTCGCGGTTGCGCAGCACCTCGGTGCCGCTGGCCCGCGCCCGGATCACCGGCTCGGACCGCCCGTCCTCCTCGCTCTCCCCTTCCTCCTGGGCCGGGGTGAGCGCTGCCAGCTTCGGTGGCGGCTGCCGGTGGTCGGTGATCTGGGTGCGGCCGCCCTGCGGCGGGGTGAACCAGTCCTCGAAAGCGCGGTCGTAGCGCGGCAGGTCGTCGGGGTCCGAGCAGAGCGTGAGGCGGCCCGCCCAGTACGTCTGCATCCGGCTCGTGACGTCGAGCGCGTCGAGCGCGGAAAGGAACGCGGCGGTCCGGTCCGTGGTGATCGCCAGCCCGGCGTTGCGGAGCACGACCGTGAACCCCACGAGACCCGGAAGCGGGTCGTCGGTCGGGGCCTGCGTCGAAGTGGTCATGGCGTGGACATAGGGGTCTCAGGAAGCGAGCAGTGTGTCGAGCTGGGCACGGACGCGGTCGGCGTCCTCGCGGTACTTGAGGACAGCGCCGAGTGTGGCGGCGGCGCTGTCGACATCCAGGTGCCGGGCCCCGACGAGCTGCAGCGCGCGGGCCCAGTCGAGCGTCTCCGCGACGCCCGGCGGCTTGAGCAGATCGGCGCGGCGCAGTTGCTGCACCGCACCCGCCACCTGCGCGGCCAGCCGCTCGGGTAGGCCGGGTAGGCGCGAGTGCAGGATCTCGATCTCGCGCTGCAGGTCGGGGTGGTCGAGCCAGATGTAGAGACAGCGGCGCTTGAGCGCGTCGTGAACCTCACGCGTGCGGTTGGACGTGAGTACCACCAGCGGGGGTGTGGTCGCCCTGATCTCGCCGACCTCGGGGATGGTGACGGCGTGCTCGGTGAGCACCTCGAGCAGGAAGGCCTCGAACTCGTCGTCGGCGCGGTCGATCTCGTCGATGAGCAGCACGCTCGGGCTGGACTGCAGGGCGCGCAGGATCGGGCGGGCGAGAAGGAAGCGCCGGTCGTAGAGAGACGCCTCCACGGAGTCGGCGTCGAGCTGCTCACCGGAGGCCCCCGCCGCGGCCTCGAGGGCACGCAGATGCAGAAGCTGGCGGGGGAAGTCCCAGTCGTAGAGCGCCTGGGCCGCATCGATCCCCTCGTGGCACTGCAGCCGGATGAGCTCGGCTCCGAACACCTCCGCGAGGGCATGGGCCAGCGCTGTCTTGCCGGTGCCCGGCTCGCCCTCACAGAAGAGGGGTCGGTTCATCTGCAGGGCGAGGAATGCAGCGGTGGCGACGCCGTCGTCGGCGAGGTAGCCGGTGGAGCGCAGCGCAGCCGCCAGCTCGACGGGCGAACCCGCGGCGTTCGGGCGATCGGTCACGGATCCAGCATGACTGAACGACGCGGCCGCAGCCACTGCGGGTGAGGGCGCGCGAGCCCGTGTGGGGCCGAGAACGAGTCCGGCCCCAAGGCCGTCGTCACTCTCTGTAAGTAGTCGATCTACTGCCGTATCGACAATACTTTCACTTTGATTGTATTTCATCCGCTCGGTTGACGTCGTTATCGAAGCGCAGCCTGACCTGCGGATATCCGGACATTGCCGAGTGGTTACGCGTTCTAAGGTGACCCCGGTCACCCGATCGGGGTTTGACGTTTTCCCGTGGGTGGCTCGTAGCGTCTACGGCCGGTCGTTCCGAGAGGGCCGACCGGAATACATCCGGATCCGCCGCGCCAGGGCCCTGTCCCGCGGTTCCGGTCCGTCGAGAAGGAGACGGGACAGGGCCAAGGAAGTTATTTCGTCAAAGTCGCTCGCAGGCCTTGACGAGATGGCAGGAGTTGTTCGTCAGGGCCCACTCCCGGCCTCTGACGTGCAGGTTCTCCTTGATGGCGTGGTTTGGAGAGCAACAAATGACTTCTCGACCTGATTCTCGCAAGGGCCGAAGTCTGCTGCGTCTGGCAGTTGCCGGTGCAGTTGCCGTTGGTGTCCCGATTGCCGTTGCCGGCACCGCCAACGCGGCCCCTGACAACGTCTGGGACAGAGTCGCCCAGTGTGAGAGCGGCGGTAACTGGAAGATCAACACCGGAAACGGGTTCTCCGGTGGTCTGCAGTTCACCCCGTCCACGTGGCGGGCCTTCGGTGGTACTGGTTCAGCGCACCAGGCCAGCCGTGAGCAGCAGATTGCCGTGGCAGAGCGCGTGCTGGCGGCGCAAGGCTGGAACGCATGGCCGGTGTGCTCGAAGAAGGCAGGCGCGCGGTCATACACGTCCCAGACGCGGGCGGTGCACACCTCGCAGCAGGTCCAGATCAAGCCTGCCCCGGCCGAGGCCAAGGCGCCGGTCAAGAAGGCTGCTCCGGTGGCGGAGCACACGTCGGCCCCCCGGCTGACCAAGAACGGAGCGGACTACACCGTCGTCAAGGGCGACACCCTGTCCGCGATCGCGGCTGATCGTCAGCTCCAGGGTGGCTGGCCCGCCCTGTTCGAGCGCAACAAGGACGTTCTGACCAACCCGAACGTCATTCAGATCGGCCAGCAGCTCGACCTGGCCTGAGGCCATTCGTGCGCGGGTGCGGTCCCACCCCGCCGTCCGTACCCGCGCACGGCCTCGGCGGATGGGCCGCTCGACCTCAGGTCGAGCCGACCCATTCGTCGGTGCCGTCGGTGAAGACCTGGTGCTTCCAGACCGGCAACAGGCGCTTCACCTCCTCGACCAACTCGGCGCACGTCTCGAAGGCCTCGCGCCGGTGGTCCGCCGCGACGGCGCAGGCCAGTGCCACGTCGCCGATCGCGAGCCGCCCGACCCGATGGCTCACCGCGATCGCCCGCACGCCGTGCGCGCGGGCGGCGATCTCCGCCGCCACCTCGGCCACGACCTTCTCCGCGCTCGGATGGGCGCTGTACTCCAGGCCTCGGACGGACCGGCCGCCGTCGTGGTCGCGTACCACGCCGGCGAAGGTCACCACCGCTCCGGCGGCCGCATGATCGACGAGCGCGGCATGTTCCGCTACGTCGAGCGGTGCCTCGCCGACGGCGGCCCGCAGGACTGCGGCTCCGGTTGTCGCTTCCGTCATCGGTGATCGCCTCCTCGAAGCTGGTCCACCGCGTGCTCCAGCACGTCGGCGAGGACCGAAAGACCGTCGCGAACTCCCCCTGTCGATCCGGGCAGGTTCACCACCAGTGTGCGCCCTGCGACGCCGGTGAGTCCGCGGGAGAGCACCGCCGTCGGCACCTTCGGTGCTCCGGCGGCGCGGATCGCGTCGGCCAGGCCGGGCACCTCGTAGTCGAGGACGGCCCGGGTGACCTCGGGGGTCGCGTCGGTGGGTGAGATACCGGTGCCACCCGTCGTGATCACGACGTCGACGCCGTCCGCAACGGCTGCCCGCAGCGCGTCCCCGACCGGTTCACCGTCGGGCACCACGGCCGGGTCGGGGGTCTCGAACCCCCGCTCGCGCAGCCAGTCGACGATGAGCGGCCCCCCGCGGTCGGCGTAGACTCCCGCCGCGGCCCGGTTGGATGCAGTCACCACGCGGGCACGGCGACCGGGTGCGGTCACGAGCGGTCCTCCGGGCGGGTCCACGTGCCAGTCTTGCCGCCCTCCTTGCGCTCCACCTGCACCTTGTCGAGCACGGCGGCGGGGTCGACGGCCTTGACCATGTCGTGCAGGGCGAGCCCGGCCACGGCGACGGCCGTGAGGGCCTCCATCTCGACGCCGGTGCGGTCGGTGGTGCGGACGGTGGCCCGGATCCGTACCTCGGCGCCGTCGGCCTCGAGATCGAGCACGACGCCGCTCAGTGCGATCGGGTGGCAGAGCGGCACGAGGTCGGGCGTGCGCTTGGCGCCCATGATCCCGGCGATCCGGGCGGTGGCCAGCGCGTCACCCTTCGGCAGGCCGTCGCGGCGCAGCAGATCCACGACTTCCGTCGTGGTGCGCAGGACGCCGGTGGCGACCGCGGTGCGCGCGGTGGGTTCCTTACCTGTGACGTCCACCATGCGGGCGGCACCGGCGGTGTCGACGTGCGTCAGCTCCACATCAGAACCTTACGGCGTGGCACTTGCCGGTGCTCACGGAGCGGAGCCGGGCCAGGTTCAGGTGATCTACCTCACGTCGAGGCAACCATCGGTGCTCATAGGCGTTGCTGATACGACTGGCTGATCAGCCAGAACTGCGCCGCATTGCGCCGTTCAGCCTATCGGGGCGGCCCTTTGCCTTCGGCATGCGGTGGGTTTGCTCATGGCCGACCCGCACGTACCGTCCTTCGCGGCCCACCGGAACTCCCCAGGTTCCGGTCGAGCCCCGGAACCGCAGCGCTCCCCTGTCCGGCGGTTCCGGACCCCCGTTGCCTGACGAAGCGTGGGACAGGAAGGACTGTGGCGGCGTCTGCCGCCCCGCCAGCTCCCCGGCGGTTGTCCATGCGCAGCGCACGGAGATGCTCCAATGGCGCGCTACCGCGGTCGTCATCGTGCCCCCACCACCACCGGGCGGACCCTCGCCCGCACCGCCATCGCCGGAGCTGTCGCCGGGGCGCCGCTCGTGATCGCCGTGCCGGCGGCCCACGCGGCCACCGACAGCACCTGGGACCGCGTCGCGCAATGCGAGAGCGGCGGCCGATGGGACATCAACACCGGCAATGGCTTCCAGGGCGGGCTCCAGTTCACCCCGAGTACGTGGAGAGGTTTCGGCGGCGCGGAGTTCGCCCCCGCCGCACACCAGGCCAGCAAGGCCCAGCAGATCACCGTCGCCGAGCGCGTGCTGGCCAAGCAGGGCTGGGGCGCCTGGCCCGTCTGCTCCCGCAAGGCCGGTGCGGTCGGAGAGTCCGCGACGCAACGTAGTGCCCCCGCCCAGCAGGTGCGGCTCAGTGCCCCCGCCACCGGTGGCTCCTACGTGGTGAAGAGCGGGGACACGCTCGCCACGATCGCGAGCCGGCACGGTGTTGCCGGCGGTTGGAAGGGCCTGGTGCAGAAGAACCCCGGCCTGGCTGCCAACCCGAACCGGATCGCCCCCGGTCAGCACATCACCCTCTGAAGCACGCTCGGAAACATCCTCTGAAGCTCCGGAAGGTCACTCACCCTTGAACCCTCCGGCCCAGCCCGCTGACCCGCTGCTGACCCCGCGACCCGGGCGAGGCGCGGGTCAGCGGGACCTGAAACGGGCCAGCTGCTCGGGGGTGTCGACGTCGTCGGGGTCGGCCAGATCGCCACACTCGACGAGGGCCAGGTCCGGATTCCCGGCCAGATAGCCACGGGCGCCGGCGTCACCCACGGCGGCCGCGCGTACGCCCGCCCAGTGCGACCGCCCGATCAGCACCGGATGGGCCGGTCGCCCGTCGTACGCGGCGCGCACCAGTACGTCGGGGTCGGTACGGGCTGCGATCCGTCTCACGGCCTCGGCGGTGACGCCCGGCAGATCGACGAGGTGGACGAGCGCGGCGTCCGGCACCGGGTCGAGCGCCTCCAGCGCCGTGAGCCCGGCACGGAGGGAAGCGCCCATCCCCTCCGCCCAGTCCTCCGCCACGGTGATCCGAACGCCGGTCGGGACGATCTCGGCCACCTTCGCGGCCGATGCGCCGAGCACCACCATGAGTGGCGAGCACCCGCCGTCGGCGAGCACCCGCAGGGCACGCCCCACGAGTGGCTCGCCGTCCAGCTCGACGAGTGCTTTCGGGCCGCCCATCCGACGGCCCGCACCCGCCGCGAGCAGCAGGCCTGCGGGGTGGTCTATCGGTTGATCTCCGTGACGGGGTGCACGTACGGCACCTCATCCAGCGGGAACTCCAGGTCACCGAAGGGCGACAGCGAGCCCTGCCGGGTGCTGGCGAGCTCGCTCACAGGATGTTCGCCGTCGGGCAGCTCGGGCCACGTCGGGTCGATCCGGCCTTCACGGGCTGCCTTGGCCACCATGTCCTCCTCGTGGTTCGCGCGTCACGGTCGATTATCCCGTACGGGATGCAGCGGTGGGGGACCGGTGGGTGGGAGCGGCACCTTGATACGACCGTCGTCCTCATCGACGCGCCGACTACCGTGGTGGGGATGCCCACACCGCTGGTCGACTGGCTGCGCGCCCAGGACGACGAGATGCTCGCGGTCCTGCTCCGGCTGCGTCCGGACCTGGCCGTGCCGCCCCCCGCGGATCTCACCGTGCTGGCCACCCGGGCCGGCATCCGGGCATCGGTCCACCGCGCGTGTGACGATCTCGACCGACTCACGCTCACGGTCCTCGAGGCGCTCGTCGTCGCCGGTGCCGAGAGCGCGCCGTCGTCGCTCGGCGAGCTGCGCCGCCTGCTCGGCCCCGATCTATCCGAGGCCGCTGTCAGTCGCCCGCTGAGGGCGCTGCGCGACCGCGCACTCGTCTGGGGTCCCGACGAGGAGCTGTCGCTCGTACCTGCTGCGCTGGACGTGGTGCCGCGCCATCCCGGTGGGCTTGGCCGCGAGTCCGCGGGCCTGGCGGCGTCCTCGGAACTACCCGACCTGCTCGCTTCGGTGGCGCCCGATGAGCGCCGGGTGCTCGAAGCGCTGGCGGCGGGGCCGCCCATCGGGCGCAGCCGGGCGGGAGCTGATCCGGAGAGCCCGGTCGGGCGGCTTCTCGCCCGCGGCCTGCTGATGCGGGTGGACGCCGAGACGGTCGAGCTGCCGCGGCAGGTGGGCCTCGCCCTACGCGGGGACCGGCCGTTGGGCGCGGTCCCCGTCACTCCGCCCGACATCGGGGCGAGGAACCGCGGGGCCGACGCCGTGGACCGCACCGCGGGTGGAGCGGCCCTGGCCGTGCTCCGTCAGCTCGAGCTGCTCATCGCGTACTGGGGGCGAACCCCGCCGCCCGTGCTGCGCTCCGGTGGCCTCGGCGTACGCGAGCTGCGGCGGGCGGCGAAGGAGATGGACGCCGACGAGAGCGTGGCCGCGCTCCTGGTCGAGTTGGCGGTGGCCGCCGATCTGGTCGGGGAGAGCGACGGGGTGGCGCCGGACTGGGTGCCCACCACCAACGCCGACGTCTGGGCGGCGGGCGGCCCCGAGCTGCGCTGGTCCCTGATCGCGCGCACCTGGCTGGATCTGCCGCGACTGCCCGGGCTCGTGGGACGCAAGGACGATGCGGGGCGCCCGATCTCGGCCCTGTCCGATTCCGTTCGGCGCCCGCTCGCTCCCCGGGACAGGCGTCGCGTGCTCGCGGGGCTCGCCGAGCTGCCGCGGGGCGTTGCGCCCGGTTCACCCGCGGCACTCCGCGATGTCCTCGCGTGGCGCGCACCCCGGCGCGGGGGCCGGCTGCGTGACGAGGTGGTGGACTGGGCACTCGCCGAGGCCACGGTGCTCGGCGTCGTCGCGTTGGACGCGATGTCCACGCCGGGCCGGGTGCTCCTCGACGATCCCGGCGGCCTCGTCGTCGCACTCCGTGCGGCCCTGCCCGAGCCCGTCGACCATGTGCTCCTGCAGGCGGATCTGACCGCCGTCGCGCCTGGCCCGTTGGAACCGGAGCTGGCTGCGGAGCTCGGCCTCGTCGCCGAGGTGGAGTCGGCAGGCGGGGCCACTGTCTTCCGTTTCACCGACGCCACGGTGCGCCGTGCGCTCGACGCCGGCCGCACGGCCACCGAACTGCACGAGCTGCTCGCCAAGCGTTCGGCCACCCCCGTGCCGCAGGGCCTGACGTACCTCATCGACGACGTCGCCCGCCGCCATGGACGGCTGCGCGGAGGTGTGGCGTCGTCGTTCCTCCGGTCCGACGACGCCGTGCTGATCGCGGAGGTGCTCGCCCACCCCGACAGTGTCACCCTTGAGCTGCGCCGCATCGCGCCCACGGTCGTGGTCTCACCGCTGTCACTCGGCGAGTTGCTCGACGGGCTGCGGGCCGCGGGTTTCAGTCCCGCCGCCGAGGACACCGGCGGCGCCGTGCTCGACCTCTCCGACCGCGGCAGGCGGACGGCCCCGCGACGCCGGTCGCTGGGTCGAAACGGCGCGCCACCGGAGCCGGGCACCGAGCAGCTCACCGCACTCGTGTCCCGCATGCGGGCCGGGGACGCGCTGGCCGGCATCCGGCGGGACGCCACCGCGCCCGCGACGAACAACGGTCGCATCCCCGACCTGCTCCGTTCGGCCGTGGCCGCTCGGCGCAGCGTCTGGATCGGGTTCGTGGACGGGCACGGTGTTGCCGGGGAGCAGGTCCTGGAACCGATGAGCGTGGGCGGCGGGGTGGTGGAGGGCCGGGACACGATGGACGGGGGCCTGCACCGCGTGCCGCTGCACCGGATCACCAGTATCGCGCTGATCGAGGACTCTCCGGACGGCTCCTGAGCGGGGTCAGGCGCCGACGCGGATCGGCAGCCTCTCGAGTCCGTGCATGACGGGGCTCCTGCGCCACCGGAGATCGGCCGGATCACCGTCGAGCTCGATCGTGCCGAATCTCTCCAACAGCCGCCCGATGGCGACCTGTGCCTCCAACCGGGCCAGAGGTGCACCCACGCAGTAGTGGATGCCGTGGCCGAAGGCCAGGTGCCCGCCGCCGGTGCCGCGCGTGATGTCGAAGCGGTCCGGGTCGGGGAACTGCCGCGGATCGCGGTTCGCGCCGAGGAAGGAGATCAGGACGAACTCTCCTTCGGGGATCTCGACCTCATCCACGCGTACCGGCTCGGTGGTGAACCGCAAGGTTGCGAGGTTGAGGGAGCCGTCGTAGCGCAGGAACTCCTCGACCGCCTCCGGCAGCAGGGACGGGTCGGACCGCAGAGCCGCCAGCTGGTCGGGATGGCGCAGCAGGGCGAGCAGTCCGTTGCCGATCAGGTTGACGGTCGTCTCGTAGCCCGCGACGAGGAGCAGGAACGCCATCGACAACAGCTCGGGTCCGTTCAGCTGGTCGCCCTGGTCCGACACGTGCACGAGGTCGGAGAGCAGGTCCTTCGTCGGTTCAGATCTCTTCTCCGCGATGAGGGCGGTGAGGTAGGCCCTCATCTGCTCGTCGGCGGTCCGCACGTCGTCGGGGGAGGCTGCCGTGACGAGGGGGACGACCCACGACCGGAACTGGTCGTGGTCTTCGGCCGGAACACCGAGAATCTCGCAGATCACCGCGATCGGCAGCGGGGAGGCGAACGACTCGATCAGGTCGGCCCGGCCGACCGCCGCGAGGCCGTCGACGAGCCCGTCGGTGATCTGCTCGATCCGGGGACGCAGCCCGGCCACAGCACGGTTCGTGAACGCCTTGTTCACGAGCCTGCGCAGACGGGTGTGGTCCGGCGGGTCGGTCTGGAGCATGTGAGCGAAGAGATCCAACCCGTATACCCGGCCTGCGCCCTCCGCGAAGAGCTCCTTCGCCCGGGCGCTGTCCTTGCTCAGTCGCGGGTCCGACAGGAGCGCCTTGGCATCGGCATAGCGGGTGACGAGCCAGAAGCCGAAGGCGGGGGAGAGCGAGGCGTAGCGGACGCGCCCCTCGGTCAGGAGCTCCCGGTACGTCGCGTGCGGGTCCTGGAAGAACTCACGGCCGAGCCTGAACGGTTCCTCGTGCACGCTGCCCCCAGCAGTACCGAACTCGTGGTACCAGCGCGGTACCCCCCCCGAACCCAGTACAACCACAGCGCCCCGGCGCGTCTCCCCGGTGTGGCCCACTTCTCAGCGGGCGGAACCGGGCAGAGCGCCGGGGCGCCGGAGTGTCTGCCGATGGGTCAGCGGGCGCCGGCGGTCATCCGGTGCTGCATCGCGTGCTCCACCAGCGCGATGAGCGTCTGCTTGGTGGACTGCCGGATGCGGGCGTCACAGCTGACGATCGGGATCGACGGGTCGATCGACATGGCCTCCCGAACGTCTTCGATGCGGTGCTGCAGCAGCCCGTCGAAGCAGTTCAGGCCGACGACGTAGGGCAGCCCGCGGTCCTCGAAGAAGTCGATCGCCGCGAAGGAGTCGGCCAGCCTGCGGGTGTCGACCAGCACGACGGCGCCGATCGCACCGCGCACGAGATCGTCCCACATGAACCAGAACCGGTGCTGGCCCGGGGTGCCGAACAGATAGAGGATCAGCTCCGAGTCGAGCGAGACGCGGCCGAAGTCCATGGCCACCGTGGTGGTGACCTTGTTGGGAGTGGCCGCGAGATCGTCGACCTCGGCGCTGGCCTCGGTCATGACGGCCTCTGTGGTCAGCGGAACGATCTCCGAGACCGAGCCGACGAAGGTGGTCTTGCCGACGCCGAAGCCACCGGCTACCACGATCTTGGCCGAAATTGTCGCCGCAGTGGCGATCATCTGCTGTCCGAATCCCCCCGACTGACTGGTCAACGCCGACGCTGAGCGAGGGGGCGACCCGTCAGTTGGGTAACTAGAGCCGACGGAGTCCACTCAACACCCTTTCCATCAGAGCGAGGTCCGGCATGTTGCCGGCGCTGCTCGCGGTCTGGTGCACGGTCACCATTCCGAGGCCTGCCATGTCGCTGAGCAGCACCCGGGCGACCCCGAGCGGGAGCGACATGAGCGCGGCGACCTCGGCGACCGAGCGAACCTGTTCACACAGCTCCGCCACGGCTCGGTGCTCGACCTGCAACAGGCCTATCTGATCCCGGCCACGCTGGCTGGTGGACACGAGAGTCTCGATGGCCAGCTCGATGCTGGCCTTGGTTCGACCACGGGTCCAGGCGTAAGGCCGAACCGCCGCTGCGCCCATCCCCAAGTTGATCTCCTCCGCCTCGAGGTTGCGGAAGTCGATCGGAGCCGTCGGTGGTCCTGGCCGGACCTGTGGGCGCGGCGGGGTCGTATCGCCCCCCGGTTGCTCCGCTTCGGCAGGGACGTCGTCGTTCAGCTCGACGTCGGCGCCTCGCCGGCGCCCCCACTTTCGGCGGCGCGGCGAACGGCGAGAGTCGAAACTGAAGCCGTTCATGACGTCGGCGAAAGTTGGCTCCGAGGATTGCCGGCGCTCGTCGTCGGGACCGGAGGTCATCGGACTCACCTGCCTTCCTACCGATCATTTGCGAACCGGGGGTCGTACCTGGTGGTCGTGCTGGTGCTTCAGAACCCGCCGAAGGAGCCCTGAAGCTCGGCGCGCAGCTCGGGGGTGAGCAGCTGGCCGACGCGGTCGACGAGCAACGTCATCTCGTAGCCGATGAGGCCGATGTCGCAGCTGGGCGAGGCCAGCACGGCGAGGCACGAGCCGTCGCTGATGGACATGAGCAGGACGATCCCGCGGTCCATCTCGACGACCGTCTGCACGACGCCGCCGGCGTCGAAGCAGCGGGCCGCACCCTGCGTGAGGCTGACCAGCCCGGACGACACAGCAGCAAGCTGGTCGGCACGGTCGCGGGGCAGCCGGTCGGACGCCGTGAGCAGCAGTCCGTCGGCCGACACCACGATCGCGTGGGCGACACCCGGCACGCGCTCAGCGAAGTTGGTGACCAGCCACCCGAAGCGGCTCGGCTGCGTCTGTGGCGCCGTCATGAAGACTCCTCGTCGTGATTGACACCAGCGTTGGTGGGCTTAGTACCACCGTTGGCCTCTGAACCCGGGTCTGCCCCGCCGCCGCCGCGCAATCGGCTCTCGCGGCCTTGACGGACGCCGTGCTGGTAACTGGCGAGCCGGCCCCGGACCGTCTCCGCGCTACGCGCTGAGGAGACCGGAGGTGCCAGCACCGCAGATCCTGCGCTACCCGGAACGAGCCGCGCCCGTGGGCGGCGCTTCGGCAGTCCGGCAGCCGTTATCTCGTCGGCCTGTTCGGCCACCACGCTGCTCGCCGCTCGCCAGCCCTCGTCCGCGAGGCTCGCGAACTCCTGGTCGGACGCGGACGCGGATGCGGGAGCAGCGGGCTCCGGCGTGGCCGGCTTCTCCGTGACCGGACGGGCCTGGCGAGCCGACACCGATGGTGCAGGTGCAGGTGCCGGGGTCGGAGCAGGCGCGGGAGCAGGTGCCGGAGTGGGCGCAGGAGCCGGAGGCGGGGTGGGAGCCGGCGGCGGGGGCGGTGGCGGAGTGGGTGCCGGCGGCGCAACGGGCTTGGGGGCCGGAGCCGGCGGCGGCGTTGTTGCCGCCGGGGGCGGTGTGGGAGCCGGTGCCGGAGCGGGCGCCGCCAGCGGGTGCGGTGCCGGAGCGGGCGCCGCCAGCGGGTGCGGCGCCTGCGGACGGAAGCCGCGCTGCTGCGACGGCCGCCCTGCACCGCCCTGCTCCGTCTGCCAGTTCACCGGGATCGGCCGGTTCGAGCGGAACCACGCCGAGGCGATCTCCTCGAAGATCGGCGTGGTCTCGCTGAGGTCGAACTCCTCGGCCTTGCGAGAGCTCGCCGCCGCGGGTGCCGGCTCTGCGATCACCGGAACACTCGGCGCGAACAGCTCGTCCGCCTCGTGTGCCGTCTCGCTGGGCGTTTGCGCGGCCGCGGCCTGAGCCGCCTCAGCCTGTGCCTGCTGTGCCTGCTGTGCCTGCTGTGCCTGCTGAGCCGCCTGAGCCTGCTGGGCTGCCTGAGCCCCGGACTGAGCGGACTGAGCGTGCTGGGCGGGTTGCTGGCCACGTTGCCCTGTGCTCTGCGGGAACGGTCGCGGAGTGGACTGCTGCTGCTCGGGCCGCGGGTTGGTGGGCCGGGGCGGCGGCAGCGGGTTGCTGCGACCGAGGATGGGCATCGGCATCGTGAGCGGCGAGGGCGGCACCTGGGTGGGCGTGCCCCGCTGTGGCTGGGCCTCACTGCTGAACATCGTGTCGGCAGGGAAGGAACCGGTCGGCGGCGCGGACGCGCTCTCGCCGGGCGTGTTGTCCTCGCCCGACTTCGGCTCCTGGTCGTTGCCCGATTCAGCCGTGGCCTTCTGCTCACCGCTCGTGGCGGCCTGCTGGCGGCTGGTCGATCCGGAATCGTCGGAGCGTGAGGGCTGCGAGATGCCGGTCTGCGAGCTGCCGTTGGAGGTGGCGGGCTCACTGGGCCTGTACCCGTTGAGCGAGGCCGTCTCGCTGGTGGAGCCCCACAACGAACGAGCGGAGTCGGGCTGCACACCGTTGCGGTAGGACCCCGTGTTATGCGAGCCGGGCGGCTGCTGGGAGGAGCGTTGCTGCTCCCGCCGTTGCTGCTGTTGCTCGGCGATCTTCGCGGCGTCGGCGGCAGCCTTCGCTGCCAGCTCCCGGGCCCTCTGCAGCTGCATCTGCTGCTGCTCCGCCTTGGCCTGGTCGGCTGCGGCTTGCTCTGCAGGGTCTGGCCGGTTGTTGGACGGCGGGGGCGGGTTCGGCCCGTCGGGACGCACCGACTGCCCGGGCCGCCTGGTGGGCAGCTTTCCGAGCGAGCCGTTGACCGGCGGCGGCTGCGGGGCGAACAACTGCCCGTCGTGGCCGGCCGGGGCGTCGAAGACACCGGCCGGGTTGGCCGGTCCGTCGGTGCCCGCGACCAGCGCCGAGAGCGACCCCGGACGAACCGTGCCGTTGGTGCCCGGACGCTGCGCCGTGAGCGTGTTGGTGCGGGTGGGAACCGCGGCGGCCGGACGGTGGGTCTCAGCCGGCTCGTTGGAGGAGGGGATGAGGTAGCCGGGCACGGTGACCGAGGCCGTGAGGCCCGCACCGGGACCGCCCGCGGACGAGGTGCTGAGCCGCACGCTGATGCCGTGGCGGGCGCCCAGGCGACCGACCACGAACAGGCCCATGCGCCGGGACGCCGAGACGTCGACGCCGGCGGGACCGCTGAGTCGCTGGTTGGCGTCGTTGAGCTCGTGGTCGACCATGCCGACGCCGCGGTCGGCGATCTCGACGACGATCGAGCCGTCGCCCGTGCGGGCGGTGCTCATGACCACCTGCGAGTCGGGCGGGGAGAAGCTCGTGGCGTTGTCCAGCAGCTCGGCCAGCAGGTGGACGAGGTCGGACGCCGCACGGCCGACGACCGTGACCGACGGCGGGGCCTGCACGACGATGCGCTGGTACTGCTCGACCTCGGACACCGCGGCGCGCAGCACGTCGACCATCGGGATCGGCGCGATGTTGCGCTTGGCGAGGTCGGTGCCCGCGAGAACCAGCAGGTTCTCGCTGTTTCGCCGCATACGGGTGGCGAGGTGGTCGAGCTGGAACAGGTTGGACAGCTGGTCCGGGTCCTGCTCGTTGCTCTCCAGCTGCTCGATGAGCTGCAGCTGGCGCTCGACGAGCGCCTGACTGCGGCGGGAGAGGTTGACGAACATCGCGCTGACGTTGGACTGCAGTGCCGCCTGCTCGGCCGCCAGGCGGACCGCCTGGCCGTGGACCGCGTCGAACGCGCGGGCCACCTGGGCCACCTCGTCGCGGCCGCCCAGTGGCACCGGGTCGACTTCCACGTCGGGTGTCTCGCCGGCACGCATGCCCTCGACCGCCTGCGGCAGCCGCCGCTCGGCGACGTCGAGTGCGGTGGTGCGCAGGATCTGCAGCGACCGGAGCAGGGCCCGGGCGACCAGCACCGCGATCGTGGCACCGATCAGCAGGCCGAGCATCAGGATCACCGAGTTGAGACCGGCCTCGTTGCTCGCCCGCTCCTCGGCCGCCGCGCTGGAGGCGGACAGTGCCTTGCGGATACGGGTGGAGGCGCGGTCGGCCGCGGCATCCGCGTCGACATAGGCGGCGTCCCACGCGTCTGCGCGGACCTGGATCGTCCTGTTGGGGGCGGTGCCGAGGATCGCCGCCTTCAGGTTCTCGCGCTGCGTGTTGGCCGTCTCGTCGAGGGGGTTACCGACGACACCCAGGGTGAGTGCTGAGGAGTACTCGCGAGCGGCAGCCGTGAGCTGGCTGTCGGCGGCCGTGGCCGCCTCGGCGTCTTGCGGCCGGAGCGTGCGGGTCTTGATGGCCGCGCCCAGCTCCGTGTGCTGAGCGGCCAGCTGCTCCGTGATGTTCATGACGGCGGTGAGGGCGTCGGGCAGCCCGCCGATGCCGGGCGTGCTCAGCTGCCGCAGCAGGGCCCGGCCGAGGATGTCGACACTGTCGATCACCGCGGTGTAGCGGGAGTTGATCTGGTCGAAGTCGACGGCGACGTTCTGCGCGGCGTCGGTGCGCAGGGGAGCGAGAGTCTGCAGCTCGCGCTCGGTCTTCTGGAGGGCGCTGCGAGTGGTGACCTCGAGCTCGCTCGTGCCGTGGACACCCGCGAGCATCTGGTCGATCTCGGTGTCGGTCTGGCGGAACCCGTCCTCGAGCGCGGCACGGTTGTCCGTGCGGTTGCCCGCGGCGAACAGCGTGGAGGAGTGACGCTCGGCGCGCAGGGCGTCGGCAGTGGTGGAGACCTGCTGCGCCACCTCGAGGAGCCGGCTGCTGCGGCCCAGCTCAGCGGCCTGGCTGGCCTGGTCGGACACCCGGAGGACACCCAGGGCCAACGCCAGCAAGGCCGGTATGAGACAGACGATCACCAGCTTCCAGGCCAGCGTCCAGTTACGCGGGTTGAACCGCTCGGACCACGTTGGTCCGGTCTCGGTGCTGGTCACGTCAACGTCCCCCTGACGCTTGCCTGCGCAGATCGGGTGAACTCTGGCACGCGCTGATGATCGGCCGCGAGCCCGGACCAGCTGAGCTGCAGTCCAGGGGCGGTGGGTGGCCGGGAGCGGGTCACAGGCCCGGGGAGCATTGCTATGAGCATCGGGTCGATCCGTCGCGCCTTCATGTTGGGGGCGGGCTGGTCGGGTGTTCCGGCCCGCATCATGCGCGCTCCGCCGGCTCCGACACGCGCCCTCTGGGGAAGGGCGATGACCGCCAGGACCCGGTACGATCGCGGTGGCACACGTGCACTTTCGGACAGAGCCGGCACAGCATAACCGAAGTAGACGCCGACCCTTTCTCCGAGGCCGGGCGGGTGGCGTTCCCCCGATCAGATCAGTCGCCCACCACCCACCGTTGATCCGGTCCGGCCCAGCCATGGGCCGGATTTCATGAGGAGTACCACAGGTATGACCGACGGGCCGCTCATCGTCCAATCCGACAAGACGCTGCTGCTCGAGGTCGACCATCCGGCCGCCGCGGAGGCGCGCTCGGCGATCGCACCCTTCGCGGAGCTGGAGCGCGCGCCCGAGCACGTCCACACCTACCGGGTCACCCCGCTGGCGCTGTGGAACGCGCGCGCCGCGGGCCACGACGCCGAGCAGGTGGTCGACGCGCTCGTCCGCTTCTCGCGCTACGCCGTGCCGCAGCCGATGCTCGTCGACGTCGTCGACACGATGGGCCGGTACGGGCGCCTGCAGCTCACGAACTCCCCCGTGCACGGGCTGGTCATGGTCGCGCTGGACCGGGCGGTGCTGGAGGAGGTGCTCCGGCAGAAGAAGATCTCCCCGTTGCTCGGCGCCCGCATCGACGACGACACGGTGCTCGTGCACCCGTCCGAGCGCGGGCACCTCAAGCAGGCGCTGCTGAAGATCGGCTGGCCTGCGGAGGACCTCGCGGGCTACGTCGACGGGGAGGCGCACCCCATCGAGCTGGCCGAGAACGGCTGGACGCTGCGCGACTACCAGCGCGACGCCGTCGAGGGCTTCTGGGCGGGCGGCTCCGGAGTGGTGGTGCTGCCGTGCGGCGCGGGAAAGACGCTGGTCGGTGCGGCCGCGATGGCGCAGGCGAAGGCCACGACGCTGATCCTCGTCACCAACACCGTGTCGGGACGACAGTGGAAGCGGGAGCTCATCGCGCGCACCTCGCTCACCGAGGAGGAGATCGGCGAGTACTCCGGCGAGCGCAAGGAGATCCGCCCGGTCACGATCGCCACCTACCAGGTGATCACCCGCAAGACCAAGGGCGAGTACAGGCACCTCGAGCTGTTCGACTCGCGCGACTGGGGCCTCGTCATCTACGACGAGGTGCACCTGCTCCCCGCGCCGGTCTTCCGGATGACCGCCGACCTGCAGTCCCGGCGCAGGCTCGGGCTCACCGCCACGCTCGTCCGTGAGGACGGGCGTGAGGGCGACGTCTTCTCACTGATCGGCCCGAAGCGCTACGACGCGCCATGGCGCGACATCGAGCAGCAGGGCTGGATCGCTCCCGCCGACTGTGTGGAGGTACGGGTCACGCTCACCGAGGCGGAGCGGATGGGCTACGCCGTGGCCGATGCCGAGGAGCGCTACAAGACGGCCTCCACCGCCCACACCAAGGTGAACGTCGTCAAGGCGATCCTCGACAAGCATCCCGGCGAGCCCGCGCTCGTGATCGGCGCGTACCTCGATCAGCTCGACGAGCTCGGCGGCGTGCTGGGTGCCCCCGTCATCCAGGGCTCCACGCGCAACAAGGAGCGTGAGGCGCTGTTCGACTCGTTCCGCCGGGGCGAGCTGCCTGTGCTCGTGGTGAGCAAGGTGGCCAACTTCTCGATCGACCTGCCCGAGGCCAGCGTGGCCGTGCAGGTGTCGGGCACGTTCGGCTCCCGGCAGGAGGAGGCCCAGCGGCTCGGCCGGTTGCTCCGGCCGAAGGGCGACGGCCGGCAGGCCCACTTCTACTCGGTGGTCTCACGCGACACCCTCGACACCGACTACGCCGCCCACCGGCAGCGGTTCCTCGCGGAGCAGGGCTACGCCTACCGCATCGTCGACGCCGACGATCTCCTCGGGCCCGCCGTGCCGGACGTCGGCTGAGCCGTAGAACCGTCGCGTCAGGACGATCGCGGGTGGCGCACCGCCTCCACCACCGACGCCATGTCGTCCTCGGCGTGGCCGGCCTCGGCAGCCGCCGTGAACTGGTGCTGCAGCGCGCGCATCAGGTTGTCCTCGGCGCCCACTCCGCGGAGCGCGTCGGCGATGAGCGAGGCGTCCTTGGCGGCACCGGCGGTGGTGAACGAGGTGGAGTAGTCCCCTGACATCATCGCGCGGCCCTTGAGCTGGGCGTATCCGCAGTCCAGGCCTCCGCCCGCGATGGTGTCGAGGAACTGCTGAGGGTCGACGCCGAGCCCTTCGGCGAGCCCGACGGCCTGTGCGGTGCCCCCCATGACGCTCAGCACCCACGAGTTCGCCACGAGCTTGAGCCGGTGGCCGTCGCCGGGCCGGGGGCCGACCCACATGGTGCGGGAGCCGACGGCGTCGAGCACCGGCGTCACGGCCTCGCGGAGGTGCTCAGGCCCTCCGGCCAGCACGAGGAGCTTGCCCTCCTCGGCGGGCTGACGGGTGCCCAGCACCGGGGCGTCGATGTAGTCGACACCGGCCTGGTCGGCGATCTCGGCCAGGCGCAGCGCGCCGTCGAGCCCCACGGTGCTCGACTGCACCCAGATCGCCCCCTTCGCGGCGGACGGCAACGCCTGCTCCATCACCGATTCCACGGACGCGGCGTCGAAGAGCATGGTGACGATGACGTCCGCCCCGGCCACCGCGGAGGCCGGGTCGTCGGCCACGGTTGCGCCGTCGTCGGCGAGCGGGCGTGCCTTCTTCGCGTCGCGGTTCCACACCGTGAGGGCGAGCCCGGACCGGGCGATGTTCCTCGCCATGCCGGCACCCATGATGCCGGTGCCGAGCAGGGCCACGGCCTTCGTCGTCGTGGTGGTCACGGTCGTTCTCCTCGTGTCGCCGGTATCGGATGTGGTTTTCGGGCCGGACCGACCCGGAAGTGTCTACAGGGCCTGGTTCGCTTTTGTCGTGCCTGCACGCTTATGGTCATCAGCCGGCTGGTTGATCCGTCGCTCCAGGCCGTTCCGAATGAGGAAAGAACGAATTCCGAAAGCCGCCGGCCGGGACCGGTGGCCTGCGCCGTTCTTCCACGATCACGATGGATGACCCCCTGGTCGGAGCGGTGGATTGCGCCGTCGAGATGGCAATCGGGCCGGCGACTTCGATCTGGTTACGGCGACAGGTCCCAGCGTGGACGCTAGCACGCCTGATAGGACGGGGCCGATCTTCAGGACCCGCGGGCGGCCTCCGGAAAATCGACAAAGAACGCGCAGCGGATATGTCGTTCTGCGACGTATCGGGGTGGGCGGGCCACCGCCGGCCCCGAGCGGGCTCAGGGCAGGGTTCAGGGTCGGAATCCGGTGCGTTCCCCGAGGCGGGGAACCGGTCGTGGCGGCAGGCTCGAAGCCATGGAGCAGATCACCGACCCGGCCACCGCCCGAACCACCCCCGACGCCGACCAGCCTCCCTTCGCCGAGCAGCCGCCGTTCGTGGGGCAGCCGCCCCTCGCGGAGCCCCCGCGGGCCCCGCGTCCGGCGTTCCGCCTGCGCCGCAGCCGCACCGACCGGATGCTCGCCGGCGTGTGCGGCGGTCTTGCCGAGAGCCTCAATGTGGACGCGGCACTGATCCGTGTCGGCATGGTGGCGCTCACCGTGATCGGTGCGGGAGTGCCGGTGGTGGTCTACGCCGCGGTGTGGCTGATCGCACCCGAGACCGACGTGCCCTGAGATCCCCGGGGCGCTGTTCAGGGGCTCACGAGACCGGGACGCGCTCGGGTGTGCTCTCGCGCAGGATCACCTCTCCGCGCACCCGGCGGATCCGGGGCTGGTCGGCGGCCGGCCCGAGCACCAGGTCCAGCGCCCACGCGCCGAGGTCCTCGAGCGGCAACCGCACGGTGGTCAGGGCCGGGGTGGCGTCCCGCAGCGTGACGATGTCGTCGAACCCGGCCACGGCCATCGCCGACGGCACCGCGATCCCGCGGTCGCGAAGCGCTGCCATCGCGCCGAGCGCCATCACGTCGTTGACAGCGAAGACGCAGTCCACGTCGAGGCCGCGGTCGAGGACGTCGACCATCGCGGCGTAGCCGCCGTCGCGCGTGAACCCGCCGTGTGCGGTGACGTCCTGGCCGATCTGCACCCCGCAGCGGGCGGCGCCCTCGCGGAAACCGGCGCAGCGGTCGCGCGCGGTCAACAGGTCGGCACGGCCGGCGAGTATGGCGAAGCGGCGGTAGCCGCGGGCGCACAGTGTCTCGGCGAGCGCCCGGGCTCCCGCGCGGTTCTCCAGGACGACCGTGTCGGCGGCGATCTTGCGCTGGCTGATGAACGCGACGCGGCCGCCGGACTGCTCGAACGAGCGGACCTCGGCGCCCAGTCGCTCGGTCAGCTCACGGTCGTACACGCGGCTTCCCACAACGATCACGGCGCGCGCCCGCTGGCTGCGGAGTGCCGCGACGTAGTCGATCTCGCGTTCCTCCCGGCCGAACGTGCAGGCCATCGTGACGACGAGCTGGTGGCCCTCGGCCGCCCTGATGGCGCCGGCGGCGATCGAGGAGAAGTAGGGATCGCCGACGTCGCCGATCACCAGCCCGACGAGGTTGGTGTGGCCCCGCGCCATCGCCTGGGCCTGCGCGTTGGCCGAGTACTGCAGGGCCTCGGCCGCCTCCAGAACTCGTTCGCGCAGGTCGGGACGGACCCTGCGGGTGCTGCCGTTGAGCGCGCGCGACGCGGTGGCCAGGGAAACCCCGGCGGCGCGGGCGACATCGAGAAGCGTGACCGACGCGTTGGTGCCGCGGTCGCTCATGGCCTGCCTCCTGCACTGCGACATCGGGGCCGGACCACGGATTTGGCGGTTCGCGCGGGGAATGCGCCGGCGGCCTGTGCCGGGCGGCCCGAGATCTCTGTTCGCAGAGCGTACCGGTCACCACATGATAGGAAAGCGCATTCCCCCTGCTGGAGTAGATGGCGTGCGGGTCAGCGCGCCACCTCGACGGGCACGGCGGCCGCCATCCGCACCGGATCGTAGGGAGAGAGGTAGCCGCACATCCCCAGGGTGGTCGGCGGAGGCTGCTCGATCCGTGCCACGGCGGCGTCCCTCAGGTGGGAGTGGTCGCCGCCTGCCAACGCGGCCAACTGTTCATCTGTTCGTCCACTCGCCGAGGCCGCTCCCTCCGTCCAGCGCGCCCGCCACTCCTCGAGCTGGGGCCGGACCAGCGCCGCAGCGGATGCGTAGAACTCCTCCAGCGCGGTCCCGTCCCCCGCGGCCGTGCGCCGGGTGAGTTCGGCGAATCCCTCGATCGCCAGGTCACGCCTGGCTCGCGCGCGTTCCGGCGACGCCTCCCGGCCCGCGTCGGCCAGCGACCTCGCGCGCTCGTAGGTGGCCCGGTCGGTGAGGTGGGCAGGAGGGAACGTGAGCACCGCGTCGCCCGCCTCCGGCAGCCCGCTGTTCTGCATGAGCGCCACGACGTTCAGGTCGCCGTCGTTCACCGCGCGGTGGATCGTGCCGGGGGTGAACCAGACGACGTCCCCTGGCCGCAACGGCGACTCGGTGAAGCCGCTCGCGGTGAGCGTCTGCAGCCTGCCGCTGCCCCCGACCACGATGTAGCACTCGGAGCAGCACAGATGCATGTGCGGCGAGCCCCCGCACAGCCCGTCGGCCGCTTCCCACGGGTAGACGCGCAGCGCGCTGATCCCCACCGCGCCCGGGAACTCAGGAAGGCCGCCGCTCACAGGGCGTGCTCCGCGGCGAGGCCTTCGATCTCCTCGCGCGTCCAGATCCGGTCGCCGACCACCAGACGGTGCTGGAGTGCGAGCGTCTCGCCGTCGGCGAGCGTGATCTCCTTGTCGAAGGCGGGCGAGGGGTTCACCGCGGGGAACGGGTCGTTGCGGACGAACCAGGTGATCGTCCCGTGGCTGGTCGACCCGGCGAGGACGAGCAGCGTTGAGCCGCCGTCGACGTCGTCGTTCTTCCCGGTGTAGGCGAGCCACGGGGAGTCGCTGGTGCCCATGATCTCGGGCCCGCCACCACCGCCGGCCGTGACGATCTCACCGCCGGTGAAGCCCCGGGGGCCGCGCCAGAAGAACCCCGTGTAGCCGGCGTTCGGCCGCCCATGGGTGGTGGGGCTGCCCAGCTCCAGCTCCTCGCCGCGGATGTTGCGCAGCTGCGTGGCGAAGTCGAGCGCCCAGATACCGCGTTCCACGTCGACGCCGTGCCAGCGCAGCGTGCGGGTCTCGGCCACCCAGCGCTCGCCCGTCGAGGCCACCCAGGTGAGCGTCTCGCGCAGCGTGAGCTCGTCGCCGGTCAGGTCGATGATGTCGAACCCGTCGTGCCGCATCGCGCCGACGTTGTCGAGCGGCACGTAGCCGCGCCCGTGCACGTAGGTGTTGCCGCCCCAGAAGTTCTGCCCCGACACGTGCGACCAGGTCATCTGCGCGCCCTTGTGCCAGCGGTGATCGTGCGGGCGGTACGCCGAGACGAGCGCGCCGGACAGCGTGCGCATCGGGTGCATGTAGGGCTTGGGCGCCTCGAAGGCGGCCACCCCGGGCCCGTAGACGTAGCTCGCGATCTCGACCTCGCCGACCGCGACGCCGATCCGCATGCCGTGCTCGTGCGTGACGGTCAGCGCGGTCATCGGGTCACCCCCGCCGTGACGCCTGCCGAGTAGCGCCCGCCGCCGTCGAGCTGTGTGTAGAAGGGGTTGCCCGGCTCCAGCTCGGCCCGGTTGACCGGGCTACCGGTGATCGCCGACTGGTACAGGCCCGTGATGAGCTCCAGGCTGCGCCGCCCGTCGGCGCCGCTGACTGCCGGTCGCTCCGCGCGGTCCATCGAGTCGAGGAACTCGGCGAGCTGCACATTGTGGGAGCTGCGCACGTCCGTGGTGGGGAGCCACCCGGCTGCCCGCTCCTCGGCGACACCGCGCAGGGGCGTCCAGGTCCAGTGCGAGTTGTCGTAACCGTAGAGATGCGAGACCTCGACCGTGGCCTCGGAGAAGTCGAAGCGCAGGTAGCTGACCTCTCGCGGAGACAGGACGCTGTTGACGACCGACACCAGCGCACCGGACTCGAACGACACCGCGGCGAGCGAGACGTCCTCGGTGGCGATCCGGCGGTCGAGCGTGCCCATCATCGCGCGGATCTCGCGCCAGTCGCCGAGCAACGACAGCATGAGATCCATCTGGTGGATCCCGTGGCCCATCGTGGGGCCGCCGCCTTCGGTCTCCCATTTCCCGCGCCACGGCACCTCGTAGTAGGCGTCGTCGCGGTACCAGAGCGTGTGGCAGATGCCGACGAGCGGGCGCCCCAGGGCACCTGCCGCGATGTGCTCGCGCAGCGTGCGGGCCGCGGAGCCGAAGCGGTGCTGGAACACGTACCCGACGTACGGGCCGCCGTCCCGCTCGTCCGTCATGAGGTCGTCGTACTCGGCCAGGGAGAGCACCGGTGGCTTCTCGCACCACACCCAGGCGCCCGCACGCAGGCAGGCCTGCACGCCGTCGTGATGGACGGAGGGCGGGGTGCAGATGATCGCCAGGTCGGGCCGGTCGGCCGCGAGCATCGTGTCGAGGTCGGTGTAGCTGTGCTCCACACCCCACTCGGCGGCGAAGGCCGCCGCGCGGTCGCCGTCCACGTCGACCACCGCCACGACCTTCGCGCGGCCGCCCTGCGCCTGGATGGCCGGGATGTGGCGGCCGCCTGCGATGGCGCCCGTACCCACGATGGCGACCCGGTACTGCTTCCTGCCGTCTGGCATGTGCACGAACTCCTCGGGTTGTTTCCCTGCGATTCAGCGGTGCCGCTGGCGGATGGCCTGGGACGGAGTGACGAAGCGGAGGCTGATGGCGAGGCCGAGCACGGCGACGAGCATGTACGTCACCGCCATTGCCGCCGTGAGCGAGATGGGGACGCCGCCGGGGTCGGAGATCGCGCCGAACAGCGCGACGACCAGCGTCTGGGTGTCGGCGCCGGAGACGAAGAACGTGAGCTCGAACGCGCCGAGCGTGCGGACGAGCACGAGGATCCCGGCCGCCAGCATCCCGGGCAGGAGCAACGGGATCAGCACCCGCGTGAACAGCCGCCAGTTGTTGGCCCCGAACACCCGCGCGGCGTTCTCCACGTCCGGCGAGATCTGCTCGACGAACGGCACCATGATCAGCACGACGAGCGGGAGTGTCGGCACGAGGTTCACGAGCACCACCGCCGTCATCGATCCCCCGAGCCCGACTCGGTACATGAGCGCCGCGAGCTGCACCGCGTACGTCATCGGCGGAAGGATGATCGGCAGCAGCATCAGCAGCATGACCACCGAGCGGCCGGGGAATGCACGGCGGGCGAGCAGGTAGCCGGCCGGCACGCCTGCGAGCAGCGCGATCACGACCACGGCGATCCCGGCCTGTGCCGTGTTGACCAGTGCCTGCGACATGCCGGTGCTCGACCAGGCTCTGCCGTACCAGGTGGCGGTGAGACCGTCGGGCCACCAGCCGCCCCGCCACGTCGTCGAGAACGACTGGACGACGACCGATGCCAGCACCCCGAGGATCACGGCAACGAAGCACCCGGCGGCCACCCACGTGATGACGGCGGTGAGCGTGGGCGGTTCGCGGCGGGGCCGGGCGGGCGGCGCGGTCGCCGGCAGATCGAGGGTGGTCATCCCTTGCCCCCGCTCGCCGGGCCCCGGTAGAGCCGGTTGCGCAGGAGCATCAGGACACCGAGGATCACCAGCTCCAGCACGGTCATGACCACCGCGATGGCCGCGGCCGCCGGGTAGTCCGAGCGCTGGGAGGCCGCCTGGTAGATCGGCAGCGTGAGCACGTGGGTGGCGTTGTCGGGCTGGCCGACCAGGATCGCCGAGGGGAACACGGCGAACGCCTCCACCAGGCACAACGTGAACGCCGTGACGAGGCCCGGGGTGGCCAGCGGCATGATGATCCGCCAGAACCGCGCGGCCCGGCCCGCGCCGAGGGTGGCCGCGGCGTCCTCGATGGAGCGGTCGATCCCGCCGAAGAAGCCCATGAGCATCACGAACGCGAACGGGATGCTCACGAGCAGCGTGGCGATGAACGTGCCCGTGTAGTTGTAGATGAACTGCTGCTCGGGGATCCCGAGCGAGCCCAGCAGCAGGTTGATCCACCCGGTCGGCGAAAAGACCTGGGCCATCCCCTGCGCGATGAGCACGGAACCGAACGTCAGCGGCAACAGAACCACGAGCGTCACGAAGCGGCGGCCGGGGAACTCGCGGCGCATCCGGAACGCCAGCGGTGCGGCGGCCGCAACGCTCAGGACGGCCACCGGCACGGCCAGCCGCAGCGTCTTCCAAATGGAGTCGCGCAGGTAGGGGTCGCCGAAAAAGTCGGTGTAGTTGGCGAAGGGGTCGCTACCGCGCAGCGGCTGGAAGGAGATCGAGAGGCCGTAGCCGAACGGGTAGAGGAACAGCGCCGCGATGATCAGCACGGCGGGCAGGATCAGCAGCAGAGTCCAGTCGACCCCGCGCTCCGCGAGACGGTGCCGCAGCGGCTGCGGCGGCCGGGCCGACGGCATGGTGGCCCGGGAGTCCGGCTCAGCCGTGAGCGTCATCGCACACCTCCGCCGTCCGCTCGGCGGGGAAGACGAGCACCCGCTCCTCGGAGGCGCCGAGCGTGACGCGCGCGCCTGCCGCCACCGGCTTCTCGGTGCGGAAGTGCAACACCACGCCCTGCTCCGTCCGAGCGCGGACGGCCAGCTCGCGCCCGTGGTACTCGACCACCTCTGCGAGCGCGGCGACGTCGTTCACCCCGGCCCGGCCGAGCACGATGTCCTCGGGCCGCACCGCGACCACCACGTCGGAGCCGGCCCGCAGCCCAGCAGCTGTGTCGGCCGTGCCGCGCAGCCGCAGGTCGCCTGCGACGACGCTGACCTGTCGCGGATCGCTCTCCACCTGCTCGACACGCGCCGTGATCATGTTGCGGTAGCCCATGAAGCCCGCGACGTACGCGCTGGCCGGCTGCGTGTAGACCTGCTCGGGCGTCCCGCTCTGCTCCAGCCTCCCGCCGCGCAGCACCACGAGCCGGGTGGCGAGCGACAGTGCTTCCTCCTGGTCGTGGGTGACGTAGAGGACCGACAGCTCGCGCTCCTGGTAGAGCCGCTTGATCTCGGTGCGCGTCTCGATGCGCAGCGCGGCGTCCAGGTTGGAGAGCGGCTCGTCCATGAGCACGATCTCCGGGTCGATCGCGAGCGCGCGGGCGATCGCCACACGCTGCTGCTGGCCGCCCGACAGCTGTGACGGGAGCTTGCCTGCGTGGTCGGCGAGCTGCACGAGGTCGAGCGCGGCCTGGGCCCGCCTGCGCCGCTCCGCGCGGGGCACCTTCCGCATCGAGAGCCCGAACTCGACGTTGCGCGCCACGGTGAGATGCGGGAACAGCGCGTAGCTCTGGAACACCATCCCGAACCCGCGCTTGTCGGCCGGCAGGGAGTCGATGCGCTTGTCGTCGCGCCAGATGGAGCCGGTGGTGAGCGGTTGCAGGCCCGCGAGGCAGGCGAGCGCCGTGGACTTGCCGCAGCCGGACGGGCCGAGCAGCGCCACGAACTCGCCGCGGGCGAGCTCGAGGTCGAGGTCGGTCAGTGCCGCCGTCTTCCCGTACCAGCGCGACACCTGACGCATCTGCAGGGAGCCGAAACCGGCCGCCGGCAGGCGGTCAGTTGCCGACATGGCTGCCGACCTCCCGCTGCCAGATCTCGAACGCCTGCACCTGCTTCTCGGGCGCGAGCGGTGCGTGGGTCTCCCCGCTCGTCAGGGCCTGCGGGTAGAAGTCCGGCCTGCCCCACTGCTGGAGCAGCGCCCGGCCGTCCGGAGTGGCGTCGGCCGGCGTGACGTTCTTGTTCGCCGTGGTGAGCGAGCCGGTGGCGTAGGTCAGCGCCTGCTGGTCGGGCTGCAACGTCCACTTCATCAGCTCGAGCGCCACGTAGAGCGTCTCGGGCGAGACGCCCTTCGGCACCATCATGTAGTGGGCGTCGGTGATCCACTTCTGGTCGGCGAAGAGCCCCACCTGCGCTGTCGGCGCCCACGTGCCGTCCCGGCGGCTGTTGATGTCCATCGAGACGATCGTCGGGATCACCTGCAGCTGCCCCGAGCCGAACTGCTGGTTCATGATCGTCGAGCTCGGCGGGTAGGAGCTGACGTACTTGCCCAGCTCGCGGAGGTAGGCCCAGGTCTTGCTCCAGCCGTTCTCCGGGTCGGACGGATCGCTGTCGCCGAGCATGTAGGGCAGCGACATCATGAACGTCCGGCCGGGGCCCGAGTTCGGTGGTTGCGCGTAGGTGAACCGGCCCGGGTTCTCCCGCGCCCATGCCAGCAGCGCGTCCGGCGTGGTGGGCGGCTGGGCCACCTGGTCGGGGTGGTAGGCGAGCAGCGGACCCGCCGGGTTGTACCGGTTGACGATGCCGAATCCGCCGGCCATCTCCTGAAGTTCGGTGCCGCTCGCGTCGAACACCTGCGAGAGGTCGGGAAGGCTCGAGGCGTAGTCGGGCAGCAGCGGCATCATGAGGTTCTCGGTGCGGGCGGCGCCCATCACGTCGGTGCCGCCGACGACCACCGAGATGTCCACCGTGCCCGCGATCTGCTGGGCCCGCACCTTGCCCGCGACGTCGGGGGCCGGCGCGGATTGGTAGTTGATACTCGAGACCAGCTCGGGGTGCGCCTTCGCGAAGTTGTCGTAGATCACCCGGTTGACGGTGACGTTGCCCGCGCCGTCGAGCAGGGTGAGGGCGATCGGACTGGTCGGCCGCACGGGCGTGACCACCTCGTCGGCCCCGCCTGCTTGCTGCGCCCCCGGCGCGCCGCACCCGGCCAACCCCAGCACCACCGCGGCCGCCAGGCCCAGACCGAGCCGACCGCGTCCCGTACCACGTCTGATCACGATGTACCTCCATGTACGGCGTGACGGAAAAGCGCGGAAATTCGGGGATGCGCTTTCCGGACAGGCTTGGTAACCGCTTTCCAGCATGACCCGGCCCGCCGGACGGAGTCAAGACCACCGCCATATGGAGGTCTGGTAAGAGGCCGGCCGGCCTGGGGGACGAGCGGGCCGGTGGTGCGGCCCTACTGGACGGCCGTGCCGCTCGTTCACGGGTGGGGCGGGGGTGGGAGGGCGATTGGTGGACGAGCGGGCCGGTTGTGCGGACCTATTGGACGAGCGCGCCGCTCGTTCAAGCGGGTGTCGCCGGGCCGGGGGCCCGGTCCCGGTGCGCAGGGGCCCGCCGGGCCGGGTCGCTGCGTGGACGAGCGGGCCGTTCGCGCGGACCCGTTGGACCGAGAGTGCCGTTGATTCGGGGCGCGGTGCCAGGGTGCCCACCGCGCGGGTGCTGCTACGTGGACGAGCGGTCCGTACATGCAAGCCTGTTGGGCAAGAGCGCCGTCCGTTCAAGGTCGGGCGCGCCGCGAGCGGGCGGGGTTCCCTTGGACTGGCCCGCCGTGTGGACGAGTGGCCCGTTCGCGCGGACTTATCGGGCAGCCGTGCCGCTCGTACAGGGTGGGTGCTACTGGGCCGGCTCGTCTGATGGACGGGTGGCCCGTTCGCGCGGACTTATTGGACGGTCGTGCCGCTCGTCCACGGCGGCGCGACCGCGCCGTGCCGGCTGTCCGGGTCGAGCCCGCCGAACCCGGTCCGCACGGGGTGGCCCCTCGGATAAACGGGTGGGCCGCTCGTACAGGGGTGGGTGCTGCTTGGCCGGCTCGACTGGTGGACGAGCGGGCCGGTTGTGCGGACCTACTGGACGGTCGTGCCGTTCGTTCACCGTGGCCCGGCGCGCCGGGCGCGGGCGCGGTTCCGTAGATCTACTGGCTGATCCCCGTAGTTTCCCCGGCGCCGGGGGGCGGTCGTGCTCACTAGCTTTGTGGACGTGGACGAGGCCACCGCACCAGCGCCCCCCAGGGGGATTGCTACGGGGGTGGCGCTGGTTGCCGGGGGGTTCAGCGGTGGTCTCGTCCATATGTCCGGCTACCAGGCGCCGGGGACGTTGATCCGTTCGCTCGGGAACAGCTGCCCGTGATCGCCGCGAAGCCGGGGCCGGGTCGCGGCTCCTACAGTCGGATCATGGACGAGACCACCGCACCGGCTCCCCGGGGCGGTTTCCTGTACGGGATCGCCTTGGCCCTGATGATCCCGCTCTCCCTGCTGACCGCCTTCTTCGGCGTCGTGGCAGGTTCGCTGTTCGCCCTGTGCTACGACTCGGGCACGAGTTCAGCGGCGGACCGGTGTGCTGCGGTCGGTGTGTTCCTCGTCGCGGCCTCTCTCGCGACGCTGCTCGTGCCCGTTGTCTTCGGAATCTGGGGCAAGCGGGCCGCCACCCGGGCAGAGGTCGCTGCCCGGCTGGGCATCTGCTCGCTCGGCTACCTGGTGCCGTTGCTCTTCTTCGGGGCGATCACGCTGCTCTGAGCTCGTGCAGAACGCCGCAGGGGCGGCACCCGGAATCGGGTGCCGCCCCTGCGTGACGTGCGGGTACTGCGGGGTGGGACGGACTCAGAAGTCCATGCCGCCCATGCCGCCCGACGGGTCGCCGCCGGCCGGGGCCGGGTTCTTCTCCGGCTTGTCGGCGATGACGGCCTCGGTGG
>NZ_BAAAUS010000051.1:0-90472 GCF_039534065.1 Pseudonocardia yunnanensis | reverse complement strand
ACCAACCACGAGGTCATGGACCACGCACCCGACGGAGACCGCGTCCCGCTGGGTCCGGCATCACCGAACATGAACGTCTACGTGCTGGACGAGCAGCTTGCTCCGGTGCCGCTGGGCGCCCCCGGGCTGATCGCGTTCGCCGGCGTGTGCGTCGGGCGCGGCTACGTCAACGACCCCGACCGCACCCGGGCCGCCTACATGGCGGATCCCCACCGGCCCGGTGAGCGCCTCTATCTGGGCGGTGACTACGGGCGGTGGCTGCCGGGCGGGAAGCTGGACTTCCTGGGCCGCAAGGACTCCCAGGTCAAGATCTCCGGTTTCCGGATCGAGATCGGCGAGATCGAGAACACCCTGCTGCGGGTGCCCGGCGTCCGTGACGGCGCGGTGGTGGTCGCGGAGCGGCCCGACCAGAGCAAGCAGCTGGTGGCCTTCTATGCCGGCACGCAGCCGCTCGAGGTCGACCTGCTGCGGGAGCGGCTCGGCGCCTCGCTGCCGCACTACATGGTGCCGGCGGCCTTCCACTGGCAGGAGAACCTGCCGCTGACTGCCAACGGCAAGATCGACAAGAAGTCGCTGACCGCGCTCGCCGGCGAGCTGGAGACCGTCGAGCAGGGCTACGAGGCACCCCGTACCCCGACCGAGGAGCGGCTGGCGGCCGCGTGGGCGAAGGTCCTCGGTGTCCCGGCGGACCAGATCGGCCGCGCCGACCACTTCTTCGACCGGGGCGGCAACTCGCTCTCCGCGGTCAAGCTGGCGATCGCGCTGGGGCGCATCGTGTCCCTCAAGGACATCGTCCGCTACCCCGTCCTCGCCGACCTGGCCGAGCTGGTCGACGTCAAGTCTCAGCCACCCGTCGGGTTGCTTCAGTCCCCGTCGGAGGCAGAAGACACGCAGACTGGCGGGGTCGAACCGATGGCCTCTTCGCGCGCGAACTGAGAAAGGAGATCGTGATGTCGTCCTCATTTTCGCCGTCGCCGCTCGACGTCAGTCTGCGGCCCGGCTCACCTCCGATGCTGCAGGTCCCACCCACCGGTGACGCCCCGAGCTGGGCAGACGCGCACCGACAGGCGCTGTACGGGATCGTCGCCGAGCACGGTTCGGTCCTGGTCCGGGGTCTCGGGCTGAGCGACGCGAACACGGTTGGTTCGGTATTCCAGCGGCTGGGCCGCGGGCTGATGGCCGAGCGCGAGGCGTTCGCGGCCCGGCAGGTCTACTCCGAAGGTGTGTACTCCTCGGCGAAGTGGCCGTCGAACCAGCCCATGTGCATGCACAACGAGCTGAGCTACACGCTCGACGTCCCCAGCCTCATGCTCTTCGCCTGCTTGACAGCCCCGACGGAGGGCGGCGCCACCGGAGTGGCCGACTCGCCGACCGTGCTCGATGCGCTTCCCGCCGAGCTGGTCGACCGGTTCGAGCGGGAGGGCTGGCTGCTCGCCCGCAACTACAACGACGACATCGGGGCGTCCTACGCCGACGCGTTCGGCACCGACAACCGCGCCGCCGTCGAGAACTACTGCCGGGCCAACGCGATCGAGTTCGAGTGGCAGCCCGACGGTGGCCTGCGCACCTGGCAGCGGCGCAAGGCCGTGGTCCAGCACCCGATCACCGGCCGGCGCTGCTGGTTCAACCAGATCGCATTCCTCAACGAGTGGACCCTGGATCCCGAGGTGCGCGAGTTCCTGGTCGACGTCTACGGCGAGGACGGGCTGCCGTTCAACACCCGCTTCGGCAACGGCGACCCGATCGGCAACGACATCGTGCAGCTGCTGAACGGGGTCTACGACGCCAACACCGCACGTGAGCCATGGCAGGCGGGCGACCTGATGCTCGTCGACAACATCCGCAGCGCGCACAGCCGCGAGGCCTTCAGCGGACCGCGCGAGGTACTCGTCGCGATGGCCGCCCCGGTCCGCGTGACCGACACCCCACAGACACCGAGGTGACGAACCGATGACCACCACCGTGCCACCGTTCGCGGTGATCCCCGGCGCACAGGTCCAGCAGGCCCTGCAGGGCCACGAGAAGCAGGTCATGGAGGTGGTGGAGGCCACCTACCGGCTGCACGGCGCAGGCGACTCGGTGAACCCGCCGTCCTACTTCCTGCGCTTCCCCGACCGCCCGTCCTCGCGCATCATCGCGCTGCCCGCCTCCATCGGCGGGCAGTCACGGGTGGACGGCATCAAGTGGATCTCGAGTTTCCCGGACAACGTGGCCGCGGGCATCCCGCGGGCATCGGCCGTGCTGATCCTCAACGACCACGACACCGGCTACCCGTTCGCCTGCCTGGAGAGCTCGATCATCAGCGCCACCAGGACGGCTGCCTCTGCGGCACTGGCAGCCGACTGGCTCAGCCGCGGCCGGGAGCGACCCACCCGCGTCGGATTCTTCGGCGTGGGCCTGATCGCCCGCTACATCCACACGTTCCTGGCCGGCACCGGCTGGTCGTTCGACGAGGTCGGCGTCTTCGACCTGTCGCCCGACAGCGCGGCCGGGTTCCGCGGTTACCTGGAGCAGTCGGGCACCACCGGCCGGATCACGCTGCACGACACGGCCGAGGATCTGATTCGCTCCAGCGACCTGGTGGTCTTCGCGACCATCGCCGGCAAGCCGCACGTCACCGACACGTCGTGGTTCGACCACAACCCGCTGGTGCTGCACGTGTCGCTCCGCGACCTCGCACCGGAGATCGTGCTGGCCTCGACCAACATCGTCGACGACGTCGAGCACTGCCTCAAGGCGGACACCTCGCCGCACCTCGCCGAGCAGCTCACCGGCAACCGGGACTTCCTGCAGGGGACCCTGGACGACGTGATGGCCGGGCGGGTGACACTTCCGACGGACCGTCCGGTGGTGTTCTCGCCCTTCGGCCTCGGCGTGCTCGACCTCGCGGTCGGTAAGTACGTCTATGACCAGGTGGGACGCTCCGGTGAGCTGAACGTCATCGATGACTTCTTCCACGAGCTGCGCCGGTACGGCTGACCAGCCGAGCCCTACCAGATGATGCCTGCCGCCGTGGTCGCGAGAACGAGTCCGCCGACCACCGGCAGGAACAGCTTGCGGGCCAGGTCGGTGACCGACACCCCGGTGATGCCGGCAACGGCGATCAGCGTGGACCAGATCACGAGGGTGCCGCCACCGACCCACGTCGAGCCGTTCTGAGCCACCGCGGCCAACGTCGCCGGGTCGATCCCGCTCTGCCCACCGATCGCTGCGGAGAGGGCACCGGTGAACGGCAGGGCGGGCCAGCCGTTGCCGTCGAGGCCGAGCACCATGCCCACGAGCAGCATGACGAACAGCGCGACGAACCGGTTGTCCGGAATCAGACCCTGCACCCGGCTGACGACGTCGAGTAGCAGGTCGGGTGCAGCGGCCCCCTCCGGCAACCCGAGGATCTTGCCGGAGAAGCTGCCGAGGCCGACGTAAATGAACCCGGCCACCGGGATGACCATCCCCATGATCCGGAACGCGAACGACACACCGTGCACGAAGTGGCCGGACACCCGCTCCAGGCGGTCGGTGCCGCCCGACAGCGCCGTGACCGCGACGAGCAGAAGCGCTGCCGTGCCACCGACGAGTGGGGCCGCGGCCCCGTCCTCGAGCCTCGGGACGAGCGAGGTGAAGCGCCCGAGGAGGATGAAGACGAGCAGCGCGCCGAAGCAGACCGGCACCGACAACGCGATCAGCCGTGCACGGCGCGGCCCGATCTCCAGATGCGGCCCCGGGTCGCCGGTGTCGAGCTCGCCTGCCACCGCCTCCCGTTCCGCGATGCCGGCACCCCCGGTGGGGGTGCCGGCCACAGCGCCGTCGGGACCGACTCCGACCGGGACCGCCTGGGCCACCGCCACATCCTCCCGGGTGATCGTCCGGCGGACGGTGAGGGCGTAGGCCGCCACGAGTGCGAACACGCCGACGATCAGCGCGATCACCAGCGCACGGTCGGCGACCGCGTCGGCCGGCACACCCGCGCCCCCTGCGGACAGGCTCGGCGCCACACCGAGGACGTAGTCGGAGGACAGCGCGATGCCTTGTCCGGCGATGGCGACCGCGATGGCCGCACCGATCGGGCTCAGGCCGACGCGCAACGCAGCGGGGATCAGGATCGCCGCCAGCAGCGGCAGAATCGGGGTCGGCCAGAACACCAGTGACAGCACCAGCGTGACGGCCGCGAGCACCACGTACGCCGTGGGACCGTTGCGCATGAGCCGCTGGAACGGCGTGACCATCTGGTCGTCGGCGCCCGTGGCTCGCAGCGCTCGCACCAGCGATGTCATGACCGCGATGATCAGGAAGATCGTGAGCAGCTCGGTGGTCGCCGCTATCGCCGCGCGGAACACGCTGCTGATCCCGGTGGTCACGCTCCCGGTCATCGCCAGAACGGTCAGGAACGTCGCCGCTATCGCGGGCCCCACCACGTTCTTCCGCAGCACGACCATCGCGATGAGCACGGCGATGCCACTGAGATAGATCCAGTGACCAGCGGTGAGGGGCAAGGTGAACCTCCGGCGGACGGCATTGTCGGTCGAATGGCGGCTAAGGCTGAGGTGCGCCCGATTCGTCCGCCAGCTACACACTGCACCGGCCGGTGATCGAACTTTGTGCATCATGCCCATGGTCTGCAGCGCCGTGTGGGAGGGAGATTTCACCGGAATGCACGATCTCGGGGGGAGCGCGATGGCCGCCATTGCAACGGGGCACGAGGCCGAACACCTGCGCGTCGGCGTCGACGGGGTCGAGCTCGCAGTGCGCGTGGAGGGATCGGGGCCGCCCGTCGTACTGGTGCACGGGTCCCTCGACGACCACCGTGCATGGGAGCGCGTCGTCCCCCACCTGGTCGCTCACCACCGCATCCACACCTACGACCGCCGCGGCCACGGGCGAAGCACCTGCCCGCCCGGGCAAGGCCACATCAGCGAGGACGTCGCCGATCTCGCCGGGCTGATTCGCACCCTCGGGCTCGACGCACCACTCGTCGTCGGACACTCCTACGGATCGAGCACCTCGCTGCTCCTCGGCGCGCACCACCCGGAGCTCACCGGCGGTCTTCTGGTGCACGAGCCCCCGCTGTTCACACTCCTCCGTGAGGACGACTCGACGCGGGCACTCGCGGACCAGGCGACCGAGCACATGCAGCACGCGGCCGCGCTGATCGAACGTGGGCTGGTGGCCGAGGGCCTGCGGACCTTCGTGGACGGGGCCGCGTTCGGCCCGGGCACCTGGGACGGCCTGTTCACGCCCGGGATCCGACAGATCTGCATCGACAACGCCGACACCTGGCTCGACCAGTCACGCGACCCGGAGCGCCTCGCGGTGCGTCCCGAACTGCTCGCCGGCTACCCGCACCCGTTCGTCATCAGCCACGGCAGCGCGAGCCTGCCCACATACGGGCCCGTGGCCGAGCGCGTAGCCGCGGCGGTGCCGGGGGCGATCCGGCACGTGGTGCCAGGAGCAGGCCATGCACCGCATCTGAGCCACCCCGAGGAGTTCGCGCAGCTCGTCCTCGAGACGGCAGCGCGGGTGGCTGCCACACGCCCGTCGACCGGCGCGCTCAGCGGGGGCCGAGGCCGGTCCTCCCGTCCATGAGCTCGCGAACGATGTCGAGGTGACCGGCGTGGCGGGCGGTCTCTTCGATCATGTGAAGGATGATCCCGCGCAGGTCGGTGATCTGGTCTCCCAGGACGCCGGGGTGACGGGCACGCGGGGGCGACGAGAGCGGCAGGGCCGTGAAGATCGCGTCGGAGCGCTCGCACTGATCGCGGTAGAACCCGAGAACCACTGACGGCGACCGCGAGGTGATCAGGGGCGTGTCGTCGTCGGGCCAGGGCAGCGGATCGGCGGAACCGGTGGCGATCTCCTGGAACCAGTGCCGCTCGGCATGGCCGAGATGCTCCACGAGTCCGAGCGGGGTCCAGCCCGACGGCACGACCGAGGCCGTCAGGGCTTCGGCGTCGAGCCCGTCGATGATCGCCAGAATGCTGGCACGCTGCCACTCGAGGAACGCCAGAAGGGCCTTTTTCTCGTCGTCCATCGGGCATGCCTCTCTCTGGAATGAGAGGCGGACGCTAACAGTCGGCGCCGACAGCCTCGGCGACGTCGGCCTGCCCGCGCCGTCGGCCGACGCTGGTGTGCTGCCCCGCTAGAGGGACAGCGCCAGCGAACGCAGCACCAGCGCCGCGATGAACACGACCGTGAACGCGAGGTCGATCTGCACCGACCCGACCCGCACTGGTTTCAGCACACGACGCACCGGCGCGAGTACCGGCTCGGTGAGCGTGTGCGACACCGAGCGGGCCTTAGCGGCCCAGCCGTCGCGGGCCGCGCCGAGTACGCCTGTCCAGTCCAGTACGGCGCGCACGACCATGACGATCAGGAACAGTAGTAGGACGAAACCGAGCAGAGCTCCGATGGCACTCATTGGCACCCCTCCACCCGTCAGCATCCTCGCCGAGCCTGAGTTGCGCCTGAGACCTCCGACTTTCGTGGTCACTCTTGTCGGCGACGGCCCGGCGAACGTCCTTCATGATGGCTGCCGGAGCTCCCGTGTACACCTCCCGAGCAGACTCTTCACACGTTCTCCGGGGACGGTCCGGTGACCGGAGCGGCGGCCGCCATGATGCGGTCGATCGCCACGAGGTCGCTACGGCTCAGCGAGAGATCCGCCGCGGCCAGGCTCTCCTGAACGTGGTCGGCCTGCCGAGCACCGACGATGGCCACATGCACAGCCGGGTTGGCCAACGTCCAGGCGACGGCCAGCTGACTCACCGTGAAACCCCGCTCACCGGCGAACGTCTCCAGGGCGCGCACCGCGGCCAGGTTGTGCTGAAATCCCTCGCCGCTGAACATCGGGCTGGTGGCGCGCCAGTCGTCACTGCCGAACGTGGTGTCCTCGGTCATCGTCCCGGTCAGCAGGCCGTGAGCCAGCGGTCCGTAGACGAGTACGCCGACGTCGTGTGCACGGGCGTAGGGCAGCACATCGTGTTCGACCTCGCGCCGGCGGAACAAGTGATACGGCGGCTGCACCGTTTCCACCGGCAGCGTCGCGGCGAACTCGGCCATCTGCACCGCGGAGTGGTTGGACACGCCGACGTGGCGGATCTTGCCCTCGGCCACCAGCTGACGCAGTGCGCCCGCCGTCTCGGCAGCCGGAACCTTCGGGTCGGGCCAGTGCACCTGATAGAGGTCGACATAATCCACGCCCAACGCCCTCAGGCTGGCGTCCACACCGTCACGCAGCCACTGCGGGCTGGAGTCGCGGACCAGACCCGCGTCGGTCATCCGCAGCCCGCCCTTGGTAGCGATCACGAGTTGATCACGGTTGTGGGTCAGCTCGCCGCGCAGCGCTGTGCCGATCAGTCGCTCGGACGCGCCGAACCCGTAGGCCTGCGCCGTGTCGAAGAAGTTGACGCCCAGGTCACGGGCCCGGCGGATCGCCGTGACGGCCACCGCCTCGTCGAACCGGCCCCAGTCCCCACCCAACTGCCACGCGCCGAACGCGATGCGGGAAACCCGTAGGCCACTCCTGCCCAACGTGGTGGTCTTCATTCTTCTCTTCTTTCTGCTGCATGGCGGGGCGACGTGCCGTCCCGGGGAGGTGCGACAGGCTGGACGGTCACGCCGATTCGGATCGATCAATTTCTGTTTCGCTGGATCGCGATAAGTCGGGGAAAGCAGGGAGACGGAAGGTCGGGGCCAATCCGCTTGCTTGGCGGGGACCGCGGATGAGGGCCGACCGTGGGAGGCGGCTCTTCTCGATCCGCTCGCCGATCTGTGTGTCGATGTTCTTCCGCGGGAGAAAGCGCGGAGCAGGAACGACTCACTCACGCCGCCGAGCAGCCGCTCGCGCACCGCGTTCGGGCCGACTACCGCTTCACCGCGGTGCCGGTTCGGGGGTGACGCGCTGAGTTGACCTCCTAGAAACTGAACGTCTAGTTTCCAATTCAGGCTAGCGCGGGCCTCCGGGGACGGCCGCCGCCCGAGCGGTGAGGTCGGTCTCAGCTGGCCAGACCGCGGATCGCCAGGTCGACGATCGCGTCGGCGGCATCGTCGTCCATCGGTGCATGGGCCGTGACCAGCCGGTAGATCGCCGCCCCGAACATCAGATCGATCGCGGCCTCGGGTTCGATGTCGGCACGCAGCTCGCCGCGGGCGATCCCGCGATCCAAGATCGTGCGCACCAGTCGCCGCCGGGGGGCGACGAGTCGATTGCTCAGTTCCGCGGCGATCTGCGGATCGAACTGCGCCTCTCCGACGATCTGGGCGAAGACCCGCCCGCTGGGGCTGTTGTAGAAGCGCATGATGCCGCGCAGTGCGAGGCGGAAGTCTTCAAACACGGAACCGGTGTCAGGATCGTCGGACTCGACGAACATCTCCGACAGCAGGGCATCGATGGCAACCGCGTACTTGTTCGGCCACCACTTGTAGATCGTCGCCTTGCTCGCCCCGCACCGGGCGGCGATCTCCTCGGTGGTCATCACGCGCAGCCCGACCTCGTGCATCAACTCCGCCGTCGCACGCAGAACGGCCTTGTGGGTCTGCTCGCTGCGTGGACGGCCCGGACGGGGTCGAGGCTGGTCCTGCTCGCCGCGATTGACGGCCATCGGCCACCTTCCCCCCAATACGATACTGCCCGTTCAGTTTACAACTGTTCCCACGGGGTTCGCCGGGACTGACCCGAGTTCCCGCGGACGATTTGCCCTGCGGGGCGGGGTAACGGCGGCGGTGGGCCACTCCGGATGGTGAGCGCCGGCCACCGATCCTGCCTTCGAGGGCGCGGTCGCAACGACTGGATGGCCCGGCCCCACCCCGACTGCGGGGGTGTGGCCGGGCCATCCGTCATCGACCGCCGCGATCGGGAGCGGACATCATTCGACCCAGTCGGAGCCCAGGATCACCTCGACGAAGTCACCGCGGCGGAAGCCGGGTACGAAATGCTCGAGCACGTCCGCCTTGACGTTGCCGAATGTGGTCTCGGGCCGGTCCTTGATGCCGTCGGTGAAGGCCGCGAGGATCTGGTTCTTGAAGTCCGGACGTGGGTGCGCCGCCACGATCTGCGCGCGCTGCTGGTCGGTGATCGCGTCGTAGCCGATCCCGAGCACATCCAGCTCGACGCCCCGGGTGACGAGCGCGACCTCCGGTGCCATGTGCAGCGGGATCTCCGGCGTGGTGTGCAGCGCGATGGCGGTCCAGACGGTCTCAGCCTGCTCGGTGCCGATTCCGTGCGCGAGCAGGAAGCGGCGGGCCTCGTCGGCACCGTCGATCTCGAAGCGCTGGTCCATGCGCCGGTACTTCGATGTCAGCCCGAGGTCATGGAACATCGCGCCCACATAGAGCAGCTCCGGGTCGAAGCGCAGGCCCTGCGCGAAGCCCCGCAGGCTGCCGAACAGGTAGACCCTGCGGGAGTGGTGGTAGACCAATGGGGTCGCTGCCTCGCGCACCAGCTCGGTGGCCTCTGCAACCAGTCGCGTGTCGGGAATCTCGACGTCCGAAATCGTCTCCGTCATGGACCTAGCATCAGTCGAGGTCGAGGTCCGGCACCATGTCATGAAGGACGGGCACACCACACATTCGGACACGAGCGGGAGCTGCCCATGGCACGCGCACATCGGGTGGGGATCCTGGTGTTCGACGGCGTCACCATGCTCGACGTCAGCGGGCCCGCCGAGGTGCTCGGCAAGGCCAACCAGTTCGGCGCGTCGTACGAGGTCGTCCTGGTCTCCCCCTGTGGCGGCGACGTACTGACCTCGGCAGGTCTCCGATTGGGCCCCACCGTGGCTCCGCACGAGATGGGCAACGTGGACACCGCGATCATCGCGGGGGGCGACCGGCTGCCGGTGCAGGTCATCGAGGAGGAGCTGCTCACCGCGGCACGGGTCGTCTCCGCGGCGGCGCAGCGGGTGGCCTCGGTCTGCACGGGGGCGTTCGTCCTGGCCGCGCTCGGCGCGCTGGACGGCCGACAGGCCACCACGCACTGGCGCCACACCGACCGGCTCGCGCGCCACTACCCGCAGGTGCTCGTGCAGCCCGACGCGATCTTCGTCGTGGACGGGCATGTGGTCACGTCAGCGGGCGTGAGTGCCGGAATCGACCTGGCGCTGGCGCTCGTGGAGCAGGACGAGGGTGCGGAGGTCGCGCGGAAGGTCGCCCAGGAGCTCGTGGTGTTCCTGCAGCGCCCGGGCGGTCAGTCGCAGTTCTCGGTGGCCGCCCGCACGCCCGTGCCGCTCAACGCGAGGATCCGCGAACTGCTGGCGGCCGTCGTCGCCGAGCCGGGTGCGGACCACTCCCTGACGACGATGGCCGCCGCGATCCCCACGAGCACCCGCCATCTGGCTCGGATCTTCCAGGAGGAGGTGGGCACCACGCCTGCTCGGTGGGTGGAACGCACCCGGTTGGAGGCGGCCCAGCGGCTCCTCCTTGACGGTCACAGCGTCACCGCGGCCGCTGAGCTCAGCGGCCTGGGCAGCGACGAGTCGCTGCGGAGGGTGTTCGGCCGCCACCTCGGCATCACGCCCACCGAGTACCGGCAGCGGTTCGCCAGCACACGACGCAGCGCCGTGAGTTCCTCAGCAGAGCCGACGGTCGACGCGCTCCCAGAACGCTGACTCGGTCAGCGGCCCGAGTACACCGCTACGACGTGTCCGTACGCCCTCAATGATCACTGCGGGCGGCGGGCTCATCGGCCTTCGCGGCCCCGGGCCGCTCGCCGCCGGCCACGTCCGCCGAGAACACCCGGCTGGCCAGGAAGTCGGCGGGTTCTAGCCGCATCAGGTCGTCCTTGGCCCACTCCCGACCGGTTTCGTCCACCAGACGATTGGCGTGCCGCAGGCGGGCACGCTCGAGCGCGTTGCGCACGCTGCGCGCATTGGCGAACCGTGGCTGACGCATCCGGCGGCGCAGATAGTCGTCCAGCGTCTGCTCGGCCTCGGCGGACAAGCGGTAGCGCTGCCTGCGCAGCATCATCTGCGCGATGGCGATGAGCTCCTCGATCTCGTAGTCCGGGAAATGCAGGTGGTGGGCGATGCGTGAGCTCATCCCGGGGTTGGACGCGAAGAACTCCTCCATCCGGTCCTGGTAGCCGGCGAGGATCACCACGATGTCGTCGCGCTGGTTCTCCATCACCTGCAGCAGGATCTCGATGGACTCCTGGCCGTAGTCGCGCTCGTTCTCCGCCCGGTAGAGGTAGTAGGCCTCGTCGATGAACAGGACACCGCCCATCGCCCGCTTGATGACCTCCTTCGTCTTCGGCGCGGTGTGCCCGACGTACTGCCCGACCAGGTCGTCCCGTGTCACGGCCACGAGATGGCCCTTGCGGAGATAGCCGAGCCGCTGCAACAGCCCGGCCATCCGCAGGGCCACCGTGGTCTTCCCGGTGCCCGGTCCGCCGGTGAAGCTCATGTGGAGGTTGGGCCGCTCGGTGGCGAGGTCGAAGCGGTCCCGCACACGATCCACCAGCAGCAGCGCGGCGATCTCCCGGATCCTCGTCTTCACCTGGGCGAGCCCGACGAGCTCCTCGTCGAGGCCCGCCAGGATCTCGTCGATACCCGACGCCTCACGCTCGGCTTCGAGGTCGACCGTCGCGTCCTCCGGCAGTGACTCCTCGGCGGACCCACCACCGGGGGTCTCGACGCGACGGCCGTCCCCGGCCTCGCCGTTGCGACGATCGCCGTCGTCGGGGTCGGGATCCGGCGGCGGCGCGCCGGGCCGCGGCATCCCGAAGCTCGCCCGGCCGCCGTCCGATGCCGTCATCGCCGGTCGGCGGGCTGGTACCGCTCACCCGCCGGTCGCTCGGTGGCGTACGCATGGGTGGTGTAGCGGATGACCCGGTCGTGGCTCTCCTGGCGATCCAGGCGGAACCCCGGCTCCTCGGCAGGCCGATGGACCAGGAACGACAGCACGATCGTCTGCCGCCCCAGCCGCGCGTCATAGGCGTTGAGCCGGATGTAGTGGTTCGGGTACGCCTCGCGGCACGCGTTCACCTCCATCAGCACGCCGGCCGCGTCCGCCAGGTCGAACATCGGCATCCCCCACATCTCCCAGTAGGTGTTGCGGGGGTGTGGGTCGTCGGTGAACTCCACCGACAGCGGCCACGAGTTGCCCAGTGCGTAGTCGATCTGCGCTGTGATCTCCTCGTCGGTGAGATCGGGTAGGTAGGAGAAGGTTCCCTGCGTGATGTGCATCGGTGCTCCTAGGCGTTCGTCGGCGTCGCCACGACGTCCGGGGTGTCCGTGGACTCGTAGTTGAACGTGATGTCGCCCCAGGTGGAGAGCGCCACGTCGAGCTCGCGGCTGTGCTTCGCGGCGGCCTTGAGGATGTCCTCGCCCTCGGCGTAGAAGTCGCGGCCCTCGTTGCGCGCCTTGATCATCGCCTCGACGGCCACCCGGTTCGCGGTGGCGCCCGCGGCGATGCCCATCGGGTGACCGATCGTGCCGCCGCCGAACTGCAGCACGACGTCCTCTCCCAGGTAGTGCAGCAACTGGTGCATCTGACCGGCGTGGATCCCGCCTGAGGCCACCGGCATCACGGTGGCGAGCGAGGCCCAGTCCTGGTCGAAGTAAAGGCCCTTGACCGGGTCGGCGCTCACGTGGTCCTTGCGCAGGACGTCGTAGAAGCCGGCCGTCGCGTTGGGGTCGCCCTCGAGCTTGCCGACCACCGTGCCGGCGTGGATGTGGTCGACACCGGCCAGCCGCATCCACTTGGCGATCACCCGGAAGCTCACCCCGTGCGTCTTCTGCCGGGTGTAGGTGCCGTGCCCGGCGCGGTGCAGGTGCAGGATCACGCCGTTCGCCCGCGCCCAGCGCGACATCGACTGAATCGCCGTGTAGCCCACGGTCAGGTCGATCATGACGATCACGCTGCCGAGTTCCTTCGCGAAGTCGGCGCGCTCGTACATGTCCTCCATCGTCGCGGCGGTGACGTTGAGGTAATGCCCCTTGATCTCGCCGGTGGTGCTCTGCGCGCGATTCACCGCCTCCATGCAGAACAGGTAGCGGTCCCGCCAGCGCATGAAGGGCTGGCTGTTGATGTTCTCGTCGTCCTTGGTGAAGTCCAGCCCGCCGCGCAGTGCCTCGTAGACGACCCGCCCGTAGTTCCGCGCGGAGAGGCCCAGCTTCGGCTTGGTGGTGGCGCCCAGCAGCGGCCGCCCGTACTTGCCCAGGTACTCCCGCTCCATCACGATCCCGTGCGGCGGTCCCTGGAACGTCTTGACGTAGTGCATCGGAATCCGCATGTCCTCCAGCCGCAACGCGCGCAGCGCCTTGAAGCCGAAGACATTGCCGATGATCGACGAGGTGAGGTTCGCGATCGACCCCTCCTCGAACAGGTCGAGGTCGTAGGCGATGTGGGCGATGTACTGTCCCGGCGTCCCGGGCACCTCGTCCACCCGGTAGCACTTCGCCTGGTAGTGCTCGTACGCCGTGAGCCGGTCGGTCCACACCACCGTCCAGGTCGCGGTGCTCGACTCCCCCGCCACCGCCGCTCCGGCTTCCTCCGGCGGCACGCCCTCCTGCGGCGTGATGCGGAAGGCGCAGAGCACGTCGCTGTCCTTCGGCTCATAGTCCGGCTGCCAGTAACCCATCTCGGCGTACGGGATCACACCCGCGCCCCAGCGTTCGGCCATCTCCACCACCTCGGTGTGTGTGTTCGTCTACGGCTGGAGTTCCCCACCGTGGCCTCGGACTATCGAACTGTCTATTGAGAATCGCCTAGACATCGTCAAGGATTGACTCATGAGTGGGGTGAGCGTGCGATGACACTGGCGCAGCTGCGCACGTTCCTTGCGGTCGCCGAGACCGGGTCGGTCAGCGGGGCCGCGGCACGGCTGGTGGTCACGCAGTCCGCGGTCTCCGCATCGATCGCGGCACTGCAACGCTCACTCGATCTCCAGCTCGTCGAGCCGAGTGGCCGAGGCCTGCGGCTCACTCCGGCAGGCGCCATCTACGCCGGTTACCTGCGCCGCGTACTCGGGTTGCTCGACGAGGCGCGGGTCGCCGCGGGCTCCGAGGGCGAACCCGCACGGGGTGAGCTGCGCATCGCGGCGGTGACCACCGTCGGCGACCACCTGCTGCCGAGGATTCTGGTCCGCTTCCGGGAGGCCCACCCGGAGGCGCGAATCCACGTCGAGGTGGGCAACCGGGCGCAGGTGCTCGCTCTGCTCGACGACCACGAGGTCGACCTCGTGCTCGGCGGTCGCCCGGTCCGCAGCCGCAACCACGTGGCACTCGCGGTGCGGCCCAACGAGCTCATCGTGGTCGGTCCGCCCGGCTCGCCTCCGCACACCGGCGACGAGCTACTGAGCTGGCTGGCCGCTCAAACCTGGGTGTTGCGCGAGCCCGGGTCGGGCACCCGGGCCACCACCGAGTCCTACCTGACCGGCCTCGACCTCACACCCGCGCAACTCACGCTGTCGTCCAACGCCGCGGTCTGCGAGTCGGTGGCCGTCGGGCTCGGCGTCACCCTGATCTCGCGCGACGCGGTGTCCCGCGACCTGGCCGAGGGGCGGCTGGTCGAGCTCGCCGCGCCGGGCGCGCCTCTGGAACGCGACTGGTACCTGCTGGCCCACCGGAGTGGGCCGCCCGCCACCGCGCGTCTGCTCGTCGACCAGCTGCTCGCCAGCGGGGAGTTCGAGCGCCCGCCGGGAGCTCGCCGCCGCTCCCGAACGGCGGAACGGGACAGCTAGCTCGTCTCGATCGGGCGGTTCGGGTCGCGGCTCCACTGCGACCACGAGCCGGGGAACAGACGGCCGCCGCCGAGCCCGGCGTGCTCGAGTGCGATCAGGTTGTGGCAGGCCGTGACGCCCGAACCGCAGTAGGAGATCACAGGCTCCTCCCCCGTGATGCCGACCTCGGCGAACGCGGCCCTGAGCTCGTCCTGCGGCAGGAAGCGCCCATCGGGCGCGAGATTCTGCCGGCACGGGAGGCTGCGTGCGCCGGGGATGTGGCCGAAACGCGGGTCCAGGTCGTCCGGAGCGCCCTCGAATCGCTCGCGCTGACGGGCGTCGATCACGACGTTGGCACCGGTCTGTGCTGCTTCATCGATCGAGGCCAGCTTGTCCTGCGGCCACGCCCTGGCGGTGAAGGTGGCGGGCACGCGCAGCGGCGGATCCGTCTCGAGCGGGCCGTCGTAGGCCTGGATCCCGCCGTCGAGCAGCGCGGCCTCGTGGCCGGTCACCCGAAGCATCCACACCAGCCGCGCCGCCATGACGCCGCCTGCATCGTCGTAGGCCACCACGACGTCGTCGTCACCGATCCCGAGAGCGGACATGTCACGGGCGAAGGCCTCCGGCTCGGGAAGTGGGTGGCGGCCCGCGACGCTCGGGTCGGTGTGGTCGGCGAGCACCTCGCCGAGGTCGACGAACACGGCTCCGGGCAGGTGGCCTGCGTTGTAGGCGTCGCGGCCGACACGCCCGTCCAGGTAGGAGCGCACGTCGGCGAGCACGGCGCCGGCTGGAGCATCTGAGACGACGGGAGCAATCACACTTCGGAGGGTACGAGCACCGGCGCGACGGGAACCGGAGCGGCCGCAGGAGAGCCGGGGGGAGCCCTTCTCCCACCGGAAACCCCTCGCCGGAGGGAAGGACGTCCCGCTGCACCCGCCTACCGTCCGGGGACTCCGGGCGGCGAGTCGGCGTGCCCGCCTTCCGCACCCGGCGAAGGAGGACGCCATGACCGAGCTCGTCACGACCGCGCGAGCGCTGGTGGCCGACGGCAAGGGCATCCTTGCCGCCGACGAGAGCACCGGCACGATGGACAAGCGGCTGACCGAAGTCGGGGTCGCCGCCACCGCGGAGTCGCGCCGGCAGTTCCGCGAGATCGTGGTGACCACCCCCGGCCTGGGCGAGAGCATCAGCGGGGTGATCCTCTTCGACGAGACGTTCCGCCAGAACACGTCCCGCGGAACGCCGATCCCGAGGGCCACCGAGGATGCCGGGATGTTGCCCGGCATCAAGGTCGACACCGGCGCGAAACCGCTCGCCATGACCACCGACGAGACGGTCACCGAAGGGCTCGACGGCCTGCGCGAACGGCTCGAGGAGTACGTCGAGCTCGGCGCCCGGTTCGCCAAGTGGCGGGCGGTCATCCGGATCGGCGAGCAGCGACCCACCGCGCGGTGCCTCCGGGCGAACGCGCATGCACTCGCCCGGTACGCCGCGCTGTGCCAGGAAGCCGGGGTCGTGCCCATCGTCGAGCCCGAGGTGCTGATGGACGGCGACCACTCGCTGGAACGCAGCGAGCAGGTCACCGGGGACGCCCTGGACCACGTGTTCGCCGAGCTCGCAGGCCAAGGTGTGCTGCTGGAGGGCATGGTGTTGAAGCCGAACATGGTGCTGCCCGGCACGGATCACCCGGACCAGCGGGACGTGGCGGCGGTGGTCGAGGCCACCCTGCGCTGCCTCCGCCGGCACGTCCCGGCGGCGGTGCCGGGCATCGCGTTCCTGTCCGGTGGCCAGGGCGACGAGGCGGCGACCGTCCATCTCGACGCCCTCAACCGGGCGGACCCTCAGCCGTGGCGGCTCACCTTCTCCTACGGACGTGCGCTGCTCTCTCCTGCACTGTCCGCCTGGGCCGGCCGGGAGGACGAGGCGGCCGCCGCCCAGCGGATCCTCGCGCACCGGGCGCGGTGCAACGGGGCGGCCGCGATGGGCCGCTACTCCCCCGAGCTGGAGGATCGGCTCGAGGTCACCGTGGGAGCCTGAGCGGCACTCGCACCCGCAGCGTGCTGCCCCGGCCAGGTGCGCTGTCCACCTCCAGCCGGCCGCCGAGCAGCTCGGCGCGCTGCAACATCCCGGACAGGCCGTACCCACCCGATCCGGGACTCTCGGACTCCGGCACCGAGGCCGGATCGAAACCCACACCGTCGTCGCTGACCTCGAGCAGGACGGTGCCCGAGGAGACCTTCAGCCGGATCTCCACGTTCTGCGCCGACGCGTGCTTCACGACGTTCTGCAGTGACTCCTGGGCGATCCGGTAGAGCGCCGTCTCCAGATGCTCGGGCAGCTCGTCGGCGCAGACCTGGACGTCCACGTCCAGCTCTGGGGAAGCGTGCGCGAGGCTCTCGAGGCTGGCCGCCAGGCCCAGGTCGTCCAGCACGGAGGGCCGCAGTCCCGTCATCGCCGCGCTGACCTCGTCCAGCGCGGCCGCAGCGAGCTGCTGCGCCTTGTCGATCTGCTCGCCGGCCAGCGCGGCGTTCGTGCCGACCAGGTCCGCTGCAGCGGACAGATAGAACGACAGGCTCACGATGCGCTGGCCGATGCCGTCGTGGATCTCCCCCGCGAGCCGCCGCCGGTCCAGCTCCTGCATCCGCACCATCCGCTCGGTGAAGCGCTCGAGCGCCTCCTCCCGCTCGGCGAGCCTGCGGTGCAGCCGCGCGTTGTCCATCGCGCCGGCGATCAGCCCGGCGATCGACCGCAGCAGCTGCACGTCGGCCCCGGTGAACTCGCGACGGAGGCGTGTGTGGACGTTCAGGACGCCGACCAGGGCCCCCAGCCGGGTGATGATCGGGACCGAGACCAGCGACGTGAAGTCCTCCCCGCGCAGCTCGGGGATGTACTTGTACCGGGGGTCGGCGAATTTGTCCTGCACGATGACCACCGGCTCCCGGTGCGCGGCCACCCATCCGGCCACCCCCTCCCCCACCGACAGCTCGATCCGCCGGACCACCCGCTCGAACGGCGGGGTCGCCCCCCGAAGCTCCAGGTGGCGTCCGGAGTCGTCGATGAGGTGGACGAAGCAGACGTCGGTTGCGGTCATCTCGGTGATCACCACGGCCACGCGCTGGGCGACGGCGTCGAGGTCGAGACCTGCCGAGATGGTCTCGATGATGCGCATCAGCAGGCGGACCTCGTGCTCGGCGTCCGCCAGCCCGAGGCGTCCCTCGGTCATTGGAAGACCCCTTCGCGCAGGGCAGCAGCGACAGCGCCCGCCCGGTCGTTCACCTCGAGTTTGCGGTAGATCCCCCGCGAGTGCGTCTTGACCGTCTCCTCGCTGACGAAGAGCTTGGTGGCGATGGCCCGGTTGGACAGCCCGGCCACCATGAGGGCCAGCACCTCGCTCTCGCGCTGGCTGAGCCCGAGCTGCGCACCCGGCCAGAACTCCCCGCTCTGCACCCGGGCCGCGGACAGCGCGACCCTGCTGGCCAGCGCCGGGTCGACCAGTGTCTCGCCCTCGTGCACCCGTGTGAGGTACGCGACCAGCTCATTGCCTTCGATCCGTTTGAGCAGGTAGGCCGCCGCGCCCAGGCGGAGCGCCTGGTACAGGTACTGCTCGTTGTCGTAGACGGTCAGGAACACGATCTTGCAGCCCGGGTCCTGCTCCAGGAGGTCTGCACACAGGTCGAGTCCGCTGGCGTTCTGCAGCCGCACGTCGAGCAGCACAGCGTCCGGCTGCTGCTCCCCGACGATCCGGAGCGCGTCATCCGGCCTGCTGGCCTCGCCGACGATCTCGACCTGGTCGGCGTAGGGCAGCAGCATCGCCTTGAGCCCGTCCAGCACGATCTGGTGATCGTCGACGATCACCAGGCGCATGGGCCGCGCTGTGCCGGATTCCATGCCCGAGAACAGTAGATACCGGCGGGTCGTCGAGAAAGGCGAGGACGCCGCTGCCACCCCATGAGCCCCACCTGCGGGGGAAGCGACACCGCCTGCGGGTTCGTACCGTCCCCGAATGGACAGACGACGCGCCCAGATCGCGCCCTCGGTTCTCCCGGCGGACTTCGCTGCCCTGGGCGACGAGTGCCGGGCGCTGGAGAAGGCCGGCGCCGACCGCATCCAGTGGGACGTCATGGACGGCCGGTTCGTACCGAACCTCACGTTCGGTCCGGACGTGGTGGCCGCCGTGCGGCCCCACACCGCGCTGCCGTTCGAAGCACATCTGATGGTCGTCGAGCCGGACGCGCTCGTCGGGGAGATGGTCGACGCCGGCTGCGAGCTGGTCATCGTGCACGCCGAGGCGTGCGTCCACCTCCACCGCACCCTGGGCGCGATCCGTGACCGCGGCGCGCGCTCCGGGGTGGCGGTCAACCCGGCCACCCCACTGACGGCGGTGGAGCACGTGCTCGACATCGTCGACCTGCTGCTGGTGATGACGGTGAACCCCGGGTTCGGCGGCCAGCCGTACCTGGCGAGCATGGAACCGAAGATCGCGGCCGCGCGCCGGCTGATCGGACGGTCCGGTCAACGGATCGAGCTGGAGGTCGACGGCGGGATCGGGCCGGCCACGATCGGTGGTGCCGCACGTGCCGGTGCCGACGTGTTCTGCGCCGGCAGCGCGCTCTACCGCCACCCCGACGGCCTCGCGGCGGCCGTCACCGAGCTGCGCGAGTGTGCCGAGGAGGCCTGGCGATGACCAGGTCCCGGACGGGAGAACAGCCATGTCCCACAAGTTGATGCAGATGCAGCGCGCGGAGACCGGACCGCCGCCGGTGCGGCCCATCATGCTGGGGATCGCCGGGGACAGCGCCGCGGGCAAGACCACCCTGACCGGCGGCCTGGTGAGGGCGCTCGGCGCAGAGCGCAGCACCTCTCTCTGTGTCGACGACTACCACCGTTACGACCGGGAAGAACGAGCGTCGCTGCCGTTCACCCCGCTGCACCCGGACTGCAACTACGTCGAGATCATGGAGCAGCATCTCCAGCTGCTGGCCACCGGAAAACCGGTGCTCAAACCGGTGTACGACCACAGCAACGGCACACTCACCCGGCCCGTACTGCTCGAGCCGAGGGAGTTCGTGATCGTCGAGGGTCTACTGCCGCTCTACACCAAGCTGGCCAGGGCATGCTTCGACGTCACGGTCTTCCTCGCCCCACCAGAGGACATCCGCACCCGATGGAAGATCACACGGGACACCACCAAACGGGGCTATACGGAGGAGAAGGTCCGCGCCGAGATGCAGCGGCGTGAGCCCGAGTCCGAACGCTTCATCCGCTCGCAGCGCAGCAACGCCGACATCGTGATCGTCTTCAGCCCGATCGAGGGCCGCGACGACCCCCCGGACACCCCGCTGTCGGCCACGATCCTGCTCCGGCCGACCATCCCCCACCCGCCGCTCGCCGAGATCCTCGCGGAGACGCCCAGCAAGGCCATGCACGTCAAGTTGATGCGGGACCTCGACGGCAGCCCGGTCGACGCACTGCACATCCACGGCTACGCACCCACCGAGCAGAGCACCGCGGTGGCGAATGCGATCTGGGAGCGGCTCCCGGTCGACGAACCGCTGCCGGACGGGCTGGGCAGGCTGGCCGAGGGCGAGCGCAACGAGCCGCTGCGGCTGGCCCAGCTCATCCTGCTGTACCACTTGATGGGCGGCGCCTGACGACATCCGCAACGCCCATCGAGGCCTTTTCGGATCACGAATTCGCATTCGCCGACGACCCACGAGGGCCCGCACTACCGTGATGTGATGGCGGCGAACGGCGGTCGGTACACCAGCAACGGCCCCGCTCCACATACCGCCGTCCTCATCGCGACAGGCACCACTGGGAGTTCGTCATGCGGATCGACCGGCTCGACCACATCGTCCTGACAGTTGCCGACCTCGGCAAGACAATCACTTTCTATACCGAGGTCCTGGGCATGGACCTCGTGACGTTCGGGGAAGGTCGTCAGGCCCTGACCTTCGGCCGCAACAAGATCAACCTCCACGAGGCCGACCACCCCTTCTCCCCGCACGCCGAGAGCCCCGTCCCCGGGAGCCAGGATTTCTGCCTGATCGTGGACGGAGCGCTCGACGACGTGGTCGACGATCTGACGCGGGGTGGCGTTGCGATCGAGTTGGGCCCGGTCGACCGCACCGGCGCCACCGGGACGATCCGGAGCGTCTACGTGCGGGACCCGGACGGGAATCTCGTCGAGTTGAGCGTCTACCCGGAGTAGTCCGCGGCTCCGTCGGCGCGGACTGTCCCCGGGAGCACTCAGCAACCTCGGTCAGCCTCCCGGCAGCATGGAGTGCAGCGAGATGTCGAGGGTGGTCGCAAAGGTCAGGTACATCAGCCAGAGGCCCGTGATCAGATGGAAGAACCCGAGCGCGCGCTCCCCCGGGTTGACGACTGAAACCTCGGGTGCTCGGCTCGCGCCGAGGGATCCGCTCAGAACCCCGTCCGCCTTGCTCAGGGACGAGGGCGGACGCGTACGGGCGCCGATGCGGAAGCTGGCGAAGAACTCACTGACGTAGACACCGGTGAGGCCGGCGAACAGGATCCCGACGGGCCAGGCTCCGGCGGCGAAGAAGACCACCAGGCCCAGGACCGAGATGATCGTGAACGCGATGGACATCAGGCCGGTCGGGCGCACGTCGTTGCCCTGATACCTGTTCCAACCCAGCGCGAACCAGTGGATGCCGTAGGCGGAGAACGCAAGCGCCGCGGTGTACAGCACCGGATCCTTCAAGGTTTCCAGCCAGGTCAACGCCACGAACAGGTACACACCGGTGACGAACTGACAGAAGCCGGGCAGCCAGATTCCCCAGACCCCGGTGGCCCGGTCCACCGACGCATCACGGCGCGGGAAGCCGAACAGCTCTTGGGGCCCGAAAATGAGATAGCCGGTGCCCAGTCCGAAGAATCCGAGGACGACCGGCGCAAATGCGGTTGTCGCGAGCGTCACATCCATTTATCGTTTCTCCTTGCGGCGCGGTTCCGCGCTGACCGCTCGGCCGTGCCGGTAGCCCGGCGCTGATGCTTCCAGCATGTGCAGCGCGGACCAGGCGGACATCCCCGCCAGCCACCCTCCGCCGCTACCGCTGGGGGAGAGTCCGGATACCGGCTACCCGGAAGGCGTCTACCGAAGCATGCCTCGATGTCGGGGAATGCGCGCGACGCCGGGCGTCAGATTCGCAGAAACGCAGCGCAACGAGAGAAACGGCGCAGCACTACTCTTCGACAGAGAAACCGCCCATAGCGCGGAAACGGCGTTCGCAGGTGACGGCGAGTCGACTGCCGGCGTGCCGCAGAAGCGACCGTCAGCGTCGGGGATGTTCGACGGCTCCATCGCCGCGGCGCGGTGTCCTTGCCCAGGATGGGAGCCAGGCTGTCCCGGGGAGCGGTGTCAGGCTTCCGAAGTGGTCGATGATCGCCCGGAGTCCTGGGTGTGGATTCGTTCTGCGGAAGATGAGCGAGAGCGGGTATGCGAGCGTGGGACTCACGATCGGGATGCGGCGTAGATCGTAGTTCGTCGGCCAGATGTACCGGTCGCGCGCGCCTACGAGAGTGGCCACGTCCGCGGAGTCCGCGAGGGCGTCCAGGAGTACCTCGTTGCCGAAGTTCGGACCCGCGGCGTCGATGCGGAGGTCGAAATCGGTGGCGAGTTCATCGTAGAACTCTGCCCATTCGCTTCGCGGCGCGATACCCGGCACCCAGATCCGGTGCCGCCGCAGCTGGGGTGGTGTCAGTGTTCGTGCGGAGGCAAGCGGATGTCTCGGGCCGACGAGGAGTTTCAGCGGGGAGTCGAACGCGTGGATCATCTGCACGTCACGCGGCAGCGTGGCCGGTTCGGTGACCGTGCGGAACGAGGCATCGATATCGCCTGCTTGGACGGCGGCGACCGCAACGCGCGGGTCGTTGACCCTGAGGGTCACCACGTCGAGATCGGTTTCGGGATGCGACCGCCAATAGTCGTGCAGCACGACAGCCTGCGCGGATCGCAGGCCGAGAACATCGATCCGAAGGGCGCGCGAGCCCGGCCTGATCGCGGTGATGGCGCGATCGACACCCGCGATGATGTTCCGGGCGTGCGGGAGGAAGGCTTGGCCGTCGAGTGTCAGCTCGACCCCTCGGGCGGTGCGCGTGAACAACCGGACGTCGAGTTCGCGCTCGAGGGCTGCGATCCGCTTCGACACCCCCTGCTGCGTCACGCCGAGCTCGTCGGCCGCTCGTTGCAGCTGTCCGAGCTCAGCCGCGCGGACGAACGAGCGCACCGCCTCGGTATCCACTGATCCAGTTTACGTGCCCAACTGATCGTTGTGGCTCACCGGGAGTCGGTTGTTTGATCACGCGACGGTGCGGCTGATGTGATTCAGGGACCCGAACATCGGTTGTCGCAAGGGAGTTGCATGCGTGTGCAGTTGGGGCGCAGTTTCGGCTGGCTGTGGTCGGCCTACGCCGTCAGTACATACGGAACGTGGCTTGCCTTCGGAGCGTTCCCAGTGATCGCGGTTCACGTGCTGCACTCATCAGCATTCGCCGTTTCACTTCTGGAGGCGGCCGGGCTTGCCGTCGCGGCAATCGTTGCGTTGCCACTCGGGCCGTGGGTCGAGCACCGGGCCAAGCGTCCGGTGATGATCGCGATGGACCTGATCCGGTTCTTCGCGATGGCGAGTGTTCCGATCGCGTACGCCCTCGGCCTGCTGTCCTACGGCCAACTGCTGGTCGTCTCGGTCATCTCCGGGACCGCGAGCATCGCCTTCACTGCCGCATCCGGCGCGTATCTGAAATATCTCGTCCGTAGCGACCACCTCCTTGTGGCGAACGGGAGATTCGAGGGCACGAGCTGGATGGCGACCGCGGGGGGCCCTCCCCTCGGTGGGGCGCTCATCGGGTTGCTCGGCCCGGTCATCACCGTCATGGCCGACGCCCTCAGCTACCTGCTGTCTGCGCTCGGGGTCCTCCGCATCCGCGCAGGCGACGTCGCAACACCCCACGACCGGGCAACCAGGTTGCGCGGAGCCGACCTTCTGGGAGGCTGGCGGTTCATCCTCCGCGACCGCGCACTGCGGCGCCTGTTCCTCAACTCGATACTGGTCAGCGGCCTGATCATGGCCACCGTCCCACTCCTGTCCGTCCTGCTGCTCGGCCAGTACCACTTCCCGGCCTGGCAATACGGTCTCGCCTTCGGCATCCCGGCACTCGGCGGCTTCGTGGGTGCCCGCCTCTCCGCACACCTCGTAGCCCGCTACGGCCGGCACCGGGTCATGATCGTCTCCGGCTGGCTGCGCTCGATCTTCCCACTCGGTCTCGCGTTCATCCATCCCGGCATCCCCGGACTCCTCACCGTGATCATCGTCGAGGGTCTGCTGATCACCTGCATGGGTATCTTCAATCCGATCTACGCAACAGAACGCTTGCAACGCACCCCCGCGGATCACGCCGCGCAAGTGCTCAGCACGTGGAGTGTCAGCAGCAAACTCCTCCAGGCCGCCCTGATGGCGATCTGGGGCATCCTCGCCACACTCACCAGCCCGCTCACCGCGATCACCATTTCTGGCGTTCTCCTGCTCGCCACCCCGCTCTTGCTGCCCAAACGGACACAATTATCCGGTCCGGTAGCAACCGTTCCTCATTAATTGCTGATTCGTCGGATCCATCCATCAGGCCACCGACTCCCCGTGGTCGGCCCAATGCACACCCCGATCGATAGCGAACTTCGATGCACCTATGCACGTACCGGATTGGCGCGGTCCGCGGCGATCGCTAGCGTTGCACCCATCAATACCTTGAGGCCTACAATTCGCGCTCGAGGTATCTACCAGATGGCGCACGGCCAGCAGGAAGGGTACTCACGTCATGAGTGCTGAGGCGAACCTTCACGACATTCCCGGCACCACGGTTTTCACCGGACAGCAGACGCGCAAGGGTTACCACCTCAACCAGTTCTGCATGAGCCTGCGCCACGCCGCGAACCGCGCTCGCTTCCTCGCCGACGAGCGCAGCTACCTCGACGAATGGCCCATGACCGAGGCGCAGAAGCAGGCCGTGCTGGACCGGAACTGGAACTCCGCGCTGGCCGAGGGCGGCAACATCTATTTCCTCGCCAAGATCATCGCAACGGATGGCACGAGCATGTCCGAGGCGGCCGGCGCCATGTCCGGGGTGAGCGTGGCGGAGTACACCGCCATGATGGCTGCCGGGGGCCGGTCACCCGACGGGCAGCGATCGATCAGCGAAGGTCGCTGATGGCCCGCATCACCGCAGGGGTGGCCGCCAGCCACGTGCCGGCCATCGGCGCCGCGGTCGATCACAACCAGGAGAGCACGGAGTACTGGAAGCCGCTCTTCGACGGGTTCGGCTGGACCCGTGAATGGATCAGCAAGGAGCCACCGGATGTCGTGATCCTCGTCTACAACGACCATGCCACGGCGTTCGACCTGCGAATGATCCCGACGTTCGCCATCGGCTGCGGCGACTCCTTCCGTCCTGCCGACGAAGGGTTCGGTGCCCGTCCGGTCCCCGTGGTGCAGGGACATCCCGAACTCGCTTGGCACCTGGCCGAGTCGCTGATCCTCGACGAGTTCGACATGACGGTCCTCAACGAGCACGACGTCGACCACGGACTGACCGTGCCACTGTCGCTCATGTTCGGACGGCCCGAGGCGTGGCCCGTGAAGGTTGTTCCGGTACTCGTCAACGTCGTGCAGTACCCGCCGCCCACGGGCAACCGGTGCTGGCTGCTCGGCGAGGCCATCCGGCGCGCGGTGGAGAGCTTCGACGAGAATCTGGACGTGCAGATCTGGGGAACGGGTGGCATGAGCCACCAACTTCAGGGCCCGCGCGCCGGGCTGATCAACACGCCCTTCGACCAGGCCTTCATGGACCGGCTCGTCACCGATCCCGACGCGCTGCGGCGCATTCCGCACCTCGAGTACCTGCGCGAAGTCGGGACGGAGGGCATCGAGATGGTGATGTGGCTGATCATGCGCGGGGCGCTGGGACCCGACGTCACGGAGCTCCACCGCCACTACCACGTCCCGGCGTCGAACACCGCGGTCGGCCACATGGTGCTGGACGCATCGGCATGACGGGGCCGGTACGGATAGCGCTGGTCGGAGCCGGGGCGTTCGGGGCCAAGCATCTCGACGCGCTCTCGGCGATCGAGGACGCGGTGGTCGACACCGTGGTGAGCCTTCCGCTCGAACAGGCCGAGAAGCTCGCCGACCGCCACGGTGTGCCGCGTGCCGACAGCGACCTGCACCGGGTGCTGGCGCGCGACGACATCGACGCGGTCATTCTCGCCACTCCCACCCCGATGCACGCGGAGCAGGCCCTCGCTGTGCTGCGCGCGGGCAAGCACGTGGAGGTCGAGATTCCCCTCGCCGACTCCTGGGCCGATGCCGAACTCGTCGCCCGGGTCGCCGAGCAGACCGGGCTGGTATGCATGGTCGGCCACACCCGCCGGTTCAACCCTTCGCATCGCTGGGTGCACGAGCGGATCCGGCGTGGCGAGCTGAGTCTGCAGCAGCTCGACGTGCAGACCTACTTCCTGCGCCGCACGAACATCAACGCCCTCGGCGAGCCGCGGAGCTGGACCGACCACCTGCTGTGGCACCACGCCGCGCACACGGTGGACCTTCTCCGGTACCAGACCGGAGAGGAGGTGGTGGCGGCGAACATCCTCGCGGGCCCGACGCACCCGGAGCTCGGCATTGCGATGGACATGTCGGTGCAGCTGGGCACCAGCGGAGGAACGCTGTGCACCCTGTCGCTCAGTTTCAACAACGACGGCCCGCTCGGCAGCGTCTTCCGCTACATCGGCGACACGGGCACGTACGTCGCACGCTATGACGACCTGTTCACCGGCCACGACGAGCCGGTCGACCTCTCCGCGGTGCCTGTGCCGCAGAACGGCATCGAGGGCCAGGATCGCGAGTTCGTCACGGCGATCCGCCAGGGCCGCGAACCGGAGTCGAGTGTGAAGGCGGTGCTGCCGTCGTATCGGGTGCTGGCCGATCTCGACGCGCAGCTCCGCACCGCGATCCCGTAGCCGAGGCCGGCCACGTCGACGCATCGCGTCGGCGTGGCCGGGCCCTACTTCTTGCTGGTCGCGTCCGGTTCAGCCGGCCACTGCAGCGCCCACCGCCACCTCCGCGGAGTCCCTTTCGAGCGCACGCACCGCCAACTCGGCGTGCAGCAGCACACCGTCGGAGAGCACGGAGTCGCTGAACCGGGCGCGCGGACTGTGGTTGTTCGGAGCCGTCTCCCAGTCCTCGCCCATCGCCGCCCCCAGGAACAGGTAGCAACCGGGCACCGCGGCCAGTACGCGGGAGAAGTCCTCGGCTCCGGTCTGCGGGTGCACCATCGGGGCGTACCTCCCGTCACCGAACACATCGGCGGCGACCCCGGCCGCGAACGCGGCGTGGTCGGCGTCGTTGACGGTCACCGGGTACTCCTCGATGTACTGCGCGTCCACCTCCATGCCGTAGGCGGCGGCCACCGACTCGCACAACCGCACCGACTCGACACGCATCTGCTCCCGCGCCGCCACCGAGAACGACCGGACGGTCGCCTGGAACCGCGCCTCGTCCGGGATGATGTTGCGCATCGTTCCGGCGTGGAACGAGCCCACCGTGAGCACCACGGGGTCGAAGGCGTTGAACCGCCGGGTGATCAGGGTCTGCAGGTCGCCCACGAGCTGCGCGGCCACCGAGATCGGGTCACGCGCCAGGTGCGGCGCCGAACCGTGCCCGCCGGCACCGCGCACCACCACACGCAGCTCGTCGGATGCGGCCATCAGCGGGCCCGGCCGGGTGATGAACTGCGCCGGGGGAATCGCCGAGGACATCACGTGCATGCCGTAGGCCGAGGACACCCGCGTGCCTGCGGCGTCGAGCACGCCCTCGGCCAGCATCTTCCCGGCGCCGTCGTAGCCCTCCTCGCCCGGCTGGAACATGAACACCACGTCCCCCGCGAGCTGGTCGCGGTGGGCGCTCAGCAACCGGGCCGCACCGGCGAGCATCGCGGTGTGCAGGTCGTGGCCGCAGGCGTGCATCACCCCGTCGACCTCGCTGGTGAAGTCGAACCCCGTCTCCTCCTGCACCGGCAACGCGTCCATGTCGCCGCGCAGGAGCACCGCCGGACCCGGCCGACCGCCGCGCAGGACCGCCGTGACCGAGGTCAGCGCCTCCCCCGTGCTGATCTCCAGCGGGAGGCCGTCCAGCGCCTCGAGGACGGTCTCCTGCGTCCGGGGAAGCTGCAGCCCGACCTCGGGACGACGGTGCAACCGGTGGCGCAGCTGCGCCAGCTCGCCCTGCATCGCGTGCGCGTCCTCGCGCAGTGCCGCTGACCCAGCCATGTGCCCCCCTTGATGTCGACCCGCCGAACGTTAGGAGAAGTCGGGCGATTCCTCCAACATGCGAGAGAATCTGCACGCATCCGTCATGAAGGGTCACTGAGATGCAGGGATCGGTTGCGCTCGACGAGGACGACCTTGCTCTGGTGGAGGCGCTGCAACGCGACCCACGGGCCCCGTGGACGACGGTCGCCGAGATCGTGGGCACGAACCCCGTGACCGCTTCGCGCAGGTGGGAGCGGTTGCGCTCAACCGGCGCCGCCTGGGCCACCGGCACACCCGGACCGGGGTCCTATCACGCCCAGTGCCTCGCCTACGTCGACGTCACCTGCCTGCCCAGCGCGAAGACGCGGGTGGCGCAGGAGCTCGCAGGCGACGCGCACGCGCTGTCGGTCGACATCACCGCAGGCGGCCGGGATCTGCTGATGACCGTCGCCGCGGTCGACCTGCCGACGCTTGGGCGATACCTGCTCGAACGCCTGGACCGGGTGCCCGGCGTCACCGGCACGCGCGCCCGGATCGCCACCCGGCTCTACGCCGAAGGCAGCTTGTGGCGCCTCGGGGTGCTCCCCGCGGCCGCCGGTGGCGCACCACTTCCGCCCACCCGCGCCGCCACCCTCGACACCGTGGACCGCGAGCTCATGTCCGCGCTCGGGGAGGATGCCCGCGCGTCATACGCCACATTGGCGCAGGTCACGGGCATCAGCCAGCCGACTGCGCGCCGCCGGGTGGACCGCCTGATCAGCTCCGGCGCGATCCTGCTGCGCACCGAGGTGGCGGCACCGCTCGCCGGCTGGCCGGTGTCGGTGGTGCTGTCGGCGGACGCACCTGCGGGCCGGCTGCACGACGTGGCCACCACGCTCGCCCGGCTGCGGGAGGTGCGGCTGTGCGCCACGCTCGCCAGCACGCCGAGCCTGCTCGTGGTCGCCTGGCTCTCCTCCCTGGAGGAGGTCCACCGGTTCGAGCAGGACTTCCTGCAGAAGGTGCCCGACGTCGAGGTTCTCGACAGGCTGGTCGTGCTGCGTGCGGTCAAGCGCATGGGCCATCTGCTCGACGACGAAGGGCGCGCCGTCGACATGGTGCGGATGGACGTGTGGCAGGACCCCGTCAACCCGGACGAGTAGGCATAGGCCGGACGGCACTCGGGGACCGAGCAGTGGCGGACAGCGACACGTGATCGCGCGCGTCGCACGGCGATGACCCACGGCCGTTATACGACTGTCACCCAGGAGATGTCGATCTGCCCTACTTTTCACCAACTGATCCGTCACGAAGGGCCCGTTGGTGAGCGATCCCGTCCTATCGATCCGCGGTTTGACGACGGAATTCGTCACGCCGGCGGGGGTGGTCAAGGCCGTCAACGACGTCAGCTGGGATCTCCATCCCGGCGAGACGCTGGGTGTCGTCGGTGAGTCGGGGTCGGGCAAGAGCGTGACGGCCATGTCGATCCTCGGCCTGATCCAGAAGCCTCCGGGCCGGATCGTCGCCGGCGAGATCCTCTTCGAGGGCCAGGACCTCCTGAAGATGTCGGAGAAGGCCCTCCGGCAGCTACGCGGCCGGGCGATCGGGATGATCTTCCAGGACCCGATGACGAGCCTGAACCCGGTGCTGACGGTCGGCGACCAGATCGCGGAGACCATTCGGCTGCACAACCGCGGCATCGGACGGGACGCCGCGCGAACCCGGGCGATCGAGCTGCTCACGATGGTCGGCGTCCCCGACCCCGGGAGCCGGTACGACCAGTATCCACACGAACACTCGGGCGGCATGCGCCAGCGCGTGATGATCGCGATGGCCATCGCCAACGACCCCAAGGTGCTCATCGCCGATGAGCCCACCACCGCGCTGGACGTGACGATCCAGGCCCAGGTCCTCGACGTGCTCCGGACAGCACAGGAGCGGACCAACGCCGCCACCATCATGATCACCCACGACCTGGGGCTGATCGCCGAGAACGCCGACCGCGTCGTGGTCATGTACGGCGGCAAGGTGGTGGAGGTCGCCGACGTGTTCTCGATCTTCGCCGCGTGCCGACACCCTTACACCCTCGGCCTGATGAGCAGCCTTCCCCGCCTCGACGTCGACGTCGAGCAGCTCGAACCGATCCCCGGTTCGCCGCCCAACCTGATCGACCTGCCCACGGGTTGCGCTTTCCACCCGCGGTGCCGGGTCTCCAAGGGGCGGGAGATCTGCCGCACCGAGGTGCCACCGCTTCGCGACGTCGGCGACGGGCAGCAGGCCGCCTGCCACTTCTCCGACGAGGTTCCCGCAGAGATGGCCGTGGTGTCCGACGAGATGGGCGCCCAACTCGGAACGGCGGCGTCATGAACGCATCCGGCAACCCACCCCAGGACCTGCACGAACGCACGGCGCACGGCGCGGAGATCCTGCGGGTCGAGGACCTCAAGACGCACTTCCCGATCCGGGGCGGGGTGACGCGCCGCCAGATCGGCACGGTCTACGCCGTGGACGGCGTCAGCTTCAGCCTGAACGCCGGCGAGACCCTCGGACTCGTCGGGGAATCGGGCTGCGGCAAGACCACCACCGGCCGCACCCTGGTCAAGCTCCTGGAGCCCACGTCAGGCCGGGTCTTCTTCAAGGGCAACGACATCACGAACCTCGGCGGCACGAAGATGAAGGCCGTCCGCCGGGAGGTGCAGTTCGTCTTCCAGGACCCCTACCGCTCGCTCAACCCCCGGATGACCGTGCGGGCCATCGTCAGCGAGCCCTACCGGATCCACGGCCTGGCCTCCGGCAGTGATCTGCGTGCGCGCGTGGACACGCTGCTGGAGTCCGTCGGGCTGACCCCGGAGCAGGCCGACCGCTATCCGCACGAGTTCTCCGGTGGCCAGCGGCAGCGCATCGGCATCGCGCGGGCCCTGGCCCTGGACCCACAGGTCCTCGTCCTCGACGAGCCGGTGTCTGCCCTGGACGTGTCGATCCAGGCCCAGGTGGTGAACCTGCTCGGCGAGGTGCAGTCACGACTGGGGCTGGCCTTCGTGTTCATCGCCCACGACCTGTCGGTCGTCCGGCACATCTCGGACCGTGTGGCCGTCATGTACCTCGGCAAGATCGTCGAGATCGGGACACGGACCGACATCTACAACCGGTCCGCGCACCCCTACACGCAGGCCCTGCTGTCGGCAGTGCCCATCCCCGATCCACGCAAGCGGGGATCCCGCGAGCGGATCATCCTCACCGGCGACGCACCGAGCCCGGCGAACCCGCCGTCCGGCTGCAATTTCCGGACCCGCTGCCCCAAGGCCCAGCAGATCTGCGCCGAGGAGGAGCCCCAGCTCGTCGACCGCTTCGGCCACGGCCATCCCAGCGCCTGCCACTTCGCCGAGGTCCGCCCGGTGGTCGCCTAGCACGTGGAACGTCCGCATCGCACCACTTCGTCAAAGCAGGAGCCCATGAGCACAACAGCACGAGGACGCACCGTCCGGATGAGATCCTTCGCCGCAGTCGTGGCGGCCGGGCTCCTCCTGGGCGCCTGCAGCTTCTCCGAGGACCCGGCGGCGTCGTCGGGAGACGGCGGGAGCTCGTCCTTCTCGATCGCCATCGGCGTCGACCCGGACACCTTCGACCCCGCCGGTCAGACCACGACCACCGTGCAGAACATCGTCGACTACTCGGTCGAGACGCTGGTGAAGATCGAGGACGGCAAGGTCGTCGGCCTCCTCGCCGACACCGTCCAGACGTCCCCCGACGGGTTGACGATCGACCTCACCCTCCGCAAGGGCGTGAAGTTCCACGACGGCACGCCGTTCAATGCGGAAGCGGTGGTGTTCAACCTCAAGCGCATCACGGACCCGAACCTGACCGTCCCGCTGGGCGCTCCGTTCGAGGTGATCAAGTCGGTCACGGCCAAGGACGAGAGCTCCGTCCAGATCGTGCTGAACCGGCCGTCCCCGGGCTTCCTGAGCGCCCTGTCGGTGACGACGGCCGGAATGATCTCGCCGGCCTCGGTGACGGCAGACGGCAACACCAACGACAACTACCAGCACCCCGTCGGCACCGGGCCGTACACGTTCACGGGCTACGTCGCCGGTCAGAGCGTCAAGGTCACGAAGTTCGCCGACTACTGGGGCGAGAAGCCGTACTACGACACCGTCGAGTTCCGGGTGGTTCCGGAAGCCGCCACCCGCGAGAGCCTGCTGCTCGCCGGCCAGGTGGACATGATCATCCTGCCGCCGGTCTCCGACATCGAGGCGCTGCAGAACAACTCCGCGGTCAAGGTGATCCTCGGCGAGAGCGACCGCTCGATCTACATCGCGCTCGACAACAACGATGCGCGGCTGTCCAACCCGATGGTGCGCCAGGCGCTCAACTACGCGGTCGACAAGGACGCGATCATCAAGAGCGTCCTGTTCGGGGCCGCCCAGCCGATGGACGCGCCGATGGCGTCGAGCCTGTACGGCTACTGCAGCACCGGGACCTACGGCTACGACCCGGACCGCGCCCGGCAGATGCTCGCCCAGGCCGGCGTGGCGGGAGCGACGTTCGACCTGCTCACGCCCAGCGGTCGTTACGTGCAGGACCAGCAGGCGTCCGAGGCCGTCGCCGGCTACCTGCGTGAGGCCGGCCTGACCGTGAACGTCTCGACGAGCGACTTCCCGTCGTTCCTCGCGCGGGTGAACACGGCGCCGTCGCCGAACACGGTGGACATGCACCTGCTGGGCTGGGCGCCGGCCTACCTCGACGCCGACATGCAGATGCAGATGTTCCGCAAGGCCACGCACCCGCCGGCCGGGCTGGGCACGGCGTTCTACACCGACCCGAAGGTCGAGGAGCTGCTGGCGCAGGCCGACACCGAGGTCAACCAGGACGTCCGCAAGCAGCTGTACTGCGACGCGTCGAAGATCATCTGGGACCAGGCGCCCTGGATCTTCCTGTGGACCCAGTCCTTCCCCGTCGTCCACGCCACCGACGTCACCGGCATCACCACCACACCGACCGAGAAGTTCGACGCCATCCACGCACGGCCGGCGAGCTGAGCCAGACCATGCGGCCGCTCCTGCCTCCGACACGGGGGCGGGAGCGGCCGCGGACATGCAGAAGGGGAAGCCGCGGATGAAGGGCCTGTCGCGACGAAGGGCGCTGTCACGATGAAAGGCACCGCAGCACACATCGTGCGCACGCTGCTGCTGTCGCTGATCACCCTGTTCGGGGTGTCGGTGCTGATCTTCCTGATGCTGCGGGTGCTGCCCGGTGATCCGGCACGGGTCCTGGCCGGTCTGGACGCCAGCGCGGAACAGGTCGACCGGCTCCGCGCCCAGCTGGGGTTGGACCAGCCGCTGCTGTCGCAGTACTGGTCGTTCATCTCCGGGGTGTTGCAGGGCGACCTGGGCGAGTCGGCCCGCACGTCGCGGCCGGTCGTCACGGAGATCGTCGCCCGGTTGCCGGCCACGCTGACGTTGGCGGCGGTGGCCACCCTCGTCGGCTCGCTCGTCGGGGTGACGGCGGGCGTCATCGCCGCCGTGCGGCGCAACTCCGTCGTCGACCACGTGATCTCCGGCGTGGCGATGGCCGGCGTGTCCATGCCGGTGTACTGGCTGGGCCTGCTGCTGATCCTGGTGTTCGCCGTGACGCTGGGGTGGCTGCCCGCCGCCGGCGCCGAGGGGCCGCTCAGCATCGTGCTGCCGGCGGGCACGCTGGCAGCGTTCTCCACAGCGCTGGTCTCCCGCATGACGCGCGCCAGCATGCTCGAGGTGCTCGGACAGGACTTCATCCGGACGGCGCAGGCGAAGGGCGCGCCGCCGAGCACGGTGATCATCCGCCACGGGTTGCGCAACGCGTTCATCCCGGTTCTGACGGTCATCAGCCTGCAGTTCGGAGCGCTGCTGGGCGGGGCCGTCCTGACCGAGACGGTCTTCGGCTGGCCCGGTATCGGGCGGTTGATGGTCGACTCGATCGCCGCCCGTGACTTCGCCGTCGTGCAGGGACTCGTCCTCGTCTACGCCACGCTGTTCATCCTCCTGAACGTGATCGTCGACGTCCTCTATGTCGTCGTCGACCCGCGGATCAGGTACTGAGATGGTGGAGGGAACCCGATGAGAGCCTGGCGGCGCTTCCGCCACCACCCCCCGGCGCTGATCGGGCTGGGGATCATCCTGACGTTCATCCTGCTGGCCGCCGCCGCGCCGCTTATCTCGCCCTACGACCCGAACGCGCAGGACCTGTCCGTCGCGATCCAGGGGCCTTCGGGATCGCACTGGCTCGGCACCGACCAGCTGGGCCGCGACATCGCCACCCGGCTCATGTACGGCACCCGGATCTCGTTGCTCATCGGCGTGCTGGCGGTGGCGATCGGCCTGCTCATCGGCGTGCCGCTGGGCATCGTCGCCGGGTACTTCGGCGGGTGGGCCGACCTGGTCGTCTCCCGTTTCGCCGACATGCTGTTCGCCTTCACCAGCATCCTGCTGGCGCTCACCCTCGTCGCGCTGCTCGGGGTGAGCCTGCAGAACGTCATCATCGCGGTGGGTGTCAGCGTCATCCCGGTGATCGCCCGACTCGTGCGCTCCTCGGTGCTCAGCCTGCGTGAGGAGCCCTACGTCGAGGCGGCGCGGGCGCTGGGCGCCGGACACCTGCGGATCATCAGCCTGCACGTGTTCCGCAACTCACTGACGCCCGTACTGGTGCATGCGACGCTGAGTATCGGGGTGAGCATCCTGCTCGCGGCCGGGCTCGGATTCCTCGGCCTCGGCGTGCAGTCACCGACCGCGGAATGGGGAACGATGCTCGGCGAAGGGCGGCAGTTCATCTTCAGCGCTCCGCACCTGACTGCCTTCCCGGGCATCGCGATCTTCCTGGCCATTCTCGCCTTCAACCTGCTCGGCGACGGCCTGCGGGACGCACTGGACCCCCGAATGCAGGTCGTGGACCGCCCGGCGGCATGAGCACCGGCGGTCGCCACCTCCCTTCCCACTCCCGAGAGGCCTCATGAGCACTCCGAGCTTCCTGATCCGCGACGTCACGATCATCGACGGCACCGGCGCATCACCGATCCCCGATCAGGCACTGGTGGTCGAGGGCCGCCGCATCGCCTGGATAGGACCGGCCGATCAGGCGCCCGTCACCTCCCCGGAGACCGTGGTGGAGGGCGAGGGCCGCACGCTGCTGCCCGGCCTCATCAACTGTCACGTGCACCTGACTTCCGACGGCGCACCCGACACGTTCGCCCAGGCCACCGGTGACAGCATCCCCGCGGCCACCCTCCGGGCCGCCCGCAGCGCCTGGGCGACCCTGCAGTCGGGGGTGACCACCGTGCGCGACTGCGGAGCCGCCGACGACGTCGTCGTGGAGCTGGCCAAGGAGATCGAACGCGGAGCGGTCCCCGGGCCGCGGGTGCAGGCCGCCGGCCGGGTCATCACGATGACCGGAGGCCACGGACATTTCATCGGCCGGGAGGCCGACGGCCCCGACGAGGTGCGTAAGGCGACCCGTCAGGAGATCAAGGCCGGGGCCGCGGTCATCAAGACCATGGCCACCGGGGGCGTGCTCACCCCCGGCGTCACGCCGACCCAGACCGCCCTGCTGCCCGAGGAGCTCGCGGCCGCCGCGCAGGTGGCGCACAACTCCGGCCGGAGGGTGACCACGCATGCCATCGGCCGGGCCGGCATCCACAATGCCCTGCTCGCCGGCATCGACTCGATCGAACACGGCTTCTACCTCGACGACGAACTGCTCGAGCTGGCCATCGCGCAAGGCACGTTCCTCGTGCCGACGATGCTCGCCGTCGACGGGATCATCCGGAACGGCCAGGCCAAGGGCATCCCCGCCTGGGTGGTCGAGAAAGCCGAGTCCGAGGCGGAGCAACAGCGCAAGAGCTTCGCCGCCGCGGTGGCCTCCGGCATGCGGATCGCCGCAGGCACCGACGCCGGCACCCCGTTCAACGCCCACGGCGACCTCGCCCGGGAGCTCGCTCTGATGGTCGAGCACGGGCTGCCGCCGATGCAGGTCCTGGTCGCCGCCACCAGCGCCGCCGCGGAGAACCTTGGCCTCGCGCACGATCTCGGCACGCTGACGGCCGGCAAGCTCGCCGACCTCATCCTGGTGGACGGCGACCCGATCGCCGACATCACCGCCACCGGCCGCGTCGGGCTGGTCGTCAAGGACGGCGTGGTGCAGCGGGACGAACTGACCAAGACAGGGCCTGCGGTCCCGACGGCTGTCTGACCGGCGCCTCCCCCGTCCGTGAACCCGGGCGGGTCCGCGGCCGACGCGCTACCGGCCGACGCCGCGGCCCGCACCGGGAGGACTCACGCGTCGTCCCGGTCCGGCTGCGGCTCGGCCCAGATCCCCCGCACGTGACGGATGTGGCGGTGCATCAAGCGCTCGGCTCCCGCGGCGTCCCCCGCAGCGATGAGGTCGATCAGCTCGGCGTGCTCGTGCGCGGAGGGCACCAGCTCGTCGCGCTCGGCGAGGCTGCGCAGCCCGTAGATGCGGGATCGCGAACGCAACGAGCGCACCGTCTCCACCAGATGCGGGTTGCCCGCGAGGGCCAGCAGTTCGAGGTGGAACTCCATGTCGATGGCGACGTGAGCAATGAAATCGCGCCTCTCGGCGGCCTCCTCGATACCGGCGGCCAGCGGCCGGAGCCGATCGATCACCGACTGGTCCACGCCGGCCTCGGCGATCCGGCGCACCGTGGGGACCTCGATCAGGGCGCGGAGCTCGCTCAGGTCGTCGAGATCCTTGTCGGACAGCTCGGTGACCCGGAACCCTTTGTTCCGCAGGGCGTCGATCAGCCCTTCCTTGACCAGATCGAGCATCGCCTCCCGCACCGGGGTGGCCGAGACGCCGAACTGCGCAGCCAGGCTCGGCGCGGAGTACACGACTCCCGGCCGTAGCTCGCCGGAGATCACCGCCGCGCGTAACGTCTCGATGATCTCGTCACGCAGGTTCCGGCGCACGCCGAACGAAGGCAGAGTCAACGAGGGATGACCCTCCGCGGCCGTCATACGTCTCCCCTGCTCGTTCCACCGCTGGTCACAGCGACCAGCGGATCCTCCCATGCCGAGTCCACGCTCCCGGAAAGCAGGACTTGGGGGGCGCCTCTGACTACACAGAGCCAACCCCACACGGTGTGGTATGTGACATAGTACAACTAGCACGGCCGGGATGTCGTCATGATCATTACCGGATCCGGGTTTCCGCCCCCGCAAGGGCGCATATCCGAATATCGCGGAGATCTCGCCGTATCTCGTAGGGCCCGGCCGTCGCTGTCGGTGGTGCGGCCGGAGGCGCGTATCCGAAACTCACACGAGTGGCGTCTGTTGACCCGCCGCGCATGCTGGGTGAAGGGTTTTTTGCGGATGCACCGGCCGGCCGCAGGGATCTTTCTGCAGAGCCGAAACTGCAGAATGCCCATAATCGCCTCAGTGACCGCATGGCGCATCCGTTCATTGTTTTCCTCTGTCAACAAACGATGAATGAGGGAGTCGGCGTGACGTCTTCACAGTCCAGGTCAGGGCAGGCCACTGCGGAACGCAGTCAGGAGGCTTCCGCGCGCCAGCGCTACGAGGACGCGAACACCTTCGCTCACCTGGCCGTCAGCGAGATGCAGCGGGACCTGCAGCGAGTCGAGGACCAGGCTCGCATGGCACAGCAGGATGCACAGGCCTCGCGACAGCTCGCGCAGCACGCCCGGAGCGCGGCTCAGCAGGCCCAGAACCAGGCGCGGCAGGCGCAGAGCCAAGCCCAGCAGGCGCAGGGTCAGGCTCAGCAGACCCAGAACCTCCTGCAGCAGGCCCAGAACCAGGCGCAGCAGGCGCAGAGCGAGGCCCAGCAGGCCAACCAGCGCGCTCAGCAGGCGCATGCCCAGGTGCAGCAGGCGCAGAACCAGATGCAGCAGGCCCAGAACGAGGCCCAGCAGGCCAACCAGCGCGCTCAGCAGGCGCAGGAGCGGGCCGACCAGGCCAACCAGCAGGCTCAGCAGGCCGACGACCAGGCCCAGCAGGCGCACAACATGGCACAGCAGGCGCAGACCGACTCTGCACAGATCCGCATGAACAGTCGGCAGTTCCAGCGGGCCTGACCTGAACGGCGGCACATCACTCCGTCGAAGGCGTAGGCCGAGGGACCACCCGCGCGGGTCACCTGTGCGCAGCCCGTGCGGGTGCTCCACGAGCCCGCGTACGTCGTCGTGGGTCGCTGCGAATCCCGCAGCGGCCCCGACGACCCGCGAATCGACGAAGAGAACTACCTCATCAAGAAAAGCCCGGGGCCGTCCGGATCGAGAATCGGGCCCGTATTCGACGCTCCGCCACCGTTCTCGGTCCGGAAGCCGACTCCGACCGCATCATCATGGGCTCGAAGGCCCGGCGGCCGCAGCCGCCGGACCCAGCGCTGAGCCCGTCGACGGCCCGGCACCCTTCGTCGAGATGCCGGGCCGCCCACTCGGGCTCATGCCGCGGGCACGCCCGGTCCCAGCCAGATCGCCGCCGCTGTCAGCATCGCCTCGACAGCGCGTCGCAGGGTCGGTTCGAGGCCGGTCGGTACGAACTCGGGCGAGTGGCTCCCGGGTGCACTCCCGGCGGTCACCGCGACCTGCGGCCGCTCCGGGCCGTCCGGGAAGAGCGCCGGGTCGAACCCGCCGAAGTTCCAGAAGACCGACGGCACCCCGGCGGCCTCGGCGAAGCACCCGAAGTCCTCGCTGCCCGTCTTGGGGGTGGTCTCGTGCACGTGGTCCGTCCCGAACGCCTCGCTGAACGCCGCCATCACCTTCCGCGTCGCCTCGACGTCGTTGGTGAGCAGGGGGAAGCCGTTGATCGGAGCGATCTCGGGTGCCCGGGGCGCTCCTGCCGCCGCGGCCTCGGCCTGCACGATGCGCGTGATCGCGGCCAGCACGTGAGACCGGACGTCCGGGTCGAAGGTGCGCACGTTGACCTTGAGCTCCGCCTCCGCGGGGATGACGTTCTCCTTGCGGCCGGCGTGGATGGCGGCGACCGTCACCACGGCCACGTCGTTCGGTGCGACCTCCCGCGCGACGATCGTCTGCAGCCGCAGCACGATGGACGCGGCGATGACGACCGGGTCGATGGTGGCCTGCGGGGCCGATCCGTGCCCGCCACGCCCGTGCACGGTGATCCGCAGGCTGTCGGCCGCGGCCATGAACACGCCGGGGCAGGCGTAGAGGTGGGTGCTGGGCGCGGAGGTGATGTGCTGTCCCAGCGCGACGTCGAAGCGCGGGAATCTCTCGAGGAACCCGTCGTCGAGCATGGCACGGGCACCGCCCCCGACCTCCTCGGCAGGCTGGAGGACGGCGAGCACCGTGCCCGACCAGTCCCCGCGGCGCGCGGCGAGCTGTTCGATCGCGCCGACGAGCGCGGTCATGTGGGTGTCGTGCCCACAGGCGTGCATGACCGGAGCGGCGAGCCCGTCCTGGTCGGTGCCGGTGGCGCGGCTCCGGTAGGGCACCTTCTCGATCTCCTGGACCGGCAGTGCATCCATGTCGGCCCGCAGCAGCACGGTCGGCCCCTGGCCGTTGCGCAGCACTCCGACCACGCCGGTGCCGCCCACCCCGGTCGTCACCTCGAACCCGGCGGCGGCGAGCCTGCCCGCCATCACCGTCGCAGTGCGCTTCTCCTGGAACGACAGCTCGGGGTGCTCGTGCAGGTCGCGATAGAGCGCCTCCAGGTCCGGTAGTCGATCCTGCAGGCCTGCGATCAGATCTTCAGCTCGGGTCATGGTGTTGACGAATCCGTCCCTTCTCACTCACTGTGCGAACGACCTGCCCGGCGGCAGCGCCCGTGAACGCTCCGTTCTCCCAGACGGGCTGCCCTCGCAGGAGCTTGTGGATCACGCCCTCCGCCAGCTGCCACGGCTCGGAGAACGTCGACGGGTCGCCGACCCGGTCCGGGTCGAAGCAGGCCACGTCGGCGACGGCTCCGGGACGCAGGACACCGCGGTCGGTCCAACCCAGCCGGGAAGCGGGGAGCGAGGTCATCTTCGCGACCGCCGTCGGCAGGTCCAGCAGCCCCTCGTCGCGGGTGTAGCGGCCCAGCACCCGCACGAACGTGCCGAAGCTACGGGGGTGCGGCCTCCCGTCGCCGGGGCAGCCCAGCACCCACCCGTCACTCGCGACGGCCACCGCAGGGTCGGCGAGCGCAGTGCGGACGTCGTCCTCCGCCATCCCGTGCATGATGATCGACACGGTGCCGAGCTGCCCGCGCAACACCTCCAGCATCGCGCGGGCCGGTGTCTCCCCGATCGCCGCGGCGATCGTGGCGAGATCCTCGCCCACGAACCGGCGGAACGGGCCCTCCGGGGTGTCGGCGACGACGATGCGCGGGGCCAGGAACGACCACATGTCGTCGGCTTCCAGCTCCGCGACGATCCGGTCGCACACCGCCGGGTCGGACAGCCTGCGCAGCAGCTCCGGCACGCCGCCCTCCATCGACCAACCCGGCAGCCGCGTGGTGAGCGTCGTGCTTCCCGCCGCATAGGGGTACTGGTCCGCGTGGACGTCGACGCCATCGCCGCGAGCCGCGGCGATCTGATCCATCACGGCCCCGACCCGCCCCCAGTTGGCCGGCCCCACCGCCTTCAGATGGGAGATCTCGACGCGCACGCCCGTGCTCCTGCCGACCTCGATCGCCTCGTCGATCGCGGTGTCGAGGTAATCGCCCTCGTCGCGGATGTGCGTGGAGTAGACCCGTCCGAACCGAGCGGCCTCGGCCGCGACGGCGGCGAGTTCCTCCGGCGCCGCGTACGACGCGGGGGCGTAGATGAGGCCGCTGGACAAGCCGGCGACGCCGTCGGCGAGAGCCGCCCGCGCGAGCTCACGCATCCGCGCGAGCTCCGCGTCGTCCGGCCGCCGGTCCTCGAGGCCGAGCACGGCGATCCGCAGCGCGGAGTGGCCCACCTGCGGGGCGATGTTGACGCCGAGCGGGAGCCGGTCGACGGCCGCCGCGTACTCCCCGGCGGTCGACCACTCCCAGGTCAGGCCGTCGTCGAGGAAGTCACCATGGGAACGCAGCTCCTCGGCGTGCTCGGGCAGGACGGGGAACGGGGAGAACCCGCAGTTGCCGGTGACCAGGGTGGTGACGCCCTGCGCGGACTGGGTGACGGCCTCCGGCGCTGAGAAGACGGTGTAGTCGGCGTGCGAGTGCAGGTCGATGAAGCCCGGGCACACCACGGCACCCGAGACGTCGAGGTAGCGCTGCCCCTCGCTTCGCGCGATCCGGCCGATCTCGGCGATCCGGCCGTCACGGATGCCGACATCGGCGGACCGGACGGGAGCACCGGTGCCGTCCACGACCGTGCCGCCCTTGAGCACGAGGTCATACACCGCGGATCTCCTCCTTGAGCCGGGACCGCACCTGCCGAGGAAGCTACACAGGAAGATCAGACCGCCGCATGGACGGCGGCGGCGAGCACCAGGTCCTGCCATGCCATCCCGACGCTCTTGAACAGCCGCGGCCGGGACGGGGGAACGGGCACCGCGCCCCGGACGACCTCGGCCAGGCCGACGAGTGTGTCGGGGTCGAGCATGCCTGCCTGCACCGGCCCGATCACGTCGCCCGCCTCCCGCAGCGCCGTCGACCGGTCCTCCACCACGACGGTGGAGGCGCACACGGTGGTCGCGTCGACCTCGGCGGCGTCCGGCTCGTGCGAGCCCACGGCCACCACGGTGGCGCGCGGGCGCAGCCGTGCGCCGTCGAACAGCGGCGTGCGCGCGGTGGTGGCGCAGACGACCAGGTCGGCGCCCGCCACGTCGGCGGCCGTGCCCACGCGGGCCGTGAGTCCGTCCCCCGCCGCGGCTTCGGCGAATGCGCGGGCCCGGCCCTGGTCGCGGCCCACGACGACGACCTCGTCGACCGGCCGCACCGCTCGCATCGCGGCGAGGTGGCTGTGCGCCTGCGGCCCCGAGCCGAACACGAGGAGCCGCCGCGCGTCCGGCTCGGCGAGCGCGTCGACGGCGACGGCCGACACCGCCGCGGTGCGGATCGCGGTGAGCAACACCGCGTCGACCATCGCGAGCGGCGTGAGCGTCTCGCCGTCGAGCAGCAGATAGGCGCCCTGGATGCGCGGCAGGCCGCGCTCGGGGTTGCCGGGAGCGACGGTGGCCAGCTTGACGCCCGCGTACCTGCCCCAGTACGCGGGCATCAGAAGCAGCTGGCCGTGCGGTACCGGCACCACGGAGCGGGCCGGACCCGCCGCCGGGTCGAGCCCGGCGCGCAGCGCGTCGCGGATCGCGGCGATCGCGCCGGGCATCGGGAGCGCCCGCTCGACGGCCGCCGCATCCAGCACCGCGGGCACCGTCACAGCTCGAAACCCTCCGGGAACGGGTCGGCGGGGTCGAGGAAGTACTGCGCGGTGCCGGTGATCCAGGCCCGACCCGTGATCGTCGGGACGACCGCGGGCAGGACCCCGACCGTCGTCTCCTCCACGAGCCGCCCGACGAAGTGGGTGCCGATGAACGACTCGTTGTCGAAGTCGGTGTCCATGGGCAGCTCGCCGCGGGCGTGCAACTGTGCCATGCGGGCACTGGTGCCCGTGCCGCACGGCGAGCGGTCGAACCAGCCCGGGTGGATGGCCATCGCGTGCCGCGAGTGCCGCGCCGTGGAACCCGGGGCGGCGAGGTAGACGTGGTGGCAGCCCGCGACCTCGGGGTTCTCCGGGTGCGCCGGGCGGTCCTTCGCGTTGACGGCGTCCATCATCGCGAGCCCGAAGTCGAGCAGCCGCTGCTTCTCCGCCCGGTCGAACGGGATGCCGACCTGATCGAGGTCGAGGATCGCGTAGAAGTTGCCGCCGAAGGCCATGTCGTAGCGCACCTCGCCGTAGCCCTCGACCACCACCGTGCGGTCCAGGCCGAGGGCGAACGACGGCACGTTCCGCAACGTGACAGCCCGTGCGACGCCGTCCTCGACGGCCACCTCGGCGACCACGAGCCCGGCGGGGGTGTCGAGCCGGATCGTGGTGACCGGCTCGGTGACCTCCACCATCCCGGTCTCCACCAGCACCGTCGCCACCCCGATGGTGCCGTGCCCGCACATCGGCAGGCAGCCGGAGACCTCGATGAACAGCACGCCCCAGTCGGCGTCGGGCCGCGTGGGCGGCTGCAGGATCGCCCCGCTCATCGCGGAGTGCCCGCGCGGCTCGTTCATGAGCAGCTTGCGGACGTGGTCGAGGTGCTCCATGAAGTACCGACGGCGGGCGAACATGGTGTCGCCGGGAATCACGCCCATGCCACCGGTGATCACGCGCGTCGGCATCCCCTCGGTGTGGGAGTCGACGGCGTGGAAGACGCGTTTCGCGCGCATCGTCAGGTCAGTCCCTCGGCGACGGCCTTCTCGGTGGCCTGGCGCACGGTCTGCTCCTGCTCCGGGGTGAGCGCCACGCGGGGCGGGCGGCACGGGCCACCGTAGCGGCCCACGACGTCCATGCTCAGCTTGATGGCCTGCACGAACTCGGTGCGTGAGTCCCACCGCAGCAGGGGATGCAGCGACCGGTAGAGCGGCAGCGCGACGTCGAGATCCTTCGCCGTCGCGGCCTCCCAGAACCGCACCGTGGAGCGCGGCAGAGCATTCGGATAGCCGGCGATCCAGCCCGGCGAGCCCGCGATCGCAAGCTCCAGCGACACGTCGTCGGCGCCGCACAGGACGTCGAGCCCGGGCGCGAGCTCGCCGATGCGGTAGATCCGGCGCACGTCGCCGGTGAACTCCTTGACCCCGACGATGAGCCCCTCACCGTGCAGCTCGGCGAGCAGCTCGGGGACGAGGTCGATCTTGGTGTCGATGGGGTTGTTGTAGGCGACGATCGGCAGGCCGGCCTTCGCCACCTCGCGGTAGTGCTCGACGACCGCACGCTCGTCGCCGCGGTAGGCGTTGGGCGGCAACAACATCACTGCCGCACAACCGGCCTCGGCGGCCTGTTCCGCCCACCGGCGCGCCTCCCCCGCCCCGTAAGCGGCGACACCGGGCATCACGGTGAAGCCCTCCGGCGCGGCCGCGACCGCGGTGGTCACCACCCGCGCCCGCTCCTCGGGCGTCAGGGTCTGGTACTCCCCCAGCGAGCCGTTCGGGGTGACGCCCTGGCAGCCCTCCGCCGCCAGCCAGGCCACGTGCTCGGCGAAGGTGTCGAAGTCGGGGGCGAGCACCCCGGACTCGGACGGCCGCAGCGGCAGAGCGGTGGCCACCAGGACTCCGTGCCACGGTCGAGTGGGTGCGGTCATCGGTCCTCCGGAAGGTCGTCGGTCGGGTCCATACCTGCGGCGACGCTCCCGAGCGTCACCGGTTGTGCGATCGGGCGGGAGGCGGTGCCGAGGAGATCCTGCGCGGTGACGGCGCGGCCGCACTCCCGCGCCACCAGGCCTGCGGTGGCATACCCGCAGACCCGGCCCTGGCAGAGCCCCATCCCGGGGCGGGCCAGCAGTTTCACGGTGCGCGCTTCGGTGGCGCCGAGCTCGGTGACGGCCGCGCGGATCGCGGACACCGGCACCTCCTCGCAACGGCACACCGTCGTGTCCCCGGTGAGCCAGTGCGTCCAGCCGGTAGGCACCGGGTGCGCGTCGTGCATCGCGGTGGCGAAGGCGCGCAGCCGGTCGCGGCGGCGCCGCAGCCGGGCGAGGACGCCGGGGTCGAGGGGGCCGTGCGCTGCGTGCAGCCCGGCCAGCTGCCCCTCCACGAGCGACAGCGCCGCCCCGCCGACCCCGCACACCTCGCCTGCGAGGAACACGTCGGGCTCGGACGCCTGCTGCCGGTCGTCGGCGACGGCCACCAGGCTCCCGTCGGCGTCGAGACGCGTGGCGCAGCCCAGCTGCAACGGGATCTCCAGCTGCGGGGTGAAGCCGTAGCCGACAGCCACCGCGTCGCACTCCAGCACCCGCTCGGTGCCCGGCCGAACGTTCCATCCGGCGTCGAGACGGGCGACCGTCACCGCATCCACGCCGTCGCCGCCGCCGTGCGCGGCGATCACCGCGGTGCGGGTCCGGTAGGGCACGCGGTGCCGCAGCAACGTGCGCGCGTACCCCGCGCCCTCCGCGAGTTTGCCGACGTTGGCGAGCACCGCTGCCGGGTGGCGGGCGAAGCCGGTGGGCGCGCCCGCCTCGAAGACACCGACGACCTCGGTGCCCGCGTCCGCGAGCCCGGCCGCAACAGGCAGCAGGAAGGGCCCCGTGCCCGCGACGACGACCCGTCGGCCCACCGCTACGCCGTGGCCCTTGAGCAGGGCCTGCGCCCCGCCCGCCGTGTAGACGCCGGGCAGTGTCCAGCCGGGGAACGGGAGCTGGCGGTCGTAGGCGCCCGTGGCGACGACGAGCGTCCGGCAGCGGATCCGGCGCGGTACCGATCGACCGTCCACTGTGGTCGTGGTGTGCAGGGTGAAACCGCTGCCGGTGCGTTCGACGTGCCAGACTGCGTGGCCGCCGAGCAGGTCGGGCCCGGCAACCGCGGCGCGCAGCCGCGTCAGCTCGGGCCAGTGGTGGTGGCCGCTGCCGTCGTCGCCGTCGCGGTGGCGCCAGAACTGCCCGCCCACCCGCGTGCCTGCGTCCACCAGCGCCGTTCGCGCTCCGGACGCCCGCGAGGCGACCGTGGCGGCGAGCCCGGCCGGCCCGGCACCGAGCACGGCGACGTCGTAGCTCTCACCGGGTGAGGTGCTCACGGCCCGTCCCCTCCTGGTGCTCGATCCGGTCTCCCGGCCGCACCTCGGTCAGGCACGCCCGCTGGTTCGGTCTGCCGTTCACCATCACGAGGCAGTCGAAGCACACCCCGATGCCGCAGAACGCGCCGCGCGGCTCGCCGCCGACCCGGGTGGTGCGCCACGACCGCCGTCCCGCGGCGATCAGCGCCGCCGCGATGCTCTGCCCCGGTGCGGCGGTGAGCTCGGCGTCGTCGAAGACGAAGCGGATCTCCGGCGTCATGCCACCTCCACGGTGAAACGGTCCGGCCGGAACGGGGCCAGGTCCAGGTCGGGCTTCTCGCCGGTGAGGACCTGTGCAATGAGGTGGCCCGTGGCGGCGGACAGGCCGATCCCCGCCCCCTCGTGGCCGCAGGCGTGCACGAGGCCGGGTGCCCGCGGATCCTCGCCGATCACCGGCAGATGGTCCGGGCAGTACGGACGGAACCCCAGGTAGCTGCGCAGCAGCGTCACGTCGGAGAGGAACGGGAACAGGCCGATCGCCTGCGCGGCGAGCCGCTGCAGCACCGCGACCGAGACCCTGCGGTCGAAGCCCACCCGTTCCCGGCTCGCGCCGACGAGAACGGTGCCCGCGCGTGTGCCCTCGACGACCACCGACGTCTCGAGGCCGGCGTCGCCGCTCGCCACGTTGGCGACGTAGTCGGCGGAGTAGACCTTGTGGCGCACCACGGCGGGCGGCAGCGGCTCGGTCACGAGGATGAAACCCTTGCGCGGCAGCACCGGGACGTTCACCCCCGCCATCGCCGCCACCTCGCCGCCCCAGGTACCGGCGGCGTTGATCGTGTACCGCGCGGAGATCTCCCCTGCGCTGGTGGTCGCACCGATCACCGCACCGTCCGGGCCCCTCCGCAGGCCGAGGACCTCACAGCCGGTGCGCACGGTGGCGCCGCGCACGCGCGCCTGCCGCAACAACTCCGCCGCCGCCAGCATCGGCTGCACCTGCATGTCCTGCGGGTAGTACGCGCCGGCGCTCACCTCTCGCGTGAGGTTCGGCTCCAGCTCCGCCAGCTCGGCCGCGCTCACGTCGGTGACCTCGACGCCGTCAGCGCGCTGGGCTGCCACCAGCCCGGCGAGGCCGGCGGCAGCCTCGGCGGTCTGCGCCACGACCACCCCGCCCTTGGGCTCCAGTTCGAGGCGACCGGCGCCGACGCGCTCGCCGAGCGCGGCCCACAGCTGCACGGACAGCAGAGCCATCTCGAGCTCGGCGCCCGGCTCCTTGTCGGAGACGAGGATGTTGCCCTCTCCCGCGCTGGTGGTGCCTCCGGCGACAGGTCCGCGGTCGACGACCGCGACCCTCAGCCCGGCCTCGGCGCAGTGGTACGCGCACGCGGAGCCGACCATGCCTGCTCCGATCACCAGCACGTCCGCAGTCACCACAGGCACGCCAGTACTATGTCACATGGCACGGGATTTCCGGGACATTTTCCGGGCGGCCCGCCGCCACTCAGCTCGCCCGCGCGCCCCCCTCGATGGACTCCATCGCCTCCCACGCGAAGGTCGCGAGCCAGTGCGTCGAGTAGTACTCGTCCGACACGCTCGCGGCGAGCCCCGCGCCGAGCAACGCGGGGACACACGCCCGCAGTCTCCGCGCCAGTTCACCCGCGTCGCCGTCGTCGGGGAGAGCACCGGCGATACGCGTGGCCGCGCCCGCGCGGAAGAGGTCGAGGCCGTAGAGGTGAGTCTGATGTCCGTCGTGCGCGTCGAGCACCGTGACGGGGCGGAAGATCGGGCTCTCCGGCGCGGTACCGCCGAGGAACCCGACGCACCACGAGACGAACTCCTCGGCCGGCAGCACGAGCCGCATGAGGTCCGCCTCGGCGAAGCCGGGTGAGAGGAAGTCCTGCCCGCTGCGCTCCCAGTCGGCGGGCCAGTCCCGGTCGCCCGCGAACCAGCGGCGCGCGGCGCCGGAACAGGCGGCCTCGAGATCGGCGAGCCCCAGTGTCCGCGCCGACTCGACGATCAGCGTGAGCGCGAAGGCGGAGTTCGAATGCACGCCGTGGCGCACCGGCTCGGGCACGCTCGTCGTCCACGCCGCGACGAGTCCCGCCACCGTCCCGGCGAACGCGGTGGTCGCCGTCGCCAGCGCCCGGACTGCCGGAACCGGCGAGGTGGCGACCTCCGCGGCCAGCCGAAGCGCCCACGCCCAGCCGTACGGTCGTTCGAAGTGCGGGTGCGCGGTGAGGTAGGCGGCCTCGATCTCCAGGTTGGCGGCGGTGAGGTTCTCCGCGAGGAGCGCCTCCAGCCGGGCGCCCACGGCCTCGTCGACGCCGAATGCCAGCAGCCGCGCCGCCAACCAGTGCATGTGCACGCACGAGTGCCAGTCGTAGGACGTGGCGAACGCCGGGTGCAGCTCGATCGGCAGCGCGCGGTCGTCCTCCCCCTGGGTCTCGTGCTGCGTGGCGTACGGGTAGCGGCGCGACAGGTTCGCGACGACGACGGCGGCGAAACCGTCCGCCCAGCTCCGTCGGTCCGTCGGCGTATCGGTGGGCAGCAACAACTCAGAATGCGACGACATACATCACTCCGATGTTCACCAGGAGCACGAGGCCGGCCGTCGGCAGTTGCGCCTTGATCGGGCCGTACTTGTCCTTCATCTCCAGCAGGGCGGCGGGCACGAGGTTGAAGTTCGCAGCCATCGGCGTCGCCAGCGTGCCGCAGAAACCCGAGAGCATGCCGATAGCGAAAATCGGCGCCGGCGCGCCACCGAACGTCTGCACGAGCACCGGCCAGCCGACAGCGGCCGTCATGATCGGGAACGCTGCGAAGGCGTTGCCCATGATGATCGTGAATGCGGCCATGCCGATCGCGTAAACGGCGACCGCGGCGAGGAGTGAACCCTCGGGCAGCACCCAGCCTGCGATCGTGCCGACCGCCTTGCCGACGCCTGCCTGCGTGAAAAGGCTCCCCAGCGTCGAGAGCATCTGCGGGAGCAACGCCGCCCAGCCGATCGCCTCGAGCAGGCGGCTGCTCTCGCGCAGCGGAACGCCGAACGACGGCGGCGCGGCGGGCGACGGCGGCCGCAGGAGCCGCATCGCCACCAGCAGCGCCACGATCGCGCTGATACCCAGGCCGGTCAGCGTGGCGCTGCCCTCGGCGAGCAGCGGCTCGCCCCCGATGCTGATCAGCGGGCCGACGAGAGCGATCAGCACCGCGACGACCGGCACGACCAGCGCGGGCACGAAGAGCTTGTTGCCGAAGCGCTCGGCGAGACTCGTGCGCTCCTCGGGGGTGGTGGTCCGGGCCTTACCCCGCCCGACACGGCCGAACCCGGCGAGCACCACCATCACGAGCACCACGATGCCCAGCAGCCACGCGGGCGCCTGGCCGCTCTGCACGAACGTCCCGTAGAAGAAGCTGATGCCCAGGAGCCCCCAGAACGCGGCGCTGCCGAGGCGGCGCGGGTGCTCGGTGTCGCGCAGGATGTGGACGGCGATCGCCACGAAGAACGCGCCGATGAGCCAGTAGAGCCATTCAGCTGTCAGCACTGGCCGTCTCCTTCTCCTGAGCCGATGAAGCGGCCATCCGCGTGAGCTTGCGGTCCAGCCACAGCAGCTGCGGGGCATGGATCAGCAACGCGGCCACGCCGGTCGGGATCGCCCAGAGCGCGAGGTCGATGGGTTCGAGGGCGAGGCCGTAGGTGGTGTCGACGAAGCTCGTGATCAGCAGGATCGAGCCGATCGCAACGAAGATGTCCTCGCCGAAGAACACGCCGACGGTGTCGGCCGACGACGCGTAGCCCTTGATCTTGTCCCTCATCCGCAGCGACAGCGGGCCGTACCGCTCCAGCGCCGCCCCTTCGGCCATCGGGTAGATCAACGGCCGCACGGTCTGCGCGGGGCCGCCGATGCTGTTGAGCCCGACTGCCGCGGTGACCTGCCGGATGACCATGTAGCCGGCCAGGATCCGTCCGGTCGTCATGGCCTTGAGGCGAGAGATCAGCCGCTTCGCCTGCTCCTGGAGCCCGTACCGCTCGATCAGTCCGATCACCGGCAGCACGATCACGAACGTCGTGACCGATCGGCTGCCTGCGAAGCCGGTGCCGAACGCGTTGAGGATCTCGACCGGCCCGATCCGGGCGATCGCAGCGGTGGCGATGCCGGCGACCGTGACCACCAGCAGCGGGTTGATCCGGAGTGCGAACCCGATGACCACGAGTCCGACGCCGATCAGGACGTACATGCTTCCCCGATTCGATCTTCACGAATGTGGCATGTGATATTGCACTTTCGTCAGACGGTCGGGCAACAGTCGTCCCGAGGGAGAAACCGGATCGTCACAACGCCCGTCTCCGCCACGGAGGGCCTCACATCCGGAAGCCCGCAGGTCGGGCAGTACGCGAGCGGTACCGGCGTCCCCGGGAGGCCGAAGTCGCCGTCATCTGTTCGTTACATCGAACGCCGGGAGCGCTAGGTGAGGGCCGACTAGGCCGTACGTCCGGTCGGGCACCACAATCGGCGCAAGGTGTTGACTCTCCGTATCAAGATCCCTAGCCTCCCGTTCACTTTATCGAACGACGGCGAGGTCAGACATGCCATCACAGCCGGACGTGAAACAGGCAGGCGCGAGCAGGCCGGTGCGTCCCGGAACACCGCACCCGCGCTTCGCACCCTCCGGTACGACGGGCTGACGGATGGGCGTCTTCATCGTGCGGCGCGTGCTCGCCGCCCTGCTCACGCTGTTCATCGCGAGCATCGTCGTGTTCCTCGGAGTGCGTGCGCTGCCCGGTGACCCGGCGCTCGTGCTCGCCGGGGAGAGCACCGACGAGGCCACGCTGGCGGCGATCCGCGAGCAGTTCGGGCTCGACGACCCCCTGCCCGTGCAGTACTGGAACTACGTCAGCCAGGCGGTGCAGGGCAATTTCGGGCTCTCCACGCGCGACCGCATCCCGGTGGCCCAGATCATCATCGAGCGACTGCCCGTCACGATCGAGCTGACGGTGCTCGCGGTGGTCGTCGGCCTCGCGATCGGCGTTCCTGCCGGGATCGCGTCCGCGGTCCGCCGCGGCGGCCCGGCCGACTACGCAGCCACAGGGCTGGGCCTGTTCGGCCTCTCGGTCCCCCACTTCTGGCTCGGGCTGCTCGCGATCCTGGTCTTCTCGGTGACGTTGCGCTGGCTCCCGGCGTCCGGGTTCGTGGGAATCGCCGAGGACCCGCTGGAGAACGTGCGCCGGATGGTGCTCCCCGCCGTCGTGCTGGGCACGGGGTTGTCGGCGGTGCTGATGCGCCAGACCAGATCGGCGTTGCTGGGCCAGCTCTCTGCCGACTACGTGCGCACGGCGCGCTCGAAGGGCGTGTCCCGGCCACGCGAGGTCCGCCACGCCCTGCGCAACAGCCTCACCACCGTGGTCACCGTGCTCGGCCTGCAGTTGGGTGCGCTGATCAGCGGCGCCGTCGTGACCGAGACGATCTTCGTCATCCCCGGGTTCGGGAAGTTGATCGTCGACGCCGTGCTGGCCCGCAACTACCCGGTGATCCAGGGAGCCGTGCTCGTGACCGTCGCCGGGTACGTGCTGATCAACCTGCTGGTGGACCTGACCTACGCCTACCTCAACCCGCGACTGCGTCTCACCGGAGCGTCGACATGACCGACCCCAGCGGACCGCTCCTCCTCGAGGAGGCCGCGGACAGCGTGGCGCCGCCCCCGGTGGCCACGGCCTCGCGCTGGCAACGCATCCGCCGCCGATTCCTGCGCCGCAGGCTCGCGATGCTGGGCCTGGTGCTGGTCACCGCGTTCGTGCTGCTCGCCGTGATCGGGCCCCTGCTCACCGGAGACCCCGAGGAGCAGGATTTCTCGACGACGCTCGCCGGGCCGTCGGCGGTGCACCTGCTGGGCACCGACGACCTCGGCCGCGACGTGCTGTCCCGCATCGCCCACGGCGCGCAAGTCTCGCTGCTCGCCGGGGTGCTCTCCACCGCGCTGGCCCTGCTCCTCGGCGTGCCGATCGGGTTCCTCGCCGGCTTCTACCGGGGATGGCTCGACCCGGTGATCATGCGGATCAACGACGTGTTGCTGGCCTTCCCGTTCCTCGTGTTCGCGGTGGGGCTCGCCGCCATCCTCGGGGCGTCGCTGCGCAACGTCGTGATCGCGCTGGCGGTGGCCCAGATCCCCGCAGTGGTGCGGATCGCGCGGGGTGAGGCGCTGATGCTCCGCGACCAGGACTTCGTGGCCGGGGCGATCGCCGACGGCGCCCGCGACAGCACGATCCTCTCCCGCTACATCCTGCCGAACACCATGAACGTGTTGATCGTGCAGGCGACGGTCGCGATCCCGGGCGCGATCATCGGCGAGGCCACGCTGAGCTTCCTCGGCCTCGGTGTACAACCCCCGACCCCGTCGTGGGGGACGATGCTCACCGACGCCCAGCAGTACCTCTCGCAGGCGCCGCAGCTCGCGCTGTTCCCCGGCCTCGCGATCGCGATGGCCACACTCGGGTTCAACCTCCTCGGCGACGGACTGCGTGACGTCCTCGACCCGCGGAGCGCCCGGTGACCGCCGCCGCGAGCGCAGCCGGACCGCTGCTCGACGTGCGGGACCTGCGCGTCACGTTCGCCACCGACGACGGCCCTGTGATCGCCGTCAAGGACGTGTCGTTCACCCTGGAGCGGGGCGAGATCCTGGCCCTTGTCGGCGAGTCCGGATGCGGGAAGTCCGTCACCGCGATGGCCGTGCCCCGGCTGCTGCCCGACGGCGACGTCACGGTGGAGGGCACCGTCACGCTCGACGGCGTCGAGCTCACGTCGCTGCCGGAGCAGCGGATGCAGGAGCTGCGCGGCAAGGACGTCTCGGTGGTCTTCCAGGAGCCGATGACCTCGCTCAACCCCGCGTACACCATCGGCCGACAGATCGGCGAGGTGCTGCAGCAGCACGAGCGGCTCAGCAGGCGTCAGGTGCGCGAGCGGACCGTCGAGTTGCTCGCACTGGTCGGCATGCCGGACGCCCGCCGCCGTGCCGACTCCTTCCCCCACCAGCTCTCCGGCGGTATGCGCCAGCGCGTGATGATCGCGATCGCGGTGGCGTGCAACCCCAAGGTGCTCATCGCGGACGAGCCGACCACCGCACTCGACGTCACCGTGCAGGCCGGCGTGCTGGACGTGATCCGCAAGTTGCGCGACGAGCTGGGCACAGCGGTCGTGCTCATCACCCACGACCTCGGGGTGGTCGCCGACGTCGCCGACCGCGTGGTGGTGATGTACGCGGGCAGGCGAGTGGAGCAGGCGCCGGTCGCCGAGGTGTTCGCACGTCCGCAGCACCCCTACACCGTCGGCCTGCTGGGCGCCCTGCCCGGCCGGGCCCGGCTGGTGGACGGCAGGCGGCGGCTGACGGAGATCCCCGGACTGGTGCCCGCGCCCACGTCCGACCCCGACGAGTGTCAGTTCCACCCCCGCTGCCCGCGCGCCACCGAGGCCTGCCGCGGCACCCGGCCGCTGCTGGAGCCGAAACAGGCCGGCCACCTGGCGGCCTGCCACCACCCCGGCCCGGGAGGTATCCAGTGACCGGCGAGAACCCCGTGCTGGTCGTGCGCGACCTGCACAAGCACTTCGCCGGCGGGTCGCGGCTGCGCGGCGGCCGGCACACCGTGCGTGCCGTCGACGGCGTCGATCTCACGATCGCGCCCGGCGAGGTGCTCGGCCTGGTGGGCGAGTCGGGCAGCGGCAAGTCGACGGTGGGGCGCTGCATCGCGCGGCTGGAGACGCCGACGTCGGGCACCGTCGAGCTGCTGGGCCGCGATGTCTCGCGGATCAGCCGCCGGGAGATGCGGCCGGTACGGCGTGACGTGCACGTCGTCTTCCAGGACCCGTACTCCTCGCTCAACCCGCGCATGACCGTCGGCCAGATCGTCGGCGAGCCGCTGCGGCAGCACGGCGAGGGCGAGCGCCGGGACCGGACGCGGCGGGTGGGCGAGATGCTGGAGCGGGTGGGCCTGCGCGAGCAGATGCGCACCCGCTACCCGCACGAGCTGTCGGGCGGCCAGCGCCAGCGAGTGGCGCTGGCCAGAGCGTTGGTGCTCGGCCCGCGGCTGCTGGTGGCCGACGAGCCGGTGTCCGCACTCGACGTCTCGGTGCAGGCCTCGATCCTCAACCTGTTTCTGGACCTGCAGCGAGACCTCGGGTTCTCGTGTCTGTTCATCACCCACGACCTGTCGGTCGTCGAGTTCATCAGCGACCGGATCGCCGTGATGTACCTCGGCCGGATCGTGGAGACGGCGAGCCGGGAGACGTTGTTCGCCGATCCCCAGCACCCGTACACGCAGGCGCTGCTGTCCGCCGCGCCCGTACCCGACCCGGCCGACGCCAGGCGCCGGGACCGGATCGTGCTCAGCGGTGACCTCCCCAGCCCGTCCGACCCCCCGTCCGGTTGCCGGTTCCACACCCGCTGCCCGGTCGCGGTCGACCGCTGCGCCACCGACAACCCGCCGCTCACGGGCGTAACGGCACCGGACCACCCGGTGGCGTGCCACCTCGTGACCGCGGAGTCCGGACGGCCACGCGTGGCCGCGCCATGACCGCAACGAACGACCGGAAGCCCGACAAGAGGAGTCCCGTGTTCACCACCCGTCCCGAAATCACCGGCGACATCGGCATGGTCGCGAGCACCCACTGGCTGGCGTCGTCGGCCGGGATGTCGGTGCTCGAACGCGGCGGGAACGCCGCCGACGCCGCCGTGGCGGCCGGGTTCGTCCTGCAGGTCGTCGAACCGCACCTGAACGGGCCGGGCGGCGAGGTGCCCGCGCTGGTCTGGGACCCGAGCACCGCGGACGTGACGGTCCTGTGCGGCCAGGGGGTCGCGCCGCAGGCGGCGAACGCGGGTGTGTTCGCCGACCTCGGGCTCGACCTGGTGCCCGGCACGGGGCTGCTCCCGACCGTGGTCCCGGGGTCCTTCGGCGCCTGGCTGCTGATGCTGGAGCGCTGGGGCACCTGGCCGTTGCGCGACGTGCTGGAACCCGCCGTGCACTACGCCGAGCAGGGCCACCCGATGCTGGAGCGGGTGTCGCACGCGCTCGGCACGGTCGCCGAGATGTTCACCAGCCGCTGGCCCACGTCGGCCGCCACCTGGCTTCCGGGCGGAGCCGTGCCCGCACCGGACGCCCGGTTCGCCAACCCCGTGCTGGCGCGCACCTACAAGCGGCTGATCGAGGAGGGCGAGGCCGCGGGCGGAAGCCGCGAGCGGCAGATCGCCGCGGCCCGCGACGCCTGGTACCGCGGGTTCGTCGCGGAGGCCGTCGGTGAGTTCTGCGCGAACACCGAGGTCGTCGACACGTCCGGACGCGCGCACTCCGGGCTGCTCACCGCCGACGACCTCGCCCGGTGGGAGCCGACGTTCGAGAAGCCGGTGACGCTCGACTACCACGGCTACACGGTGTGCAAGACCGGCCCGTGGGGGCAGGGCCCGGCGCTCCTGCAGCAGCTCGCGCTGCTCGACGAGCTGGATCTGGCCGCCGCCGAACCCGGCTCGGCCGACTGGGTCCACACGATCATCGAGACCGCGAAGCTCGCGATGGCCGACCGTGAGGCCTGGTACGGCGACCCGAACCACGTCGACGTTCCGCTCGCCGACCTGCTCGACCCCACCTACGCCGCAACCCGCGCGAAGCTCGTCGGCACCGACGCGTCGTACGAGCTGCGGCCGGGCTCCCCCGGGGGACGGACGCCCCGGTTGCCCGGCGCCCGCGCGGCCGACGTCGCCGCGGCGGTCGCGGCCGGCGTCGGGGAGCCGACCCTCACCCCCGACGGCGAGGTGCGCGGCGACACCTGCCACATCGACGTCGTGGACCGGAACGGGATGATGATCTCGGCGACGCCGAGCGGCGGCTGGTTCCAGAGCTCGCCGACGATCCCCGCCCTGGGGTTCTGCCTGTCCACCCGCGGTCAGATGTTCTGGGCCGAGGACGGGCTGCCGGCCACGATCCGGCCCGGCGCCCGCCCGCGTACCACCCTCACCCCGTCGTTCGCGCTGCGTGAGGGCAAGCCGTGGCTCGCCTTCGGCACCCCGGGCGGCGACTACCAGGACCAGTGGTCGATCCAGCTGTTCCTGGCCATCGTGCACGGAGGGATGGGCCTGCAGCAGGCCATCGACTTCCCGATGTTCCACACCGACCACGTCCGCAGCTCCTTCTACCCGAGGGAGGCGGTGCCGGGCTCGCTCGTCATCGAGGACCGGCACGCACCGGACGCGCTGGCCGATCTGCGCGCCCGCGGCCACGACGTGCAGGAGGTCGACGGCTGGTCGCTGGGGCGGCTGTCCGCAGTGGCCCGCGACGGCGAGTGGCTACGGGCGGCCGCCAACCCGCGTGGCTCCCAGGGCTACGCGGTCGGGCGGTGAGCACCGCACCCCCCTCCGGCGGCTGACCCGCCGCAGTCGACCCCAGCCCCACGCCGCGGGCTCCCCGTTGCCCGCGGCGTGGCTCGCCCTGCCCGCAAATCCCTTTCCTTCCCCCGGAGGTTCCCGTGAGAGCACGACGTTGGATCGTGGCGCTCGCCTTACCCCTCGTCCTCGCCGCCTGCACCACACCGGGTGCGAGCAGCGGCGCGAACGCATCAGGCGGCGCGGCCGCCTCGGGCGGCGCGGCCGCCTCGGGCGGCACGCTGGTGATGGCGCTGTCCGCCGAACCGGACGTGCTGGACCCGACGCTCGCCAACACCTTCCCCGCGCGCATTGTGTTCACGTCGTTCTGCGAGAAGCTCTACGACACGAACGAGACCCTGAGCCTGGTTCCCCAGCTCGCCGCCGACGTACCGCAGGTCTCGCCCGACGGTCTGACCGTCACCATCCCGCTGCGCCAGGGCGTGAAGTTCAACGACGGCACGCCGTTCAACGCCGAGGCCGTCAAGACCTCGCTGGACCGGCACCGCACGCTCAAGGGCTCGGCACGCACCAAGGAGCTGGCCTCGGTGCAGGACGTGACGGTGGTCGACCCGAACACCGTGCGGCTGACCCTCAAGTACCCGTTCACCCCGCTCGGCGCGCAGCTCGCCGACCGCGCCGGGCTGATCATGTCGCCGACCGCGCTGCAGCAGCTGGGTGACAACTTCGGCACCGCGCCGGTCTGCGTCGGGCCCTTCAAGTTCCAGTCCCGGACGTCCGGCAGCGAGATCGTCTTCACGAAGTCCACGGACTACTACGACGCCGACAAGGTGAAGCTCGACGGCGTCACCTATCGCATCATCACCGACCCGAACGTGCGGCGGGCGAACCTGGAGTCCGGTGACGTCCAGGCGGCCGAGCGCATCACCGCGACCGACGCCATCGCACTGAAGAACAGCCCCGACGTGACGATCCAGGACGTCGACACGATCGCCTACCAGGCCGTCAGCATCAATGTCGGCAACACCACCGGCACCGCGACGCCGACCGGCCAGGCCACTACCCCCTTGGGACAGTCGGCGCTGCTCCGCGAGGCCTTCGAGCTGAGCCTCGACCGCAACGCGATCAACAAGGTCGTCTTCGCCGACTCGAACGCCGTCGACTGCCTCCCGCTGCCGCTGCAGAGCCAGTTCCGGCCGTCGGACCCGCAGTGCACGCCCTACGACCCGGAGCGGGCACGCCAGCTCATCGCGCAGTCCGGGGTGCCGACGCCGATCCCGGTCAACCTGATGGTGCCCGCAGGCAATGAAGGCCCGCGCACCGCCGAGGTGATCGCCGGGATGGCGAAGGACGTCGGGTTCGACGTGCGGATCAACCAGCAGGAGTTCGTCTCGGCGCTCTCCGCGGCGCGGGCCGGTCAGTTCGACGCGTTCCTCATCGGCTGGTCCGGCCGGATCGACCCGGACGGCAACATCAACGACCTCGTGACTACCGGCGGCTCCAACAACTTCAGCGGCCTCTCCGACCCGCAGGTCGACGATCTGGCCAAGCGGGCCGCCGCGGCCACCGACCAGGCCGAGCGCGCCGATCTCTACGGCCAGACGATCCGGCGGGTCAAGGAGCTGCGGTCGGTGATCTACCTGTACCACGACGCCTGGTTCCTCGGGACGTCGAAGAACCTGCAGGGCGTCGTCTACTACCCGGACGGCATCCCGCGCTTCAAGACCGCGTCGCTCGCCGGGTGACGCGGTCGGGGCCGGGTGGTGTCAACGGCGCCACCCGGCCCCGCCGCGCCCCGGAGAGGATCTGACGAGAAGGAGGACGGGATGGCCGTCGTCAACGTCACCACGAGCCCCGGCTTGCGGGTCACCGACCATCGCGTGGACGTGCCCGTGGACTGGGCACGCCCGGATGGCGAGACCCTGCAGGTCTTCGCCCGCGAGGTCGTGGACCCCGCGAAAGCGAACGAGGACCTGCCGCTGCTGCTGTTCCTGCAGGGCGGCCCGGGTGGAAAGGGCCCGCGTCCGCAGCGCGACGGGTGGCTGCCCGTGGCTCTGCGGACCCACCGTGTGGTGCTGCTCGACCAGCGGGGAACCGGGCGCTCCAGCCGGGTCGACGGTGCGGACATCTCCCGCTTCGCCGACCCCGCCGACGCTGCCGCGTACCTGCGCTGCTTCCGCGCCGACAGCATCGTCGCCGACGCCGAGCACCTGCGGACCACGGTCTACGGGGGACGGCGCTGGGAGACGCTCGGCCAGAGCTACGGCGGGTTCATCACCCTCACCTATCTCTCACAGGCCCCGCAGGGCCTCGCCGCCTGCTATGTCACGGGCGGGCTTGCGTCGCTGGAGCCGTCCGCGGCCGAGGTCTACCGCCGCACGTACCCGCGCGTGGCCGCGCGGGTACGCCGCTTCTACGACCGGTACCCCGCCGACGCCGACCTCGTCGCGGCGGTCGCCGACCACGTGGCCGCGTCCGACGTGCGGCTCCCCGACGGGGACCGGCTGACGGTGCACCGGCTGCAGGCACTCGGCGGCGACCTCGGCATGGCCCCGGGCGTGGACGAGCTCCACTGGCTCTTCGACGAGGCATGGGCCGACGAACGGCGCGCCGACCGGCTCTCCGAGACGTTCTGCCGGCAGGTTGCCGAGCGCACCGCGTTCGCCGACAACCCGCTCTTCGTCGTGATGCAGGAGAGCATCTACGGCCACGGCGCCGACGGGCCCGCCACGGGCTGGGCGGCGGCCGCGGAGCGCGAGCGCCACTCGGAGTTCGCCGAGACGGCCCGGCCGCTGACCTTCACCGGCGAGATGATGTTCCCCTGGATGTTCGCCGAGATCAGGGCCCTGCGCCCGTTCGAGGCTGCGGCGCACGCTCTCGCGACCACGCCCGGCTGGAGCGACCTGTACGACCTCGAGCGGCTGGCAGCGAACGACGTGCCGGTGGCGGCGGTGGTCTACCACGACGACCTGTACGTCGACGCCGGGCTGTCGCTGCGCACGGCCGAGCACGTCGGCAACTGCGAAGCGTGGGTGACCAACGAGTACGAGCACGACGGGCTGCGCCGCGACCCGGCCGTGCTGGAGCGGCTGCTGGACCGGATCCGGGACCGCGGCGGACCGCTCACCGGATGAGCGGCACAGGCACCGGGAAGGGGCCGGCCAGGAGAAGGACCCCGGGCTGGGTAGCGTTTCCTCCCGACGAAGGAGGTCGCATGGCCCGGGAACGAGCCGGTGAGGTGCTTGCGGCCAACCTGCGGCTGTTGCGGGAGGAGTCAGGGCTCTCGCTCTCGGAGCTGGCACGGCGGTCCGACATCGCGAAGGGCACGCTCTCCCAGCTCGAGTCGGGGGCGGGCAACCCGACGATCGAGACGGTGTTCAGCCTGTCGAGCGCGCTGCAGGTTCCGGTGTCGTCGCTGCTCTCCCAGCGCATCGACCCCGACGTGGTGCTCGTGCGATCGGCGGACCTGGAGGTGCTCAGCAGCAACGCAGTGGACCTGCGGATGCTGCGCAGGCTCGACATCACGGCCGAGGTGGTGGAGGTCTACGACCAGCGCGTGCGGCCCGGGGAGACTCAGCAGTCGGCCGGCCACCACGGTCGCGAGCACGTGATCGTCACCGGGGGCAGCCTGCTCGTCGGCCCGCCGGACAACCCGTTCGAGCTCGGTCAGGGCGACTACGTGTGCTTCCCCGCCGGCCGCCCGCACATCTACCGCAGCCTCGGCGGCCCCGTCACCTCGGTGCTGCTCCTGGAGTACCCCGCCGACGCCGGACCGCCCACCGTCGCCGGGTGCGCGGTGCCACGCAGCGAGCCCACCGTGGTCAAGCCCGTGGGGTGAGGGCGAGGCGAGCGCCGAAGGCGATCAGGACGCCTCCGGTGATGCGGTCGGTCCAGCGCACCGCGGTCGACCCCGCCAGGCGGTCCTTGAAGAATCCGGCTCCCACGACGAGGCTGCACGACCACACGGTCGCGATCGCGCAGTGCACCGCCGCCAGCAGCAGGCCCATCCACAACGGGGAGACGCCGTCGGGCACGAACTGCGGGATCATCGCGATGTAGAAGACACCGACCTTGGGGTTCATCAGGTTCGTCGCCAGCCCCAGCGTCAACCCGCGGTGCAGCTTCGGGCTCGACGGTCCCCCGGGGACCACAGTGGGTGCGCCGTCCTGGCGGCGGAAGCTCTTCCAGAGCATCGAGGCGCCCATCCAGACCATGTAGGCGGCGCCGAGGATGGTCAGGACGCGGTAGGCCGACTGGCTCGCGGCGAGCAGCGCCGCAGCGCCCGTCGCCGCCGCCACGCCCCAGATCAGGGTGCCGACCTGGATTCCGGCGGTGGTGGCCAGCCCGTATGCGCGGGAACGCGCCAGCGTGCTGCGCAGCACGAGCGCGGTGTCCAGTCCCGGGATGACGGTGAGGAGCCCCGCGACGACGGCGAACTGGAGCACGGCGTCTCGGAGCGTCACCGGGAGACCCTATGTGGATGTCCGCCGGCGCCATGATCAGGTCCTACGCAGCGATTCAGGAGCCATGCTCCTGTTCCCCGGCCGCCACCCCGGCCTTGATCACCAACGGCGGCCGCGCGGGAGCCCACAGCAGCGACGGGTCGGCGAACGGGTCGCCGTCCACGACGAGCAGGTCGGCGACACAACCGGCCTGGACCCGACCGAGATCCGGGCGCCCGAGCAGGTCGGCGTTCACGGAGGTGGCCGCCTGCAGAGCGCGCGCCACTCCCTCCACCTCGGTCTGGAGACGGAGCCCACCGAGCTGCTCGTCCTCCAGCACGCCCATCAGATCGGTGCCGAACCCGATCCGCACGCCGGCGGCGCGGGCCAGCTCCACGGCGGCGCGGCCGGAGTCGAGCACCTCCTGGTTCTTCGCCTGTCCCACGGGCGACAGCCCCACCTCCGCACCGCGCCGGTTCATCGCGTCGTAGGTGATGAGCGTGGGCACCAGGTAGGCGCCGTGCTCGGCCATCGACGCAGCGGTCTCGGCGTCGAGCAGGTTGCCGTGCTCGACCGACCGGACGCCGTTCTCGACCGCGTGCCGGATCGCCTCCGGCGAGTACGCGTGCGCGGCGACGTAGCTGCCGCGGCGGGCGGCCTCCTCGGTGACGGCGCTGATCTCCTCCGCGGAGTACTGCGGGACGCGGATCGGGTCCGTCAGCGAGACGACGCCTCCCGAGGCCATGATCTTGATGGCATGTGCGCCGCGGCGGAAGCGGTCGCGCACCGCGTGCCGGAGCGCGTCCACGCCGTCGACCACCTCGTTCATGTGGGCGTGGCACCCGCACAGGTCGCTGTCGGCGCTGCGGGCATCGCCGTGCCCGCCGGTCTGGCTCAGCGCCGGCCCGGTGAAGAGGTAGCGCGGCGATCGGAGCAGCCCCTCGTCGATCGCCGCTGCGAGACCCGCGTCGCCGCCCGCCACGTCCCGCACGGTCGTGAACCCGCGGGCCAGCGCGCTCGCCAGCCGACGCGCGCCCGCCAGCGCCACGTAGCTCAGCGAGCGCGACTCGATGCCGAGCAGGTCGAGGCCGATCCCGTACGCGTGGAAGTGCGCGTCGATCAGGCCGGGCAGCACCGTGCCGCCGCGTGCGTCGATCACACGGTCCGCCGTGGCGCTCGCGCCCGGTCCCACCTCGGTGATCCGCCCGTCGACGACATGCACGGGTCCGTCGGTCAGCTCCCCGGAGACGCCGTCGAAGACCCGCGCGTTCACGATCGAGAGCGATCCGCTCGCACGCTCGCTCATCGCAATCCCTCGCTACGCTCGGTCAGCGCTGCGCGAAGGCGCTGTGTCGATGATTCGCTCGCAAGCTCGCTCATGCGGCACGCTCCCGCAGCCGCGCCGTCGCCGCTGCGTCCACAGTGAACGTATCGGCGTCGATCACCACGCCGTAGTCGCGGGCTGCCGCCTGCACCGAGACGAAGCCGTTGCGCACGTCGCGAGCCACGCTCTCGGGCTCCCGCGTGAACGGATCGCCGAAACCGCCACCGCCACCGGTGTCGTTCACCAGCACCTCCCCCGCCTCGAGCCTGTTGTAGCTACCGCCCTGCACCACTTCGAGATCGGTACCGGGGTTGAGCACGATCCTGTTGTTCTCGCCCGCACTGCCCCCGCCGATCGGCCACGGCTTCGTCCGGGTCTTGTAGACCAGGCAGATTCCCGTGGAAGGTGCGGTGAAGCGGTAGGAGCGGCTCACGCCGACCCCGCCGCGGTGGCGCCCGGCGCCGCCGGTGTCGGGACGGTAGCCGTAGGACTCGATGAACATCGGCGCCTTCGTCTCCAGCACCTCGACGGGGTTGTTACGGCACCCGGGCTCCGACAGGTGCATCACGCCGTCCGCACCGTCGCCACCCGCGTGGCCGCCCATGCCCACGGCCTCGTTCGTCGCCTCCAGCCACGGCCGGCCCGTACGTGGGTCGACGCCGAGCCCCATCATCGAGCAGACGTCCCCGCCCGAGCAGGCAGGCACGCGCTCCGGCATGCCCTCGGCGAGTGCCTTGAGCACCACCTCTCCCGCGAGCAGCCCGGTCCACAGCGTGAACGTCGGCATCGGCGGCACGGCGTGCATCACCGAGCCCGGCTGGGTGACCACGCGCAGCGGGCGGAAGTTCCCCGCCACCACCGGGGTGTCGGGCGTGGTGAGCGCCTTGAACACGAGGCTGCACAGCGCCTCGGTCTGGCCCAGCGGGAGATTGATCGGGCCGCGCACGCCACTGTCGCTGCCCGTCCAGTCGATCACCATCTCCTCGTCCGTGACGGTCACGGCCACCTGCAGCCGGACCATCCGGTCGACGTCGACGCCGTCGGAGTCCACGAAGTCGTGCGCGCTCCAGGTGCCCTTCGGGAGCTTCGCCAGTGCGAGCCGGGCGAGGCGCTCGCCGTGGTCGTTGATCGCAGCCATCGCCCCGGCCAGCGTCTCGGCGCCGTACTTCGCGGCGATCTCCTGCACGCGGCGCACCCCGGTGTGGCAGGCCGACACCTGCGCCTGCAGGTCGCCGATCGTGCGCTCGGGCATCCGGCTGTTGAACCGGATGATGTTGAAGACCTCGTCGTTGCGCACCCCGGCGACGTAGAGCCGGGTGGCGGGGAAGAAGAGACCCTCCTGGTGCATGTCCGTGGAGTCGAGGACGTAGCCCGGATCCTTCTGCTTGAGGTCGAGCACGTGGATGCGGCAGGACGCGAAGCCTGCCAGCGCACCGTCGACGTGGATCGGGGCGAACACCAGCGGGTCGAGGGTGTGCGCCGAGGACCAGTACGGGTAGTTGAGCACGAACATGTCGCCGGGGGCCATCGCGTCGGCGCCGAGGAACTCCACGGCCTTCTTGATGCCGTGGTCGTTGCCCCGGGTGAAGATCGCGATGCCGGGGGCGTCGGCCACGACGTCGCCGCTGACGTCGTGCAGGCCGATGCCGTAGTCGTGGATCTCGTAGACGACGGTGTTGTAGGCCGTGCGACACAGGTTGCGGGCCATCTCCTCGGCAGCGGCCAGCAGGCCGTGGCGGATGATCTCCACGGTGATCGAGTCGGTGCCGGTCATCGGGCGGTTCCTCCCCGTACGGTGACGACGAGCTCGCCGTGCGCGCCGACGCGCAGGTGGTCGCCGGTGTGGATCACGGTGGTGGCGGTGTGCTCGGCGATCACCGCAGGCCCGGCGATCTCGTCGCCGGCGAGCAGGGCCTCCCGCGTGTACAGCGAGTACGGCACGGCCTGCTCCTGCGCCGACCGGTACACCGGGCGGCTGCCGTCGGGCTCGGGGCCACCCGACTCGCAGCGTGGCAGCAGCGGCAGCTCCGGCTTCTCGACCGCGCCGGTCGCGCGCAGCCGCAGCATGGTGACCTCGACCGGGTCGGTCATCGTGTGGCCGTACTGCCGTTCGTGCAGTCGGGCGAACACGCCCTCCACGGTCGCGCCGAACGCGGCGTCCGGGGCCGGGCACGGAACCGTCACCGAGTGCTCCTGGCCCGCGTACCGGACGTCCAGGCTGCGGGCGATCCGGCGGTCCGGCGACGCGAAGCCCTCGGCGTCGAGCGCCTTGTCCGCCTCCTCAGCCATCTCCGCGTAGACGGCCTCCACCTGGGCCGGGTCGAGGCCGGCGAGCGGCGCGACGAGCGTGCGGGCGAGGTCGTGCTGCACGTCGGCCATGAGCATCCCGAAGGCCGAGAACGCGCCCTGCCCCGGCGGAATGATGACCGTCGGCACGCCCAGCTCGGCGGCCACGTCCACCGCGACCAGCCCGCCACCCCCACCGAACGCGAGCAGCGCGAAGTCCTTCGGGTCGCGCCCCACCTCCACCGTGATGGCCCGGACGGCGCCCATGATCTTGGTGGTGGAGATTCGCACGATTCCGCCGGCGAGCGCAGGCACGGTCATGCCCAGCCGTGCCGCGATCGGGGCGAGTGCCTGATCGGCTCGCTCGGCGTCGAGCACCAGCCGACCGCCCAGCGGGGTCTCCGTGCCGAGGTAGCCGATCGCCAAGGCGGCGTCGGTGAAGGTCGGTTCGGTGCCGCCGCGCCCGTAGGCGGCGGGGCCGGGCACCGCACCCGCGCTCTGCGGCCCGACCTGGAGCGCACCGGCCTCGTCGAGCCGGGCGAGCGAGCCACCACCCGCGCCGATCGTGTGGATGTAGAGAGAAGGCGTGTTGATCGGCAGCTCCTCGAACTCGGCGCCCTGGTGCAGCACCGGCTCGCCGTCGAGGACCAGGGAGGCGTCCAGGCTCGTGCCGCCCATGTCGATCGTGATCAGGTTCGGCTCGCCGAGCATCCGGGCGAGCGCCGCCGCACCGATCACGCCGCCGGCCGGACCGGAGAGGATCAGGCTCACCGGCTGCTCACGGGCCCGCCCGACGGTCATCGCGCCGCCGCCCGAGCGGGTCATGAGGAAGCGGCCGCGGAACCCGTCACGTGTGAGGCTGCCCTCCAACTCGTGCAGGTAGCTGCGGACCACCGGCTTGACGTAGGCGTCGAGCACCGCGGTGCTCGTCCGCTCGTACTCGCGGTACTCCCGCGACAGCTCGTGCGACAGCGACACCGCAACACCCGGTGCGACCTCGGCGAGCACGTCGCGCATCGCCAACTCGTGGGCCGGGTTGGCGTAGGCGTGCAGGAACGCGACCGCCACGGCCTCGTAGCCGCGCTCGGCGATCGTCGCCGCCACCCGGCGGGCGTCGTCAAGGTCCAGCGGGACGTGCACCGAGCCGTCGTAGAGGCTGCGCTCCACCACCTCGAACGTGTCGTAGCGCTCCAGCAGCGGCGCGGGCTTGCGGTAGGTGATGTCGTAGTTCGTGCGACGGTCGGTGCGCCCGAGCAGGTAGACGTCCCGGAAGCCCGCCGTCCCGACGACGGCGGTGCGCGCGCCGCTGCGCGTGAGCAGCGCGTTCAGACCGAGCGTCGTGCCGTGCGTGAACATCGTGACGCCCGCTGCTCCCGCCTCGGCCACGTCGACGGCGTTCAGCACGCCCTCCGTCGGGGCCTGCGGGGTCGTCGGCACCTTGTCGAACCGCAGCCTGCCGGCCCGCAGCTCCACGACGTCGGTGAACGTGCCGCCGACGTCGATCGCCAGGCGGCTGGTTCCGTTCATGGTCGGTTCGCCTCTCTCGCCGGATCCGGGGCAGGCGGAGTATCGGAGTTTCCGGCGAGGAACGACTGTGTGACGGTGCACAGGCGCGGGGGCCGGCCCTGTGCGCGCAGCACAGTGACGCGTTCCCCATGACCGTCAGCATTCCTCCACCCGATCACACCCAACGGTGGAGGTGGCCACGGATGATCCGCAGTGTCCTGGCTCTGCAGGCCCGACCCGGCGCCGCCCGCGCCGTCGAGGAGCTCTACCGCGACCGCGGGATCATCGAACGATCCCTGCGCTTCCCCGGGTGCCGCAGCTCCGCGCTGCTGCGCTCGGTCGACGACAGTCCGGCCTCCCACCTCGTGGTCGCCGAGTGGGACGACGCCGACGCCTACGCCCGCTGGGTCGCCGACCCGTGGCGCGCTGCCGTCAGCGCCGAGCTCGCCGAGCTGCTCGAGACCCCACCCGGCTCTCCCGTCGTCGCCCGGCTGTACGAACCCGTCCCGCTCACCCCCGAGGAGCAGTCGTGAGACGCCCGCTCAAGCACCTGGCGCTCGCCGGCGCCGCACTCGCCCTGTCCGTGTCGGTCCTCTCGTGCAGCAGGCCCAGCACCGACACCACCGCCGCGGCACCGCCCGCCGCGGCGGACAAGCAGCTCAGCATCGGCTTCTTCGGTTTCGCGAAGGCCAACTCCTTCGCGCAGGCGACATGGGCCGGTATCCAGGAGTACGCGGCGGCCAACAACGCCACGGCCACCTTCCTCGACTCGAACTTCGACGGGCCGACGCAGGTCAACCAGCTGCAGGATGCCGTCACGTCCAAGCGCTACGACGTGGTGATCGTGCAGGCCAACGACGGCACCGCGATCGTCTCGGCGGTGAAGCAGGCCGTCGCGGCCGGCATCACGGTGGTCATCGAGTTCACCCCCGTCGGCGGGCGCTACGACACCACCGAGGCGCAGATCCCCGGCACCGTCAGCATCGTGGACGCCCCGACGATCAACGGCGAGGGCCTGGCAACGCTCGGTCTCGACGCCTGCAAGGAGGCGGCCGCGACGCCGTGCAAGGTGGCCTACCTGCAGGGCTTCGCCAACTACCCGCTCGACACCGCCCGCACGAACGCGGCGGTGGCTGCCCTGGAGAAGGGCGGCGCGCAGGTGGTGGCCAACGTGGTGGGCGGGTACACGCCCGACTCCGGCCGCGCCGCCTTCCAGAACGTGCTGCAGGCCCAGCCCGATGTGGACGTGGTCATCGGGTCGTCGCAGGCGATCGAGGGCGCGGCACCGCTCGCTGCCGGCAAGGACATCACGTTCGTCGGCAACGGCGGCTCGACGCAGGCGTTCGAGGGAGTGGCGTCGGGGGCCTGGTACGGCGTCTACGTCATCCCGGAGAAGGCCGAGGGCGCCAAGGCGGCCGAGCTCGGGCTCGCCAAGGCCAGGGGACAGCAGGTCCCGACCGCCACCGACGCGCGATCCCTGACCCCGTACGCGGCGCTGGGCACGAAGGCGACGCTGCAGGGGCAGACGGCGGACTACTCCGACTGACGAGGAGCCATGGCCTCGCTCATCACCGCGGGACCCACGACCGCAGCGTCCACCGGCACGGCCCCGGACATCTCCCTGCGCGGGATCGGCAAGAACTACAGCGGGGTGTCGGTCCTGCGGGACGTCGACCTCGACATCGGCCGAGGCGAGGTCCACAGCCTCGTCGGCGAGAACGGCGCGGGGAAGAGCACGCTGCTCAAGATCCTCGGCGGTGCCGTGCGCGCAGACCACGGCACGCTCAGCTTCGACGGTGAGCAGGCCGCGATCAGCGGGCCGCGCGATGCGATCCGCCACGGCGTCAGCCTCATCTCGCAGGAAGGCGCCCTGGTACCGGCGATGACGGTGCTCGAGAACGTGTTCCTCGGGCGTTGGTCCAACCGGCTCGGTCTCGCGCGGCGCCGCGCGGACCGCGCCCGGTTCGACGAGCTGATCGACGTCACCGGCTTCGCGGTCGACCCACAGGCCCGTGTCGACCGGCTCCCCATGGGAACGCGCCAGCAGGTCGAGATCCTGCGCGCGCTCGCCCGCGGCGCCACGGTGCTGGCCATGGACGAGCCGACGGCCGTTCTGACCGAGCACGAGAAGGAGAACCTCCTCGGCCTGATCAGAAGGCTCGCCGCGGGTGGCACGACGGTGATCCTCGTGTCGCACTTCCTCGACGAGGTGCTCGCCGTGGCCGACCGTGTCACGGTGCTACGCGACGGGGGACTCGTGATCACCGACGACGCCGCCCGGCTCACACCCACCACGTTGGTGCGCCACATGGTCGGGCGCGAGATCGACGTGCTCCACGCCGAGCCGGCCCCGGTCCCACCGGACGCACCGGTCCGGCTGGCCGCCCGCGGACTGCGCCGGGGCCTCGTCGACGGCGTCGACCTCAGCGTGCGGGCCGGGGAGATCGTCGGAATCGCCGGTCTCGTGGGCAGTGGCCGCAGCGAGACGCTGCGACTGCTCTTCGGCGCCGACCGGGCGTCCGACGGCGTCGTGGAGATCGACGGCGAGACGCTCACGCGGCTCACCCCGCGCAGGGCGATGGCCGCGGGCATCGCGCTGGTCCCGGAGTCGCGCAAGGAGGAGGGGCTGGTCATGGTGCGCTCGGTGCGCGAGAACGTCGCGCTGGCCTCGCTCGCCGGGCGCCGGTACGGGCCGTTCGTGCGGCCCGCCGCGGAGCGGACGTCCGTCGACGACGTGTCCCGCACGGTCGACATCCGCGCCGCGCAGCCAGCGGCGGCGGTCGAGACGCTCTCCGGCGGCAACCAGCAGAAAGCCCTGTTCGCCAAGTGGCTGCTCCGCGAGCCCCGCGTGCTCCTGATCGACGAGCCCACCCGCGGCGTGGACGTCGCGGCCAAGACCCAGATCCACCGCCTGGTCGTCGAGCTGGCCAGGAACGGGATGGCGGTCGTGGTCGTGTCCTCGGAGATCGAGGAGGTGCTCGGGCTCTCCCACCGGGTGCTGGTTCTGCGGCAGGGGCGCGTGGTCGGTGAGTTCCCGCGGGGCGCTCCACGGGAGGACGTCATGGCGGCCGCGTTCGGGCACGCCTGAGCCGCTCCACACGCACCCGACAGAAAGGAGGAATGCCATGGCCATCGACACCCCCACGACGCATCGACCCACCCCGGCGTCGACGCTCTCGCGCGGCGCGCGGGTGCGCGACTACGGGATCGTCGTTGCTCTCGTCGCGATCGTCATCGCGCTGTCGTTCTCCACCGACACGTTCCTGAGCACCGGGAACCTCGTGAACCTGCTCGACCAGTGCGCCGTGGTCGGGCTGCTCGCCACGGGCGCCACGGTGTGCATCATCAGCGGCGTCTTCGACCTCACCGCGAGCGCCACCCTGGCGCTCTCGGCGATCGTCGGCGTGCAGCTGGTGCGCACCGTGGGCGTGCTGGGCGGCTTCGCCGCGGCCGTGGTGGCGGGCGCCCTGCTCGGCCTGATCACCGGCACGATCGTCGTGCGCAGCGGCGTCAACTCGTTCATCGCGACACTCGCCACCAGCATCATCTACCGGGGGCTGGCGGTTGTCGTCACCGCCGGTTCGATCATCTACCCCCTGCCGGAGCAGGCCGAGGACTTCGGCATGCTCACCTGGCCGTCGGTGTTCGGCCTGACGTCCGCGACGATCGTCTTCGTCGTGGTCGTGGCCGGCATCGGAGTCCTGATCGCCGCCACGACGTTCGGGCGCCGCGTGTACGCCGTGGGCGGCAACGTGGAGGCCGCGCGACTGTCCGGCATCCGCGTCGGACAGATCCACGTCGCGGTCTACGTCGTCAGCGGCATCTGCTCGGCACTGGCGGGCTTGATCCTGGCCTCCCGGGCGGGCTCCGCCCAGTCAAGCATGGCCACCGGCATGGAGCTCACGGCGATCGCGGCGGCCGTCATCGGCGGCACGAGCATCCTCGGCGGCGAGGGCGCGATCTGGCGGGGTGTGGTCGGGGCGCTGCTGCTCACGCTGATCGGCAACGGGTTCAACCTGCTCGGCTGGGACACGATCTACCAGCAGGTCGTGCAGGGCTGCCTGATCCTCGTGGCCGTCGCCGTGGACCGCTACCTGCGCAAACGTGGTCGATAACCGGAGGTAGTGTTCAGAGATGCCTGGCCGGGCTGCTCCACCCGCACTGGTCGGCGTGAGCCTCGGTCCGGCACGCTCGCACGCTGTCGTGATTCAGAACCGCAGCGTGATCACGTCCCTCTCGGTGGCCGGTCCCGACCCCGCCGAGCTGTTCGCCCGCATCGCCTCCGAGTTCCGGCTCCCCGTGGCGGGCATCGTCGTCGACATCGGCCGGCTGCTGCTCGAGCGGATCCTGCGGCAGCCGGCCGAGCTGTCGGCGGTGGCCATGATCCGCGTCGTACCCCGCCCCGCGTCCGACCCCGCGCTCGGCAGGCATCCGGACGACGTCATCGAACGGCTCATCACCCAGCGGTTCACCGTTCCCGGCGGCCACGACCTGTTCGGCCACGAGCTGCGCCGCCTCGACCGCGAGGCGCTGAGTGCGGTGTGCCGGGAGATCGCGGCGCACCCGGCCCGCTGTGTAGCCGTGGTCGCCGCGGGAGCGGGCACCCAGCCGCGTCACGAGCGCGAGGTCGCCGACGCCGTGCAGGCCGCGGTACCGGACGCGCGGATCTCCGCTGCACACGAGTTCGGCGGACAGGGCCTGGCGGCGCGCGAGGCCACGGTCGTGCTGAACGCAGCGCTTGCGACGGCGGCGCAGGACGTCCTCGACGGCTGCGAGCGGGCGGCGCAGCGCGCGATGCCGGGCGTGCCGCTGCACATCGCGCGCGGCGACGGCGGATGGAACAGCGCATCCCGCCTGCGGGTGCTGCCCGTGCTCGGCCTCGGCGCCACCGATGCGCTGCAGCTGCGCGGTGCGGCCGAGGTGGCGGGCGGGGACTGCAGGGTCCTGCTGCGCCGCACGCCGCATCCCGTCGTCGGCGACGTCCGGCGCGGCCTGGTCGCCGTGCGGCCACAGGTCCTCCGCGACCTCGACACCGCCCTCGTCGTTCCCACCGCGACGCTCGCACGCGCCGGACCGGATCCGGGGGCGGGACCGGCGGGCGACGTCCCGCTCGTCGTGGCCGACGGCGACCCCGACGAACTGGCCTGCATCGGCGCCGCCGTGAGCCGTCCGACGGCGTGGCTGGACGAGATCGCGTTCATCGAGTCCACCGCCCGGCTCGACGGCGTCCGGCGCGACGCCGAGGCCCGCGCCACGGCGATCGCCACCGCCAACGGAGCCGCGCCCGGCACGGCCGACATCGTCGAGGTGTCCACGGTCGCCGTGCCCTACAGCCCGTCGGGCACGGTGCGGATCCGCGTGCGTGTCGCGGGCGCACCGGACGGGGCGACGAGCCCGGTCCGAGCGGCCGAGCTGTCCCCGGTGACGGGATGAGCAGCAGGTACGTGGGGGCCGCGAGCTCGGTGACGGCCGACGACGTGCCCGCCCTCGTCGAAGGCGCGAAGTTCTACTCCCCCGCCGTCGGTGACGCGGGATGGATCTCGATGGTGTCGTGGACCATCGAGCTGCTGCACCGCAACGGGCCCGTCGCCCTCGTCCGGCCGGACGCCGTGGCCCCGCAGACGCGCGCCGTCGGGTTGTGCGCGATCGGCTCCGGCGCGGCCCTGGCCGACCTGCCCCCGGCGGGCGACGAGTTCGCCCTCGCGGTGCGGGAGGTCGAGCACCTCACGCGCCGGCGGGTCGGGGTGGTCTACCCCCTTGCCGCGGCCACCGTCAGCGCGCTGGTCCCGCTGGTGGCCGCCGCGCAGCTGGAGGTGCCCTTGCTGGACGCCGACGGGATGGGCCGCACCTTCGCGCTGATCCACCACACGTCGATGCACCTCGCCGGGCTCCCGATCGGCCCGCTGGTCGCCCGCGGCGCCACCGGGGAGTCGATCGCGCTGAGTGTGCAGGCAGCGGCCCGCGCCGACACGCTCCTGCGCGGGGGCGTCGACAGCCTCGGCGGCTGGGCCGCGCTCGCCGCCTACCCCTGCACGGCCGGACAGCTGCGCACGGCGGCGCTGCCGGGCACGGTGTCGCGGCTGATCAACGTGGGCAGGCTGCTTCTCGAGTCGGGCGACACCGAGGTGTTGATCGGCAGGCTCGCCGCCGTGGCGGGTTGCCGGCGCATCGGCCGCGGCCGGATCGTCGAGCTGGAGCACCTCAGCCGCCCCAGCGACGTGACGATCCCCGCGCACCCGTCGAGCGTCGTGATCGACGAGGTCGGCGGCCACGGCAGGCTCCTGCGCCTGGAACTGCGCAGCGAGATCGTCGCCGTCTTCGCCGACGGCGCGCTGGCCGCAGCGGCACCTGACCTGATCTGCCTGATCGACGTCCTGCGCGGCGAACTGGCCACCCTCGACAGCCTCGAACCGGGCGCACTCGTCGACGTGCTGGTGATGCCGGCCGACGCCGTCTGGTACTCGGCCGAAGGCCTCGCCATGGTCGGCCCCGCCTCGCACGGCATCCCACTGGACCATCCGAGGCGCCGGTGACCGGGACCGTGCGTCACCCCCCTCCGCGGCGATCCGCCACCGCCCCGCTGGAGCTGGCGGAGCTCCTGCGCGTCGAACCGCTGGCGAGCGCGGACGCCGTGCACGTCCCCGATCCGGGACGGCTCGTGCACCAGGTCGTGCTCGCCGAGACCTTCGAGCGACTGGGCCGGACGGGGCCGCACGCGTTGGTGGTGCTGCACGCCGAGGCCGCCACCGGCGGCTGGTCACTCGCAGCCGGGCTACACGCCACGTGGGAGCGCAACGCCGCCGCAGTGGTCGTGCCGCGCCCGGCGATGAGCGCCTCGAGCGTGATACTCGCGCAGCGGTTGGGCATCGCGCTCCTGGTCATCGACGCGGACCCGGTCGACACCTCGCTCGCACTCGCCGGGCAGGTCAGCGCACCGGAGGCGGCGCGGGCCCTCCGGGTGGCGCTGTGCGCCGAGCGACTCGCCGACCAGACGAGCATCCGCGGCGTACTCGGCGTGCTGAACGCCGAACTGGCACCCGCACCGGTCGCGCTGATCGTCGGCCGTTCCGTCGCCGCGGGGCGCGCCTCCGCGCTGCAGGAGCGACCCGAGCACCGGCAGGTGCGGATAGAGGTCGACGGAGCGGGCGGGCGCCCGTGGGCCGAGCTGGTGGCGAGCGTGCCGGGCACCACCGCGGCCGCCGCGGGTCACGTCGAGTCGGTGCTGGGTCTCGCCCGGCTGCCTCTGCTGGCGGCGTGGGCGCAGGCCCGCCTGCAGACGTCCACGCAGGCCGTCCAGGAGCGAGCTGCGTTCCAGCTGCTCCGCAGGCTCGCCGGCGACCCGGACAGCGGTGTTCTGCCGCGTTCCCGGGTGGAACCGCCCGACGTCGCGGCGCCGTCCTGGGCCAGTGAGCTCGGCTGGCGCGTCAGGGGCACCAATCGCGCGGTGTGGATCGGCTCGGCACACGGTGCGGACACCGAACCCGCCCCGGAGCTGACGGAGCTGGTGCGTTCGGCGTGGCAGCGCGAGCGACCGGACTGGCCGATCATCGCCGACGCCGACGGCTGGGTCTCGTGGCAGAACATCTCGGCCGATGCCCCGACCGGCGACGACGCCGACGGGTATGACGTCGACGGCGCCGATACCGACGACGCCGCGGCGATGCGCAGGGTCATCGGCGCGGTCGGGAGAGTGGCCCGCCGCCACGGCCTGGTGCTCGGCATCGGCGGCGCGCACTCCGGCATCCCCGGCCTGATGCGCTCGGTCGAGGAAGCCCGGCTGGCCGCCCACGTCGCCCGCGACGGCGGACCGGGGACGGTGCAATGGTTCGACGAGGTGGGAGCCCGCGCCACACTGGCCTGGCTACCGCGCGGCCAGATCGCCGGGGTGGCCGAACTCTCCCTCCCCGACCTCATGGCCGCCCGCGACCGCGTCTCTCTGGTCGACACCGTGCTCACCGTGCTGGACTGCGGCGGCTCACTCAGCCAGGCCTCCACCCGGCTGGGCGTGCACCGCAACACCGTCCTCGCACGGGTCGCCCGAGCTCGGGAACTGGGCCTGGTGGTGGACGACCCGGACCGACGCCTGGCGATGCACGTGCTCTGCTACGCCCTGGCGACACTCTGGAAAGCGCCGTAGCCGCCGCCCGCCCGCGTTATGGACACATAAGGCTGTTCGAACGGGCCGCGGAACAGCGTCATGTGTCCACAGTGCGAGGTCGGGCCGCGTGTCTCGCGCAGCCATGGGCAGGCGAGTGCGCGTTATGGACACATAACGCTGTTCGAACAGTCGTGGAAGAGCGTTAGGTGTCCATAGTGCGGGATCAGGCGGCGTTCGGGCCTATTCCGTAGCGTTGCATCGCCGTCGTCTCCGTGATGTGGCGGTCCAGTACGTCCGCCCGGACATCGGCCTCGGCGCGTTCTACCGGGTCGCCGAAGCCGCCACCGCCGCCGGTGGCGCAGCGCACCACGTCGCCCTTCTTCAGGGCGGCGCCGTTGACCTTCAGCATCCGTCGCTCGTCGGGCCGCCCGGGGTTGATCACCACCTCCGGACCGGTGGCGTCCTCACCACCGAACAGACCCCACGCCGGCTGGCGCGACCGCTCGAACCACAGCGAGATCGAACAGTCGCACAGCGCCTCGTACTCGCGGATGACGCCGTTGCCACCGCGCCACCGGCCCGCACCACCGGAGTCGGCGCGGATGCGGTACTCGCGGATGCGCAGCGGGTAGCGCGTCTCCAGCACCTCGATCGGGATGTCCTTCAGGGAGCCGTTGACGTTGTTGATCAGCGCGCTCTCCCCGTCCGAGCCCTGCCAGGCGCCCCATCCGCCGACGGTGGCCTCCAGGTTGACGAACTCGCGGCCGACGCGGGGGTCGAGCCCCGAGGTCAGCACGATCATCGAGTCGCCGTGGCTCGCCCCGGCCACCCGCTCGGGCACGGCGGGCGCGAGCGCCCTGGCGACCATGTCGATGAGCAGGCCGAGGTGGGAGAAGTACCACTGGCACGCCGCGGGCGCCTGCGCGCCGAGCACGGAGCCCTCCCGCACCTGGGTGGTCATCGTGCGGAACGAGCCGCCGTTGCCGGGCAGGTCGGGGCTCACGAGGAGCTTGTAGCCGACCCGCAGCGCCGACACTGCCTGGGCGACGCCGCAGTTCACCGGCCCGGTGGTCTGGTCGGCGGACTCCCGGACGTCGAAGTCGATGGTGTCGCCCGCCACGGTGATCCGCAGCCGGATCGGCACCGGGGCGTCGAGCACGATGCCGTCGTTGTCCAGCACACCCTCGGCGGTGTAGACGCCGTCGGGGATCGCGGCGATCGTTGCGCGCTCCAGCGCCTCGGTCTGGCGGAAGATCTCGTCGCGCGCCTGCGTGAGCGTGTCGAGCCCGAAGCGCTGCACGATCTCCTGGAGGCGCTTCTCCCCCATCGTGATGCAGGCGATCATCGCGTGCATGTCCCCGGTGGTCGGGTACGGGAAGCGCACGTTGCGGGCGATCGTGTCCATCAGCGCACGCTCGTCGGCTCCGCCGGAGACGAGCTTCTGCGGACCGAGCCGCAGCCCTTCCTGGAAGATCGTCACCGAGTCCATCGAGCCGCCGGGGTCCTTCGAACCGACGTCCACCCAGTGGGCGCGCGACGCGGTGAAGCCCACCAACTCCGTTCCGACGAACACCGGGCCGAAGATCGTGACGTCGTTGAGGTGGGTGCCGCCGAGGTAACTGTCGTTGAGGATCCACACGTCGCCGGGCTGCCAGACGTCCCGGCCGAAGGTCTCCTCGGTGGCCTTGGTGCAGGTCTCCAGGTTGCCGAGGAAGATCGGCAGGCCTGCGGACTGCCCGAGCACCTGGTGGTCGGCGTCCAGCAGCGCCACCACGCAGTCGCCGCACTCGTAGATGATCGGGGTGTATGCGGAGCGGATGAGGGTGGCGTTCATGTCCTCCGCGGCGGAGTTCAGCGCGTTGCGGATGATCTCGACGGTGACCGGGTCCACCCCGATGGTCGTGCTGGTCATGCCTTGCCCTCCACTCGGATGATCATCGAACCGAGCTCGTCGACGGTCAGCTCGTATCCCGGCGGGACGACCGTGGTGGCCGTGTCCTCCACGACGACCGCCGGTCCGGTGAGGCCGTGACCGGTGAGCAGGTCGTCGCGGCGCACAACCACCGTGTCGCGGGCTTCGCCGTCGAAGATCACCTGTCGCACCTCGTGCGGGAACTCCGGCGACTGCGCGAGCGGCCACTTCTGCGGCTCGGGGCGACCCAGGTCCCCGAACGCCGTGGTGCGCAGCGTGACGAACTCGATCGGCGCACCGAGGTTCGCGTGGCCGTACCGGCTCTTGTGCATGTCGGCGAACCGCCGTGCGACCACGTCGAGGAAGTCCGCCCCCGCCGGCTCCGCGGCGTCGGTGAGCGGCACGGTGAGCGTGTACTCCTGCGCCTCGTAGCGGATGTCGACCGCGTGGGACACCGCGCGGTCCTGCTCCGGCACACCCTCCTCACCGAGGGTGGCGAGCGCGTCCCGCTCGATGCCGGCGAGCACGGCTGCCATGCCTTCGCCGTCGAGATCGGCGTCGAGGGAGAAGTACGGCTGGGTCAGGTCCTTGCGGATCCTGGTCTGCAGCATCCCCCATGCGGAGAAGGCGCCGGGGAAACGCGGCACGATCGTCTCGGCGATGCCGAGCTCCCTGGCGAGGAAGACCGCGTGCATCGGGCCGGCCCCGCCGAAGGCGACCAGGCTGGAGTCGCGGGGCTCCACACCCCGGGAGACCGTGATCGTCCGGATGGCCTGCGCCATCTTCGAGTTGGCGACGTCGCAGACGCCCTCGGCCATCGCCACCGCGTCCAGGCCGAACTGCGCGCCCAAGCCTTCGACCGCGGCCACCGCCAGGTCCACGTCGAGCGACATCGAACCGCCGGCGAACCCGTCGGGATCGATGCGCCCGAGCACGAGGTTGGCGTCGGTGACGGTGGGTTCGGTGCCGCCGCGCCCGTAGCAGGCCGGTCCGGGCCGGGCACCCGCCGAGCGCGGTCCGACCCGCAGCCCGCCCGCCTCCACCCAGGCCACCGAGCCGCCGCCGGCTCCGACGGTGTGGATGTTCACGACGCTCATCAGCATCGGCAGGCCCTCGAGGTGCGCCTCGGCCGACACGTCCGGCTCGCCGTCGACGATCAGGGAGACGTCGAAGGACGTGCCGCCCATGTCGATGCCGATCAGGTTGGGCCGCGCAGCCGCGCGCGAGAGCTCGGCGCACGCGATGGCGCCGCCGACGGGGCCGGAGAGCAGCGTCTGCAGCGGCCGGTGGCGGGCGGAGTCGGCGGTCAGGATCCCGCCGGACGACTGCATCACGTGCAACGGGACGCCGAGCCCGCGCTCCCGCAACCGGGACTCGAGGTTGCTCAGGTAGCGCCGGACGATCGGGCCCGTGTAGCTCTCGACGACCGCCGAAGACGTCCGCTCGTACTCACGCCACTCCTTGGCCGCCTCGTGCGAGAGCGAGACCGTGAAGTCCTCGCCCAGCTCCTCCAGCACGATCTCGCGGGCCCGCAGCTCGTGAGCCGGGTTCTGGTAGCTGAAGAGAAAGGCGATCGCGATCGCCCCGAGTCCTCGCTCCCTGGCCGCGACCGCGGCGTCCCGCACGGCCTGCTCGTCGAGCGGCTCCAGCTCGGTGCCGTCGACGGCGAGGCGCCCACCGATGCCCACGGTGTCCCGGCGCGGCACGAGCGGCTCGGGCTTGCGGTAGTGCAGGTCGTACAGGCGGGTCCGGGGACCGCGGGCGATGTGGTAGCTGTCCTCGGCGCCCGCCGTGGCCAGTAGGAGCACCGGCACCCCGCGGCGTTCGAGGAACGCGTTGAGGCCCTGCGTCGTGCCGTGCACCAGAAAGCTGATGTCAGCGGGTGCGTCGACCACCGCGGCCAGCCCGGAGACCACGCCCTCGCTCAGATCCTCCGGGGTGGTCGAGGCCTTGCTCGCGGTGAAGGCCCCGGCCTCGTCGTCATAGGTGACGACGTCGGTGAAAGTGCCCCCGATGTCCATCGCCACGCGGTACCGAGCCATGAGATCTCCCTCCGACGGCCGACGCCCGTGAAGCTAGGTGGCGGCGCCGCCGGTGGGGTGTGCGCTGCGCATAGCCCGGGCGCGCAGGCGCGTGCGGAGCGCACGGCAGCGGGCCTACCAGGGGTGAGGCCATCTCGACGCCCGGCCCGGAAAGAAATTCACGATCATTCGAGACTGCACATTTGCGCCGAATCGGCTCCCCGGACCCGTGAGACATCACAGTTCCGTCATATTTGAAGCATTGATCGACTCAAACGAAGATCCGTACAGTGGATCGGAGCCGTCAGTGGCGACAGCCGTGACGGCTGACGAAGCAGCAAGACGCGAGACGCGGTGCTCTGTCTGCTCGGCTGTGAGGAGCGGCCGCCGGCGCGGACCGAGCGCATGCCGTCGCGCGTGGGGATGGACCAAAGGTGGTTCTCCACGGTGAAGGACGTACATCCGCACGAGCCCGCGCCCGCCGGCCCGGGCCGGGGCACAGTGCTCGCGGCATGGGAACGGTTCGTGCAGGGCGAGGATCATGTCCGCGGCGTCCGCCCGGAGGTGGCGATCTCCTGGCACCGGTGCCGGGAGCAATACCGGGTGGACCCACACCTCACCGCGGCACCGGCCGCTGTCGCACGCAGCGACCATACGGTCGAGCACGATGTGGTGTTCACCGAATTGGGAGGTATGGCGGCGTCCTTGGCGCCGGAGGTGAACAACCTCAGCGGCATCGTCACCGTCACCGACGCCACTGGCCGCGTCTTGGCAGCCTGGGGCGACCACACCACTCTCGCCAAGGCCTACGAATCCAACCTCGCGCCATGGTCCTGCTGGTCGGAGTGCGCCGTCGGCACGAACGGCATGGGCACCGCACTGGAGGTGCGCGGCCCGGTGCTGATCAGGGGCGCCGAGCACTGGTGTCAGGCGTTCCACAGCTGGGTGTGCGCAGGCATCGCGGTGCGTGACGTCGTGACCGGCGAACCGATCGCGGTGCTGAACATCTCGAACTGGCGCACCCACCTGCCCGAGGCAACCGGCGGGTGGCTTTCTCAGGCGGTCACCAAGACACAAAGCATGTTGAAGAAGCGCGCCCGCGATACCGGCACCGAGTTGGCAGCCGCATTCTCGAAGGCCAGGGAAGCCTCCGGCGTCGCGCTGGCCGCGGTGGACACCGTCGGCAAGGTCGTGATCGCAGACGACCAGGCGAGCGTGCACATGAGCGTCCCGGCCCACACCCCGGCGGTCGATCCCGCCGTGCGCTGGAACTCTGCGCTGCCCGACCTCATCGGAGTTGCCCGGTATGCCAGTAAACACGCAGCGCTGAATCCGGAATGGATCGGCTCGACACAGATCTTCACCCACCTCACCGACGAACCCACACCGATCAGCGTCCGGCCCGTGTTCCTGGCCGGACACCTGGCCGGACACCTCATCTCGTTCGGCACCTCCGACGGGGCGCAGCTGCCTCCGGCGGAGGGGCAGAAGGGTTCCCCGGGGCAGCCACGCCGGCTCATCGCGTTGCGCGACAACAGGATGGTGCTGCTGCGCCTGCGGGAGGTCCACTTCGCCGAGTCGGACGGCAACGACGTCTGGCTGTCCACCGACCAGGGGCGACTCCGCGCAGCCTCTCAGGGTCTGGACAAGCTCGACGGCGAGCTGGCCGATGCGGGCTTCCTGCGGGTGCACCGCCGTTACGTGGTCAACCTCAGGCGCGTGCGGGAGATCGAGCGCGCGTGCAAAGGTGAGCTGTATCTGGTCATGGACGGCACGACGGACGACATGGTGCCGGTTTCCCGGCGAAACGCACCGGTCGTGCGCCGGGCATTGGGCATCTGAACAGCGCCACTATTTCGGACAGATCGGCACATTCAGCGCATCCACGCGTACTCGCCGTGCCCGCGGACGTCTCCGTCGACCGTCGCTCGCGCCCGGACGTGTCCGGACACGGTCGTGCGGTCCGAAGTATCAGCGGTGTTGAGCGACGAACCAACGGTAGCTCCCGGCGAACCAACGGCATGAACTGGAATGAATTTCTACGGCCCTTGCTGGTGCCGATCACCCGGCGTACAGTTTCAGTTGCTCCATTAATGAGACAAATGAACTGACCGAGCGATTCGCTCCGCCTCCACCGGACCGCCCGGGCGAGTACGGCATCGCTCACAAGCCGACCTGACCACTAGTTCCCGAACGCGATCGGGAGCACAACGGCTGCGACGATGAGCGCGACACCGCTCAGCAGGTCGGAGCGGATACGGATGAGACGGGCCGCCGCTCGTCCGACGTGCAGCCCGACCAACGACATCACCGCCGTGGTGAGACCGAATACCGTCGCCGAGATCCAGGGAGCGAATCCGAGCAATCCCAAGCCTGCACCGGCGAGGAGGTTGTCCAGGCTCAGTGACAGCGGAATGCCGAACAGTGCCCATGGATGGTCGATCTCCTCGGGTTCCGGGTTTCGTAACGCTCCGATGAGCAGGTACAAACCATAGGCGCCCAGTGCGACCGACCCCACGTACTCGGCGACGGTGCCGGTGGTCTCGCTGACATAGTTGCCGAGCATCAGGCCCGCCAGCGGCATCACGCCGTCCCACAGCCCGAACACCAGGGCCACCTGCAGGGACCGGCGAACACTGAACGGAACCGTGCCGAGCGCGATCGCGACCCGGAAGTTGTCCAAACTGAGAAAGAAGCCGAGAACGAGGAGTTCGACGATCATGTGACTGCCGATTTCAGCCACCGACTCCCGCGGGTGACGGGACAGGAACCACGACGACAGTGTCGTTTTCTCATGTCTCCCACCCTAGGTCGGAGCCACGCGGAATTCAATCGTTACTCCGGCCGTGGCGCCCGATGTCCCACCCCGACGAATCGCGTTTCTCTGACGCCCAAACCAAATCCGTGCATAGTACTGGTTCCACAAACAGGCCAACGCCGTTCTCACGTTCCCGTCGAACATGGGTTCGGGCCGGGGTCCTCAGGGTCATGAACACTGGACCTCAACACGGGTTGAGCTCCTACCGTCACATCATGAGCAAGATCCTTGTGACCGGCGCGACCGGCAACGTGGGAAAGCACGTCGTCTCCTCGCTCGCGGCGGCAGGCCACGAGGTGCGCGCGCTGATGCGCACCCCGGCCAGTGCCCCGCAGCTCGACGGCGTGGAGGTCGTGGAGGGCGACCTGTCGTCCCCGCACACGCTCGAGCCGGCTCTGCACGACGTGGAGAGCGTCTACCTGATGTGGCCAGGCATCCCCGTGGAACCGCAGGCGGTGCAGATGATCGCCCGACGCTCACGGCACGTCGTCTACCTGTCGACGGATGTGGCTGATCTGAGGGACGGCGAGCAACCCACGTCCGTCCACCAGGAGAACGAGTGGCTGATCAGGACGAATGCGGTGAGCTGGACTTTCCTGCGAGCCATCGACTTCGCCACCAACGCGCTTGCCTGGGCGGACCAGGTCAAGCAGGGGATCGTGCGGTGGCCCTACGGGCAGGCGGCCAGGTCGTTGATCCACGAGCGCGACATCGCGGATGTGGCCGTACACGTGCTCACCTCGGCGGGGCACGACGGGGCGAAGTACGTGATCACCGGGCCGGAGTCGATCACGCATGCTCAGCAGGTCACGATCATCGGCGAGGCCATCGGACGGCATGTGCGGTGGGAGGATCTGCCGCCGGACACAGCGCGTAAGCGGTTGACAGCCGCCTGGGGAAACCCGGAGTTCGTCGAGGCCAGGCTGACGGCGTGGGCGGGGTTCGTGCACACGCCGGAGCGGGTGACCGACACCGTCGAGCAGCTGCTGGGAAGGCCGGCCCGAACGTTCCGCTCGTGGGTCGACGACCACGCCGACGACTTCCGTGCGTAGTAGGACCGCACCCGCGTGGAGGAACGTCGCATAGTAGCTACCGGTGCAGATGGTCGGGGCTCGCGTCGACGAGCGCGGCGACGTCGGCAGGCCCCACGCGGCAGCACCCGCCGACGACACGAGCCCCCATCGCGATCCACTGCCGGGCGTCCACCTCGGAGAACCGCGCCTGCCCCGTCCATTCCCCGCGCCGGACGTCCCAGCCCTCGCCGCTGTTCGGGTAGACGATCACGGGCTTGCCCGTGATCTCGCGGGCCATCGCTATCGCCGCCGGCACGTCGCTCGGGGCGCAACAGTTGACGCCGACCGCCACGATCTCCGGCACGCCGATGGGCACCGCGAATGCCTCGGCCAGCGGCTGCCCGGCACGCGTGCGGTCGCCGTCGATGCTGTATGTCAGCCAGGCCGGGACACCCAGCCCGGCCACGGCGGCCACCAGGGCCTCGGCCTCGTCGACGTCCGGCACGGTCTCCAGGGCCAGCACGTCCGGGCCCGCCTCGGCCAACACCTCCAGGCGTGGCCGATGCCACGCCCGCAGTTCGGCCACGCTTTTTCCGTAGCGACCTCGGTACTCGGATCCGTCCGCCAGGGCCGCACCGTACGGGCCTGCCGAAGCCGCGACCCACCGCCGCCGCCCGTCGGTGGCCAGCTCCGCGCGGGCCGCCTGCGCCAACTCCACGCCGCGCCGCAGCATGCGCGCAGCGTCGGCCCTGCCGAGACCGTGCGCCGCAAGGCCGTCGAAGGATGCCTGATAGGTCGCCGTGGTGGCGATGTCGGCGCCGGCACGGAAGAACGCGCGATGGACCGCGGTGATCTCCTCCGGTGAGTCGACCAGCAGCCGCGCCGACCACAACCCGCTCGACAGGTCGTGCCCCCGCGCCTCGAGTTCGGTCGCCAGGCCGCCGTCCCCGATCAGGACGGTGCCCTCCGGCCCGGGAAAGCCCACCGATCCACCCTACTGACGCGATCGCACTGGTCACCGGCCTCCCGAGACGTACGAGCGGCGCGCCGGTCCAGACCTATCGTGCGAACGCGCCGTACGCTCGCCCGGTTGGTTGCGGTGCCCATCCGGGCCGCACAGCGGGGCGCCCAGGTGGGCGAACGGTCCGCCGGCCCACACCTATCGGACGAGAGTGCCCCTCGTTCACCCGCCGCGCCGGCTCCGAGCCGCGCCCCGTGGTCGGCAACGTCATGATCAACGGTTGGGTACCGCCAGCCGTGTCATCAGCGGTTGCGGGGCCCAACTTGGTGATCATGGGACCACGCAACGGGGCGGGTCGGGTGGGCGAGCGGTCCGCCGGCCCACACCTATCGGACGAGAGTGCCCCTCGTTCACCCCCGCGCCGGCTCCCCGCGCCTCCCGCAACGGGTTCCCGTGCAGCACCGGGATTCCGAGACGTACGAGCGGCGCGTCGGTCCGGACTTATCGTGCGAACGCGCCGCTCGCTCACCCAGGGTGGCCGAAGTGGGCGCCGCTTCATGATCAACAGTTGGGGCCCGTCAGCCGTGCCATCAGCGGTTGCGGGGCCCAACTGTTGATCATGGGACCACGCAACGGGGCGGGTCAGGTGGGCGAGCGGCCCGCTCACCCACACCTATCGGACGAGAGTGCCCCTCGTTCACCCCCCGTGCCGGCTCCCCGCGCCTCCCGCGACGGGCTTCCGAGCAGCCACCCGAGATCCGAGGACGTACGAGCGGCGCGTTCATCCAGACCTATCGTGCGAACGCGCCTCTCGCTCGCACCGGGGTGGCCGGGCAGGCGCCGGCCCGACCGCACCGCGGGGCGGTCAGGTGGGCGAGCGGACCGCTCACCCGCACCTATCGGACGAGAGTGCCCCTCGTTCACCCCGTGCGGGCTCTCGCGTGGCCCACGGCCACATGGCCGATTGACCCTTGCCGGCAAGCGAGCACGATGAGGTGACGTGGGTCGCCGCGGCGCGCTCACTGTGGCCGTCAGCCCCGCGGTACGTCGTGCGTCTCACGTTCCAGCGCGCGGAGAAGCCGACGGTGCCGCCGCCCACAAGAGAGGGATCGAGATGGGGACCTACTACTCCGAGGAGACCCACGGCCCGCATCAGTACTTCGAGCTGGGCAACTACGAGCTGGAGAGCGGAATCACCCTCCCCGACGCCAGGCTCGCCTACAAGACGCACGGCGAGCTGAACGAGGCCAAGGACAACGTCGTCCTCTTCCCTCACATGTGGTCGGGCACGCCCAAGGCGATGGAGATCTTCATCGGCCGCGATCGGCCGCTCGACCCGGGCAAATACTTCATCGTCCTGCCGGGGCAGTTCGCGAACGGATTCTCGTCGTCGCCCAGCAACACCCCACCGCCGTTCAACGGCGGCGCCTTCCCGAACGTCACCATCGGCGACGACGTACGTGCCCAGCATCGGCTCCTGACCGAGGAGTTCGGAATCGAGCGTCTGGAACTGGTCCTGGGCTGGTCGATGGGCGCCGAGCAGACCTACGAGTGGGCCGTCCGGTTCCCGGACATGGTGCAGAGAGCGCTGCCGTTCGCAGGGACGGCGAAGACCACTCCCCACGACTACCTCTTCGTCTGCTCGCACGAGGATGCGCTGAAGTCCGATCCGGCGTGGAACAACGGCTTCTACGCCGATCAGAGCGACGTGCACGTCGGGCTCCGTCGGCACGCTCAGATCTGGTCGGTGATGGGGCTGTGCCCGGAGTTCTACAACTCGGAAGCCTGGCGGAGCGTGGGATTCACGTCGCTCGATGACTTCCTCAAGCGATTCTGGGAGGCCTACTTCGCACCGATGGATCCGAACAACCTGATCTGGATGGGCTGGAAGTGGCGCCACGGTGATGTCAGCCGCCACACCGGCGGAGATCTCGCCGCTGCGCTCGGGCGGATCACGGCGAAGACCTACGTCGTGCCGTTCTCTCGCGACATGTTCTTCCCGCCGGCCGACTGCGAGGCCGAGCAGCGGCTCATCCCGAACAGTGAGTTCCGGGTCGTCGACAGCCTCTGGGCCCACTTCGCGATGTTCTGCATGACGACCGCCGATCGCGAGCAGATCGACGCGTGCATCTCCGACCTGCTGAAGGAGGAGGTCGGCTGACGGGCATGACCGGCGAGATCAGCCTTGACGACCGGCACACCGTGGCAGGTCGCTTCTGGCACCCGCTTGACGACGGCCGGTTGCAATGCGACGTGTGCCCCCGCGCGTGTCGGCTGCGCGAGGGCCAGCGGGGGCTGTGCTTCGTCCGGGGCCGGGTCGCCGATCAGGTGGTGCTCACCTCGTACGGCCGGTCCAGCGGGTTCTGCGTCGACCCGGTCGAGAAGAAGCCGTTGAACCACTTCCTGCCCGGCACCCCGGTGCTGTCGTTCGGCACCGCGGGCTGCAACCTCTCCTGCCGGTTCTGCCAGAACTGGGACATCTCGAAGTCCCGCGAGATCGACCGGCTGACCGACGCCGCCGGCCCGGACGACATTGCCGAGGCCGCCGAGCGGCTCGACTGCCGCAGTGTGGCGATGACCTACAACGACCCGGTGATCTTCCTCGAATATGCGGTGGACGTCGCGGACGCCTGCCGCGCCAGAGGGATCAAGGCGATCGCCGTGACCGCCGGCTACATCACCGACGAGCCCCGGCGGGAGCTGTTCGCCCACCTCGACGCCGCCAACGTCGACCTCAAGGCATTCACCGACGACTTCTACCACCGCATCTCGGCCGCGCACCTGCAGCCGGTGCTGGACACGCTGCTGTACCTGCGCCACGACACCGACGTCTGGTTCGAGATCACCACCCTGCTGATCCCCGGGCACAACGACTCCGACGGCGAGATCGACGCGGAGTGCGCCTGGATCGCCGACAACCTCGGCACGGACGTGCCGCTGCACTTCACCGCGTTCCACCCCGACTTCAAGATGCGCGACGTCCCACCCACCCCTCCGGCGACTCTGACCAGGGCCCGCCGCATCGCCCTGGGGCACGGGCTGCGCTTCGTCTACACAGGCAACGTCCACGACCCCGAGGGCGGGCAGACCATCTGCCCAGCGTGCGGCACGGTCGTCGTCGAGCGCGACTGGTACGTCATCGGCCGCTACGGGATCACCGGCGATGGCCGCTGCGCCGGGTGCGGTGCCGCGATCCCCGGCCACTACGACGGACCGGCTGGACAGTGGGGAGCCCGCCGCCTGCCGGTGTCCGTCGGTCGGCGCTGACTACGAATCCGTCGCCCCGGAGGCTTCCACGAAACGCCGGGCGGGTGTATCAACGACGGATGGCGGAGCACGACGCGCCACGCCACTCGACATCGCGATATGTCGCCATTGCCGATCTCTTCGCTGCGCTCGACGAACTGATGTCCAACTACCAGTCGTCGTCCGAGGACGAGCGAATGAAACGCTGGTCGGACGACGCCGAACGAATCACCGGCGAGGTCGCGCGCCATCTGGCCGTCGCCCGCGTCCGGATAGCCGCTGTTCCGCGTCATGATCCGGATGAGAGCGGCCACTACGCAAAGCCGCGTGATGCCGATCAGAGGTCGTAGTAGAGCATGAACTCCCAGGGGTGGGGCCGCAGCCGGATCTGGTCCACCTCCTTGGTCCGCTTGTAGTCCAGCCAGGTGTCGATCAGATCGTCGGTGAAGACGTCACCCTCGGTGAGGAAGTCGCGATCTGCTTCGAGCGCCTCCAGCACCGCCTCCAGCGAGGCCGGCACATGTTTCACCGCTCCAGCCTCCTCGGGTTCGAGTTCGTAGAGGTCGCGGTCGATCGGCTCGGGTGGCTCGGTCTTGTTCCGGATCCCGTCCAGGCCTGCCTGCAACATCGCCGAGAAGGCAAGGTAGGGGTTCGCGGTGGGGTCGGGAGGGCGGAACTCGAGGCGCTTCGCTTTGGCGCTCTGCACGTACATCGGGATGCGCACGCAGGCCGAGCGGTTGCGCTGCGAGTAGACGAGGTTGATCGGCGCCTCGTAGCCGGGAACGAGCCGGCGGTAGGAGTTGGTGGTCGGCGCGCAGAACGCCAGCAGCGCGGGAGAGTGCTCGAGGAGCCCGCCGATGTAGTACCGGGCCAGGTCGCTCAGCCCCGCGTACCCGGTCTCGTCGTAGAAGAGGTTCTCCCCGTCGCTCCACAGCGACTGGTGGACGTGCATGCCCGAGCCGTTGTCGGCGAAGAGCGGCTTGGGCATGAAGGTGGCCGTCTTACCCGCCCGCCAGGCGACACTCTTGACCACGTACTTGTAGTTCATGACGTTGTCCGCCATGGCCAGCAGGGATGCGAAGCGCATATCCATCTCGGCCTGGCCTGCGGTGCCCACCTCATGGTGCTGCACCTCGATGGGAACACCCAGCGCCATGAGGGTCAGTGCCATCTCGCTCCGCAGGTCCTGGTGCTGGTCCATCGGAGGCACCGGGAAGTACCCCTCCTTGTAGCGGGGGCGATAGCCGCGGCTCCCCGGATCGCCGGATGCCCACACCCCCTCGACCGACTCGATGTGGTAGTAGCCCTCGTGCTGGTTCTGGTCGAAGCGCGCCCCGTCGAAAATGTAGAACTCGAGTTCGGGGCCCCAGTAGGACACCTCGGCGATGCCGGTTTCCTTCAGGTGCTCCTCCGCCTTCCTGGCGATGTAGCGGGGGTCGCGGGAGTAGTTCTCCCGCGTGATGGGGTCGACGACGAAGCAGTGAATCTGGAGGGTGGGTACCTCGCGGAACGGATCCATCACGGCCGTCGACGGATCCGGCATCAGCAGCATGTCGGACTCGTGGATCGCCTGGAACCCGCGGATCGAGGAGCCGTCGAAGCCGTAGCCCGACTCGATTCCTTCTTCGGTGAGCTCCTCCACAGGGATGGAGAAGTGCTGCATCAGCCCGGGAAGGTCGCAGAACCGAAGGTCCACGATCCGCGCGTCAGCGCTGTGGGCAAGTGCGACGACATCATGCGACGTTTCTGGCATAACCAGCTCCTGGTGAATCCGGCCGGTGCGTTGGAAGATCTTTCCAGGAGTGCCCAGAACGCGGGCGGGAGGACAACACGGTGTGCCCAGGCTCCGAGCACGGTCCACAAAAGAGAACAGCGAAAGGAATAGTAGCGCCGCACTCATGATCAGAGTGATATCGAGGCTCTGGCACTCACCGGAGCCCCGGCACGACCGTCCGCCAGGTGGCCCTCCCTGGTACTCCGACGGCGGGGGTTGTCAGGGGGCGAGGGCCCGGCATAGCTTTTATCAAATGTTTGACATCATCGGTGAGTGGATCTTCGAGCCGGGGCCGGGTGTGATGACGTTCGTGGACGGGGAGCACCACACGCGGGGTCGAGCCGGTGTGGGTCGACCTGCAGACGACGAGTGGGAAAGGTCTTGATTCGATGACCGTGCAGAGCGAGCAGCCGCTGCGGTTGCGCACGCTGCTATTCGTGCCGGGCGACCGGCCGGACCGCATCCCCAAGGCCGCCGCGGCGGGCGCGGACGGGATCGCGATCGACCTCGAGGACGCCGTCGCGCTCTCGCGGAAGGAGGCAGCCCGGCAGGCCATAGCGGAGACGCTGGCGACCCTGCCGCCGGACGGGCCGGCGATCGCGTGCGGATCAACGCCGTCGACACGGGCCTCGCCGAAGCCGACGTCGAGGCACTCGAACCCGTGCTCGCCCGTGTCGACCTCGTGATCGTCCCGATGAGCTCGAGCCCCGCCGCGGTCCGCACCGCAGCCGCGCTCCTCGGCAAGGCCGAGGCCCGCGCAGGCCTGGAAGCCGGCCGGACCAGGATCGTCCCGCTCGTCGAGACCGCGGCGGGCATCGCCGAGGCTCGGGACATCGCCGCGGCCGACCCCAGGGTCCTCACGCTCGCGTTCGGCCCGGCGGACCTGTCCCGTGAGCTCGGAGTCACCCCCACCGCCGACGGTGAGGAACTGTTCGTCGCGCGATCGCAGGTGGTGCTCGGCGCCGCGGCCGCCGGCCGGCCCAAGCCGATCGACGGACCCCACCTCGACCTCGACGACGCCGACGGGCTCGCCCGGTCCGCGGCGCGTGCCCGGCGGCTGGGGTTCGGGGGCAAGCAGGTGATCCACCCCCGGCAGATCCCGGTCGTCGCCACGGCGTTCGCGCCGAGTGCCGAGGAGCTCCAGCGGGCCCGCCGGGTCGACGAGGCCTTCCGCGAGGCCGAGGCAGCCGGCGTCTCCTCCATCCGCCTCGACGACGGTACGTTCATCGACTACCCGATCGCCCACCGCGCCCGCGCCCTGCTCGCCGACGAAGGCGCAGGTCCGAGCACCGATCAGAGCCCGAGGACGCCCTCCGTATGAACTCCGAGACCCCGCGGATCGTGGTCACCCGCGCACTTCCGCCCGCGGCCCTCGAACCGTTGCACTCCGTCGGCTCCGTGTGGGTGTCACCGCACGACCGTCCGTTGACCGTCGACGAGCTGCACGCGGCCGTGCGCGGGGCGAGCGCGATCATCAGCATGCTCACCGATCGGATCGACGACGACGCCGTCGCCGCCGCGGGCCCGAACCTGAAGATCGTCGCGAACACCGCCGTCGGCTACGACAACCTCGACGTTCCCGCCATCACCCGCCGCGGCGTGCTCGCCTCCAACACCCCCGGTGTGCTGGTCGACGCCACCGCCGATCTCACGATGACCCTGCTCCTGACCGTGACGCGGCGCGTGGCCGAGGGCGACCGCCTCGTCCGGTCCGGCACGCCGTGGTCGTGGGACATCGCTTTCATGCTCGGATCGGGGCTGCAGGGCAAGCAGCTCGGGATCGTCGGGATGGGGAGCATCGGTCAGGCCGTGGCGCGGCGGGCCGCCGCCTTCGGCATGGATGTCGTCCACCACTCCCGCCGACCTGTCGATGTCGACGGCTCGCACCCGCTTCCGCTGGACGAACTGCTGGCGACGTCCGACGTGGTCTCCCTCCACTGCCCCCTCACGCCGGAGACCCGCCACCTCATCGACGCCGACGCCCTGCGCGCCATGAAGCGCGGTGCGTACCTGATCAACACCGCACGTGGCCCCATCGTGGACGAGGCGGCGCTGGCCGCGGCGCTCGCCGACGGCACCATCGCGGGCGCCGGCCTGGACGTCTACGAGAACGAGCCCGAGGTGCACGACGACCTGCGCCGCCTCGACAACGTCGTGCTCGCCCCGCACCTCGGGTCGGCCACCGTGGAGACGCGCACCCGCATGGCCGAGCTGGCCGTGGACAACGTCGTCGCGGTGCTTACGGGGAAGGACGCGCCCACACCCATCTCAGTACCGTCCTCCTGACCATCCACCGACAGGAGGGGCTCGATGCCGGGGAAGCGGGATCGCGGGTCGGTGACGAAGGCCGAGGAGGCCTTCACCGTGATCCGGCGGCAGATCGAGCGCGGCCGACTCGCGGGAGGCGCGAAGCTGACTCTGCAGAGTCTCTCGGACGAGATGCAGATGAGCCTGACGCCCATCCGCGAGGCGCTGCGCATGCTCCAGGCGCACGGGCTCGTCGAGTACCGGCCGCACCACGGCCACGTGGTCACCCGGTACTCCATCCCGCGGGCCGAGGAGATCTACCTGCTGCGCGAGACCCTGGAGCCGCTCGCCACCCGGCTGGCGAGCGAACGCGCGACGGCCGGGGAGCTCGAGGCGATCCGCGGCCTGCACGAGGAGTTCCGCGCTGCGGCGGAGAAGGAGGACGGCGAGCAGGGCGTGATCGTCGATCTCAACGCGCTGTGGCACCGCACCGTCTACGAGGCGGCGCACTCGGCGTTCCTCGACGAGTTCATCGACCGCCTCTGGTCGGGCGTCCCGTACCAGGCGATCTGGTTCGTCCACCGCCGCCACCGATCCGTCGACGACCACGCGGCCGTCACCGACGCGCTGCTCGCCCGGCGGGCCGATGACGCTGCCACCGCGATGCTCGACCACATCGAGCGCGGCAAGACGGCCACCATCGAACATTTGCGGGCCATCGGCGCGCCCGAGACCTGAGCCCGACGGCGGGTACCCCGCGCACGTGTGCGAGCAGGACGCCGGGCCGACGAGCGACGCGGCCCGGCGCCCCATCGTTCAGAAGTCCATGCCGCCTGTCGGGTCGCCGCCGGCCGGGGCCGGGTTCTTCTCCGGCTTGTCGGCGATGACGGCCTCGGTGG
>NZ_BAAAUS010000050.1:0-35055 GCF_039534065.1 Pseudonocardia yunnanensis | reverse complement strand
TGTGAAGTCCATCATCGAACAGTTGGGTTCGCTGGGGCTTTCTTTACCCTGGCTGTGGACGCTGCGTGGTGATTCAGGTGCAGTTTCGACCGATTATTCGAGCGCCAGGCGCGACTCGTGACAAGATGCATGTGACCCTGAAAATTCGGACAGTGAGACGGTGTGTCGCGACCGTCCGCAATGAGAACGGGGCGGCACCGGCCGGGAAGTCGGACGCGCTGTTCCTGTTGTGTTGTTTTGTCGAATTGTCGCGAACCTGAGCAACTCGTGTAGTTGGCAGTCGATCAGTTTCCTTCGACTAGCGGCGCCAGGGTGCCGGGCTGGAGGGGGGCGCCGCTCTCGTCGCCGGGCTGGCGTCCCGCGATGACCGCGTCCAGAACGCCGGCCGGTAGTGGGTAGCTGGCGCCGTCCCTGCGCGGTCCAGGACGAACGTCTCGGGAACACCGAACAGGCCGAACGGGAGGGCAGCGCGGGAGTCGACTTCCGTGGCGTAGCGGTAGCTGGGCCTGCCCCGACCGAGCTCGTCGAGGAACGCCACGGTTCTCGGCACCGACAGCGTCACTTGACCACGCCGGCTGATCTCGATCACCACCTGGGCAACCTGATCACCGCGCATGATCTCCGATAGCCACCCGCGAGCGTCGACACCTGAGTGCGCGTGCACGCCGCGGTTACCGCTGATCTCCCACCTCATGACGTGAGGCTGGGACAATTGCCTGCGCTCTCTCGGACTCACGAGGCGGATCGGGTCCTGCGCGTTGGACCAAAAGGTCAAAGACAACGTACGCCCGGCTCCCGTCCATGTGCGACCATACCGATCGCCTCCAGCATGGGGGCGATAGCAGGCGGGATAGGTGTCCGGGCAGGCAGCAAGACATGCCACGCGCTGCGGGCGGCCTCCCAGCGTCTCGGATAGCGGGTCGGCTACCTACGCGGACCCCGGCGAACCTAGGCGCCAACCGCATCTCCCGGCCGCTTTATTGGTGCTAGATGGTCCATTCTCACAGTGCACTCCGGCGGGGATGGGCGAGCGCGGACAGCGGGGCGGACGATCGATCGGAGCACCGCCGGCCCTTGAGGGCATGTCCGGTTGCTCGCTGTCTCCGGGGGGCCCGAGCGCTGTTTTCCATGGTTTGTGCAGGTGAGCTGCTTGATCGCGTGGCCAACGAGGTGCATCGCGCGTTGCGTGGAGGACGAACGGGCGATGTGGTGCGCGCCACTTGCTGCCCCTCCTGCGGGCCGCCTGCTGGATGTCATAGCCTGGAACAGGCAGTCCAGTTCCGGTGTCGACTGTTCTACGAGGGCCTCATCTCGCCTGGGTAGATCGACGGAGTGCTGAGTCGTAATCGCCGCATCGCAGTTCAACCAACACGAACAGGAGACCGCGATGTCCGAGTCCTATTCACTCGCCACTGAGCCCGAAGGCGTCGAGATCACGCCTGCGGTGAAGCCATGACATCGAATCTGACCCTGAACAACGGCGTCGAGATGCCCGCTCTCGGCTTCGGCGTCTTCCAGACAGCTCCTCAGGAGACCATCGACGCCGTCGAGGCCGCTCTCGGTACGGGCTACCGACACATCGACACGGCAGCCGCGTACGGCAATGAGCGTGAGGTCGGCGAGGCCATCCGCCGCTCCGGTCTCGCCAGGTCGGACGTCTTCGTCGAGACGAAGATCTGGATCGAGGACTACGGCTACGACGCCACCCTGCACGCCTTCGACGAGAGCGCCGGCAAGCTCGGGGTCGACCAGATCGACCTGCTCATCCTCCACCAGCCCCTGCCCAGCCGTTTCGATCTCACGATCGACGCCTACCGCGCCCTGGAGAAGCTGCTCGAGGACGGCCGCGTGCGGGCCATCGGCGTCTCCAACTTCATGCCCCGCCACCTCGACGATCTGCTGAAGAACACCGGCGTCGTCCCTGCGGTCAACCAGAGCGAGGTCCACCCGTACTTCTCGGAACCCGACGTCCGGGCCGCCGACGCCGAGCACGGCATCCTGACGCAGGCCTGGTCGCCGATCGGTGGCATCACGTTCTACCTTGACGGCCGGCACGGCAGCACGCTCGACGACCCGACCATCGGCGAGATCGCGAAGGCGCACGGCAAGACGCCCGCTCAAGTGATGCTGCGCTGGCACCTGCAGGAGGGGCGCTCCGCGATCCCCAAGTCGACGAAGCCCCACCGCATCGCCGAGAACTTCGACGTCTTCGGCTTCGCCCTCACCGACGACGAGCTTGCCGCCATCGACGCCCTCGACACGGGCGTGCGCGGTGGCCCCGACCCGGACGCGATCACGCTGGAGGGCTGGCGGAGCGTGGCCGCTGCGACCTTCGGGTCGACGACGATCGAGGCACCGTAGCGGTCGTACTTGTGGTGGTACTCGGCGTCGATCCCGGCGCTCACAGCCGGGCCCGGCTCGGCGAACGTGACGCCCCGCTCGATGCCGGCGGCGCGGAGCCGGTCGCTCCCGCCGGCTTTGGCCCTGCGGAACCAGCCGTTGCCACTGCTATGGGCGGACCGCACGGAGATCGCGTCCCGCAAGCGCACGCCCCGAATGGTCACGAACGGACGCAGGGTTCCGTCCCCTCGGGTCGAGCTGACCTCCAGCGCTAGTCGGTTCTGAGTACGAATCCGTGCATGAACCTGGATCGCCATGACGCCCGGTACCCGGTCGCGGCCGGCGGGCGAACGGCTCCTTAGGTACCCATCTGGAAGACGGGAAAGTCGGTATGCCCTATCTCGAGACCGGTGACTCGACACTTTTCTACACGGCTACGGGAGCCGGGACGCCGGTTGTGCTTGTGCACGGTTGGACTGCTGACTCGATCGACTATTCGTGGGTCATTCCGTTGTTGGAGCAGAACTTCCGTGTTATCGCCTATGACTTGCGCGGGTACGGGCACTCGGCCCCGGCTGACGGGTACGGAATGGATCGGCAGCTCGATGATCTGAGGGCCGTAATCGAGCAGGTGGCCGGCGAGCCTGCTCTGGTCGTCGGGCACTCGCTCGGTGGGGCAATCGCCTCCTCGATGGCGGTGGAGCGGCCGGAGCACCTGCTCGGTGTGGTCGTCCTCGATGCGTCCTACGCGGTCGACGAGGCGGGTCGTGCCAGGGTCGAGAGGACGAGGGAGCAATTGGCCGGGGAGCATCCCGAGGAGGTGGTGAGGTCGTGGTTCTTCAGCCAGGCCGGCTTCACTGATCAGACGCCCGAGTGGCTGCGTACCTTGGTGCTCCGTCGGGTGGACGCGGTGTCACCCGCGATGATCCGGGCGGGCTTTGCAGCGCGCTGGGACCACGCTCCGATCGCGTTTCGGCCGGAGATGGACCATTACCTCGCCCGGCGCACCGTTCCCGTGCTGGTGATCCACAGGAACGCGGCCAGCGCGGCGTATGAGGAGACGACCTTCCAGCATCCTGCCTCTCGTGCCGTCGTCCTGCCGGGCGGTGGCCACTGGGTGCAGGTCGAACGCCCGGACGACGTGAACGCGGCGATCCAGGATTGGTGGAAGACCGCACGAGCCGGGTAGTGCGACGTCAGGGGCTGAGTAGGGCTTCGGTGGCCTGTTCGGACAGGCCGGCTGCGGCGTCCAGCTTCCAGGCATTGCCGGGGAGCGGGTGGGCTGCTCGGTCCAGCTCCCTGTTCACTGCCGCACTTACGTCGTGGGGCGTCGGGATCGTCCCCCGCAGCGCCTGCTCGGCCGCGGAGACCCGCCACGGGGTCGGGGCCACTGCACCGAGCACGATGCGCACGTCGTTCCAACGTCCGCCGTCGCCGATCTCGACGGCCAGCGCCACCGAGGCGGTTGCGAAGTCACCGGTGTAGAGGGCCAGCTTGGTGAACGCTGTGCGCAGGCTCAGCGACCTGGCCGGGACATACACCGCGGTGACGAGCTCGTCCTCGCCGAGCGCAGTCTCACCGGGACCGGTGTAGAGATCGGACACCGGCACGGTCCGCGAGCCGCGCTGCCCGGTGATCTCGACCGAAGCGTCGAGTGCAAGCAGCACGGTTGCCAGGTCGGACGGGGTCACGGCCTGACAGCGGTGCGCGCCGACGGCCGCGTGCTGGAACCGGTGATCGCCCAACACCGCGTAGCAGGGGCTGGTCGGCCCGTTGCGCTTGTAGCAGCTGAAGCCATTGCGGAAGAACCAGCAACGCTTGGCCTGCAGCAGGTTGCCCGCGACGGTGGCGGCGTTGCGGACCTGCGCGGACGCTATGGTGCCGATCGCCTCGACGAGCGCGATCGGCGCATCCGGGTGCTCGGCCAACTCGGTGAGCGTCACGGCTGAACCGATGCGCAGCCCGCTGTCGGAGCGCGCGAGCCGTCGCAGGTCGGTCACCGCGGCAACCGAGACCAGCACCGGGGACGGTCCGGGCTGACGGCGGCGCTCGACCGGCGCGTCGGTGGCCCCGCCGAGCACCCCGGCACCCCCGGTGAGCAGCGAGACCGCCTCGGTCAGCTCGGTGGGGGCGTGCACGACCGGTTCGGGGGCCGGTGCGGAACGTCGGGCGCGGGGGACCGGCCCGAACCGGGTGCCGACCGTGTCGAGCGCCCGATGCAGACCGCGCGGGTATGCCCAGCGGACCAGCGCGACCCACCAGCGGCTCGGCCGCAGCGGGATGCGGTGGTCGCGCCGTCGTCCGTCCCGCGCTGCCAACGCGGTGACGATCTTGTCCGGTGTGATGGGCAGCTCCCGGATGCGGATCCCCAGCGCGTCGTACACAGCGTTCGCGACGGCGGCGCCCGGCGGAATGATCGACATCTCGCCGACGCTCTTCGCGCCGAAGGGACCGGCCTCGTCGTGGGCGTGCACGATGGCCGCGCGAATCGAGGGCAGGTCGGCGTTGCGTGGCATCGCATAGTGCAGGTAGCTGCTGTTGACGACACGGCCGCCCTCGCGGACGAGCTGTTCGCCGAGCGCGGCACCCAGCCCCATCGCAGCGCCGCCGATGATCTGCCCCTCGACGGCGGTCGGGTTGATCGCCCGCCCGACGTCGTGCGCGGCGAGATAGTCGACGACCTGGACCTTGCCGGTACGGCGGTCGACGTTGACGACCGCGCCGTGCGCCGCGAACGCGTAGGTGGGGGAGAGATTTGCGGTGTCCCGGTCGGGGGTGAGCATCTCGGTGCCCCCGAGAAGGTAGCTCGTCTCGTGGCTGAGCACCCCGTCGTCGGCCTCGTCGGAGAGGCCGACCAGGTCGCCGATGTCGATCGCGTCCTCGCCTGCGGTGGCCCGCCCGCCGCGCAGCGTGACGTCCGCCGGATCGACGTCGAGCTTTGCCGCGGCCAGCGCGCGGAGCTTGTCGGCGAACTCGCGGGCTGCCTGCCCGAGCGACGACCCTGTCATGTGAGTGCCGCGCGACGACCAGGCCCCGAGCTCGAACGGGGTGCGCTCGCCATCCATCGACAGCACATCGACGTCGCCGAGCTCCACGCCGAGCACGTCGGCGGCGATCTGCGCCAGGATCGTGTTCTGCCCGGTGCCCGCGTCGGCGCCGCCGTGCCGCACCCGGACCCGGCCGTCGTCGAACAAGTCGATCGCGGCATCGCTGCGGTTGGCGAGCTCGTACGCGTAGGCACCGCTGCCGTGCATACCGGCCGCGACTCCCCAGCCCCTGGCGATCGCACCTCCGGTCGGGCGGGTGCGGCGCGCCTGGTCCCAGTTGAGGCCGTCGCGCACCAGAGTCAGGCACTCGCCCAGCCGCGAAGTGGTGACCTCATAGCCGCACAGCGCTGGGGTGTGCTCAGGTGCGAGGTTGCGCAGCCGGAGCTCGATCGGGTCGATGCCGAGCCGCTCGGCGATCTCGTCGACCTGCGACTCCATCGCCAGCGACACCTGCGGGGTGCCGTATCCGCGGAACTGGCCGCCCGGCTGGGTCGCGGTGTCGACGAGCCGGGCGGTGAACTGCACGCCGTCGGGGCGGTACATGGACCCTAGAGTGATCACCCCGACCCGCATCACCGAGGTGCCCATGTGGTTGTACGACCCGTTGTCGACGGCGACGTCCGCGGCGAGTGCACGCAGCACACCGTCGGCATCGGCCCAGGTACGCAGCTCGGTCTCGAAGCGGTGCCGCGGCTTGTTCGCCGCGAACTCCTCCTCCCGGCTGAGCTCGACCAGCACTGGCCGCCCGGCCGTGCGGGCCAGCGCGGCGGCCAGCACCTCGTGCTCGCAGGCCTTGGACTTCTGACCGAATCCACCGCCGACCGCGACCTCCCGACACACCACCTGCTCGTGTGCCAACCCGAGGAGGTGCGACACCTCCTTGGCGATGAACCACGGCGCCTGGGTAGATGTCCAGAGCTCGAGGATCCCCCGCTCCTCGTCCCATGCGGCGAGTGTCGTGCTCGGTTCCATGCACACGTGCGCCACGCTCGGGTACACGAACCGTCCGCTCACCGAGACCGCTGCGGCGGCGATGCCCGTGTCCGGGTCACCCCACCGGGTCGAGACCAGCATCGAGACATTGGCCTCGTCGGTGGTGCGCTCGTGCAGCCGCAGCGCGCGCGGCGTCAACGCGGCTGCGATCGTCAGCGGCGCGGCCCGACGCCGGTACCGCACCCTGATCGCCCGGCATGCGGCTTCGGCCTGTGCGCGGGTCTCGGCGGCCACGGCGGCGACCTCCTGCCCGACATGCCGGACGACGCTGTCGGCCAGCGGCGGGCGGTCCGAGAGCGGGCCGCCGCGGTGCAGGTACCGCACGCCCGGGGTGAAGTCGGCTGCCGTGATCACGGCGTGCACGCCGGGCATCGCTCGGGCCGCTGCGATGTCGATGACGACGATCTCGGCGTACGGGTGGGGCGAGCGCAGGATGATCCCGTGCAGGTGCCCGCCGGGCAGATCGGCGGTGTAGGCGACCAGGCCGGCGCTGCGGGCGTCCCAGTCGATCGGCCGGACGCGGTCTCCGATACTCATCGCACGTCGTCGTTGCGCTCAGGCTCAGCCTGTCCTGCCCGGTCCTCGGCCACCGAGCACACGGACTCGACGATCGCCTGATAGCCGGTGCAGCGACAGATGTTGCCCGACAACGCATGCCGGACCTGTCTGCGGCGCTCGGCGCGATCGAGGGCGGCGAGCCCGCTGCGCAGCAGCGCCACAGCGTGCACGATCTGGCCCGGCGTGCAGAAACCGCACTGGAACGCGCCGGTGTCGGCGAAACGCGCGCGGAGGTCCGCGCTCTCCCGTGCCAACCCTTCGCTGGTCCAGACCTCACCTCGGACGAGCGCGGCCGGGGTCGTGCACGCCATCCGCGGCTGCCCGTCGACCAGCACGGTGCAGGCCCCGCATTCACCGCGACCGCAGGACACCTTCGTCGCGGTCAGGTGCAGGTCCTCGCGCAACACGGCGGCGAGGGAGCGGAGCCCGGCCGTGTCGACGTCGGCCGACTCGCCGTTGACGACGAGTCGGTACGTCGGGTTCGGACGGTCGCTCGATTCGAGCAGTACCATGTCCGTACATTTTATTGTTCGTTGTACGAGCGTCAAGCGCCTGGCGGACGTGTGCGTCCAAATCTCATACTGGAGTCACTCCTCGAATAGGAGTCTGGGTTGCTTTGTTCAATCCACCCGCGCGGATCGTCGGGGACGGTGGTCGCATAGGTCTCATGACTGTTCCTCGCGACGAACCGCACGTGACAAGCGACGCCGAGGCCATCAAGGAATGGCAATTCAACCGAAAAGCGTGTATTGCGAAAGCTGGTGACTACTCTGGCCTGAAGCCTGACGGGTCGAGGGTACTTCGCGTAGTTGTGTGGGGTTTCCCCAACAAAGGCTGCCCGCAGGTGTCGTGTGGTCGGACTGTGCCAAGCGACTGCGCGAACTTTCCGGGCAAGAGACGGCTGTCACAGTGACGCCGCGCTGCCATGCGGGGACGATCGCGGTATGCGCCCCGCGCGTCTCATCAAGCATTGAGAAGCGCATCGTCCCGCCTCCGCAGCAGCGCATGGATTCGCGCGAAGGGGAGTCGATTGTTGGTAGCTGCTCAACTTTGCTGAACTGGCCGATGGCACGTTGAGGAGGTCGTCTTGGCACCCACCACGGTCACTGCTGGACAGGATGGGATGTCGTGGGCGGAGTTGGGCTATCCGATGGCTCGCAGCTGCCCGTTCGACCCGCCTGCCGAGCTGGCTCGCCTGCGGGCGGAGAATCCGGTGAGCCGGATTCGGCTGTGGGACGGTAGCTCGCCCTGGCTGGTCACCCGCTACGAGGACGTCCGCCGGATCCTCTCGGATCCCACGGTCAGCGCCGATACCGACCGGCCGAACTATCCGTTCCACTCCGAGGGTCTGCGCATCCAGCGCGCGAATTCACGCAGCTTCAGCTTCTTCGATATGGACGACCCGGACCACGCCCGGTACCGCAAGATGATCACCAGTGACTTCACGGTGCGGAGCACCGAGGCACTGCGCCCGCTCGTCGAGAAGCTGGTGAACGAGCTGCTCGACGCGATGGAGCGGGGCCCGAATCCGGTTGACCTCGTCGACGCTTTCGCACTCCCGCTGCCCTCGATGGTCATCTGCCACATGCTCGGCGTGCCGTACACGGATCACGACTTCTTCCAGGAGCACTCCCGGGCGCTGCTGGACACCACAATGGACGTCGAGTCGAGCATGCGTGCTAACGACGAGCTGCGGGCGTACCTGAGCGACCTGATGGCCAAGAAGGAGGCCGAGCCGACCGACGACATCCTGGGCCGGCTCGCGCAGCGCTACGTCCTGACCGGCCAGCTCGGCCGCGACGAGGCCGTCTCGATGGCGCTCCTGCTGCTCGTCGCGGGCCATGAGACCACGGCGAACATGATCGGCTTCGGCACGCTCACCCTGCTGCAACACCCGGAGCGGGCAGCTGAAGTTCGCGACGGTGACACCACCGTCGTGAAGAGCGCCGTGGAGGAGCTGCTGCGGCTGCTCACGGTGGCGCACGGCGGGCTGCGGCGGACGGCGCTGGAGGACATCGAGATCGACGGGGTGACCATTCGCGCGGGCGAGGGGATCATCGCCGCGGTCGAGTCGGCGAACCGTGACGAGACGGTCTTCGAAAGTCCCGGCGAGCTCGACATCCACCGCAGCACGAACCATCACGTGGCATTCGGTTTCGGTGTGCACCAATGCCTCGGCCAGCCGCTGGCTCGCCTCGAGCTGCAGATCGTCTACCCTGCGCTGCTGCGCCGCCTCCCCAACCTGCATCTCGCGGTTCCGCTGGATGAGATCCGCTACCGCGACGAGACGGTCATCTACGGAGTGCAGGCACTTCCGGTGAGCTGGTGATGACACGAGTGACGTGAAGATCACGGTTTTGATCGGGGCAAGCGCATCGGGGGCCGGGCAGTGACGCTGCGGCGCGGATCCGCTGCAGCGCGGGACTTGTCCGCGTCGCCGATCCGTCCATGGTGGCGATCCTCAGGTCAGCTGGGACGACGGCCGCGACGCGACGTCACGGCGTCGCGGCAGCACCCAGTCCGGCCGCGGGAAGTGGCAGGTGTAGCCGTGGGGGTAGCGCAGCAAGTAGTCCTGGTGTTCGGGCTCGGCCTCCCAGAACGGCCCGGCTGGCGTGACCTCGGTGACGACCTTGCCCGGCCAGAGCCCGGAGGCGTTGATGTCGGCGATCGTGTCCTCTGCGACTCTGCGCTGTTCGTCGTCGAGGTAGAAGATCGCCGATCGGTAGGACGTGCCGACGTCGTTGCCCTGCCGGTTCGTCGTGCTCGGGTCGTGGATCTGGAAGAAAAACTCCAGCAGGTCGCGGAAAGTGGTGGCGGCCGGGTCGTAGGTGATTTCGATGGCCTCGGCGTGTGAGCCGTGGTTGCGGTAGGTGGCGTTGGGGGTGTCACCGCCGGTGTAGCCCACGCGGGTGGCCAACACGCCGGGGCGCGAGCGTATGAGGTCCTGCATCCCCCAGAAACAACCTCCGGCGAGAACCGCCCGCTGCTGCTCGGTCATCATTCGATTCCTTTCTCGGCCCGTTGCAAGCCGCGCTCAGACGTCGTCGGGATCACGCACGATGTGGACGGCTGCTTCCTCGGCGCTGGCTGCCCCGCCGTCCCTCCCGACGTCGACGGTTTTCAGATAGGCGAAGTCGTTCCACTCGCCCGCTGCCTCGACGTCGACGAGACGTCCCGAGCGGGCGGCGCCGACTTCGTCGTCGTAGAGCTCACCGTCCGTCTCCTGAGACGGTGGTCATCGATCTCCCTGGTAGCGCTGCTCGAGCCACGGATCACCCCTGTCGTGGTAGCCGCGCTGCTCCCAGAAGCCCAGCTGCTCCTCGGCGAGCAATGTCAGGCCCGACACCCACTTCGCGCTCTTCCAGAAGTACAGGTGGGGCACGAGCAAGCGGGCCGGGCCGCCGTGGATGCTGGGCAACGGGGCGCCGTCGACGTCCCACACGACCCAGGCCTTGCCGCCGGTGAGGTCCTCGAGTGGGAAGTTGGTGGTGTAACCGGTGCGGGATCTTGCCAACGCGAACGCCGCGTCGTCACCGACTCCTGCGACGTCGAAGAGGGTGTCGACGGATACGCCGTCGAACCGCATGCCGAACTTCGACCACGTGGTCACACAGTGGATGGCGCCCTCGTACCGAGAAGCCGGCAACGAATGGATCTCCTCCCAGCTCCAACGAACCGGCTTGTCAACGAGACCGTCGATCTCGAAGCTCCACCCGGCAGTGTCGAGGCTGGGGGTTGGCTCGACGTGTAGAACCGGCCAGTCCATACCGGCGTCGTACTGGCCAGGAGGCAGCCGCGGGTCGCGCGTGCCGCGCCGGCGACCGGTAAATCCCCTTGTCAACGCCATCCGAGTTTCCCCTTCCGTCGTCGCCGACCGCTCCGAGAGCACGCCTCGGCGTCCGGCAGAAGGCCAGCATCGGCCTGGACAGACCGAATATGGACGGACCGTTACTGGACTGTCAAGTCCGACTCTGTGGTTGTAGGCACCAGCACCCGGTCGGCCTAGACGGTCGACCGGTTGTAGCTAGCGGGTCCATTTTTTGGATGGGTATGCTCGCGCCGAGCGTCGGGCATCGGTCGTCCTGCCGGCGGGGACGCGCGGACGTGGCCCGGATGGGCTGGGTCGGCAACGACGCTGTTGACTGATCAGCGCAGGGCCCATGAGACCAGGATGATGGCTGGGCGGTGGAACAAATAGTCCAGAACCTGGTCGAGTAGGAGCGACCGTGCACACGCCATGACCAGTGCTCGACGAGCGCGCGGCGCGTTGATCGGCGGTCACGACCCGGAGTTCGAGGGTGGCACGTTCGCGGTGGTGCAGAAGTACCTCCCCGACCTGACGGCCTGGAACGCTCCCCAGCCACGTGCGGTCCGATGTATCGCTCGATCCGCTGAACGCCGTCCCTGACGATGCCGCCACCGCACCAAGAAAAGAGAGGCATCATGCGCAAGATCTTGATCGTCGGCGGTGGCTACGCCGGCTTCTACACCGCGTGGAAACTCGAGAAGAAGCTGCGTCGGGGCGAGGCCGAAGTGACGGTGGTCGACCCGCGGCCATACATGACCTACCAGCCGTTCTTGCCCGAGGTGGTGGCCGGGTCGATCGAGGCCCGGCACGCCGCGGTGTCGCTGCGTCGCCATCTGCACCGCACACGCGTCATCGCCGGGATGGTCAGCGCGATCGACCACAAGCACCGCGTGGTCACGGTCCGGCCGGCCGACGGCGACACGTTCGAACTGGGCTACGACCTCATCGTGGTCACCGCGGGCGCGGTCACCCGCAAGTTCCCGGTGCCCGGTATCGCCGAGCAGGCGATCGGTCTCAAGCACGTGGAGGAGGCGGTCGCAATCCGCGACCGACTGCTGACGTCTTTCGACCGGGCGGCCACGCTCCCGCCGGGCCCGCAGCGGCAGAAGCTGCTCACCGTCACTTTCGTCGGCGGCGGCTTCGCCGGCGTCGAGGGCTTCGCCGAGTTGCTGTCGCTGGCGACCGCGTTGCTGCAGCGCTATCCCGAACTGCGCCGCGACGAGCTGCGATTCCACCTCATCGAGGCGTCAGGCCGGATCCTGCCCGAGGTCACCGAGCGGCATAGCCGCTGGGTCGTGCGCTTCCTGCAACAGCGAGGTGGGCAGGTGTACCTGGACACGCAGGTCAAGTCGGCGACCGGTGGGCACGTGGTGCTCTCCACCGGCGAGGAGTTCGACTCGGAGCTCATCGTGTGGACGGCGGGCAACGCGGCGAACCCGGTCGTGGGCATGCACACCGACCTACCGGTGGACGAGCGTGGTTTCCTCGTCACCCGGCCCGACCTGCGGGTCGGCACCGACACCGAACCGGCACCCGACGCTTGGGCCGCCGGGGACGACGCGGGGATCGAGGACCTCACCTCCCCGACCCCGGGCACCCGAACGGTGCCCAACGCCCAACACGCCGTCCGCCAGGGCAAGCTGCTCGCCCGCAACATCGCCGCGACCTTGCACGGCGGAAAGCCGAAGAACTACCGGCACCACAGCCTCGGCGCCATCGCGGCGCTCGGCATCGGGCAGGGCATCTTCCAGTACCGGCGACTCGTGATCACGGGGCCGCTCGCTTGGCTGATGCACCGCGGCTACCACGTGCTGGCCGTGCCCAGCTGGGAACGCAAGGTCCGCGTGCTCGTGATCTGGCTGACCGCCGCGTTGTTCGGCCGCGACATCGTCTCGCTGGCGTCGGTGCAACACCCGCGCGACGCCTTCATCGATGGCGGCGAACCCGCCGTGCTGACCGAACACGATCCCTCATGACCGAACACGAGCCTCCACCGACCGGCGGGACGCCCTGGGTTTCGGTCCCCGGCTGAGGGTTCGGATGCCGGCCACCTGCAGTCAGCTCCCGAACCCGCCGTCCCGAGGCACCCAGTCCGACCGGCGGACGTTCGTCTCGGACAGGTTCGCTCTGGGCTGCGTCCCGGTTCCGGTGGTGGTCACACCAGTGCTCGGCCTCGGCCATCGGGTCATGGCGGCCGTTGACGACGGCGACCCGGCGGCCAGGGTGGGGGAGGGGGCGACCACGAGATTCTGCCCGCTCGGATAGCGGCTAGCTGCGTAGTCGGGCCGGCGCGGCGGCCCTAACCTGATGATCGTGGCCCTGCGGTGCTTGCTTGTCGACGACAGCCTGGATTTCCTGTCTGCCGCGCGGACACTGCTCGAACAGGAGGGCCTTCGGATCGTCGGCGTCGCCTCGACGGGTGCCGACGCACTTGTCCGCGCTGCCGAACTGCGTCCCGACGTGACGCTCATCGACGTCGATCTCGGCACGACCGACGGCTTCGAGCTGGCGCGGCACCTGGCCGGCCATCCGACCCTCGACGCTGGTGACCTGATCCTGATCTCCGTGAATGCCGAGGAGGACCTCACCGACCTGATCGAGGCGAGCCCGGCCATCGGGTTCGTGTGGAAGCCGACGCTGTCCGCCGCGGCGGTCAAGTCGCTGGTCCGCGACGTCGGAGGCGGCACACGAAGGTGAGGTGACTCCTGCTCAGCTCGGGCCCACGCCCGCGCGCTGCAGGGGGAAATCGGCCAGAACGTCGGTGCCGGCGCCGGAGGCGGAGTGCAGGGCGAGCCGGCCGCCGAGCGTCTCGACGCGGTCCTTGAGTCCGAGCAGGCCGGTCCCGCCGGTGAAGTGCGCGCCGCCGCGGCCGTCGTCGTGCACCCGGACCCGCAGGACGACGCCGGCCGGCGCGGTGTCGAGCTCGACCTCCACGGTCACGATCGAGGGCTCGGCATGCTTGGTGGCGTTCGTCAGCGCTTCGGCGACGACGTAGTAGGCCGCGATTTCGACCGGTTCCGGCAGCCGTCGGCCGGCGGGCGCCTTGATCCGCACGGGGACGCGCGATCGGCGGGCGAGCGCGTTGAGGGCGGGGAGCAGTCCGCCTTGGGTGAGGGTCGGGGGGTGGATGCCGCAGGCGAGCTCGCGCAGCTCGGTCATGGCAGTGGCGGCTTCGGCCGCGAGAGCCTCCAGCTGTTCCATCAGCGCACCGGAATCGGGCGGCACGGCCGCTCGGGCGATCCGCGCGCGCATGGCGAGCGTGACCAGACGTTGCTGGGCGCCATCATGCAGGTCCCGCTCGATCCGCCGACGGGCCTGGTCGGCGGCGGCGACGATACGCGCGCGCGAGGCGGTGAGGTCGGCGTAGAGCTGGGCGTTGTCGAGGGAGACGGCGAGCTGCGCGGCGATGAGCCTGACGGCGTCGAGCCGTTCCGTGGTGAACGCGGCGCGCATGAGGCGGTTCTCCAGCAACAGCACCGCCCGCAGCGCTCCGCGGCCGAGGATGGGCATGGCCAGCAACGAACACGCGCCGAGGCCGGCGATGTACGGATCGCGGGCAAAGCGGTCGTCGCGGGTGGCGTCGACGACGATCAGGATCTCAGCCGTCCGCTGGACGTAGCGCACTGCCGACATCGGCAGGTCGCGTTCATGCGGGCCGCCCGCCGTGGCGGTATCCGTGATGCGGTTCGGTGTGGGCAGCAGCCAGTCGTGGCGGTCGTCGTCCCACAACAGCAGGTGCACGCTGGTGGCGCCGGTCATCGCACTGAGCACCTCGACGACGCGGGTGTGCAAGCGTTCGATGTCGGTCTCCGAGCTGAGCGCCTGCGACGCGGCGAAGATGCCGAGCAGGTCGAGCGTGCCGGTCGTGACCGTCGAGCCCAGCTGCAGATCATCGGCACGCCTGTCGCCGCCGGGCTCGCTGGTCGTGAGTGCTCCCAACCGTGAGGTCGGGTAGGCCCAGTCCAGCTGGGCGACCTTCGCTGTCGCGCCCCATGCGGCGTAGTACTGCCGCGCGCGGGCGAGCAGGTCGCGGCCGGCCTGCTCCAACCCGTGTGCGAGGTAGAAGCGGGCGGCACGTTCGGTGATGAGGGCGCGGTGCCACGGGCGCTGCCGGCCGGCGGCCTCGCGCCGGGCGGTGTCGAAGGCGAGGGCGCCGGTGCGGAAGTCGCCGGCCGCCCAGGCCCGCTCCGCCACCAGCAGCCGTGTCAGGTGCCGGAAGTTGTCAGGGGCGTCCGCGGCGCGGGCGGCCAGCCACTGCGTCACCTCGTCCAGTTCGGACAGCAGACGGCCGCGTTCGTCACCCTGGCCGGCGCGCGCCTGCTCGGCGAGGGCCAACCCGCGCAGCAGGCGGGCCACGGCGGTGGGGTAGAGGCCCGGTACAGCAGACAGCAGCGGCATCGCCGCCGAGGTGTGCTGCGTCAGGCCGACCGGATCGCCGAAGACCGCGGCGACGAGCGCGTGGCTGAGATGCGCGTGGAAGAGCGCCATCGGGTTGTTGGCGTACCTGTCGGTGAAGACCGCATTACCGGTTGTGGCGACGCTTTCGCCGCGCAGTACACCGGCCAGCCACAGGTAGCTGTCGAGCCACTGGCCGGTCTGCTCGTTGCCGGTCCGGCGCACGAAGGCCAGCCCCGCCTCCATCTCGGCGACGAGGACGTCCAGTGACGGCGCGCAGTCCAGCAGGTAATGCACGGTCGGGTGGTAGGTGTAGCCGGCGTTGGCCAGGTCGCCCCCCGCGATCAGCCCCTCGCGGGCTCGCCCCGCGGCGTGGACACCGTTCTCGATCGGCTCGAACCAGCAGCTCAGCAGAGCGAACCGGCGGCGGGCTTCGGAGGTGCCGGGCTCGTAGGCGCGGAGCTCGCCCAACGCCAGGACCCGGCGCACCGCCTGGTATCCGGCGGCGTGGTCGCCGCGCAGCGCCACCGTGGCGACGGCGGCGGCGCTGGCAGGTCCGATGAGGGTAGGGCCAGGGCCGTGCTCGAGCCAGATCCGCAGCGCTTCCAGGCTCAGCCAGGCGACCGTGCCGTGGCCGCCGGCGAAGTAGGCCGCCGGCTGGACTGCGTCGATCAGACGGGTCGTGGCCAGCAGTGTGGGCTCTGTGAGGTCGGGCCGAGTCTGATCATCGGCCGCGTCGGTGCGGTTCAGCCACCGGTACAGGCGGTCGAACTGGTGGTCGAGCTCGGCGGCGAGCCGGTCCGACACCGGCACGGTGATGCCGAGCTCACGCAGCAAGTCGATGCCGAGCCCGATCGCGTCGGCAAATCGGTTCCGGTGGGTCAGGCTGCTCACCTGCACCGCCGTCGCGGCCGCGCGGTCCAACGCGGTGGAGCACAGCCCTTCGATCGTGCAGTACTCCTCGTCCGCCTCATCCAGGCTCCCCAGGCCGTAGAGGGCGGCATGGCGGCCGCTGTGCACCGCGATCAGCGTGGCGGTCTCACCCGGGTCGATCAGCCGCAGCGCGGCGGCCAGCAGCGCGTTCACCAGCGCGTGGTCCCCGATCAACGTGGCCTGTTCGGCGGCGCGCCGCAGCAGCCCCACCACCCGACGCCGCTCGCCGGCATTGTCGATCGCGTCGACGACCGGCAGGTACTGCTCGGCGGCGACCGCATACAACTCAGGTACCCCGGCCAGCCGCCGGGCCGTGGCCAGCTGCAGGGTGCATCGCCGCCCCGGGTCGAGCTCGCGCAGGATCGTCTCGCGGATCCGGTCGTGGCGGAACCGCACCGCCTCGTGGGCGCCGGGCTCCATCACGAGAAGGCCTTCGGCGAGGGCGGGCGCCAGCATCGGTTGCACCTCGGTCGTCGGGGCGCCGGTCGCAGTCTGCAGCAGGCTCAGCTCGGCGCGCCCGCCCAGACAGGCCATCGCCTCAACCAGCTGCCGGGACCGCGGCGGTACGGTCTCGATGCGTGCCGCGAGCAGCTCGCCGGCCTGTGACCGGCCCAGATGGGCGCGCACCGCCGCCGTGTCCCACCGCCACCCCGCGGGGGTCGCGGTGAGCACGCCGTCGCGGCGCAGCGCGTTGAGCAGCTCTACGGTCTCGTACGGGTTGCCGGACGTGTGCGGCCCGATTACCTCGGCCAAACTCGCCGCCGCGGCCGGGGCCGCGTGCAGCATCTCGGCGACCATGGTGACGAGGCCCGGGACGGGCAGGTTGTCCAGTCGCAGGTGCTGCGCTCCGGCCTGGTCACGCCATCGGGACAGCGGCGCCGCCAGCGGATGCGCCCCGTCCACGTCCTCGGCGCGGTAGGCGCCCACCAGCAGCAGCCCCTCGACCGCTTCCTCGCCGAGCAGCATGTCGACAAAGCCGAGCGGGGTGGGGCCGGCCCACTGCAGGTCGTCGAGGAACAGCACCACCGGGTGTTTCCGCGACGCGACCGCCCGCAGCGCCTGCACGCCCATCCGCTGCGCCCGGTTCTCCGCGGTCAGCGGATCCCCGGGGTCGGGCGGCACCGCCAGCAGCGCGGCGAACTCCGGCACCACCGCGGTCAGTAGCCCGGCGTTCGGGCCGAGCGCGGCCAGGATCCGTGCGCGGACCTCGGTCAGCTCGGCCTCCGGCTCGGCCAGCAGCAGCCGGCCCAGAGCCCGAAACGCCTGCTGGACCCCGTTGAACTCCAGGTCGCGTCGGTACTGGTCGAACTTGCCGGCCACGAACCAGCCGCCCCGGCCGGCCACCAGCGGCCGCAGCTCGTCGACCAGCGCGGTCTTACCCACTCCGGGTGTCCCACCGACCAGCACCGCCCGGCACCGGCCCTCCCGCGCGTCCTCGAACGCCGCCCGCAGGGTCGCCAACTCGGCGTCGCGGCTCACCAGCCGCGGCGGCAGCAGCCGCAGCGGAACATCGTGCTCGCCGATGCGGACCGAAGCCGCCGCCGGACGCACCTGAGCCTCCCGCACCAGCTCCAGGTCGTGAATCACGCCCTCGGCGGTCTGGTAACGGTGGTCCGGTTCCTTCTCCAGCAGATGCAGGATGATCTCCGACAGCGGCCCCGGTACCGCCGGGTTCACCTTCGCCGGCGGCGCCGCCACCCGTGCCAGGTGATCGTGGGCGAGGCGCAGCGGGTCCTCGGTACCGAACGGCGGCTCCCCCGTGGCCAGCTCGTACAGCGTCGCGCCCAGCGCGTAGAGGTCGGCCCGCTGGTCCACCGAGCGGCCCGTGCGCCCGGTCTGCTCCGGCGCCAGATAGGCCAACGTCCCCACGATCTGCGTGGGGTGGGTGAACTCCGGGCGGATCTCGGCGAACGAGGTCGCCAACGCGAAATCGACCAGGCACGGGACACCGTCGCCGGAGATCACGATGTTGGCCGGGCTGATGTCGCGGTGCATCACACCCCGCTGGTGCATCCCCGCCACCGCCTGGGCCAACCCCACCGCCAGCCCGATCAGGACATCAGCCGCCAGCGGCTTGGCCAGCCCTGCCAGACTGGTGCCACCGACATCCGCCAGCACGATGGACCCCGGGTATCGGGGCGCCCCGAGCTGCGCCACCCCCGCGACATCGCGCAGCCGCTTCAGCATCGCCCACTCGTGCCGCAGCCGTCGCTCGGCGTCCGGCCCCAACGGCTCCTTCCGGATGACCGTGCGCCCGGTCAAGAACAGCCGACTCACGCGCGTGCGTTCGCTCTTGTGCAGTACCTCGGCCTGCGGATCTCGGCCCGGCAGCATCCCGCCTGCCCCCATCCGACACCTCCACGCACGGTCGGACCCCGCTCACACCGTGCCTACACCTGTTCGAGAGCGAAGGCGACCCTTCGTAAGACCGCTACACGGCTCAACCCCGCTAGCCGTACCCGGCACCGGCGCGCTCCCTCCGCCGGAGCAGCCGGCGCGGTGTAGCGCGCTGACCTGCGCCAGTAGGTGGTCTACAGGCCCTCGCGGCCGCACGCCAGGCTCGCGGCTCCGGTCGGCGAGGGTGAGGCTGGGGGCTCCGGCCGGAAGTGCTCGGCGCATCCGGCGCCGCAGAACAGGCCGGCGATCGTGATCACCTGCGACCTCCGTGTGTACCGGGTTCACAGTCGGGGCACAGCGGCGACGTGCAGCCCGTGCAGGGCGGGACGTCGAGGGGTTGGATGCGGAAGTGGTCGGCGGGGTCGACGTTGATCGGCACCATGCGGTCGTCGAGCGACACGCGGACGCAGCTGGTCGTGGCGGTGAGGACGCCGCCCTCGATGTACCGCTGCAGCTGGGGGTCGAACACCTGGACCCTCTGGGCGGGCTGGTAGTCGGTCATGCTGCGGTGCCTCGTTCGCGTGGGCGGGGGCTTGTAGCCGCGGAGTTCGCTCTCGTCAGCCGAATGCCCTGAGCAACGGGGGTGCCCGTGCCAGGTAATGACGCCGGCCTGAACGAGCCGCTCAACGGCCTGGCCGGTGTTCCTGTCCGGGCGGACGACGAGGGATCCGCGGGCCTTGAGCCGCTCGATCCCGGGCAGCGGCCCCTCGCCCCGGGCCGCCGCCACGACCGCGGCGCTGACGGTGGACGCCTTGACTCGCTCGATGCGGGCGAGTAGCTCGGGCGCGTGCTCGACTAGCACGGCGATGACCTGCTCGTTCGTCCCGGCGATGTCGTCGACGTACTCGACGTTGTCGGGGTCGGCTTCGAGGGCTTGCAGAGGGCGTCGCGGTCGGTGACCCTCCACGTCGGGTCGGGGTCGGTGCGGTAGACGGTTCCGAGCTTCGCGCCGTCCAGGGGGCTGCGGATCGTCGTGCGGGTGCCTTCGGCGTAGAGGTGACGCTCTTCGCGCCGTCCGTGGGCTTCTTCCGCTGCTTCGGCATCGGGTCACGCAGCTCAGGCATCGGAGAGCCCAACCTCGTTGGGCAGGCTCCCGATCGTCACCTGCACTTTGGGCCCGGTAGCGACGGCGTCGACCCGCTCGTCGGAGACGCCGCCGATGGTCGTCGAGCTCATGCCGCACCGCCTGCCTGGGCGCGGATCTGCGCGGCGGCGTGGCGGAGCTCCGCCACAACCTCCCGGTCACCGGCGTTGTCCGACCAGTCGTAGAGGTCCTCGGCCTCCCGGAACCCGAGCACCTTCATCGCGGTGGCCATCACGAGATGCGGGTGGTCGGGCTCGGTGACACCGGCCTCAGGGTCGTAGTCACTGACCCCGACGAACGCCTTCTCAGCGTCGATGCCGTCGCGGTAGCCGGACACGGCAGCGAGTGCGCCCGCCGTGCAGCAGGGCATCCCGGGCTCATACGGCTGGAACAGGGCCCTCGTCCAGTAATCGCCGACCTCCAGTCCATCGGTCTCGATGAGCGTGGCGGCCTGGTCGATGAGATCAGCGACCTGTGCAGGTGACAGATCCCCGGTGATCGGCGTGTCGGGCAGTATCGTTGCCATTACGGGTTCCACTCAGGGCTTGGGTCAGTTGGCGTGGATCGGGTCGCGTCGCGGGCAGGCGGCGGAGCCCTTTTCGCTATTCAGCGGGCCGGTTGGCCGATCTGGCCGATGCCGACGATGGGGGTGAGTGTCGTCACCGGAGCGCGGCATGTCCGCCCGGGGAGCGGCAGTTTGCTGTACCCGCGAGCAGGAACATCAATTACCTGCTGGCAGGCACGCGCATGTTCCACGGTGCTGCTCCACGAGACCGACGTTCAGGGGAGCGTGCGGACGAGAACGTGACGTGCCCACACTTCGGCGAGGGGCACGTGCGCGGGGTCAGTTGTTGCTGAGGAACGTGAGGACGGCCAGCACGCGCCGGTGGCTTTCAGCAGCTTCCGCGATACCCAGCTTCGTGAGGATGCTGCGGACGTGCTTCTCGATCGTCCCCTCGGCCAGCCACAGCCGGTGGGCTATGCCGGCGTTCGACAACCCCTCGGCCATGAGCGCGAGCACTTCACGCTCCCGTGGTGAGAGGGGCTGCAGGGGATCCTCGACCCGGTGGGCGGCGAGCAACTCCTGCACGAGCGCGGGATCCACGACGGAGGCGCCCTTGATGATCCGGTCCAGCGTCGAGAGGAAGTCCTCGACGTCGCTGACGCGGTCCTTGAGCAGATATCCCATGCGCTGGCCGCCACTGAGCAGCTCGGTGGCCTGCTCGACCTGGACGTGCCCCGACAGGACCAGGATCGCGGTGTCGGGCAGCTCCTGCCGGATCGTGTGGGCCGCATCCAAACCCTCGGTGGTGTGCGTGGGCGGCATCCGGATATCGACGATCACGAGGTCCGGGCGCAGCCGCAAGACGTGGGCCATCAGCTCGGTGAGCGTGCCGTAACGCCCGACGATGTCGAACCCGGCCCCCGCGAGCAAGCTGGCCAGGCCCTCACGCAGCAAAACGTCGTCCTCGGCCAACACCACGCGAGCGCCGCTCTCCGCCATGTCCACGATTATTGACCGGCCCACGCCTATTGACCGGCCCACGCCCGAGTTCCACAGATGATCGCGGTCTGACGAAACGTCGGGCAGGTCATCCCTGAAACTCGCTATGGATCTTCGGTCCACTCGTGGGCGGGTGAAAATCGTGGGGTGCGCTCGCGACGACACCGGCCGCGCCGCGGTGCCGATGAGCCCGTTCTCAAGGCTGGTCGCGGGGGCTCGGGTTGTGAGGTTCCCCCGCTTCTCCGGAGTCCCTCGGCTTACGTCCCTGCTCGCAGACCGGATGCGGCTGCAATTTCCCTGTGTCCAGTCGGTGCATCGTCAAGCAGGAGGACCCGCCATGACCCGCCGCATCCGGATCGGCATCGATACCGGGGGGCGTTCACGGACGTCGTCGCCTTCGACGAGGAGGCCGGTGCACTCGTCACCACCAAGACTCCCTCGACGCCCCGCACCCGGCCGATGGCAGGCCTTGCCGCCCTGCGGCGGCGTCCGGGCCGTCCTGCTCCAGGGCGAGCCGGACCGGGCCCCTGCGGCCGCCGGAGAGCACCAGGGCGTGCCCGGCCAGATCGTTGACCATCTCGTCCAGGTCGTAGACCGGGCGGCCCTTCTCCTGCCCGCGCAGGTGCACCGAGGAGAGCACCCGCCAGGCGCCGGTAGCCGGCCAGGCCGACCAGCAGGTGGGTGCCGGCCGGGTCCGGGACGCCGTTCTGCGGGCCGGGCAGGTCGAGGCTCAGCTCGGCGCCGAACGCGGTGCGTACGCCAACCTGCTTGGCGGCTTCGGCCAAGCGCATCACGTCGTACAGGCCGTCGTGGTCGGTCAGCGCGACGGTGTCGATGCCCATCCGGGCGTCCTGCTCGGTCAGTTCCTCAGGGTGGCCGGCGCCGTCGAGGAAGCTGAAGTTGGAGCGGCAGTGCGGGTTCGCGCCACGGGTGGCGAGCTGAAGCTGTTCACGCTCCCGGACGCCGTCAGGACCAGACTTGACAGTCCAGTACAGCTTCGCCAATAGTCGACGGGGCAGGCCGTCGGAGGCCTCCGCGCGGCGTCGCCGTCGACTGCGCCGTCGGCCCGCAAAGATCTCAAATAGGAGCTCAGATGCCCTCGACGAGGGGCTTAGCCGGCCGTCGTCGCGGCGTGTGCGACTCACGACTGCCTTCCGTGCACAACGACGCGAGTATGGACGTGTCAGTCCAATATGGCGAAGCGTTCACGCCGGAGAGGTCGTACGCCGGGTCTTACTGGGGTGAAGGCCTGGGCCGCGTGTGGAGGCCGAGGCGGATCTCGCCGGGCGGTCGGCTGCCCGAGGGTCGGAGGTGAGAAGTCGCCCGTCCCGGGCGGCCACTTCCGAAGAGATCCACTGAGCCCGTAACTCGATCTGGTTGAAGTGGAGTATCGGCTGGCGGCCGGCTCCAGCCTTCAGGCGAACGAACAGGGGACTAGAGCATGGTCCGACGGTAATTTTCCATCCGGCCCGGTCTGGGCATGGAAAGTGAAATGACCGAGTGGGTCGCTTCACCGTACTCACGCGTCTGGTGACGCATAGCGAGATACCGACTCCAGGTAGGAGAATAATGCGCATCCGAATAGGAAAGTCCAACAGGCTCTTCGCGTTCATCGCGGCTTTGGCGGCCCTCCTGGTGGCTTCCGCGACTTTGAGCTCCGGAGCATCGGGCGAGAGCCGCGAGTATGGCTCCGTGGCGACGCAGTCACCGTCGTCTTATCCGCAATCTCAACCACCCGCTGGTTTTCAGTCAAAGTACGCGGAGGTAAATGGATTTCGTATGCACTACGTGCAGGGCGGCAAAGGTTCGCCTGTGGTAATGATCCACGGGTTCCCCGAGGAATGGTCCGAGTGGCGGCAGGAGATGGGCCCGCTCTCCAAGACCCACACGGTGATCGCCGTCGACCTGCGTGGTGCTGGCGAGTCCCAGGTCACTGAGAGTGGTTACCAGGCAGCGCAGTTGGCGAAGGATGTGCATCAGCTGCTGAAGCAGCTGGGGCTCAACAACGGCGTCCAGGTAGTCGCCCACGATATTGGTGAGTGGGTCGCCTACGCCTACGCGGCGCAATTTCGGTCGGAAGTGCGGAGCATGGCCGTGATGGAAGCTACCATCCCGGATGAGAGCTGGTACCACTACCCCGTGCTCAACGCCGACCCGAACCAGCCTGCGGCGTGGCACTTCGGCTTGTTCCAGCTGCCCCTCGCTGAAAAGCTCATCGCCGGTCACGAACGCGCCCTCGTCCACGACATGATGCTTGAGTACGTGGCGGGCGATAAGTCGCCGTTCACAGCGTCGGACTTTGACTTCTACGCCCACTTTCTGAAGGAGCCCGGCCGCACGACAGCCTGGATGAGTGTGTACCGCGGGATCCGCGCAGATGCTCAGCAGAACAAGAAATTTCTGGCTCAGGGAAAGTTGAAGATGCCCATCCTTGCGATCGGTGGCGAGCGTTCCTTCGGTTCACTGATCCCCGACCAGTGGCGTGAGTACGCCGTGAACGTCCAGGGACGAGTCCTGAAGGGTTCGGGCCACTTCGTGAACGAGGAGAGGCCGGCGGAAGTGACGGCTCTGCTGCAGTCCTTCCTGCAGAAGTAGCTTTCACCGTCAAGGGGCGAACCACGACGACCCCTGCAAACGGTGGGAACCATCTACGTCGGTAGGTCGCGCTGGTGGTAGCCAGGATTGCCACCAGCGCGACCCAGCGGCGGAACGGTCGAAGGACTGGATGAACGGGCTGTGGTTCACCGCCGGGTAGGGGTGTTGGAGGGGTGTGTGCGACTGGGGGGCGATCCTGCCGCCCTGGTGCCGCAAGACCCCGAAGACTTGCTCTCCGCGTGAATCAAGGCGACCGTCAACGACGTCCTGGCCAGCAACAGCTAGGTCTGGCCGCAGTTGGACGGCCGTGTCAGCCCTTGATGAGGTCGATGATGTGTCCGAAGTTGAGATTTGATGCGAGTGCGGTCAGGTCTCCCTTTACGAGCTTCGCCGCGGCCGCCTGTGTAGCTCCGAGGGCGTGCGTGTAGGGGTCGACTCCGAGGCTGATCCGGCGGACACCGATCGTCTGGAGCTCCGCGAGGGTAGCCGTATCCTGGGGGCTGACGAGGACGTTGACCGGCTTGGGAGCGACAGCCCTGATGACTGCGCTGATGGCGGCCATGTCCGGCAGGTTCGGTGCGTAGAGGACGTCGGCTCCTGCCTCCGCGAAGGCCGAGAGGCGGCGGATGGTGTCATCGATGTCGGAAATCCCCCACAAGAAGTTGTCCGTACGGCCGGTCAGCACGATCCGCCCGTGCGCTGCTGCGGCGGCGGCCTCGATGCGGCGAACCGCGTCATCGAAGTCACGAATCGGGTTGGAGGGGTCACCAGTGGTGTCCTCGACTCCGATGCCGGCGAGACCGCGGGCAATGGCAGCGCCGACAGTGGCCTGAACGTCTTCGGGGGTCTCGCCGTAGCCGTCTTCGAAGTCGCCGTTGATCGGCAGACCACTCACGGACGTGAGTAGGGCGGCATGGTCAAGGTGCGTGTCACGGCTGACGGCGTGGATGCCGTCGATCCGACCCAGTGTCGCGGCGAAAGCCGCTGAAGAGGTCGCGATGGACTTGAACCCGGCCTCCTTGAAGAGCAGGGCCGACGGGCCGTCCCATGCGTTGGGCATGATGAACGTGTCGGGGCCACGGTGGAGTTCGACGAACTGTTCGTAGCGCGCTTGGGCTGCAATGTCAGACATGGCGGAGCTGTCCCTTCTACGATGTGCGAAATTCCTGGTCGACGACCCAGATCGGAAGCTCTTCGGTTTTCTCCACGGTGTCATCATCTCAGCTTCAGGCTCCTGTCCCGACCCGCGTCTCAAATGCCTCGCCGGCGGGCAGATCAACAGCATGGGACGACGGTGAGGCTCGTCAGGATTACTCACCGTGCTGGGCTGTTCCCGGTCGCGTCGATGTGCGGGTTGCGTGCAGCGATGACAGTGAACAGGGTGGCGACGAGGGCGAGTCCGCCGTATCCGAGGGCGATCTGCGGTAGCGAGAAGGTGTTGGAGAGTTGGCCGGCGATGAGGGCGGGGATCGTCGCGCCGCTGTAGCTGAGGAGGTAGATGACGCTGAAGGTCGGTGCCCGGTCGGCCAGGGTGCTGCCGTGCAGCAGGGCGCGGGTGGCGGCGCTGATGGCGATGCCTTGAGAGGCGCCCGCGACGATGGTCGCGACGATGAACAACACCAGTGTGCCAGTGGCGATCGCTGTGACGACGCCGATCATTCCGGCCAGGAAGCCGATCATGCCGACGCGTTGGGCGGTCGCGGGTGCGAAGCGGCCGGCGAGGGGAGCGCCGAGAACGCTCGGACCCATGTAGGCGGCGAACACCAGTCCGACGCCGAGCGGGCTGCGAGTGTGGAGCTGATCTTCGACCAGGGCGGGCACGAACGCCTGATAGAACGCACCGGCCGCCCAGGTCGCCAGGAAAACCGCGGCCGCGACCGGGAGCAGACTCCTGACCCGGGCCGGCACGTAGACCCGGGGGCGCAGCGATCGCCACGCACCCGGCATCCGGGTCACGGTCTCCGGACTGATGACGATCAGTGCCACGGACACCAGGAGGAGGGCGATGACGACCAGGAAGATGAGGTCGCGCGGCCAGGGGCCGAACTGGACCAGGGCGCCGGAGGCGATGGCGCCACCGGCCAGGCCGAGCATGACTGTCTGGCTGGACGCGACGGAGGCCAGCCAGGCCGGCTGGGCCGGCGCAGCGTCCACGATGTAGGACGTGAGGCTGCTGCTGGCCAGGCCGGCGCCCAGGCCCATCAGCAGCCGACCGGCGATCAGGATGCCGATCTCGTGCACGTTCAGTAGCAGCACGCAGCCCAAAAGGAGCAGGATGAGGCTGGCGATCGAGGTGGGTCGTCTGCCCAGATGATTGGGCAGTCGCCCCAGCACAAGCAGTGTGGCGAGAGTGGCGACGGAGTAGGCGACGACGGTCATCGAGATGCCGGCGTTGGTGAACCCGTCCTCGGCCCGATAGATGTTGAACAGCGGAATCGTCGAGCCCACCGCGGCAAACGCGGCCACCAGGGAGACCACCGCAGATATGAAGGCCAGCCGGAGCGTTCTCCCCCGGCTGGCCACGTTGGTCACTGGTGCCTTGCTGTGCATCGGAGCTGCGCCTTTCACGTGTCAAGAACCACTTCTGGGCTTCTGCGTGACGCCTTCCCGAGTCCGCCCCCTGCCTCGCACCGGTCTCCTCATTCCCTCCGGGCGAGTGTCACGAACCGCGCCGCCACCGCGGCGAGCACGGCGGAGGCAAGGACGATGAAGCCCGCCGTGAGGAACACCGTCTGCAAGGTTGTCGACGAAACAAGAATCGCGCCGAGGCCAGACCCTGCCGCCAGGGCTATCTGAAGGTTCGTCACGTTCACCGCCGACGCGGCCTCCGGGGTTTCCGGGGCCGCATCGAGTATCCAGACCAGCGTTCCCGGGTTCACGATTCCCCAGAACAGGCCCCACAGCACGAGCAACAGGCCGGCCAGCCAGGGCAGGGTGCCCGAGCTCGCCAGCCCGATGAGCAATGCGGCCACCACCGTCGCCGACCCGGCGAAGCTGCTGATCACCCCACGTTTGAACAGCGATCCGGCGACGAGTGAGCCGACGATGCCTCCGCAGCCGTAGATGACGAACAGCAGGGAGACCACGCCGCTGGACAGATGCGTGTGGTCCATCAGGAACGGGGTGATGTACGTCCAGGCGGTGAACTGTCCGATGAACACCACCGCGCCCGCCGCCATCCCGAATCGGGCCGCCCGCCGCGTCACGACTCCCACGAGATCACGCAGGTGCGTACTCCCATCCGGCGGAATACCCGGCAGCAGGACCGCCTGCGCAACCACGACAAGCAATGTCGCCGCCGCCGCAATGGCGAAAGTGAGCCGCCAACCGACGAGGTTGCCGAGGAACTGTCCCGCCGGCAGCCCCACCACCGTCCCACCCGAAATACCCGCCGCGATGATGGTGATGGCGCGAGTGCCGCCGGCCGGGCCCACCAGCTTGGGTCCGACCGGTGAGACCACGGTCCAGAAGGCTCCGAGGGTGGCGCCGAAGAACATACGGGCGATCAGCAGCAGGACGAAGGTCGGCGCCACCGAGACGACCGCGTTCGAGACCAGCACCGTCAGACCCAGGACGAGGATGACCGAGCGCCGGTTGAAGCGGCCGGAGCCGAGGAAGAACAGCGGCGCCGACACCGCGGCGCTGAAGCCCGGTACGAGCACCATCAGCCCCGCGAGGCCGAGCGAGACATGCAGTCCGTCGGCGATCTGCGGCAGCAGCCCCACCGGCAGCGTCTCCGTCATGACGACGACGAACGCGCCGAGCGCGACGGCACCGACGGACGCCCAGCCCCGCCTGCTGCCGGGCTCCGCGGCAATGGCGGCAGCGCGGGCGGCCGCAGGCTGGGTCGGGACGGCCGCGGCACACGACGATGCCGCGACCACGCGCACCCGCGTTGCACGGTGTGTCGGCGTCCCCTCTTCGGTTTCGGTCATGTGTTCTCGTCACTCATCGCATGCTCCTGACCGGGCATGATCTGTAAACACCCCAGGATGTATCCGCGCGAGTCACGCGTTGGCCGAACACGAAGATTTCCTGTACCAGTGAATCCTGGAGGGTCTATGCGTTGAAGATCTCTGTCCGAACGCTCCATGCAAACTGCAGCAACAGGGTGACCGGCGAGCGTTCGACGATGTTCACCATCGACTGAAAGTCCAGCTCGGGGACTTCTTCCGAGAGCCTGATCGTGCGCTGGAGGTAGCGCTCAGCGCCAACGATCTGCGGTTCGTGATAAGTGACGTCGACGGTGATGTCGCCAGCGTAGTCATACTTGCGGTCGGCATATGCGCGCAAGGTGATGGCAGTGCATGACGCGAGCGCCATGAGAAGATATTCCGTCGGCGTCGGACCGGCGGCCGCTGATCCAGTCTGGGCATCGTCGGCCGTATAGGTGAAATTACCGGTCCTGATCTCGGTCTCCAGTCGACTGGTTGCCAGGAGCGTGGCGTGGGCGCTCGCGACGATTACGTCGTTGTTGCTGGTCATGGTGGATCCCTTGTATTGGTCTCTGACGGAAGCGCAGGGTGCACGGTGCTGGCCGCGCCGAGGTCACGGGGACCGTGTGGATCGCCTGTGGCTGCCCCGGTGCGGCCATGCCTTATTCAACGGAGTCCGGGCATGCTCCAGACGGCGATGTAACGCCCGCTCAGCGTGCGGGCGCTGTGTCGCGGACGCGGCCGGGCCCCACAGTCAGTCGCTGATTGGCCGACTATCGCTTCAGGTGGACTGGACTGTCAAGTCTGTTGGAGGGTGGCCCGAGGGCCGAAGCCGATCGCTCCTGAAGCGACCCGATGGAGACTCCAGGAAGGTGGAGTGCTCGAGTCGCGAGCCTTCTCCCGGGCCAGCCGCACGGGATCCTCTCCGCTGACCTGCTCTACCGACCGGAGCCCGGCACGCCCTGTGGCACAGCCGTCGTTGCTGTCGATGCGCGGCGACACCCCGCTTCCTCTCGAGAAACTGGACCATCTGGACCGAATGTTCACGGAGACGATCTCGACTGTCAAGTCCAGTTATCGAGTGCGGGCGCTGGTCTCGATGATCTTGGGTTGCGTGGCCATCTTGCCGCCCACGCCGTCTGTGGCCGGCTGTCGTACGAGCTCGATCCGGACATCCTGCTCCCGCGCGCGGACCATGCGGCACACGTGATCATGCCGTCCGAGCGTGCCTGCACTTAATAGCTGACGCAGCAACGCCGGCGTCGATCTCTTGGCCGGACGTGCGAAGCAGCTTTTGTCGGCTCGGTCGTAGCCGCATGGAGTGGGACGACGCGGCACGTCCGCCGAGCGGGGGTCCGCGGTTGCCGCAGCGTAGGCCCAGGCGCGCCCCATGGCCATGTCAAGCGTGCGCTCCATGGGCTGCTCGTTGCGAGCGATCTGCGCAAGCACGGAACCCCCTGCGGGCCGCGCGAGTCGGGTGCTGCTGTGGCCGCGAATCGACGAGGACCAGGGATGAGTACTCGTACTGGCCAGTACTACGTCGGCTTGGACTGGAATGGGTGACGACGGGCTCGCTCTCCAGCAAAGTCCCGGACCGCGCGGAGCCGGCCCGGGCCCTGGTCAACGCCGCGTTCCGCGAACGGGGAGTCCTACCTCGCTGCCGGACGGAGTCCAGTGCGGGAGCGAGCCGATTTCGACGCCCGACCGACGCCGCCGGGGCTCGCCACCGCGAGCATGGCCGCCTAGCGGGCGACTACCTGCTCTTCCCGGCGGCGCGCACCTCGCGGCTGATGGCAGCGGCGATCGGCCGCATCGAGGTCAGGCTGGCCCTCAACGGGTTCGCATCAAGGGTGGGGAACTGAAGCCTGTTCACGCTCCCGCCATCACGGACAGACTTGACAGTCCAGTAGGGCTTCGCCAATAGTCGACCGGGCCAGGCTGTCGCACGCTTCCGCGCGGGCGTCGCGTCGGGTGCGCCGTCGGCCCGCAACGATCTCAAACAGGAGCTCAGATGCCCTCAACGAGGGGCTTCACCGCCCGTCGTCGCGGTGCGCGCGAGTCAACCGGGCGATCACAATGGACTGGACTATCGAGTCCGGTAAACACCGGCATGGCATCAGAGCGTGGCGGCGAGGACTGGATGCAGGGAGGCGCCGGATGAAGGCGGTTGTGGTGACGGACCAGGCCGTGGGAACGGCCGGGATGACGCTGGTGGAGCGGCCGGAGCCGAACGCGGCGGGGAACGACGTCGTCGTTCAGGTTCATGCGTCGGGATTCACCCCGGGCGAGCTGACCTGGCCCGGGACCTGGACCGATCGCCTCGGCCGGGACCGGACACCGTCGATCCCTGGGCACGAGCTGGCCGGAGTGGTCAGCGCTCTCGGCTATGGCACGACGGGGCTGTCGGTGGGCCAGCGGGTGTTCGGGCTCACGGATTGGACTCGCGACGGCACGCTGGCGGAGTATGTGGCCGTCGAGGCGCGCAACCTCGCGCCGCTGCCGGGCGACGTCGACTTCACGGTGGGTGCGAGCCTGCCGATCTCGGGTCTGACCGCGTGGCAGGGATTGTTCGTGCACGGCCGCATCCAGGTGGGGCAGAGCGTTCTCGTCCACGGTGCGGCCGGTGGAGTCGGATCGATGGTGACGCAGCTCGCACGCGAGGCAGGTGCCTACGTCATCGGGACCGGACGTGCCGCCGACCGGCAGACGGCGCTCGATTTCGGCGCGCAGGAGTTCGTCGACCTCGAGAATGACGCCCTGGAAGACGTCGGCGGAGTCGATCTGGTGTTCGATGTCATCGGCGGCGATATCGGGAAACGGTCCGCAGGCGTGATTCGAGCCGGAGGAACGCTGGTGACCATCGCCGGCCCGGCCGAGGCTCGGCCCGCGAACGGCCGAGCGATCGACTTCGTCGTCGAGGCCGATCGAGCCCAACTGGGTGAGATCGTCCGGCGGGTGCGGGACGGACGACTGCTGACGAACATCGGCAACGTCGCGACCCTCGACGACGCCGTCGCCGCCTTCAACCCGACCGAGCGGATCAAGGGGAAGACGATCATCCGCGTTCGTCCGTGAGGACTCGGGACCGCGAGCGGTCCTGCCTTCCTCGTGGATCAGCGTCAGCCGCGTGGCCAGGGCGGTGAGGGGCCGATTGGCCCGCCGCGGATTCGGGATACCGAGCTGAACGCGTAGGAGGAAGTCAGTGATCACCGCGGCCGCGTTCGACACGGCCGACGTCGAGTTGCTGCTCGAACGCTACGCGGACGACGGCAGCGAGGAACCGTGCCGGCCGCCGTGAGTGTGGGCGGCGCACAACGAGCCCGAGCACCTGGCGCTGCTGCGCATGTGCCCGATCCTTCGCCAGCCGGGCCGCTCCGGTTGGCGGCCGAGGAGGCGGTCGCGGGACCGCCCGGAAGGAGTTGACCGTGCTCGCTCTGGTGGTGGACCACGACGCGCCTGCCGGGCTGCGGCTCGGCGAGACCGCAGATCCCGTTCCCGCGTCCGACGAGGTGCTCGTCGAGGTACGCGCGATCTCGCTGAACCACGGCGAGCTGCGCGGCGCGATCTTCAACTACGGCGAGCTGCGCGGCGTCGCCGATCAACCAGCGGGTTACGTACCGGGGTGGGACGCCGCGGGCGTGGTGCGCACTCCTGCGGCTGACGGCTCTGGGCCGCCGTCGGGCAGCCGGGTCGTGACGTTCGGGCCGTCGGGTGCGTGGGCGCAGCTGCGGGCGGTCCCGGTCGCCGAGTTGGCGGTGGTGCCCGAGGAGGTGGACCTCGGAGCGGCCTCGGCGCTGCCGGTTGCCGGGGTCACGGCGTTGCGTGCGCTGCGCCGGCTGGGTTTCGTGACGGGGCAGCGGGTGCTCGTCACCGGGGCGTCGGGCGGGGTCGGACGGTTCGCGGTGCAGCTGGGAGCCGCGGCCGGGGCGCACGTGATCGCCTCGGTCGGCAGCGCGGCACGCGGTGAGGGTCTCGCCGAGCTGGGGGCGGCCGAGGTCGTCGTGGGGCTCGAGGGCGTCGAGCCGGGGCTGCACGGCGTGCTCGACAACGTCGGTGGACCTCAGCTCGCCCGAGCGTTCGCCCTGCTCGCCGTGGGCGGGTCGGTGCAGTCCATCGGCGCCACGTCCGGTGAGCCCACCGTGTTCGAGCCGTACGCGACCGTCGGAGAGCTGCGCAGCGTGCAGTCGTTCATGATGGGCGGAGAGCTGGCGGGGGACCTCGCCGTCTTGGTCGGGATGCTCGCCGAAGGCCGTCTCGACCCGCAGATCGGCCGACGTGGGGACTGGAAGGACGTCGCGAGCGCAGTGGAGGCGCTCTTCGCCCGCCGGATCGCGGGCAAGGCCGTGCTCGAAGTGAGCTGACCAGTCACGCCGAGGTTCGCGACACCGCGAACCCCGTGATGCGCTTGCCGCAGACAGCCCGGAACGTCCGGGCGAAATGACCGGCGATTGTCCCTGACCTCGGGTGTGACTGCTTGGCTGCTTGCCAGCCATGAACGGCCGTAACCGGTAATAGCACGGTTTGACCGCGCCGCGGTTTCATAGCTGTATCGAACCCCGAAAGGTCGCTATCGGCCATTCGGCCACAGCGTATGGCTGCGATGGCTTGAACAGACTCGAAGACATGGAGGTAATGAATGAAGGCAATCGTGGTGACCGATCAAGCCGCAGGCACGGCTGGGATGACGCTGGTGGATCGGACCATGCCAGAACCGGCGGGCAATGATGTGCTCGTCGCGGTGCACGCCTCGGGTTACACCCCGGGTGAGCTGACGTGGGGTGGGACCTGGACCGACCGGTTGGGTGAGGACCGCACGCCCTCGGTTCCTGGACATGAGATGGCCGGCGTGGTGACCGCGCTCGGTTATGGCACCGCGGGGCTGGCCGTGGGGCAGCGTGTGTTCGGGCTGGCCGACTGGACCCGTGATGGCACGCTGGCCGAGTATGTGGCCATTGAGGCACGCAATGTCGCCCCGCTGCCTGGCGATGTTGATTTCACGGTGGGCGCGAGCCTGCCGATTTCGGGTTTGACGGCGTGGCAGGGATTGTTCGTGCACGGGCAGGTGCAGGCAGGGCAAAGTGTCCTGGTGCACGGGGCCGCCGGTGGGGTTGGTTCGATGGTCACGCAGCTGGCTACTGAGGCGGGTGCCTACATCATCGGTACGGGGCGTGCCGCGGATCGGCGAGCGGCGCTTGATTATGGCGCGCAGGAGTTCGTCGATTTGGATAACGACGCGCTGACCGATGTCGGTGGCGTCGATCTGGTGTTCGATGTCATTGGCGGCGACGTCGGGAAACGGTCCGCCGCCCTGATTCGGTCTGGGGGCACGCTGGTGACGATCGCCGGGCCGCCTGAGGTTTGGCCCGCCCAGGGTCGAGCGATTGATTTCGTGGTCGAGGCCGATCGCGCTCAACTCGGTGAACTGGTCGAGCGGGTACGGGATGGAAGGTTACGGACCAACATCGGCAACATCGCATCCCTGGACGATGCCGTCGCCGCGTTCAATCCGACCGAGCGGGTCAAGGGGAAGACGATCATCCGCGTCCGTCCCTGAGGACCGGCGGGCTCAGCGCACGAGCTGATCGTAGTCACCCGAGAAGAGAGAAAGGTCGAAGATGAAGATCGCTGTCATCGGCGGGACCGGGCTCATCGGATCGCAGGTGGTGAAGATCCTGAACGCGAGCGGGCACGAGGCGGTGCCACACTCGCCGTCCACAGGACTGGACCTGTTGAGCGGGAAGGGCCTGCCCGAGGCGTTGGCGGGACCCGATGTCGTCGTCAACTTGACGGACTCGCCGACCTTCGATGAGGCTTCGCCTGCGTTCTTCCAGACGACGATGGACAACCTGCTGCTGGCCGCCAAGTCCGCCGGCGTCGGCCACGCGGTGGTCCTCTCGATTGTCGGCGCCGAACTGGTGCCGGACCTGGTGTACTACCGCGCCAAGGTGCTGCAGGAGGACATCCTCAAGACCGGACCCGTGCCGTACTCGATCGTCCGCGCCACGCAGTTCTTCGAGTTCATGGACGCGGTGCTGTCGTGGACCTCTGACGACAAGACCGTCCGCCTGCCTGCAACGCGCATCCAGCCCATGGCCTCGGCCGACGTCGCCCAGGCCGTGGCCGAGGTCTGCGTGAGAGCCCCGCTGCGGGGCACCCGCAACGTCGCCGGCCCCGAAGTCTTCACACTCGACGAGCTGGGCCGGATCACCCTGGCCGCCCATGGCGACCAGCGCACCGTCGTCACCGACAACAACGCCGGCATATACGCCGCCGCCTCGAATGACGGTCTCATCGCCAAGAGCGACGCCATCATCGCCAAGACCACCTATCGGGACTGGCTCGCGCGGTGACTGAGACGGGGCCCGCACGACCTCCGTGGTGCGGGCCCCCGGCCGTACGGTCGCCCGGTCAGGCCGGAACGGACACCGCCGTGTTCTTCTCTTGACCATGCACAGCACGTGATCGACGCGCAGGTGTCCTATCGGTCATTCCGTGAGTGCGGTTTCGCCGCGCAGCCGGCGTCGGAGCAGTTCCTTGCGCACCTTGCCGTTGGTGTTGCGTGGCAGTGCCTCTACATACTCCAGGCGGGAGGGCAGGTACCACTGCGTCATGCCCTGGTCGCCGAGGTACTCACGCAGCTCATCCAGGGTGACCGGGGGCGAGGTCGCCGGGACGATCACCGCGCAGGCCAGTTCGCCGCCGTCGGCGGCGGGGTAGCCGACCAGGGCGACGTCCGCGACGCCGGGATGGCCCAGCAGCGCGGACTCGACGTCGTTGACCGGGATCATGAACACCCCGCCGATCCGGTCGGCGGCGCGGCCCATCAGCTTGAACCCGCCGCATCCGTCGGGCACGGCGAGGTCTCCGGTGTCATACCAGCCGTCGTTCTGCTCGGCGATGATGACGACCTTGCCGGTGTCACGGCCCACGGTCGCCAGGCACACGCCCCCGGCGCGGACGAAGCCACGGCCGGGTTGGTCGCGGGTGATCTCGGTGTCCGACCGCAGGTCGAGCTCCACGCTCTTGCACGGGCGTCCGTCACTGTGTGCGGCCCATCCCGGCGGATCGTCCTCGCGGGTCCGCGTGATGAGCCCGGTCTCGGTCATGCCCCACCCGGCCTGCAACGGCACCCCGAACACCCGTCGGGCCTGCGGGACCAGCGGTCGCGGGATGGTGGTGCCGGAGCAGACGAGCGCGTGAAGCGCGGGCAGGCGCTGCGGCGCGCCGTCCGAGGCCGCGATCACGTCCTGGATGAATGTCGGCGCGGCGAGCATGATCGTGGTGCCGGTCTCGGCGAGTATCGCTGCACCCCGCTCGCCGGACCAGGAGTCGAGCAGCACCCTGCACGCCCCGTGCCACAGGGAAAGCAGAGTGCTGCGATACGCAAGGGTGTGCATCAGCGCGTGAGGCGTGAAGATCACGTCCTGCTGGCCGACTCCCGGCTCACCCAGACAAGCCATACCGGC
>NZ_BAAAUS010000049.1:0-77674 GCF_039534065.1 Pseudonocardia yunnanensis | reverse complement strand
CGCTCCGGCGAACCGCTCGACGTAGTGCGCGTAGTCGGCGTAGCTGAGCCCCACCGAACACAACTCCGCCCCCACGGCGCCGGCCCGATAGGCCCTCATCGCGATGCCATCAGGACTTTCCTCACGCCACCGGCGCAGATCCCCGATGGGACCGTAGCCGCGCCACACGCCGGCGGCGCGATACTTCTCCGCGGTTGCCGGAGACGGCCGAATCGCGAAAATCGACATCATCACAGCCTTCCGACAGGCGCCGTCATAGATCCGTATCACGGCGTCCGAAGTTTTGTCGGTCAGAACAGGCGGGCCAGGGCGGCGTCAAGGTCGGGTAGCCCGGACAGGTCGATCAGGAAATGTTCCTCGAGGGCGACCCGGATCGTGGTGGGTGAGTTCAGCTCGCGCCGTTCGGAATGACCGTCGGGGTGGTGTACCGCGACGTTGACTCCGCCGCCCGTCGTGCCACTGAGTGTGTAGCGGCGGTCGGTGTCGGCGCGCGCGATCAACAGCCCGATGACGAACAGGGAGTCGGGGTGGTGTGCGCTGTACCAGTTGACCATCGTGTAGTCGGCGAAGTATTGCTCGGCGAGGTCGAACCGGTACAGCGGACGCCATTGGTCACTCAGCCGGGCCTCCATCACGAACGCGGGCCCGTCGGGTAGGAGACGGTACGGCCCATGCGGTGTTGCCTGCTCCACCTCGGGCTCGAGAGCCAGCACACCCGTAGGCGTCGCGACGCCGAAGCCGACGTCGACGATATGGGGACCTTCCGGCAGGTCGACGCGCAACAGCATGTGGTCGCGCGGGGGCATCGGCGCCTCGACGGGCCGGTTCCACAGCACGCGCCCGGAAAGGCCGGTGGTGCTGTAGCCCAGGGCATCGAGCGCGCTGCGGAGCAACAGGTTGTGTTCAAAGCACCCGCCGCCACGGCGCCTGTCACCGACGTACCAGTCCGACGTGGTGTCCGAGTCGCAGCTCGAAGTCGCCCTCCGCCTGGAGGCCCCGCGACATCAGTTCGTCGATGGTCTGTCGGGTCTGGGGCCAGGAGGTCGTGCCTATGAACGACTGGTTCGACGCCCAGCGGTCGGCTTCGGAGGGGATGCCGGCACGGGCGTTGACCAGCTTCTTGGCCAGCTCGAGCGCGTCCGTGTCGAAGCTCGCGACACGGCGGGCGTAGTTGTCGACGAAGGCATCCAGCTCCGCGTCGGGTACTGCTCGGTTGACCCAGCCGTACTTCTCGGCGGTCTCGGCGTCGAAGTCGTCGGCACCGGTGATGATCTCGAGTGCCCGCGACCGGCCGGCGAGGCGACTGAGCCACTCGGTCGCCCCGCCGCCGGGGACCACGGCCACGCCCACCTCCACCTGCGCGAGCACGGCCTTCTCCTTGCTCGCGAAGCGGATGTCACAGGCGAGTGCCAACTCGCTGCCGTGCCCGCGAGCGCGGCCACGGATCTTGGCGACACTGACAACTCGCGACTGGGCCAACCTCGTGACAAATGCGGGCCAGGCACTGAACTCCGCGGCGCCCGGCTGGGCCGGGACGACCTCGCCCCGCTCCAGGTCGTAGTGGGCTACAAAATAGTCCGGGTTGGCGCTCTCGAAAACAACGATCTTGAGCTCGTTGCTGGCGTCGATGCGGTCCATGAGAACGCGCAACTCGGCGAACATCTCCGGGTCGTAGAGATTGATCGGCGGGTTATCGATGACCACTCGCCAGTATCCGCGCGCGACTTCCTCGATGGTCAGCCGATTGCTTGCCATGGTGCTCCTTGTTCAGTGGTGGTGACGGACTGCATTTACATGTACGACGTAGGCCGTTGACATGGTGCGGGAAAGTGACATGACGTGCTGCTCGGGGCCGGTGACGGGTCGGTGCCGTCCGGGCGGTCGGCGCAACCTGCCGCCCACGCCGTTCGGCCGAGTTCCGGTCCCGTCGCCACCCCAAGTCGATTGAGAACAATCGGTGCAGAATCAGGCCAAAAAAGAAGACCGCTCATTGCGGTACTCGTGGCGACGCAGCACACCCGCCGGTCGACTCACCTCACTGCGGCGAGCACGCCCTCCACCATCCGCGCCAGAAGTGCCCGGTCGGTTACAACCCTCGCCTGAACCCGCAGCCCGAGCAACGCGTTGAACAGCGTCGTCGCCAGCACGCCGGCGTCATGACAGCGGTCGATGTCACCGTCGCGCTGACCTCGCTCGACGATCTCCTTCAGCAGGCGTTGCTGTTCGGCGAAGTTGCGCTCAACCCGCGCAGTGGCCTCCGGATCTCGAAGAGCCACCTCGGTGGCCGAGTTCACGACCAGGCAACCGGACGGCCGCGCATCCGACTGCTCGACCGACGATTCGAACAGCACACGCAGCGCCTCCAGCGCATTGCCGGCTTCGGCGACCCTCTCGCGGTCCGCCGCCTCCGTCAAGTCGGCATACCGGTTCAAGGCCCTCAGAAAGAGAGTGCGTTTGTCGCCGAAGGTGTCGTACATGCTCCGCTTGTGCACACCCATGCGGCTGACGAGATCTTGCAGAGAGGTGTTCTCGTAGCCCTTTTCCCAAAAAAGGACCATCGCGTTCATCAGGGCGACGTCGACATCGAACTCCTTGGGTCGCGCCACGGTCCCCCCTTTCGACTCGAGGACCTATTGAGAACGATCGGTACGGAACCATGATGGCCACGGACGGCGCCGAATTTCCACCGCATCTCACGTGACGCTGCTCACCGTCGCCCGATCCGAAGATGATCCGCCCGCGCTGAATGTGAGCATTTCTGATCGGAAGGCGTGAACGACCGGGGCTCGTTCGGCGATCACATGGAGCGGCCACCACCCGTGATCAGTTCCAGGATCACGTCCGTTCACGTGTGCAGGCCCCCGCGAGGAGCCGCTCGAACAACCGAATGTCCTGAACAGGCCGGTCGGTCTTTTGTCACGCGCGTGGAGATGCAGCACCGTCGCCCCGCCCGGGCGGCCGCACTCCCTCCTCGATGATCTCGCCCACTCGCTGTCCATCTCGGAAGAAACGCCCACGGTCCGACTCGGGCTACAAACAGGTCAGACCCAGGGAGGCTCGGGCAACCACTGCTCTCCGCGCGGCTTGAACTTCGCCTCAGCGCATGCGATCGATCGCTTCATCGGCGGACAGCACCTCATGGGCGAAAAATCGGTAATTGACGATCGCGGCTTCATAGCCGTCACCCCAGACCGGATGCCGAGGCCCGGCCGTCGCATCCTTGAGCATGGCGACCTCGAAGCCCTGTTCGATGAACTCGCGCATATGGGATTCGACGCACATGTTGGCCAGCATGCCTCCGAGGAGGATCTTGCCGATCCCTCGCTTGCGCAGCTGCAGGACCAGGTCGTTGGTCTGCGGCCCGAACACCTTGTGCGGACTTGCTACAACTGTCTTACCATCGTCAATATAACGCTTGAAGCGATCCAGCCAGTCCGCGCCGGAGTTCTCGAAACCGGTCAGATCGAGCTGTCCACTCCGGGCAAATGTATGAGTTTTGAACTCGGCTGTCTCGAGTGGCCCGTTCATCATCCAGCCACTGTCGGTGGGATAGAAGTAGTGGGGCGAGATGAACACTTCGTATCCGCGAGACTTCGCAGCCTCGAATATCCGCTCCATGTTTTCGACCGTCTTGTTCTCGGTGACGCTCGCGCCGACCGCGCCCCAATTTGCCCCGTCCTCGCTCAGGACGTCGTTCTGCGGATCGATGAACACGACCGCGGTGTCATTCTTCCGGATGTCCATTTTTGCTACTCCTTCCGATTTAGGCCACTGAGAGTGGTGACGAGGTTTAGACTCTTCTCTGGTTCTGCTGTCCAGAAATGGTAGTGGCCTCGCCGGGGCATGGACCTTACATGCGTCCCGTCGACTGCCGAGCCGCCATTCGGGCGCGTTTGGGTTGCCTCCACAGAAGCGGTAGATGGAACAGGCTGTGGGCGCCCGATACACATCCTACTGCCGTGACCTGCAGGTCTATTCCAGCACGACTCACGACATGATCCGTCCGGTGGTGCTCCGAATAGCCGCGCGAACACCCAGCTCAGACCGCAATCGTCGCGCCGCGGCGCGGACCGAGGCCGGCCGGGCTGACGGCGACCGGCGCCACGGCGGAGCCTGCCGCCGTCAGCTTTCTCGTGCATTGTCAGGACGGTTGGGTTCGGCCGGACGTGCAGGGCCGGGACCGGACGGTGGGCCGCCGCCTGCCGCCCGCAGCCCCGGGCCGCCGGATGCGGCCAGCGGAAGCATGACCTGGACCGTGGTGCCCGCGCCGGACGGGCTGTTCACCCAGAGCCGGCCACCGAGCGCTTCGACCCGGTCCGTGAGCCCCACCAGGCCCGAACCGGAGGTGAGGTCTGCGCCTCCGCGGCCGTCGTCGCGGACGGCGACCCGCAGCACCCCCTCACCGGCCGTCACGGTGACATCGACGCCGGAGGCACCGGCGTGCTTGGCGGTGTTGGTCAGCGCCTCGGCAACGACGTAGTACGCGGCCAGCTCGACCGCCGGCTCGGGCAACCGACCATCGACGCCGATGTCCAGGTTCACCGGAACAGCCGAGCGGCGAGCCAGCGTCTTCAGCGCCGGGAGCAGCCCGCCCTCGGCGAGCACGGCGGGGTGCAGGCCACTCGCGATCTCACGCAGCTCGTCGAGCACACCATTCAGCTCCGCAACGACCTCGTCCAACTGCGCGCCGAGTTCCCCGGCCTCGGAAGGCATCGCCTGCATCGCACGCACGCGCACGGCGAGGGAGACCAGCCGCTGCTGGGCACCGTCGTGCAGATCCCGCTCCATCCGGCGGCGGGCGGCGTCGCCCGCGGCGACGATCCGCGCCCGTGAGGCCGCCAGCGCGGCCTGCGCCTCGGCGTTCGCGATCGCGGTCGCGACCAGCTCGGTAAACCCGGTCAATCTGGCCTCGGTTCCGGCGGGCAGCGGTCCGGCGCGGGATCCCACACTGATCACGCCCCACAACTGGCCCTCGACCCAGATCGGCACGCCCACCGACGCCCGGAGCTGCCAGACCCGAGCGACGTCGGCGAATGCGCCCGAGGTGACGCCGTAGTCGTCGATCCGCGCCGAGCGACCCGTATCGAACACTCGCGTGTGAATGTTCTGTCCCCCCAGTTTCATTCGCCCCTCGATGACCAGCGGGCGCCCTTGGTCCGGTCTGTCCCAGTGGCCGACGACAGTCGCCAGACGGTCCGGGTCATACCGGCTCAAGATCGTATGGTCGACCGCCAACAGCCGCCCGACCACCTCCACGACCGTGGCGAACACCTCACCCGCCGGCGCCCCCCGGGCCACCAGGGCCGCCACCCGGCGCTGCGCCGCCTGCTCCTCGGCGAACCCGCGCAGCTCGAGCCGGGCCTGTGCGTTGGCGATCGCGGTCGCGACCAGCTCCGTGAACCCGGCCAGCCGCGCCTCCGCGTCCGCGGGCAGCGGCTCCTCCCGCGAGGACGCCACGCTGATGACGCCCCATAGCCTGCCCGCGACGCTGATCGGCACTCCGAGCGACGAGCGGAGGCCGGACTTGCGGGCGGCCTCGACGGCTGCACCCGGGTCGGCGGAGAAGTCGTCTGTCCGCGCCGCACGGCCGGTCTGAAATACCAGCTTGTGCACGTTCCGCGGGCTGTGGGCCAGTGGGGTACCGACCGGGTCGGACAAGGTGGCCCCGACTCTTGCCCACCGGGCGAGGGAAGCGGTCCCGCCATCCTGGTCATCTCATCCTCGAACTCGTCCAGGACAAGCAGTTGTCCAGCACGAGCAACAGCCATCGCCCCCACGCCGAGACCGGGGCCGGCTCGACACACCGCGCCACGAGCCGATGACTGTGCGTTTGACGTCGATGACGTCACGTGCGGTCAGTGAGATCCAGACGACGATGAACGTGGTCTGCTCCGGCCCATTCAAGTGGTACCGCCAGCAGGAGCCATCGAACTCCGGCCAGCACCCAGCTGCGACGCCCACTGGCCGTGATGCACGCCACATGCGTTCCGTGGATCCTACTTCGAGGAAGTGTGGCCGGACGCTCATCAGCCCGCGAAAGCGGCCGGCAGGGATCGATCAATCACACTTGAACAAGAAGTCCCGTCATGGTCGTCGGGAGCCACTCGGGGCTGTCGAGACATTGGGAGAGTGGGGTGTTACGCAGCCGGCACAGCGAGCGCGATGTGGTTGCCCAGTTCATCAAGAAGCCGGGTGAGGGTCCCGCCATGGGTTCCGCGACGACGGTCGAAGACGCATTGCGCACGCGGCGCAGCTGCAGGGCGTTTCTGCCGACGCCCGTGGCGCGAGCGGACATCGAGCAACTGCTCGCGCTGGCGTCCCGGTCGGCCAGCAACTCCAACACCCAACCCTGGCAGGTGCATGTACTGATCGGCGCGGCGAAGCAAGCCCTGAGCGCGGACCTGTTGTGCGCGTTCGACGCCGGACGGATCGAGGCCGAGGAGTACGACTACCAACCACACTCGGACCAATGGCCCGAGCCGTTCCGCTCGCGCCGCCGCGCGTTCGGGGAAGGCCTCTACGGAGACACGCTCGGAATCGCGAGAGACGACTCTGCCGGCCGACGTAGGCAGCATCGGCGCAACTACGAATTCTACGGAGCCCCGGTGGAGATCATCCTCACCGTCAGCACCGCTCCCCTACAGGGCGCGCTGGTGGATGCCGGGTTGTTCTTGCAGGCGCTGATGCTCGCTGCGCGCGGGATCGGATTGGACACGTGCCCTCAGGCGTCGCTGATCGACTTTCCGTCGGTGGTGCGGAAGCACGTGACGATTCCTGACGACCATCTGATCGTGTGCGGAGTCGCGCTAGGACATGCCGACGAGAACGACCGCGTCAATACCCAACGCACCGTCCGTGAGCCGGTGGAGTCGTTCGCCAGGTTCTACAACTCCGCCGCGAGTTGGCGGAAAGACTCGGCATGACCTGTAGAGAGCGCGAGCACCGCGACCATGTGTTACGGACGAAAAGTCTGGGCATCTCTCATAATTTCAGCGCCGCTGCCCAGTTGCGGAGTCGCCGGAATAGGAGGCGAAACCCGTGGGCACGCTGACGCGTGTCCCCTTGGGCATTTGCTTCACGTGCTCCTCCTCACTTCCGGTATAGAACCACGTGGAGGTCTGGAACGCATCGTTGATGACATAGATCATGACGTTGGTCAACAGCTGGTCCATGGAAAACACGTGGTCGAAGGACCGGGTGCGCTTGTCGCTCCATTGATAGAAGCGCTGGATCAGCCATTGCGCCTGCGCGACCGGATTGTCGGCCATGGCATAGGCGAGGGATTTGGGCTCGGTGGCCCGCAGCTGATAGTAGGCACCCCAGCGCCGCTCATCCTCATCCGCCTCTGCGTAGAACTCCTCCTCGGCCGCAGTCTCGGCCGGCACCTGCGGCGCTACGATCATCAGGTTGAGATGAATGGCCTTCACAACTTCGGGGAAATCGATAGCCAGCGAACCGGCCACGCCGGCCCCCCAGTCGCCACCTTGTGCGTAATAGGGCTCATAACCCAGATTTTCGCCCATCAGCTTGTTCCAGAGCCGCGCGGTCGTCCGCGCGCCGATCGGCCGCGGAGGCTTGCCCGAGGCACCATGGCCTGGCAGCGAGGAAATGATGAGGTCGAACGCGACGTCCGCCTTGGCACCACATCGCGACGGAAAGGCGAGCGGCTCTATCACCTGTCAAAATTCGAACGTCGATCCGGGCCAGCCATGGGTGCTGAGCAACGGGAGTCTCGCCTTGTCGGGACCGCCTTCGCCGATCACGCGGATGAACTGAATGTCGAGATCCTCGACCCGGGTCACGTACTGCGGGTATCGGTTGAGGCTCGTCGACGCCCCCTCCATGTCGAACCCATCGCACCAGTAGGTGATGAGAGCGCGAAGATACTCGGGATACCATATTTCCATCCGGATCCCGGAATAACGCGCGGGAACTTGAGAGTTTTGATCTTCCTGCACAGGCCTTCCAGTTGCTGATCGCTCCAGACCACCTTGTACTCTCGCAGCTCACCGGTGCGAGCTGGCGACAGGGCTGATCCAAACGCCGGCGCCGGCGCCGGCGCCGACGTAAGCGCACCGAAGGCGGTGGCGGCCGCCGTGCCGAGCCCCGCCTTCAGGACCATGCGGCGTTGCAGACCGGGCAGGCGTTCATCGCCGAAGGGCGAGGACATGTTTTCTCGACCAGACATGAATTCGTCTCCACCGTGCGATTTGAAGATCAGCAGTAGCGCCATGCCAACCCGAGCCACGAACCGCACCGCCGCACCTCATGCCTCGGCGCCGGTCAGCCGCTCCGCAACAGTCGCCATCACAGAGCTCGAAAAGGCGGATCCTGCCCGAAGTACATCCCCCCGGCCCACTCCCAGATCTGACTCTTCGCAAGAACGTGCTGAGCGATCACATCGAGATCCCGCATTTTCCGCCCCAATGAGCAGCCGTCCTGGATCGCGACGGTGCCGACCGTGTCGACAAGCAAACGAACAGCAGCGCGACATTCCGACGCCACGTGCACGAAAAGTCCCGTGAGCTGGGCTCGCTGCTCGAACGACGGCTCATCGCCGGCCACGATCACATTCCAGAAAGTGCCGACGGTGTCGTAAGAGTAGCTGCGAGCCGCGCCGACCATCGCGCTCGCCCGGGCGACAGCAGCCCGAACACGCGGTACATCCTTAGCGGGAACCATCTCCGGCATCAAGACTTTACCGCCGAGAATCGACGTGGCCACGTCACAAGCATCGAGCGCAACCCCCTGCGGAAGTCCGAAGAAGTTGACCATGAACATTCCACGCCACCTGTAGAGCGGCTCGGAGCGATAGCTATCGCCGAAGGACCAGGTGTTCTCCGCCGGCACGAACGCATCGGTGATCGTGTAGTCGTGGCTTCCACTTCCGGCCAGGCCCAGAGGCCTCCAGGTGTCCAGCACCTCCCACTGCTCTGCCGGCAACATTGCCATCCGCTCTTCCGGCGTGCCGTCAGCCAAGAGTCGAGGCGCCCCGTTCTCGACCACCCGAGCGCCGCCCGCAATGACGTCCGCATGGGTCGACCCACTGCCGAACGACCATCGGCCCGACAGCCGGTAGCCGCCGTCGCACACCTCGAGGATCCCTGCCGGAGCGATCCACCCGGCCGTCACAGCATCAAGGTTGGGATAGAGCGACCGAGCGGCGGCGTCGTCGATGTACCCACTGTAAAAGCCGCTGTCGGAGCCGATCATCGCGCACCAGGCGGCTGAGGCATCAGCCCGAGCCAGCGTTTCGAGGATCTCGTTCTGCCGGCAGATATCGACCTCAGGCCCGCCCCACGTCGCGGGCATGGCCATGCGAAACACGCCGGTGGACCGAAGTGCATCGACAACCGGTTCGGTCAGGCGGCGAGCGGCTTCCACGTCGGCAGCGTGCTCCCGCAGCAGTGGCCCGATCTCTTCGGCGTTGGCGAGGATGGCGGCACCATCCAACACCGACTGGCTGTCAGCTTTCATCACTGCATGAACCCCGATCCCGTCGAGTTGCCATTCACGAGAAGAGGATCACCGGACGGTCGACCTCGCCCGCTGACCTCGCGGAAGATGTGGATCGACTCGCTTTTCAGGCATAAAGCCCGTCAAGAACGGTCTGCACAGCAGATCGTGCACGACGTCGACTCCCGATTCGAGGATCTCGGTCGGCTTCCAGATGTGTCCAGTGGCGTGTCCAGTCCCGCGGGACGCTCTGCTGGACGCCTCGAAAGCTGCGAATCAGGATCGCTGCCATGAGCCGGGTCTTCCAGGTGCAGGCAGGCAGCCTTCGCCTGTGCCGCGGGTGGAGTCGCCCACCGAGTCGTCAGCAGGGGGGATCGTCGCGGGTTACCTGTCACTGCGCCCGGCGCACCTGGTCCACGGCGAGAACCCGGTGCAGAACGAGCCGAGGTCACGCGGCGGGAGGGACACGCTGCGCTGGGGCGAAATGCGGACCACCGGGCTCGTCCTCGTCGGCGGGGGTGTTCCGCCGCGTGGGAGCGGCTCAGCGCCCGGCAGGAGGTGCTCCCCGCGCCTGCGGGGGTGATCCTTCCATCGGGGAGACGCGCTTCCCCGTTCAGAGGTGCTCCCCGCACCTGCGGGGGTGGTGGACGGTCAGCGTGGGGCTGCGGCCGAGGCTGGTCGGCTTTCGTTCCTGGAGCGTTGCAGGTGACAGCTCCTGCTCGGCCGTGACGACGCCCGGCGCGCCGCGCTGCAACACGGCGCCGCGTTGTGGCCTCACCTACGACTCATGACGGGGATTGCGGTATGCCCATCTGATCAGGCGACGTTCGACCTGATCCACGAGCCATGGATCAGGGTGCGTGATCTGGAGGGAGTTCTCACCGAGTACGGGGTGCTGCGCACTCTCGAGCGGGCGCATCGCCTCGCCGGACTCTCCGGAGATGTCCCGACGCAGACGTTCGCGCTGACCCGGATGCTGCTGGCTGTCCTGCACGGGGCGCTGCAGGGGCCACAGGATGACGGGCAGTGGCAGGAACTGTGGGAGGCGCCGGAGTTGCCCGTCGCACGAATCGCCGGCTACCTGGCTTCGCACTCGGATCGGTTCGATCTGTTCTCCTCGGCAACGCCGTTCTTTCAGGTGGCCGACCTGCACACAGCAAAGGGTGAGACGTCCGAGCTGTCGAAGTTGATCGCCGACGTGCCGAATGGGGTGCCGTTCTTCACCACCCGGTTCGGTGGCGAGCTGTCGTTGTCGTATGCGGAGGCGGCCCGCTGGGTGGTGCATTGCCAGGCGTTCGACTGCTCCGGCATCAAGTCCGGTGCGGTCGGGGACGCGCGCGTGAAAAGCGGCAAGGGCTATTCCATCGGGGTTGCGTGGAGCGGGCGGCTGGGCGGAGTGCTGCTGGAAGGGCGGACTCTGAAGGAGACGCTGCTGCTCAATCTGCCGGCCCGTGATTTCGGTCCTGGTGCGCGGGACCCGGCGTCGGATCTTCCTGCCTGGGAGCGTGAGCCGGTGGGTGCGGCCGAGGAGGTCGAGGGCGGACGCCCTGCGACCGGCCCGATCGATCTCTACACCTGGCAGAGCCGGCGGATCCGGCTGGTCCCGTCCTCCGGTCGGGTCGTGCGCGTGCTGATCTGCAACGGTGAACGGTCGAGCCCGGAGAACATGCAAGGTCTCGAGCCGCACACCGCATGGCGACGCAGTGCCGCTCAGGAGAAGAAGCTCGGGCGGCCACTGGTGTACATGCCGCGTGAGCACGATCCGGATCGGGCGATCTGGCGTGGCCTGCCGGCCTTGTTGCCGGGCGCGGCTTCCCACCGGACGGGCCGGCCCGTGACCGCGCCGGCTCCGGGAGTCCTGGAATGGCTCGGGCACCTCGATCTGGAACGCAGGATCGCTCGGGATTTCCCGGTTCGGGTGCGAGCCATTGGGATGATCTACGGCTCGCAGAGTTCCGTCACCGACGACATCGTTGACGACAGTCTCGCGTTGCCGGCTGTTCTCGCCCGCCAGGACGCCCGGGAGCTCGCCCGGATTGCGATCTCCGGTGTGGAGGCCGCGGAGAAAGCCGCTTGGGCGCTCGGCGGGCTCGCCGGGGACCTCGTGGCTGCGGCCGGCGGGGAGTGCGTCGGCCCGAGGAGCCGCGCGATCGAAGGTGTCCACGCCGAGCTCGACGGCCCGTTCCGCCACTGGTTGTCGGATCTGCATGCCGACTGCGACACCGAGGCCGTGCAGACCGACTGGCACACGACGGTCTTCGCGATGGTCGGGCGGGCGGCCGAGGAACTGCTGGCCTCGGTGGCACCCGCCTCCTGGGAAGGACGCCCCGTCCGAGGCCGAATCCTGACAGCCGCCCATGCCGAGGCCCGTTTCGGGGCGGATCTACGGGCCGCTCTTCCTTTCGCGTCGACTCCGTTCGCCGCCTGCGGCACCGGCACGACCAGTCGCCTGGAGGACTCGGCCGACGTTGCACTGTCTGCGCCCTCGGGCGCCGCATCGTGGCCGCGGCTCGGCCGTGTCGGCACCTTTGTCGACGTACAGATCACTGGCCTGCAGCGTCGCGTGCTGGGAGTGCCCCGAGATCCGACGGCGGTGGCTGCGCTCGCCCGGCTGCGGCGCGGCGTGGGCAAGCAGCCGGGAGAGCTGGTGGACATCCTGGAGTTCACCGTGGCCGATGAGCTTCCGCCCGATTCACGCGACGGTGTTCCCAGCCGTGAGGCAAACGCTGCGTATGTGGCGATGACGTTGTTCGGGTTGCATCAGCAGTCGTGCGGTGAGCCGATGCACCGCCGTGGCCGTGGGTTGGGTGCGGCGCTGCGCGCGTCGCACAGGGGCTATCCGAAAGCGGTGCCCGAACAGATTCGGCGGCGGTTCTGCGTCATCGGGACTGCGGCCTCCTTCACCGAACTGGCCCATCATCTGCGCGCCGCGGTGCAGGTGTTGCGCGCCGAGGGTGTTCCCGTCGATTACGGGCTGCTTGCCGACCAGCTCGTGGCGTGGCAGCGGCCCGGAGGCGCGGATCGGGTCCGGCTGCGCTGGTGGCGCGAGTTCTATCGCACCGAACGTCCGCCGGCCGAGGCTTCCGCAACCGTGGCCGCCTGTTGAACCGCGCCTCGAGAGGAGGCTTGCTGTGCGCACCATCGTCGATTTCCACGTTCTGCAGACCGTGCCCCCGAGCAACCTCAACCGGGACGACACCGGCAGCCCGAAGACCGCCCGTTATGGCGGTGTGGTGCGAGCGCGCGTGTCCAGCCAGGCCTGGAAGCGTGCCATCCGAGCCGCCTTCGAGGAGCTGTTCGACCGGAGCGAGCTGGGAGTGCGCACCAAGCGGTTGATCGAGCTGATCGGCGACGAGATCGTCACCCTCGAGCCCGCCCTGGCCCAGCAGGCTCCACGGCTGGCAAAAGACATGCTCGCGGCGGCAGGGATCAAAACCGCTCTCCCGAAAGGCAAGAAGGACGTTCCGGAAGAGTCCGGGTATCTCGTGTTCCTCAGCCACCGGCAGGTCATCGGGCTCGCCGAACTGGCAGTTCATGCGACCACGGAGGCCGCCGGTGCGGCGGTGGCGATTCCGAAGACTGTGGCCAAGGCCCGCGCTGATGCCCGGCACTCGGTCGATGTCGCGTTGTTCGGTCGGATGGTCGCCGAGGCGATCGATCTCAACGTGGACGCGGCAGCGCAGGTCGCGCACGCGCTGTCGGTTCATGCGGTGGAGAACGAGTACGACTACTTCACCGCGGTCGACGACCACAAGAAGGCAAGCGAGGAAGAGGACGCCGGCGCCGGGATGATCGGCACCGTCGAGTTCAACTCCGCCACCCTCTACCGCTACGCCACCATCGACGTCGACCGGCTGCGCGACAACCTCGGCGACGCCGAGGCAACCCGCCGCGCCGTGGAGGCCTTCGCCCGCGCCTTCGTACGGAGCATGCCGACCGGCAAACAGAACACATTCGCCAACCGGACCCTGCCCGACGCCGTACTGGTCGTGCTGCGCGACACCCAGTCGATCAATCTGGTCGGTGCGTTCGAGGACGCGATCAGCGGGCGCGATCACGGCCGGGTGCCGGACGCGATCGCTCGGTTGGCCACACACGCCGTGGAGGTTCACGAGGCCTACGCCGAGACCCCCGTCGCGGCGTGGACGTTCGGGCCCGGTGAGCGGCTGGCACCGCTGGCGGCCATCGCCGAGCGCGGCGATGCCGGCACCACGGTCGCAGCGTTGGGTGCCGCAGTGAGGTCTCGGCTCAGGTGACCACACTGCTGTTACGGCTGGCCGCCCCGCTGCAATCGTGGGGCACGAGCAGCCGGTTCTCCCGCCGTGGCACCGACCGGATGCCCAGCAAGAGCGGGATCGTCGGGCTGCTGGCCGCCGCCCAGGGGCGGAGACGCACCGATCCGCTGGACGAATTGCTCGGCCTGCAGATGGCGGTGCGAATCGACCAGCCCGGACGGATCGAACGCGATTTCCAGACAGCTGCCCGCCCGGGTGAGCGAACACCGATCTCGGTCTCGACCCGCCGCTACCTCGCCGACGCGGTCTTTCTGGTCGGCCTGCACGGCGAGGACGCGCTTCTCGAAGGGCTCCACGCCGCACTCCGACACCCGCATTTCCCGCTCTACCTGGGCCGGCGGTCCTGTCCTCCCGTGGGTCGGGTCGAGCAGGGCCTGCGCTCCGGCGAGGCCGTTCAAGCGCTGTCGGCCGAGCCGTGGCGGGCCACGCCGTGGTTCCAGCGCCGATGGGACGCACCCACCGCCGATCTGGAACTGGTCGGGGATTGCCTGCCCGGAACCACCGGCGCGGCGCTGGTCCGCGACCAACCGGTGAGCTTCAACCCCCGACACCGCCAATGGGAATGGCGCGCCGTGCTACGGCACCCCCCGGTCGAGGTGTCCAACCCGATGTATCCCGGGGTCCGGCACGACCCCCTGGTGGTGCTGTAGATGCACCTGACCCGATTCGAGATCGATCCCGCCCGCCGCGACGCTCGGCGCCTACTGGCCTCGCCACACCGCCTGCATGCCGCGGTGATGGCCGCTTTCCCCGAATCCTGCGAGGAGGACAGCGAGGGACGGGTGCTGTGGCGACTCGACGAAGGCCGCCACGACGTCGTTCTCTACATCGTCAGCCCCGGCAGACCCGACCTGACTCATCTGGTCGAGACAGCCGGCCGCCCTACCCATGGTTGGCAGACCCTCGACTACCGGCCCTTTCTCGACCGGCTCACCAGCGGCGACAGGTGGGCGTTCCGGCTGCTGGCCAACCCGGTCCACAACGCCCGGCCCGTCGACGCGACCGGCCGCGGCAAACGGTTCGCCCACGTCACCGCCGCCCGGCAAACCGGCTGGCTGCTCCGCCAAGCCCGACGGCACGGCTTCTCCGTGCCCGAAGGGGTGCACGAGGAACCGGATCTCATCGTCCGGTCTCGGCGGACGCAACGGTTCAGCCGCCACGAGCACACCGTCACGCTCGCGACGGCCGTGTTCGAAGGACAACTCCGGATCGACGATCCCGTAGCCGTCCGCGCCGCGCTCATCAGTGGGATCGGTCCAGCCAAGGGCTACGGCTGCGGCCTTCTCACCCTCGCCGCGGTCCGGTAACTCCGTCGCGACTCGATGTGCGACGGGTCACCGGACCTCCTCACGGGGTCGGGGAAGGACGAACCCGTAATTGCCGCGGTGGTACAGCAGGGGGCGCCGGGCGTGGTCGGCGGCGAGCTCGAGCACACGGCCCACGACGATCGTGTGGTCCCCACCGTCGTGCTCGCTGTGGAGCCTGCAGTGCACCCACGCGCACACCCCCTCCAGGATCGGCGCGCCGGACCGCCCTGGGCGCCACCGCACACCGGCGAACTTGTCCACATGGGACCGGGCGAAACCGGCACTGTGATGCTGCTGGTCGGCGGCCAGGATGTTCACGCAGAACGTTCCGGCGTCGCGGATCCGGGGCCACGTCGACGACGTTCGCGACGGGGCGAAACTCACCAGCGGCGGATCCAGTGACAGTGACGTGAAGGACTGGCAGGTGAACCCGATGGGCCCCGACGGGCCGTTCGCGGTCACGACGACCACGCCGGAGGCGAAATGCCCGAGTACGTCCCGCATTGCGGCCCCGTCGACCACCGGATCCGTGGCGTCCACGGTGTCTGCGCTCCCCACCGTGGCGCTCATCCGAGGTCCGGCCGCGCGGGGTTGCGCTCCCCGGCCTCGACGGCAACCGCTAGCCGGTTCTCCGCGGGAGGCAGCGGGCAGGTCGCGGATGCGGTGAACGCGCATGGCAGGTTGAGGGTCCGGTTGAAGTCGATCCGCACTCTGCCGTGATCATCCGCGCCCCGCACTTGCAGCACGCGACCACCGCCGTAGGTGCTCTCCCCCGACGTGGCGTCCCGGAAATGCAGCACCAGCCCTTCGGCCTTTCCCTGCAACGCGACGAGCTCGTGCTCGCTGCCGTCCACGGCGAAGCGCACCACCCCGACGGCGGTCGGGAAGTGCTGCAAGCCGTCGACAACGGCGCCGACGGTGATCCGCCGCGGCTGCGAGTAGGCCACGAACGTGCCGTCGACGACCCACCGCGCGTCGACGGGGAAGGCGGGGACACCCACGAACTCCGCCAACGTGGTGGCCTCGGGATCACGCACACGCAACGCGTAGGAGTCGGTGCGGCGCACAACCTCCACCGTGCGCGGGCCGACCTCGACGAGGACGCCGGGCAGGCCGTCGACGGGCTCGAGCCGCACCGTCGACGTCACCGGAGCGCCACCGACCACCAGCCCGGCGCCCTCGGCGGCGGTCACCTCGACACCGCCGTCACCGGAGGCACGCCAGGTGCCCGGTAGCCCGTCGAACGTCCGGGGTTCGGCGTCGAGCCAGTGCAGGGCGGTGAGGCTGAGCCACCCGTGCGGGGCGCGCAGATCCTCCTCACGCTCGGCATGCCAGCTCGCCCACTCGTCCCGCAGGTGCTGATCGCTCGGTCGGGAATCGGTGATGCTCATGCACTCTCCTTGTTCCGGATCTGTACGTGTCGGAGGCCGGGAGGTCATCGGGTCGTCAGCCGGCGGGCTGGCGCGGCAGGCCGGGAGGGTTGATCTGTGACGTCGGGACCGCTTCCGCGGTGAGATTCCAGCGGTCGAGGACCTCCTTGTACTTCCCGTCCGTGATCACCTCGTTGAGGGCGGCGCTCAGCGCACCGACGAACTGGTTGTTCTTCTTCGTCATCGCGGCGATGTCGGCCTGCACCTCCCCACCTCCGTTGACGGTGCCGACGATCGTCGTCTTCCCGCCGGTCGCGACGTGATAGGACGCTGTGGGGTTCGGCCCGAAGTAGAGATCGAGCCGACCGGACTCCAACGCGAGGTAGAAGTCACCCTGGTTCTGGTAGTACTGGATGTTCACCGGCGGCAGGCCCGCCGCACGGTTCTGCTCGTCCCAGCGCACCAGGATCTGCTCCTGGTTGGTGCCGGGCCCCACCCCGATGGTCAGCCCGGCGACGTCCGAGGGCTTCTCGATCTTCTGCACCTTGCCACCGACCCGGCCCTCGAACGCGACGGTGTCGACCCGGTACGTCGCGAAGTCGTACTTGTCCTTGCGCTCCTCGGTCACGGTGATGTTCGAGAATCCGACGTCGTACTGTCCGGACTCGACAGCGAGGAAGAGGTTCTCCCACGACGTGGGCTGCAGTTCGAGCCGCAGGCCCAGCACGTCGGCCACCAACTGCGCGATGTCCGGTTCGACGCCGATCACGGTGGTGTCGTCGTCGGCGCGGAACGACAGCGGCGGGTTCCCGCTTCCGGTCGTGCCGACCACGAGCGTGCCGCGGTCGCGGATCGACTGGGGCACCTGCGCGGCGATCTCCTCCACCTTCTCGGCGCGCACCCGGTTCTGTTCGGGACTCGTGTTGACCTTGGCACCCGCCGCGGATGCCGGTGCCGGGCCGGCCGCCTGGTCGGGGTCGGGGCCCGCACATGCCATGGTGGCCAGCACCGGCAGTGCGAGCAGAACGGCGGCCAGCCGTAGGCGTCTCAGGGACCTCGACACGGTTGTTCCTCCAGATGCGCACGCGGCGGAAGCCGGCGTGTTGATGACCCGGCCGTGGTTCCGCGGCCGGGAGCGTGTTCAGTGCAGGACCTTGCTCAGGAAGGCACGGGTGCGCTCCTCGCGCGGGGCGTCGAGCACCTGCGACGGCGGGCCCTGCTCGACGATCCGGCCGCCGTCGAGGAAGACGACGGTGTCGGCGGCCTCCCGGGCGAAGCCGATCTCGTGGGTGACGACGACCATGGTGGTGCCGCTGCGGGCGAGGTCGCGCATCACGTCGAGGACCTCGCCGACGAGTTCGGGATCGAGCGCTGACGTCGGTTCGTCGAAGAGCACGAGCTTGGGACGCAGCGCGAGCGCGCGGGCGATCGCGACACGCTGCTGCTGTCCCCCCGACAACCGCCGGGGGTACTCCCCCGCCTTGTCCCTCAGCCCGACCCGTCCCAGCAGCTCTTCGGCCTCCGCCACCACCTCGGCCCGGGGCCGGCCCTGCGCGGAGATCGGTGCCTCGACGACGTTCTCCAGCACGGTGAGGTGGCCGAAGAGGTTGAAACTCTGGAAGACGAACCCGATGTGTGTGCGCTGGCGGAGAATGTGGCGCTCCGAGAGCTCGTGCAGCCGGTTACCCACCCGCCGGTAGCCCATCAGCTCTCCGTCGACCTGCACGAACCCGCGATCGACCTTCTCCAGGTGGTTGATCGCCCGCAGCAGGGTCGACTTGCCGGACCCTGACGGCCCGAGCAGGACGGTCACCTCCCCCGCGCGCACGGTCAGGTCGATGCCGCGAAGCACTTCGAGCGCGCCGAAGCTCTTGTGCACCCCGCGCAGATCGACCATCGGAGGGGCGGCCGTGACGCCGACCGGGGCCGTCATGCCGGCACCCGCTTCCGCAAGAGCGCGAACCCGGTGCGCACCGACGCCCGGAACCGCTGGATGGGCGTCGGCGGCACGGTCCGCAGCGCTCCACGGGCGTAGTGACGCTCGATGTAGAACTGTCCGATCGACATCACCGTGGTGAGCACCAGGTACCAGATGGCCGCCACGAGCAGGAGTGGGATGACCCGTCCGTTGCGGGTGTAGATCACCTGAACCTGGTAGAAGAGTTCCGACAGCGCCATGATGTAGACCACCGACGTGCCCTTGACCAGCCCGATCAGCTCGTTGCCCGCGGTCGGCAAGATCGTGCGCATCGCCTGCGGGAGCTGGATCCGGCGGAACTGGCGAAGCTTCGGGATACCCAGCGCCGCGGCCGCCTCGAGCTGCCCCTGGTCCACCGAGAGAAACCCCGAGCGCACCACCTCGGCGGCGTAGGCGGCCTGGTGCAGTGCGAGTCCCAGCACCGCGGCCGTCACCGGGCTGACGAGGTCCATCGTGCCGACGGAGAAGAAGCCGGGACCGAACGGAATGCCGAAGCTGATCGCGCGGTAGAGCAGCGCCAGGTTGTACCAGAACAGCAGCTGCAGGATCAGCGGCACCGACCGGAAGATCCAGATATAGGTCCAGCTGACGGAGCGCAGCAGGGGGTTCGGCGAGAGCCGCATGACCGCGAGCACCGTGCCGAGGACGAAACCGATCACGATCCCGAGCACCGTCAGCTGCAGGGTCAGCGCGACCGCCCGCAGGATCGACGGGGCGAAGAGGAACTGCCCGACGGTGGGCCAGTCCCACGCCGGGTTGGTGACGAGCGCGTTGATCGCCATCGCGAGCAGCACCGCGACGATCACGGTTGCGGCCCACCGCCACGGGTGCCGGGACGGAACGACGACGAGCCGTTCGTCGACGTCCTGGGTGGCGGCCGGTGGGCTGTTCGCGGTCACTGCCGCGGTATCGGGAGCTGCGCTCATCGAGAGCTCACTTCCTTCTCGAAGGGGTGCTTGCCGATCTGCTCGGCCGGCAACTCCGGGTCGTAGAGCGGTCTGTAGCCGGTGGCGAGGTAGAGGCCCTTGGCCTCCGGCTGGCGCGGTCCGGTCGTCAGGTAGATCCGGCGGTACCCGCGGGCGGCGATCTCCCGTTCGAGCTCGGTGAGCACCCGGCGGGCCAGACCCCGGCGGCGGTGCGCCGAGTGCGTCCAGATCCGCTTGAGCTCGGCCGTGTGGTCGTCGAAGCGGCGGAAGGCGCCGCCTGCCACCGGGTCGCCGTCGGCGAGCAGGAGGATCAGCCCGCCGTCCGGGGCGCCGAACTCCTCCGGTCGACGACGCATCTCTTCGCCGATGTCGCCGAGCGAGTGTCCGTAGCGCGTCGTGTACTCGTGGTCCAGCTCGGTGAGCATCGGCACCACCAGCGGGTCGGTGTAGGCGACCTGGCGAACCTCCAGCGCAGGAGAACTCATCGCAATCCCTCGCTGCACTCGGTCAGCGCTTCGCGGGGACGCTGTAACACTGATTCGCTCGCAAGCTCGCTCATCGCCCCGCCGCCGCGGGCACGCGGTCGATCACACCGGTCGCGAGGTCCGCGAGCACCCGCCCCAGCGCCGGGGCGAACGCGAGCCCGTAACCCGAGAACCCCGCTCCCACGACCAGAGGACCGGCCGTATCCAGCAGAAACCTTCCGTCGGACGTCGACGTGCGGGTACAACCGATCGGTTTGGGAAGTCTGTGGTCGAGCCCTGGCAGGAAGGCGGCCACGTACTCCTGCAGCCTGCGCAGCTGTGCCGGCTCCGGCGCGAACGCGTGCCGGTCCGGGTGGGTCTGCGTCCCCACGCCGTGGAACCCGAGCTTCACGCGTCCGTCCGCAGTGGACGTGCCGTGGACGCTGCTGGGCCAGCCGTCCTCCGGACCGGTGTGGTGGACGAACGTCGGCCATGCGACGTGGTGAGGGGAGAACGGGGCGACCCCGCCGTGCAGCGGAAACGTCGCGGGTTGCTCCTGCGTCACCCGCAGCCTGGGCAGCTCGACGAGCCCATCGAGCAGATCCGCCGTGCGCGCTCCCACCGCCACCACCGCCCGGCCGGCGCGGATCGGGCCTCGTGGTGTCTCGACCTCGACGAGATCGTCTCCGCGCACGGCGATCGCCGTCGCCGGCGTGGAACGGTGGACTACGGCCCCGTGCGCCACGGCAGCCGCGGTCAGAGCGGCGACGGCGTGATCGGCGTGCAGACGGCCGGACCGGTCCGGCTGGTGCAGCACGGGGCCGCCGAACACCATCCCCGGCCACCGGTGCGACGCCTCGTCGGCATCGAGCCACTCATGGGCGATGCCATGCTCGCCGAGGGATCCGGCGAGCGCCCTCGTTCGGCGCGGGTCACCATGGTCGACGCCCCCGGTGATCTGCAACAGAGCTGCGCCCGTCTGGGCCTCCACCTCGCGCCACAGCGGCAGAGCGTCCATGGCAAGGCGCACGTACGGCGCCGCAGGGTAGGACTGCCGGTAGAGCTCCGCCGATCCGTACGGGAAACCGCGCGCACGCCCGGTCTCGAACTGCTCGAGCTGCACCACCTCGCGGCCCCGACCGGCGAGCTGCCATGCAGCCGCCGCACCGACCACGCCGCCGCCGATGACCACGACGTCGACGACTCCGGCGCGCACGGACCTCGACAGACGGCGCGCCGCCGGGATGTGCGGGAACGTTGGCATGACTGTCCTTCCACGACACGGACAGCAGGAACCCCCGACGCGGGGGAACAATCCACTGTGGACAAAGACGGCTCCGGAACCGCCGGAATCACCGTCCTGCAGAGACCTGACCGAGGCGCGTCAGAGCCCAGCCGTACGCGTCAGCGCACGGGAAGCGGGGTGGCTCGAAGGCCGGGATGGGTCAGCGACAAAGAGCGGCCTGCGTGCGGCACAGATCGACGTGCCGACGCTTCGACCAGATGGACGTCAACCACGTCGACGACCGCGTGGCCGCCGGCCGGGCGTCCGATCGACGCACGATGTCTCCCATCGATCCTGGCGTTAGCACCCGGCGCCATGAGGCACATGGTTGCTGCGGCTTCGACGAGCCAGATCTCTCGGCCGCTCTGGATGGACGGCATCGAATGTAGGCGACCACCCGATGGATCTGTCAAGGATGTGACGAACACACGGTCTATCGGACGCGTGACGACCCGCGGCCCATGGCCGGATCCGACGGGCTGTTGATCCTTCGGTATCGAGTATCTATGGTCGCTGCTACGGCGGACGACGCCTCGAGCACCGAACGGAAACGGCGTTCGATCGGCTCTCGCCCAGCCCGAACGGACGGTTCCCGCCACGCCCGCAGCTCGTACACCAGAACGTCGGCGTCGTCGCCGGCGGTGTGGGGCACGACCCGTTGATTGCGGGGGCCGGGCTCTCTAGCGTCGATCACGATGCCGATCCGGGCCCACGCCCGGCGGCCGGGAGGGGATCACGTGGACGCAGCGCCCGAGCGCCGTCGTCGCGTCCCGCTCGTCCGGCGGCACCACGTCGATCTGTGCCGCACGAGCACGGCGATCTGTCCTCGCTGATCAGTAGCCCGCCCGCCCCAACCGCGCGTCGTCGACGTCGCGGTTCAGTTTCCGTCGGCATCTGATCCCTCCGGAGGCACCCGTGGCATCCGAACCCCTGCACCTGGCCGTCGCGCTCGACGGCGCGGGCTGGCACCCGGCCGCCTGGCGCGAGCCCGGCACCCACCCCCGCGAACTGCTGACCCCCCGGTACTGGACCGATCTGGCCCGCACCGCCGAAGCCGGGCTGCTGGACCTCGTGACGATTGAAGACAGTCTCGGGCTGCAGTCGCACAGCCCCTTTCAACCGGACGACCGCGTCGACGAGGTCCGCGGCCGGCTCGACGCGCTGCTCATCGCATCCTTCCTCGCACCGCTGACCAGCCGGGTCGGGCTCGTCCCGACCGTCACCACCACCCATACCGAGCCGTTCCACGTCTCCAAGGCAGTGGCCACGCTCGACCACAACTCGCACGGCCGCGCGGGCTGGCAGGTGAAGGTCTCGGGCCGGGCCGAGGACGCCGCGCACATCGGAAGGCGGGAGATCACCCGCCCCTCGGCCGAGGAGCTCACCGCACCGCGGCTCCCCGAAGCGCTCGTCGCGCTCTTCGACGAGGCGGCCGACGTCGTCCGGGTGGTCCGGCAGCTGTGGGACAGCTGGGAGGACGACGCCGAGATCCGCGACGTCGCCACGCGCCGGTTCATCGACCGCACGAAGGTCCACCACGTCGACTTCGAGGGCCGGTTCTTCAGCGTCCGGGGACCGTCGATCACCCCGCGGCCCCCGCAGGGCCAGCCGGTGGTGGTCGCGCTCGCACACCGGCGGGAGCCGTACGAGCTCGCCGCCCGGGGCGCCGACCTCGTCTTCGTCACCCCCACAGAGCAGCGAGACGCGGCCGCCCTGCTCGCCGACGTGGAGCAGGCCGCCGCCGACGTCGGGCGCACCGGTGAGCCCCTGCATGTCTACGCGGACCTCGTGGTCGTGCTCGACACCGCAACCGAGCCCGGCGCGGCACGCCTGCGCCGACTCGACGACGTCGCCGGCGAGCCGTACACGTCCGACACGACGGTGTTCACCGGTTCCGCCGCGGAGCTCGCCGACCTCGTCGCCGCATGGCAGGCCATCGGGTACCGCGGAGTACGGCTGCGGCCCGCGGTGCTGCCCGAGGACCTCGACCGGATCGTCGCCGACGTCGTCCCCGAACTGCAGCGCCGAGGCCTGTTCCGCACGGTGTACGAAGCCACGACGCTGCGCGGACTGCTCAGTCTGCCGACCTCCGTTCCCAACCGCTACGCCGTCGGCGCAACCGGCCTGAAAGGACGATCACGATGAGCGCACCGCGTAAGCAGATCATCCTCGGCGCCTACCTGGGCGGCGTGAACCACCACACCGCGTGGTGGCACCCAGAGGCCGGGAGCCAGATCGACTTCTCGACCTTCGAGCACACCGCGCGCACCGCCGAACGGGGCAAGTTCGACTTCTTCTTCCTCGCCGAGGGCCTCGCCCTGCGTGAGCGGGCGGGGCAGGTCTTCGACCAAGACATCGTCGGCCGCCCCGACACCCTGCCGGTGCTGGCTTCGCTCGCCGCGGTCACCACGCATCTCGGGCTCGCCGGCACGATCAACGCCACCTTCAACGAGCCCTACGAGCTGGCCCGGCAGTTCGCGACCCTCGACCACCTCTCCGGCGGCCGCACCGCGTGGAACGTCGTCACCTCGTTCGACGCCTTCACGGGCCAGAACTTCCGCCGCGGTGGCTTCCTCGACCGCTCGAAGCGCTACGAGCGGGCCGCCGAGATGATCGACGCGCTGCGCACCCTCTGGGACTCGTGGGACGACGACGACCTGGTCGTGGACCAGGCCACGGGGCGCTACCTGGCCCGCGCCGACGCCGGCTCGTTCAGCGTGCGCGGCGGCCAGTTCGACATCCACGGACGGTTCACCGTGCCCCGCAGCCCGCAGGGGCGACCGGTGATCCTGCAGGCCGGAGTGTCGCCCGAGGGCCGCGACTTCGCCGCGCGTAGCGCCGACGCGATCTTCTCCCCCTACGGCAAGCTCCCGGCGGCCGCCGAGTTCTACCGGGACGTCAAGGCGCGCGCCGCACGGGCGGGCCGCAACCCGGACGATCTCAAGATCCTCCCGTCGGCGAGCTTCGTGCTCGGCGACACCGAGGCCGAGGCGCAGGAGCGCTACGAGGAGGTGCGCGGGCAGCAGATCACCGGGCAGACGGCCCAGATCCTGCTCGAGCAGGTCTGGAACCGCGACCTGTCCGGCTACGACCCCGACGGCCCACTGCCCGACGTCGACCCCGATCCCGACGCACCGCCGATCATCCAGGGCCGCGCGTTCGTCCACCAGGACCGCTTCGCCACCGTGGCGCGATGGCGCGAGATCGCCGACGCGAAGAAGCTCAGCCTCCGCGAGCTCGTGATCGACCAATTCGAACGCGGCCCCTTCGTCGGCACCCCGGCCCAGGTCGCCGAGAAGATCGACGACTTCGTGCAGAACGACGGGTCCGACGGGCTCATCATCGGATCCCACCTGGTGCCGTGGGGGCTCGACGAGTTCGTCGACCAGGTCGTGCCCCTGCTGCAGGAGCGCGGTTCGCTGCGCGCCGACTACACCGGCAGCACGCTGCGCGACAACCTCGGCCTCCCACCGCTGCCGCGGCGTTCCGAACGACGCACAGAGGACGCGGGGGCTGCGGTCTGACCGCGGTCCCAGGGCGCTACGTGACGGACGACGCCGGCGGAACGCACGCCGGCCAGGCCGCCGGGCTCCGGAATCAGCCTCGTCACGAGGCGGTTGACCCGGTCATGACGACCAGGATCGTGGCCACGGCGTTCGGCGGCCCTGAGGTACTCGCAGCAGTCGACACCGAGGTGCCTGCACCCGGCGAGGGTGAGGTCACCGTCGAGGTCAGGGCAGCGGGGATCAACCCGGTCGACTACAAGCGGTTCAGCGGGACGATGGGTGCTGATCCCGCGCTCCTTCCCCTTGCCGTGGGCAACGAGCTCGCCGGCGTGGTCACCGCGGTCGGCCCGGGCGCCGCCGGGCGCGACGGGGCACTGGCGGTCGGCGACGAAGTGATCGCCTACCCGGCTCCGGGCGCTTATGCCGCCGCGCTGACGCTCCCGGCGGCGAACGTGGTGCACAAGCCGGCGCAGCTGCCGTGGGCCGAGGCGTCGGCGATCATGCTCACCGGAGCCACGGCGGTGCACGCGCTGACCGTCGTCGGGGTGGCCGCAGGCGACACGGTGCTGATCCACGGTGGGTCCGGGGGCGTCGGCCAGCTCGCCGTGCAGCTCGCGGTCGCGGCAGGCGCCACCGTCGTCGCCACCGCGGGCGCCCGGCACGACGAGCTGTTGCGCGGCTACGGCGCGATCCCGGTCCGGTACGGGCCCGGGCTGGCCGACCGGGTGCGCGATGCGGCACCGTCCGGAGTGGACGCCGCGGTCGACACCGTCGGCACCACGGAAGCGGTGGACGTCTCGTTGGAGCTGGTGGCCGACCGCAACCGCATCGTCTCGATCGCAGCGTTCGGGCGGGCCGACACCGGAATACGACTCATCGGCGGTGCCCCGGGCGCCGACCCCGGCACTGAGATCCGCCGCAACGCCTGGCGGCAGCTCCTCCCGGCGGCGGCAGCGGGCACGCTGCACGTCGTCGTGGCCCGGACCTACCCGCTCACCGACGCCGCGGCCGCGGTCCGCTTCGTCGCGGAAGGACACGCGGGCGGAAAGGTCGTGCTCCTGCCCTGAAACTGCGAGTAGGCGATCAAGCGTCCAGCGGCGGCAGCGCGAGGTGCTCCCGCAGCGTGGCGCCCGTGTACCCGGTGCGGTAGACGCCGCGTTCCTGCAGCGCCGGCACCAGCTTCTCGACGATGTCATCGAGAGAGGACGGGATCAGGTGCGGGAGGAGGTTGAACCCGTCCACGGCCCGGGTGCGGACGTAGCGCGCCCATTCGTCGGCGACCTGCGCCGGTGTGCCGACGAAGGGCGGGTGCCCTGGAGCCACCTCCAGCGCGAGCTCGCGCATCGACAGGTTCCGCTGCTCGGCGAGCTCCCGCCACCGCGCGATGGTTGCCATCTTCCCGCTCCGCTGGTCGATCCGGAGCGTCCCCCTGGAGGGGTCGAGCTCGGCGTCGGTCGGTTCGATGTCGGGCAGCGGCCCGTCCGGGTCGTAGGCCGAGAGGTCCGTTCCCCAGTACTGCTTGAAGAACGCGACAGCACGCGGCCCCGACATCTGCTCGCCCCGCACCCACCGCGCCCGCTCCTGCGCCTCGGCCGGGGTGTCGCCCAGCACGACACCCGCACCCGGAAGGATCCGCAGCGAATCGGGCGAACGGCCGTAGCGGGCCAGCCGGGCGCGCACGTCCCGGGCGTAGGCGAGCGCCTTGTCGTACTCGGTGTTGGCCGAGAAGACGACGTCGGCGTGCCGGGCGGCCAGGTCGCGGCCACCGTCGGAGTCACCGGCCTGGAACAGCACCGGACGGCCCTGCCTGCTCGCCGGGAGCGTTGCGGTCGCGCGCAGCTCGACGAGGTCGGTGTGTCGCTCGACCGGGGTGATCGACCCGGGCCGCGCCCAGCTCTTGGCGTCACCTGCCGCGGCGACGACCCCGTCGATCCCGCCGTCCCACGATCCCCACAGAGCCTTCGCCGCCTCGACGAACTGGCCGGCGCGCTCGTAGCGCCGCTCGTGCTCCAGCCAACCGCCGTGGCGGAAGTTGGCACCGGTCCACGCGTTGTCGGTGGTGACGATGTTCCAGCCGGCACGGCCGTCCGACAGCAGGTCGAGGCTCGCCAGGCGCCGGGCGAGATCGGCCGGGAAGTTGTAGGTGGTGTTCTGGGTGGCGACCAGCCCGATCCGCTCGGTGACCGCGGCGAGCGCGGACAGCTGGGTGATGGCATCGGGACGCCCGGCGACGTCGAGGTCGTACACCCGGCCCCGGTTCTCCCGGACCCGCAGTCCCTCGCCCAGGAAGAACGCATCGAACAGGCCCCGTTCCAGTAGCTGCACGACGCCGACGAACGTCTCGATCGCCATGTGCGGTGCTGTGGAGGGGTCGGTCCAGATCAGCTGGGGCCCGACGCCGGTCTGGAAGACGCCGAGATGCACCTGGGCGTTCGGGTCGTACTCGGCGCCGGACGGGCTCTCCGTGGTCACTCTGCTCACCTCAGGCGATCGTGGTCGCCGAGGCGGCGAACCGGTTGACAGGGCGGGGCAGGCCCAACGTCGAGCGCAGCGTGTCGCCTGCACGGGGCGCGCGATGCAGGCCGGCAGCGGCGAGCGCCGGCAGCACCTGCTCGGCGAGCACCGGCAGGTCGACGGCGAGCACAGCCGGGTGCAGCCGCACGCCGTCGACGGCATCGGCAAGCCTGCGCAGGAGCTCGACCAGTGCGGCAGCCGAGCCGACGTGACGCAGGCACCCCGCTGACGGCCACGGCGTTGCGTCGGCCATCCGGGCGAGGCGCGAGGTCGCGGGCTCGGCGGCGTCGAGCACCACCTCGACCTCGGCGAACACCATGCCCGCCCCGGCCGCACGGGCGCGCGTCGCCGCTGCCACGACCGCTGCGACATCGGACCCGCTCACGAGCACGACGTCGGCCCGGTCGGCGACGTCCAGCTCGTCGGACGCCAGCACGACGACCTGCCCCTGCGGTGGTCTGGGCGTGATCAGTGGGCCCTTGATCGTGAACGCCGCGCCGACGAAGTCGACGTGGTGGACCTTACCGGGGTCGAGGTAGCGGCCCGTCGCCACGTCCTTGACGACCGCGTCGTCCTCCCACGAGTCCCACAGCGCACGCGCGGCGTCGATGACGTCGGTGACCTCGCGCCGCAGCGCGTCGGCTCGAAGCGGCCGCGCCCCGATCGTCGCGAGCTCGGCGGCCGTGTTCGCCGCACCGACGACCCAGGCCGCCCGGCCCGTGCTGGCGTGGTCGAGGCCTGCGAGCTGGGTGGCGAGGTGGAACGGCTCGGTGCTCGTGACGTGCAGTGTCGGGGCCAGCCCGATGCGGTCGGTGAGCGTGGAGACGAACGCGGCCCGCGTGCCCGCCTCCAATCGGCCCGCCGCGTCGAGACCGCTGCTGGGTGGGACCGGCGAGTCGGCGAAGGTGACGAGGGTGAAGCCGGCGCCCTCGGCGGTGGCCGCGACCTCGCGAACGGCCCGTCCGCCGAACACCGCCGCCGGTGGGCGCCCGGAGAACCGCCAGGCTGCGGGATGGGCGCCGTCGCCGTCGGCGTCGAGCGCGAGGAACAGGCCGGCACGTTCACTCATGGAACTCATCTCCGGTGGGATCTCGAGCAGTCAGACGGCGGTGGGCACGCCGGAGCGCGCCGGAAACTCCAGCCCGAGGTTCTCCCGGAAGGTGGAGCCGGTGTAGTCGTCGGCGACGATCTTCCGCTTGCGCAGCTCGTGCAGCAGGCCGTTGACGACGAAGTCGTGCTGGCGCGGATCGGCCAGACCGCCGAGGGTCAGCACGTCCAGGACGCCCGCGCGGAAACGCTCCTCTACCGCGTCGGCGAGCTGCTCCGGGGTGCCCGAGACGGTCCAGTGCCCGGTGTCCTGAGCGGCGATGATCAGCTCACGCAGGGTGTACCCCTCGCGCGCGTGGCCGGAGAAGATCTCGACCCGGCCCCGGCGCCGGTTCACCGAAGAGACCTCGGGCAGCAGGCTCTCCGGCACCGTCGAGTCCAGCGCCACCTCGGACAGGTCGACTCCCCCACCGAGCATGTCCGCCACCTGGGCCCGGCCACGTTCGAAGTCGATCGCCTCCTGCTTCTCCCGGACCAGCCGGCGCGCTTCCTCCTCGGTGGCGCCGTACGTGGCGTGGAACGAGCTGAAGATCAGCGGCAGCCCGTCGGCGCGCCCGAGGCGCGCGGCCTGGCTCCGGATCCTCCGGGTGAAGTCGAGCGCGATGTCCAGTGTCGGCAGGGAGGTGAAGACGATCTCGGCGAAACGCGCGCCGAGCGCCATCCCTGCCTCGGACTGCCCCGCCTGGATCTGCACCGGACGGCCTTGGGGAAGCGGCGGGATGTTCAGCGGCCCGGCCACGGTGAAGAACCGTCCCGCGTGGTTGATCCGGTGCACCTTGCTCGGGTCGAGCACGGCGTTGCCGTTCGCACCGAGGGACAGCGCGCTGGGTTCCCAGCTGTCCCACAGCGCGTTGACCACCTCGAGCGTCTCCGCTGCCCGCGCGTAGCGGTCCTCGGGGCTGGGCAGGTCGTCCGCGCCGTAGTTCTCCTCACCGATCGAGGAGGTCACGAGGTTCCACGCGGCCCGGCCGTTGCTCACATGGTCGAGGGTCCCGAACAGCCGGGCCAGGTTGAACGGGTGGTGGAACGTGGTCGAGACCGTGGCGATCAGGCCGACGTGCGACGTCACCTGGCTCAGCGCCGCGACGAAGATCAGCGGCTCCTGGGAGCCGATCGCACCCTGGGCGTTGAAGGTCAGCAGGTCGGCGGTGAACAGCGCATCGATCCGGGCCGCCTCGGCCAGCTTCGCCACCTTCACCGCGGTGTCGAGCGTGGATCGTGTCGGGTCGATCGCCAGGTCGTAGGTGCCGGGCGACCCCCCGGCCCCGGTCACGGTCTTCAGCATCCTGGGCCGTTTCGTGCTCACTGTCGGTCATCCTTCGCTCGTCGGCTGATCCGGACGTGGCCCTCGACGGACAAGGGCCGATCGAACGATCAGCGACAGAGCGCGGTCTGCGTGCGGCAGAGATCGACATGCCGTCGCTTCGACCAGACGGGCGACAGCGCCCCGCATGTGCCGTGCGATGCCCGCACGTTGTCTCCCCACGATCCTGGCGTCAGCTGCTGCGCCTCGAGGACGCGTCGTTGCCGTGGCTACGACGGCCGCTCTTCACCGTCGTCGAGAAATGTACGTAGCGGACAGCCTGACTTGTCAAGAACGATGTCGATCGCCGGTAGAGGCCATGACCAGCCTCACAGCCCGGCCACGTGCGTCCGACGCCGCTGCCGGTGGTGATTCGCCGCGGGGCTCTCCCGTTACGCCGACCTCGGCGTTACCGATGCACTGATCAGCCCCGTCGGCGAACCCGCGGAGAGGCAGCGGACCCTGCAGCTGCTCGGCCACCTCGCCGCCGATCACCGCACCGTCCCCTCCGGAGCACCGCGCCCCTGAGCGGGATCGAGGCGGGGCGCCGTCCCGGACCGGTCGAACAGGGATGCCACGAGCGCGACGAGCGCCAGCACCGCGGAGAGCAGGATCCCCACAGAGAAGCCGAGACGGTAGGTGGCGAGGTCCCCGGGCACCGCGACGGCGACGAACACGCCGCCCGCGGCGGCAAGGCACAGCGTCGAGGCGATGCGCTGGGAGACCTGGAAGAAGCCGGCCGCGAGACCGTTGGCTCCGGGCGGGGCGTGGGCGAGCGTGAGCGCCTGGTTCGGCGAGGTGATCAACCCTCCGGCGGCCCCGGTGAGCAGCTGTGACAGCACCACCGCGGCGAGCAGCGCTCCCGCGGGGAGCACCCCGACGAGCAGCAGCATGGCCGCCAGGGTCGCCACGAGCAGCCCGAGCATCCAGGTGACCGAACGCCGCCCGTACCGGCCGACCACGCGCCAGCCCAGCGTGGAGCTGATCCCCATCGCGACGGCCGCGGGCAGTGTGCACAGCCCGGCGACGAGCGGGCTCAGACCCAGACCTTCCTGGAGGAACAGCGTCACGACGAGCCCCAGCCCGAGGGCCGAGCCGAACCAGCACATCGCCACCACGGTGCCGAGCACGAACCCGCGCGACGCGAAGAGCGCCGGGAGCAGGATCGGCGTCCCGCCGCGGCGCGCGGTGCGCCGCTCCCACCCGACGAGCGCCGCCCCGGCCAAGACTGCAGCGACGAGCCAGGCGGCGACGATCACCGGTCCGGCGCCACCGACGCCGATCACCGGCAGCAACACGCAGACGGTGACCAGCCCCAGCAGGGCGATGCCGCCGACGTCGAGGTGGACGCGCCGCGACGGCCGGTCGGAACGCGGCAGGTACCGGGCCGCCAGCAGGCAGGTGATCAGACCGAACGGGATGCTGAGTGCAACGGCGAGCCGCCAGCCGAGGGCCGGGCCGGCGAGCCCGAGCACCGTCCCGCCCACGACCGGTCCCAGGATCGCGGACAGTGATCCCACAGCGGCGTACGCACCGAGGGCACGGACGCGGGCCGCTCCCGTGAAGGTGTCCTGGATCAGGCCGATGACCTGTGGGTTGGCGGTGCCGGCCCCGACGCCCTGCAGCAGCCGCGCGAGCACCAGCATCCACGGGTCGGCGGCCAGGACCCCGATCACGCTCGCCACACCGAACAGGCCGAGGCCGGCGATCAGCAGGCCGCGCCGACCCCAGGCATCGCCGAGCCTGCCTGCGGGTACCAGTGCGAGGCCGAACGTGAGCGAGTACCCGGCGAGGATCCACTGCACGTCGGCGCGGCCCGCCCCCAGCTCCGCGCGCAGCGCCGGGACCGCGACGTTGAGGACCGACTGGTCGAGGAGGGTCGCGAAGCCGGTGGCGAGGCAGATGGCCAGGACCATCTTCTGCCGGGCCCGCTCGTGGGCGGTGACCGGTGAGGCGGGTGCGGAGTGGAGATCGTGGGACGAGGTGTCGCGCATCGATCGGTTACGACTGCTCCGCCCATGCCGCGGCCAGCAGTTCGTAGGACCGCACCCGGTCGGCGTGGCCGTGCGTGATCGTGGTGATCAGCAGCTCGTCGGCCGCGGTGACATCACGCAGCGCCCGCAGCCGGTCGACGACGGCGCCCGCCGAGCCCACGAACTGGGTGGCCACCCGGTCCGCCACGAGCTTGCGCTCCTCGTCGGTCCAGGTCAGCGCCGCGGCCTCGGCAGGGGTGGGGAACGGGATCGCTCCCGCGCCGGTGCGGATGCTGCGCACCCACGGGGCGTAGCCGGCGGCGAGCTCGTGAGCCGTCTCGTCGTCGGGCCCGACGACCACGTCGGCCGAGACCATCACGTGCGGGGCGGCCAGGCGGGCTGACGGCCGGAACGCGGCCCGGTACCCCTCCACGGCCTCGAGCACGGAGCTGGGACTCACGTGGTAGTTCGCCGCGAACGGCAGACCGCGCGCACCGGCGACCTCGGCGCTCTCCCCTCCGCTGCTGCCGAGGATCCACGGCTCGACGCCGGCGTTGCTGCCCGGCACGGCCTGCACCGCCACCCCATCAGGGGTGCGGTAGCTGCCTTCAACGAGGGCCAGTACCTGGTCGACGACCTCGGGGTACGGCGGCGTCCTCGCGTCGGGCTGGCGGATCAGAGCGGCCTGTGCCCGGAACCGCGGCGAGGCGAGCAGGCCCGCGACGGAGAACCGCGACGGAATGACCACCCCGCCGACCGTTCGCGGGCCGGAGGCGACGTTCTCGACCGGGGCCGGAGGTGGGGTGCGCGGCCCACCCGAGCGGCCGAGACCCAGGTCGATCCTGCCCGGGTACAGCGCGTCGAGGGTGCCGAACTCCTCGACCACCGAGAGGGGGGTGCGATGGCCGGTCTGGACCGCTCCCGAGCCGACCCTGATGCGGTGGGTCTCACGCGCGACGGCCGAGATGAGCAGAGCAGGAACCGACCCTGCCACCCCCGGGTTGAGGTGGTGCTCGGCGAGCCAGAAGCGCCGGTAGCCCAGACGCTCGGCATGCCGTGCGAGGTCGACGGTGTGCTGCGCCTCCGCGACCGTCGAACCGGAGGAGATGGGTGATAGGTCGAGAACGGACAGAGGCGTGACCGGCACGGTCATCGGGAGAACTCCAGGGTGTGAGGCACGGCCCGAGCGCCTGCACGTCACTCACGGTGGGGCAGCCCGGGAAGGGACCGACGAGAAATCCGGGTCAGCGACAGAACTCGTCGAACGCGAGACCGCGCCGGGACGGCCAGAACCCCTCCAGGAAACACCCTGGTTCCATGACCATCATCGTCGTCCGGGACAGCCGTGCAGACAAGTGGCCGCCGTGCACGCACAGGGACGGGTCGAAGGGTCGCACCGCTAGAGAACAGGAGCTGCGAATGCCGAGGGAGCCGCGAGCACGCCCGAACACAATGTCCGGGCATATTCGCGCGTGTAGTGATACCGATCACAGCAGGTTGTGAGGTTTCAGCCACCCGCTTAGCGTCACCAACGTGACGGGCGTGTCATCTGCCACTCGCCTGACGAGCAGGCTGTTCGTGGACCTCATGCTGGTCCATGCCGCGCGCTGTCCGCGCTCATCCCGCTGACGCCGCCGCACGAGTTCGCGGCGTTCCCCATTTCCCACCCGATCCGGGTGCCTTTCGGCGTGCCCGAAACACTGAGGAGCGCAATTCACGATGACCACGTCCGTCTATTTCGAGGTGCAGCGCACCAGCCCGCGCATCGGCGCGGAAATCGTCGGCCTCGATCTGAAGCACGACATCGATCCGGCGACGGCCGAGCAGCTGCGCACCGCCTTCCGCGAGCACAAGGTGCTCGTGTTCCGCGACCAGCACCTCTCTCCCGACCGGCACGTCGAGGCCGTCCGGATCTTCGGTGAGCCGTTCGATCACCCGACCGCTGTGCGCCACCCGGACAACCCGCTCGTGTACCCCTACCGGGTCGAGCAGACCGGCAAGGCCAGCCACTGGCACGTCGGCGGCACGTGGCGCACCCCACCGTTCCGGATCGAGTCCCTCACCTACCAGGAGGTGGCCGACGTCGGGGGCGACACCCTCTGGGCCGACCTGCAAGGCGCCTACGACGACCTGTCGGAACCGCTCAAGGTGCTGACCGGCGCACTCGGCGCGCTCTACGACGCCGACCCCGCGCACTATGCCCAGGGCAGCGAGAAAGGCGCGGTCACGACCACGGTCGAGCACCCGGTCGTGCTGACCCACCCGGACACCGGCCGCAAGGGCCTGTTCCTCTCCCACGGCGCCCTGCGCCTCACCGGCGTCACCCAGGCGGAGTCCGACGCACTGCTGCCCTACCTGTTCCGCCACGCCTCCTCACCGAACTACACCGTCCGCTACAGCTGGAAGCCCGGCGACTTCGTGCTCTGGGACAACCTCGCGACCTGGCACTACGCGGTCGACGACTACGGCGACGGACCGCGCGCTTACCAGAAGGTGATCGCAGCGGACCCGGCGATCTGAGACGTCGCCCGCCCGGCCTCCGCCCCGACAACATGGGCGGAGGCGGCCGGCGGGGTCCGCGAGCCGTGTCCGCGGCGGACACGGGCGACAGCCGGGCGACCGGCATGCGTGGCTGCATGGTTCTCGCAGCCGGACACGCTTGTTCCCTCAGCCGCCCACGCAGAGACTGATCACGCGCCCGACGCGGCGCGGATCCCCGACGAAGGAGCAGGCGAACCATGTCCGACACAGCCCGCCTCGGGCGCACCGGCGTCAAGGTCAGCCGGTTGACCCTCGGTGCCATGAACTTCGGGGCCTGGGCCAACCGCGACCACGAGGACGCCGTGCGGATCATCCACGCGGCGCTCGGCTCGGGCGTCAACGTGGTCGACACGGCCGACGTGTACTCCGACGGGGAGAACGAGGAGATCGTCGGCCGCGCGCTGCAGGGCCGCCGCGACGACGTCGTGCTGGCCACGAAGTTCCACGGGGCCCGTGGCTCGGATCCCAACCGCCGCGGCAACTCGCGCCGCTGGATCTCCCGCGCGGTCGAGGAGAGCCTGACGCGGCTGCGCACCGACCACATCGACCTCTACCAGGTGCACCGGCCGGACCCGGACGTCGACCTGGACGAGACGATCGGGGCGCTGTCCGACCTGGTCCGCCAGGGCAAGATCCGCTACTTCGGCACCACGACGTTCGAGGCGCACCAGCTCGTGCAGGCCCAGTGGGTGGCGCAGCGCGGCGGCCACGTGCGCCCGGTCACCGAGCAGCCGCCCTACTCGATCCTCGCCAGGGCCGCCGAACGCGCGGTGCTGCCGGTCGCCCAGGAGTACGGGCTCGGGGTGCTGCCGTGGAGCCCGCTCGCCGGCGGCTGGCTCTCGGGTCGCTACCGGCCGGGCGCGGGCGACGCCCCCAGGTCGACCCGGCTGGACCGCCAACCGCACCGCCACGACCCCGAGCTGGCTGCCAACCAGCGCAAACGTGAAGCGGCGGAGCAGCTGGCGAAGCTCGCCGACGAGGCAGGGCTCACCGTTGCGCATCTCGCGATCGCCTTCGTCCTCGAACATCCCGCCGTCAGCTCGGTGATCATCGGCCCACGCACCCAGGATCACCTCGACCAGCTGCTCGGCGCGGCCGACGTCCGGCTCTCCGACGACGTGCTGGACCGCATCGACGAGATCGTCCCGCCGGGCGTGACCATCAGCCCGGCCGACGAGGGCTACCAGCCACCCTCGCTCACCGACCCGTCCACCCGTCGGCGCCCGCTCCCGCGCGAGGCGAAGCGATGACCCGGCAGCTACACCTCAACCTGTTCATCTACCCCGGCGGGCACCACGAGGCCGCGTGGCGGCACCCGGACAGCTCACTACGGGCTCCCCGCCCACGCAGCCGCTACGCCGGTACCTCCGACCCCGTCGATCCGGCTCTCGTCGGCTGACGCTCGCCCGCATCGCGGCTGCCGGCGCGGCTCGAGCTGCCACCGCCACCACCAGGAGGAACCGTGACGAGCACGCATGCCGAGCCCCGAGCCGGAGCCCGTCAGGCCCCGACGGACGAGGAGCTCGCCGAACGCTTCCGGCCGGTCTTCGACCGGATCGCCGAGCGCGCGGTCGAGCGCGAGGCGCAGCGCCGGCTGCCGTACGAGGAGGTCGAGTGGCTGCGCGCCGCCGGGTTCGGCGCCCTGCGGGTGCCGATCGAGCTGGGCGGATCGGGCGTCTCGCGGCGGCGGTCGCGCTGGAACGGGCGGGGCCGCACGGCGAGGACGCGACCGGCGAGCTCGACGTCTACCGCGCCCAGGTGACGGTCACGGACCTGGTGCTGCGGGCCACCTCGGAGTTGTTCGAGGTGGGCGGAGCGTCCACCGTGGACGAACGGCTCGGGCTCGACCGGCACTGGCGCAACGCGCGCACGATCGCCGTGCACACCGTGATCTACAAGCAGCGCATCGTCGGCGAGTACGTGCTGGACGGGACCGTGCCCGAGTTCACCCCGTCGGTCGGCACCGCGCCGTCGCTCCTGCAGCAGCAGTGACGAACCGGCACGTGCACCTGGGCCCCAACATCCTCAACGCCAGGGTCTTCGGCGGGTCGTGGCGGGCTCCCGGGCACCGACCCCTCGCGAGCTTCACCGCCGCGGGAATCAGACCTAAATGTCCAGCCAATCCGCTCACACCGCTGCAGACAATTCTCATCCTTCAGGAATCAGATGTGGGCGTGGCCATACCGGCGGCCGATATCTTGTTCTGATCTTGCTATTCACATACAACGGTGAACATGCACGGTTGCCTTTGCACCACGGCTGATCGGCTGGAGCTCGCCCTGCTCGCCGCGAACCAGCTGTGCGTCGACGACCGCCACTGTTGCCAGGGCTGACGGCCAGATTCATCACCGTTGTCGCATATTTTCGGCGACTCTCTTCTCGTTTCCGGTATATCGGCGATCATCCTCCGATGCCGCGTCCCAGCCATGTCCCTGGAGGAATGCCTTGTCTCCCACCGCTGTACCGCCGGCGCTCGGTCTTGCGCTCATGGCCGGGCTGGGCCTGTTCATGCTGACCATCGCGTTCGCGGTGCGCCGGATGGCACGCAGCACGCACGACTTCGTCATCGCAGGTCGGCGGATCGGGCTCGGCTTCGGGGTCGGCTCGGTCATTGCCGTCTGGACGTGGTCGATGGCCGTGATGATGTCGTCGGCCCAGGCCTACACATGGGGCACATCCGGCCTGCTGTGGTTCATCGTGCCCAACGGGCTCGCTGTCGTCGCAATGGTTCCCTTCACACTGCGACTGCGCCGTCAAATGCCTCGCGGATACACGATCGTCGAGTTTGTCCGCGTCCGTTTCGCGAGCCGGACGGCGAGTACCGTCATCCTCCTCGCGATGCTCCTGGGACTACTCGCCGAGATCTTCATCAACCTGTACGGGGTCGTTCTCGTGATGGGCGTGGTGTCCGGTCTCAACACGACGACCGTGCTGCTCGTGACGCTCGCGATCGTCATGGTCTATTCCTATTTCGGCGGTCTCTGGACGTCGGCCATCACAGCCACCTTCAACACCTTGCTCATCACCGTTCCCGCGGCGATCGTCGTGCTGTACGTACTGGCCAAAGCCGGCGGCGCCGACCTCGTGTTCGCCAAGGTCGGCGAGGCCGACCCGACCCGACTGAACGTGTTCGACCCGGCCGCGGCGGCCGGCTTCGGCATCTCGCTGGCACTCGGGCTGCTTGCCTCGACGATGGCTGACCAGACGTTCTGGCAGAAGGTCTGGGCGATGAAGCCCGCGAACCTCAACCGCACGTTCCTGTGGGCGGGCCTGTGGTTCTACCCGATCCCGCTGACGCTGGGCCTGCTCGGGCTCGTCGGCACGTCGATGGGCGTCCCGCTCGACGCGCTCGGCGACTTCGGTGCCGGCGCAATCGGCCCGTATGTCGTGGCGCATCTGGGCCTGCCACTGGTGCTCATCGCGCTGTACGTGCTGATCATCTGCAACGCCTGCTACTCGTCGATGGACGGTGCGTTCTCCGCCCTGTCCTCGCTCGTCGCCGTCGACATCGTCAAGCGGATCCACCCGGACATCCCCGACAAGCGGCTGATCCGGTGGACGAAGCTGTCGATCCTGGTCGCCGGCGTCGTCGGAGGCGTGATCGTCAGCTCCGGGGTCGACTACGTCGAGCTGGTCAACCTCGTCTTCTTCGTGAAGGCCGCGCTGATCTTCCCGTTGGCGCTGGCCATCTTCTGGCCGCGGATGACCGCCCCCGCCTTCGTCTCCAGCCTCGTGCTGAGCATCGCCGTCGGGCTGCCGCTGCGCCAGCTCGGCCACGATCTCGCCGGGATCGTCGCACTCGAGGCCGTCTCGCTCGTCGTGGCTCTGGGTGTGAGCCTGCTGCGCCGCGAACGCTTCGACTACGCCTCCCTCGACCGCTCCGACGGCGAGCTCGGGACCGAGCCCGCGACCGGGGCCGCCGGACGCCCCGTCGTCGCCGAGCCGACCAGCTGACCTAGCGAACGGAGCGATCATGACCATCTTCGCCGTCGGACTTGCGGCCGGCCTGCTCACCGCGATCGTGTACGTGGCCGTCGCCGGGCGGGCATTCCTGCGGATCCGCAGCGAGATCCTCGCCGGCGGCGACTCGCCTGACACCGACACCGCCGACTACCGGCGGCAGGGCCGCAACTTCGGCTGGAAGGCCGTCGGCGGCGTGATCGCATCGACATTGCTGCTGGCGCTGGTCAGCACGGCTGGGTGGACCTGGTACCTGCTGCCGTTCCTCGCCATCGGCACATCGATCACGGTGATCGTCGCGTTCCTCCTCGACCGACCGAGCTCGACCGACGGTTCCTGACAGAGAGGGCGCCATGAAAAAGAAGAAGGCCCACCTGCTCGGCTTCGTGCAGCACGGCGTGATGAACCACGCCTCGACGATGTGGGCACACCCCCAGGACAAGGTCGGCTACTCGTTCGCACGACCCGAGTACTGGCGCGACCTCGGCCGCATCATGGAACGCGGGCTGTTCGACGCGATGTTCATCGCGGACGAGCTCGCTCCCTACACCACCTACGAAGGCTCCAGCGACGCCGTCGTGAGATATGCGGCGCAGTTCCCGGTGCACGACCCTGCCGCTGTCGTACCGATCGTCGGGGCGTTCACCAAGCACCTCGGCATCGGCATCACCCTGTCCACCTCGTTCATCCGGCCGTATCAGATGGTCCGTCAACTGTCCACATTGGACCACCTGACGGGCGGCCGGGTCGGGTGGAACATCGTCACGTCCTACTCGAAGAGCGAGTTCCAGGCGATGGGCCTGGAGAACCTCACCCCGCGCGACAAGCGCTACGAGGTCGTCGAGGAGTACATGCAGCTGTGCTACCAGCTGTGGGACTCCTGGGACGACGACGCAATCAGCTACGACCGCTCGACCGGTGTTTTCGCCGAACCGTCGAAGGTGCGCGAGGTCGACTTCCAGGGCCAGTACTTCCGCTCCCGCGGCCGCTCGTTCGTCATGCCCTCTCCGCAGCGGCGCCCTGTGCTCTGGCAGGCGGGCTCCTCCGAGCAGGGCCGCAACTTCGCCGCCGAACACGCCGAGTCGGTCTTCGGCATCTTTCCCACCGTCACGACCATGCGCGCCTACGCCGACGACATCCGCGCCCGCGCCGACCGCGCCGGTCGCGACCCGTCGCAGCTCAAGCTGATCTTCGGGCTGCAGACGGTGCTCGACCGCAGCCACGACCGCGCGGTGGAGAAGTACGAGGAGTTCCGCTCGCTGATCCGGATCGAGAGCGCGTTGGCAATCATGTCCGGGCACACCGGCGTCGACTTCTCCCGACTCGACCTCGACGACAACGTCGCTGACGTCGACGCACAGGGCATCCGCGGGCTGTTCGACGCAATTCTGCAGAAGAACGACGGCAAGCCCGTCACCGTGCGGGAGGCCGCGGAGCTCTACGGCATGGCGATGGGTGCACCGACCGCCGTCGGCACGCCCGCCGACGTCGCCGACGAGATGGAGCACTACCTCGACGAGGGCGGATGCGACGGTTTCATGCTGCTCGCCACGAACGTGCCCGGCTGCTTCGTCGACATCGCCGAGCTCGTTGTCCCCGAGCTGCAGCGACGCGGCCGGTACCGGCTGCGCTACCCCGGCACCACGCTGCGAGAGAGCCTGCAGGAGTACTGACAACAGGCGCCTGCGGGCCTGGCCGAGGGGCACCCGGCCAGGCCCGGCGGGCCGTACTCGTGGGCTAGCGAGAAACGTGCGGCACGCGCTGCAGTGCGGCGCGGGCCTGCGCGAGCTCGTGGGCGACCTCGCCCGTGATGAGTTCGGCGTCGAGGTCGAGCCGGGAATCGGCGCCCTGGGCTCGGTGCTTGCGGACGATCTCCTCGAGCGCGTCGAGGAAGCGGTCGGCGCTGGCGGCGCGGCGCTCCGAGCGAGTGGGGCTGACGTCGAGCGGCCGGGAAAAGGACAAGACGGACATGAGCACTGCTCCGGGGGGTGACGGGAGAACGGGACGAGTGGCGAAGCGGCCGGTGGCCGGTTCAGCGACAGAACTCGTCGAAGGCGCTCTCACGCCGGGACGGCCAGAACCGCTCTAGTGGAGAGCGGAGCGCAGCCATGGACCCATGGTGACGCAGCCTCAGCAACGGAGTCAACGCCGGCGCTTGCGAATAGGTCCCCGTGAAAGGCCCTCTGGTCAGCGGCACGACGACGACGCGTGTTTGCATTGGTCCGAACAATTTCGGCGGATTCCGTGATGTGGGCGGCGGGCCGCTGCATTGACCGGTCAACGACGGACACGACCCAGGCTCGGCGACGACCTCCGGTAAAGGCACAGTTGTGATCGACGCCCTCTTGTCTTGCATCCGGACCGAGACGCCCGTCACGATACGTGCATGGCCGCGCTGCGAATAACGCTTGAGCGCTTCTGGCCGTCCCGGCGGGGTTACGCGTACGACGAGTTCTGTCACTGAACTGCCTCGGGACGTCGCTCCCCCCTGCTTGACGTCCCCTTTTCCTCCCGACTTTCTCACCACTCGTCTTGGCCCCGCTCCCGTCCTCAGCCGTGGCCATCGCAGCCCTTTCCGTGGAGTCCTCGAATGCCCCTGCCCGGATCCCTGTCCAGACCGCGGTCCTGGCCGCACCTACTGACCCGAGGGGTGTCGCTCGGCGCCGTCGCGACGGTGCTCGTCGCCTGCAGCGCGTCAGGCCTGTCGCAGCCCGCGCCGCCGCGCGGCGACGCCGATCAGAACACGGCGGCGCCCGGCGAGGTCCTCAACAGCGAGGGCACCCCCGTCAAGGGCGGGACGCTGAAGCTCTCCATGGCCGCCGATCCGCTGTGCCTCGACCCGCACTCGATCTCCGCCGACACCGAGCAGATCCTCGGCCACCTCCAGTTCGACAATCTCACCTTCCTCAACCCGGACGGCTCCCCGGGTCCGTGGCTGGCGACGTCGTGGACCATCTCGCCGGACGGCCGGACCTACGTGTTCACTCTCAAGCAGGGCGTGACCTTCGCCGACGGCACCCCGTTCAACGCCCAGGCCGTGGTGGCCAACTTCGAGCACATGCTCGACCCGAACACCCGCTCACCGCTGGCAGGCCCCTACATCGCGCCCTACGCCGGCAGCACCGTGATCGACGACTACACGCTGCAGGTCAACCTCAAGTCCGCCTACAGCCCGTTCCTCGACGTGCTGGCGCAAGGCTGGCTCGGCATGCAGTCGCCGAAGGCGATCCGGGAGAGCACCCCGGCACAGCTGTGCGCCCATCCGGTCGGCTCGGGGCCGTTCACCCTGACCAGCTACACCCCCAACGTCGGGGCCAGCTACGCCCGGCGCGCCGACTACGACTGGGGCCCGCCTGCGCTCGGCCGGACCGGCGCCCCCAACCTCGACGGCGTCGACCTGTCCTGGATCGGCCAGGACCCGGTCCGCTACAACTCGCTGATCAGCGGGCAGTACCAGCTCACCGGGTACGTCCCGCCGCAGAACGCCGCCGCCGTGGCGGCCAACCCGCAGTTCCAGCTCGAGGACGTCAACCGCATCGGCTGGCCCTTCACCTTCGACTTCAACACCTCGCGCGCACCGCTCGACGACATCAACGTGCGCAAGGCGATCGTCGAGGGGGTGAACGTCGACGCGATCGTGCAGACGTCGCAGTTCGGCCAGCGTGGTGTGGCGCGCAGCTACCTCGACTCGGTCACCGAGTTCTACGACCCATCGGTGCAGCTCCCCGCCTACAACGTGCAGAACGCCAACGCCCTGCTGGACGGCGCAGGCTGGGCGAGCCGCAACGCCGCCGGCTTCCGCACGAAGAACGGCCAGGAGCTCGCCCTGAAGCTCCCGGTGTCCAATGCGACGACCGTCAGCCCGGTGTACGACCTCCTCCAGGCCCAGCTCAAGACGCTCGGCATCAACCTGCAGGTCGAGGTGCAGCCGCAGACCCAGGTGACCACCCGCCGCTACGCCGGTGACTACGACCTGCTCTCCGGCGTGTGGCACACCAACACGCCGGACGTGCTCTACATCAAGTACGCGTCCAGCCAGATCCCCGACAGCGAGCACCTGGGCCAGAACCTGGCACGCCTGTCGGACCCAACTCTCGACAGCCTCCTCGAACGGACCCGCGAGACCACGGACCGGACCGAGCTGGCGTCGCTGTACTCGCAGGCTCAGAAGCAGCTCGTCGCGGCCGTGCCCGGCCTGCCCGTGTACCAGAACACGGTGCTGTGGGCGTTCGACAAGAAGCTGCACAACGTCATCGTGAACACCTCACACGGCACCCCGCTGCTCACCTACGCGTGGCTGGCTCCCTGATGAGGGCGAAGCTTCTCGCCCGGCGGATCGGCTGGCGGCTGCTCGCCGGCGTCGGCGTGCTGTGGGGCGCCGCCACGGCGGCCTTCTTCACCCTCCACCTGACGGCGGGCGACGCCGCGCTCTCGACCGTCGCAGGCCAGGGTGCCGATCCGACGCAGGCGGTACTCGAGCAGGTCCGCCGCGACTACGGCCTGGACCAGCCGCTGTGGCGGCAGTATGTCGACTACCTCGGTGAGCTGCTGCACGGCGATCTCGGCGAGTCGTACCAACAGCGGCTCCCGGTCGCCGGCGCGATCGAGGCGCAGCTGGGCCAGACGGTGCAGCTTGCCGCCGGGGCGATCGTCATCGCGCTGGTACTCGCCGTCCTGGTCGGAGTCCTGACGGCGAAGCGCCGCCGCTGGGTCCGGTCCACCACGACCGGGGTGGAGCTCCTGCTCGCCTCGACCCCGACGTTCGTGATCGGCCTGGTCCTGCTGATCATCTTCTCCATCGGGCTTCACCTGTTCCCGGTCTCCGGACAGGACGGGCTCCGGTCACTGGTGCTACCAACGTTCACCCTGGCGTTGCCCGTCACCGCGGTCCTGTCGCAGGTGCTGCGCTCCGAGCTGGAGGACGTGCTGGAGCAGCCGTTCATCCTGACCGCGCGCGCCCGCGGCATGCGGGACGTGGCGGTCCGGTTCCGGCACGCGTTGCGACACGCCGCGATCCAGCTGGTGACCATGTCCGGTGTCGTCATCGGCGGGCTGCTCGGCGGCACCGTGATCACCGAGTCGCTGTTCAACCGGCAGGGCATCGGTCAGCTGATGCTCGTCGCCACCACCAACAAGGACATTCCGCTGGTGGTCGGGGTGGTCATCTTCTGCGCGCTCGTCTACGTCGTCGTCAACCTCGTCGTCGACATCTTGTACACGATCATCGATCCCCGGGTGGTGACCCGATGACCACGACCGCCCATCTCCCGGCGCCGCGAAGCGTGTGGCTGCGCGGCAGGCTGCCGCGGCCCGGCGTCGTGCTCTCTGCGGTGTTTCTGCTGGTCGCAGCCGTCGCCGCGGTCGCGCCCGGGCTGATCGCGGACCAGGACCCGCTCGCGGTCGGCGCGGACCCCGGTTTCCTCCCGCCGTTCGCCTCCACCGCCCACCTGCTCGGCACCGACCATGCGGGGCGGGACGTGTTCAGCCGCCTCGTGCACGGCACCGCGCCATCACTCGTGATGGGCCTCGGGGCCACCGGCATCGCACTGGTCGGCGGCGCCGTCCTCGGCCTGCTCGCCGGCCTGGGCAGCCGGGCCACCGAGACCGTGGTGATGCGCGTGCTCGACATCGTGCTGGCCATCCCCGAGCTGCTGCTCGCGCTGATCGTGATCGCCCTGCTCGGCACCGGCACCGAGCACGCCCTGCTCGCTGTCGGGGTGGCGACGATCCCCTACTACGCGCGGATGGTGCGCGCGCAGACCCACGTGGTGCGCCGCTCCGGATACGTCGAGGCGGCCACCGGCCTCGGCATCCACCGGGCGGCGGTGATCTGGCGGCATGTGTTGCCGAACGCGATCAAACCCGTGCTGGTGCTGGCGACCATCGGCGTCGGCACGGCGATCGCGGTGGGAGCCTCCCTCGGCTTCCTGGGGCTCGGCGCACAGCCGCCCGCACCGGAGTGGGGAAGCATGCTCGCCGCCGGCGTCCAGTACATCTCCATCGACTGGATGCTGGTCGCGATCCCGGGCGTGACGATCACACTGACCGTGCTGTCGGTGACGGTGCTCGGCCGCGATCTGCGGCGTCGGGCCGAGGGGAAGGCGGCCGGATGACCCCGCTCCTGGAGGTCGAGAACCTGCGGGTGCGGTTCGGCGCGCGCACGGCCGTTCCGGTGGTCGACGGGATCTCCTTCACCCTCGCCCGCGGCGAGTGCCTCGCGCTCGTCGGTGAATCCGGGTCGGGCAAGAGCGTCACCGCGCGGACGCTCGTCGGTCTCACCGGCGCGGGATCGCTCCTGGAGCACGACCGGCTGCGGTTCGACGGCGAGGACTCCGCCCGGTTCTCCGAACGCGCGTGGCGGCGGGTCCGCGGCAACCGGATCGGCTTCGTGATGCAGGACGCCCTGTCCTCATTGGACTCGCTGCGGCCCGTCGGACGTGAGATCGCCGAGCCGCTGCGCCTGCACGAGCCACTCACCAGGGCCCAGCGTGAGCAGCGGGTGCTCGAGCTGCTCGACTCGGTGGGGGTGCCGGAGCCGGAGTTCCGGGCAGGCCAGTACCCCCACGAACTCTCCGGCGGCCTGCGGCAGCGGGCGCTGATCGCCTCCGCGATCGCGTGCGATCCGGATCTGGTGATCGCCGACGAACCGACCACGGCGCTGGACGCCACCGTGGCCGCTCAGGTGATCGCCCTGCTCGGCCAGCTCAGGACCAGCAACCGAGGGCTGCTGATGATCAGCCACGATCTGGCGGTCGTGTCCACGCTCGCCGACCGGGTCGCGGTCATGCGGGACGGCAGGATCGTCGAGGAGGGCAGCACCGCGCAGGTGCTGCGCGACCCGCAGCACCACTACACGCGCGAGCTGCTGGCCGCCGTGCCCTCGGCGGCCACCCGGCACTCGCGGCTCAGCTCCGGACCCCCGCTCATCGTGCGCGATCGCGCGGCCGTCCGATCCCGGGAGCGCCCCGCGGCCGGCACTGTGCTGATCGAGGCCGAGAACCTCCGCAAGTCGTTCACGGGGCGCGACGGCAACACCCGCGCCGCGGTCGACGATGTGTCGTTCACCCTCGCGGCGGGCGAGACCCTGGGAATCGTGGGTGAGTCCGGATCGGGCAAGACCACCACCGCCCGGATCGTGCTCGGCCTGGAAACACCGGACAGCGGGACGGTGCGGCTGCGCGACCGTGCCTGGGCGGACCTGACCTCGGCACAGCGCCGCGCGGAACGCCGGCACCTGCAGGTGATCTACCAGGACCCGCTCGGTTCGTTCGATCCTCGCTACACCGTGCGGCGGGTGCTCGTCGAGGCCCTGCGGGTGGCGGGAGTCGACCGCGGCCCGCAGCTTCAGGCCCGCCTGCGCGAGCTGTTAGAGCTGGTACAGCTCCCGACCGACCTGTTCGACCGCCGCCCGATCGAGCTGTCCGGCGGCCAGCGGCAGCGGGTGGCGATCGCTCGTGCGCTGGCCCCCGACCCCGAGGTCATCGTCTGCGACGAGCCCGTCTCGGCGCTGGATGTGTCGGTGCAGGCCAGGATCCTCGACCTGCTGGCCGACCTGCAGCGGGAGCTGGGCCTCGCCTACCTCTTCATCTCCCACGACCTCGGGGTGATCCACCATCTCAGCGACCGGGTCCTGGTGATGAAGGACGGCGCGGTGGTCGAGTCCGGGCCGGCCGACGAGGTCTTCGCCCACCCCACCGACCCGTACACGAAGGCACTTCTCAATGCCGTACCACGGCTGGCGATCGTTGGAGCGCACGATGACTGAGTCCGAGAACGTGACTGGCCCCAAGAAACTGCACGTCAACCTGTTCGAGATGAACTGCGTGGGGCACATCTCGCACGGGCTGTGGGTCCACCCGGACAACAACCGCCACCGTTTCAACGACATCGAGTTCTGGCTGGAGCTCGCCCAGCTGCTGGAGTACGGCACCTTCGACGCGGTGTTCCTCGCCGACGTGATCGGCACCTACGACGGTTTCCGGGGCGGGCCGGAGACCGCGATCACCGAAGCCGTCCAGATCCCCAACAACGACCCGCTGCTCGTGATCCCGGCGATGGCCGCGGTGACCAAGGGTCTCGGATTCGCGGCGACCTTCTCCACCACCTACGAACCACCGTTCGCCTTCGCCCGCCGGATGAGCACCCTCGACCACCTCACCAAGGGCCGCGTGGCGTGGAACATCGTGACCTCCTACCTGCCCAATGCGGCCCGCAACTTCGGGCTGCCCGACGAGATCGACCACGACCAGCGCTACCGGATCGCCGACGAGTACCTCGATGTCCTCTACAAGCTGTGGGAAGGCTCGTGGGACGACGACGCGGTCATCCAGGACCGGGAGAACCGCGTCTACACCGACCCCAAGAAGGTCCACTACATCAACCACGTCGGCGAGCACTACCGGGTCGCAGGGCCCCACCTCTCCCAGCCCTCCCGGCAGCGCACCCCGGTGCTCTACCAGGCCGGCAGTTCCGACGCGGGACGCGCGTTCGGCGGCCGGCACGCCGAAGCCGTGTTCATCGGCGGGAGCTCGTTGGAGAGCACCCGGGCGTCGATCGACAGCTACCGCGACCAGGCAGCGGCCAACGGCCGCGACCCCAGCCACCTCAAGTTCATGGCAGGCGCGGCTGTCATCGTCGGACGGACCGACGACGAGGTCGCCCGCAAGGTCGACGAGTTCAACGCGCTGCGCAGCGTCGACGGCTACCTCGCCCACTCCGGCGCAGGCCTGGACTGGACCCGCTACTCGTCCGACACCCGCGTCGGCGAGATCATCGCTCGCAAGGACCCCGGCTACCAGCGGCTCATCCGGCTGTACACCCCGGAGCAGACCGTCGGGGACGTCCTCGGCCGCGTGGGAACCTTCGACCGCGGCCCCTTCTTCGTTGCCGGCACCCCGAAAGTCGTGGCCGACGCGATCGAGACGTGGCTCGACGACGGTGGCATAGACGGGATCAACCTGCGCCAGTTCCTGACCCCGGGCACCGCCGAGGACTTCATCGAGCTCGTGGTGCCCGAACTCCGCCGCAGAGGCCGCTACCGGGAGTCCTATGAGGACGGCGAGACCCTGCGCGAGCGACTGTTCGGCGAGGGCAACGCCCGTCTGCTCACCGACCATCCCGGCACCCGGCACCGCCGCCTCTGACGACCGTCGAGCGCCCCCTGGTTCGACCGAACCATCGTCGTACGCTGAATCCCACACGCGACGGGGCGGGGGGCCGAGGTGGCCGAGACGACGGTGACTGACGTGACGGTGACTGGCGTGATGGCCGAGCTGGCCGCTCTCCAGGACCCGAAGGCCCGCGCGGTGAATGAGAAGCGCGGCGACGATCATGGTGTGAACCTCAGCAAGCTACGCGCGCTCGCCAAGCAGCTGAAGACGCAGCAGGAACTCGCACGACAGCTCTGGGCGACCGATGACACCACGGCGAGGCTCTTGGCGATCTTGATCTGCCGCCCGAAGGCGTTCGAGCGCGACGAGTTGGACACCATGCTGCGCCAGGCGCGCGCCCCCAAAGTGCACGACTGGCTGGTGAACTACGTGGTGAAGAAGAACCCGCACGCCGAAGAGCTGTGCCTGGCCTGGTTCACGGACCCGGATCCCGTGGTCGCGAGTGCGGGCTGGGCGTTGACCACCGAGCGGGTGGCGAAGAAGCCCGAGGGCCTCGACCTCACAGGGCTGCTCGACGTCATCGAGACGGAGATGAAGGATGCTCCGGATCGTCTGCAGTGGGCGATGAATCATTGCCTGGCTCAGATCGGGATCGAGCACACCGAGTACCGCGCCCGCGCGATCGACATCGGTGACCGTCTGCAGGTGCTCAAGGACTACCCGACGCCCCCGAACTGCACGTCGCCGTTCGCGCCGATCTGGATCGCCGAGATGGTGCGCCGCCAGAATGATGAGTGACGTGCCGCTGAGGTGCTCCCGCTCCAGCCCCGACAAGGTCGGTCTGCATGAAGGAGATCACCGCAGCGCGCGGATGCCGTCCCGCACCTCCCGCACGAAGATTTCCGGCTGCTCGAACGCGGCGAATTTCACAGGAATGATGGCGAGCCGGGAGCGGTTCGTTGACGACGAGTTGTCAGCATCGCAACCCAGACCGGGCCTGAACCGGGCCCGAACGACTCAGCCGTTGGCCGTGGGGAGCGCTTCGAGCCAGCGGCGGGCACGCCCGATGGACGCGGTGGCGGCGTGACCGTGGAGATCGGCGAGCGTCGTCGCGGCGAGCTCCTGGCGCCAGGCCTGTTCAGCGCGGTGCATCACCGCAGCGATCCCGCATGGGCGGCGGCAGGCTTCGACCGGCAGCGGCACCGGGCCCCGCTGACGCAACTCGCGACATCGAAACATCGGGCCGTCGCCTTGTACTGCCGTCAGGATGTCGAGCACCGTGATCTGTTCGGGATCGCGAGCCAAGCGGTACCCCCCACCCGTGCCGGGGACGGCGCGCAGGACATCGGCCCGGGTGAGCAGCTTGAGGATCTTCGACAGGTAGGCCTGCGGCAAGCCGTGAAACTCGGCTAGCCGACGTGCAGGCAGCGCCGTGGCCGGCTGTTGGGCGAGAAGCCACGTGCAGTGCAGTGCTGACTCGACGCTGTCGGGCATCTCCAACACGTGGATATCGTAGCTCCATGTTGTCGCGGACTCTGGGCTGGTTGACGTTGTTCCTGGTCGGCACTGACCTGTTCGTGATGTCGCCGCTGCTGCCGGAGATCAGTCGTGGGTTCGCCGTCGGCATTTCTGCAGGGGGCTGGGCGGTGAGCGTGTTCGCCGTCGCCTACCTGGTAGGCGGTCCCTCTCTCGCGGCGCTCGCCGATCGCGCCGGCCGTCGCGGCGTTCTGATCGCGGCGCTGGCGGTGTTCGCTGTGGCCAATCTGGCCACGGCACTGGCGCCGAGCTTCGCGGTGCTGCTGGGGGCGCGCGCCATGGCCGGGCTGGCCGCATCAGGCATCACACCTTCGGTGTACGCGCTGGTCAGCGCGGCGGCGCCGCCCGGGGCCCGAGCCACGTGGTTGTCGATCGTGACGTCCGGACTGCTGATCGCCCTGACCATCGGCGCTCCGGCAGGCTCGTTGTTGGCGTCAGCTGTGGGCTGGCAGGGCGTGTTCCTCGTGCTGGCCGTGGCGGCCGCGCTCATCCTGGCGAGCACTGTGGCCTGGACCCGACGCGCGGCGCCGGCGCCTACGGCCGGCGCCACAACCACCGCCGGCACGAGCGATCAACACCGGTTGGAGCCTGCGCCTGCCGTGGTGACGAAAGTGCGAGCGGTGTCGGTGACCGCCTTGTGGGCTCTTGCGGTCTACGGCCTCTACACCTACCTGGGGACCATTCTGCGAGAGCACCTCGGCTTCCCGCCGAGTGTCGCAGCCGGCGCGCTCGTCTGCTTCGGAGCCGGCGCGGTTATCGGCAATCTCTCCGGCGGGCGCCTCGCCGATCGGTTCGGGGGGCGGCAGACGAGCGTGATCACCCTGGTCCTGCTCGCCGGTGCGGAGACATTGTTCGGCCTCGCCCTGCACGCCGGGCCCGTGCTGCTACTCGCGTCGCTCGCCGGGATGGCACTTGTGGCCTACCCGTTCTTCTCCGCTCAGCAGGCTCGTCTCATCGCGCGCTACCCCGCCGCCAGCAGCTCGCTGATCGCCTGGAACAACACCGCCATGTACGCCGGGATATTGATTGGTTCCGCGCTCGGGGGGACAGCACTGACCTACTCCGGGCCCGCGCTTCTGGCCTTCGCCGCCGCCGGCGTCGCCCTCCTCGCCGCGTTCGTCGCTACCAGCAGCATCACCACGCCGAGCTGAATGGCACCCGCGACTGGACGGGATGAATCGGCTCGGCCGACATGAGTGCTGGGCGCGGATCGATCGGAGCGCGCCGGCGATGAGCATGGCAGTGGCGGATTCCCCGCCGCCGCATCAATTCTCCGATCGCGAGAACGATCGACAGGGCAGCACGGGCCGGCCAGATGCTTCGACCGGCCCGTGCTGGCAGCTGTCGGCTGTCGGCTGTCTGAGCGCTGTGTTACGCGCCGAGCACCATGCTCGGGACGCAATCATCATCGTCCGCGACCGCGCGAGCCGCGCGAGCGGTCGCAATGGCAACCTTTGCGCTGTAGGCAGGATTACCGGGCGCCCACCGCGCCGCGGCTGAATATTCCTGCGCAGCCTCGGTGTAGCGGCCGAGGCGAAACAGGCAAAGGCCGCGGGCGTCATGCGAGAATTCGTGAATCAACTGCTCGTCGTAGGAGGGGCCGAGGTCGGGAAGTTGGGCCGGGTCGACCCCGACGATCCTGTCCAGCGGCACAAGAGCATCTTCGTACGCGCCTTGACGGATCAGGGCGCGGCTGTGCAGCCACAGCAGCACGCAGTTGTCGCCGTAGAGTTCGAGACCCTCGGCGAGCAGCGCTTCCCCGTGGTCACCGTAGGGCTCGCGCATCCGCACGAGATCGGCATAGAGCAGAACACCCAGGGGATCCCGCCATGTCTTGGCACGAGCAACCTGCAGCCCGCCCTCCAACACGCGTTCGGCCCCACTCGCGTCGCCGAGGCCTTCCAGGACCCGCGCCAGGTGATGCCACACGAACAGGTTGTCGGGATCCACCTCCAACTGGCGGCGCAGCAGCGGCAGGTTCCGCAGGTGCTTATGAGTCTGGTCACCCTCGTAACCGAAATGGACAAGTTCCAGGTCGCACGGCAAGATCTCGCTGCCATCCGAGTCAGCGACCGCATGGATCGCCGGCACCACTTTCTCGTGGATCACGCCGTCGAACCGGATCCGTGGATCATTGCGCCAGAGCCGGTACTCCCGATACGGAGTCGCTCGAGGCGAAGGACGCAGCAACAGCCGGAACGCCAGCGCGTCCGTCCGGCGCAACAGGGCCTCTACAGCTGAGCGCTCGACCGGTTGCAGCTGTTCATCGGCGTCGATGTAGAGGATCCATTCGCCCTTCGCTGCGGCGAGCGCGGTATTGCGCGCAGCAGCGAAGTCATCGCACCACCGGAAGTGGTGAACGATGGCGCCATGAGCTGCTGCGATCTCCGGCGTCCCATCGGTAGATCCGGTGTCGACGACGATCACCTCATCGACGACCGACTGCAGCGACCGCAAGCAATCACCGAGGAACTTCGCCTCGTTGCGGACGATCATTGCCGCACTGAGCAAGGGTTGAGCCACCACAGCGATTTCCTGCCCCCGCTAGTCGCCGCACCGCTCGTGGTCGGCCTTCTTGTGGTCGACCTTCTTGAGGTCGGCCTCCTTGTGGTCGACCTTCTTGAGGTCGACCTTCTTGAGGTCGGCCTCCTTGTGGTCGACCTTCTTGAGGTCGGCCTCCTTGGCGCCCTTGTCGTGACGGGCCGGCCGCGTCTGGTTGGGGAACGTCTGGTTCGGGAAGGTCTGGTTCGGAAACGCCTGGTTGGGGAAGGTCTGGTTCGGAAAGGTCTGGTTGGGGAACGCCTGATTCGGGAAGGCCTGATTCGGGCAGGTCTGCCGCGGCTCGGCGAGCGCAACGGAGTTCATGCTGAACGCGCCGACCGCCGGCACCATGAAGGCGACAGCGGCCATCTTCTTGATGAAGGCGCGCCGGCCCTGTGAAGCCGAATCGAGAAAGTCAGAGCGAAGCGGGTCCTGATCTTTCACGAGATCCTCCATGTCGAGTCATCATCCACACCGGACGGCGTAGTTTTTCGCCCAGGCAGAGCGAACGTCCATATCGGTCACTCGGTAGGGGTCGAGGAATTGATCAGCCTTGATCGCCGATCAGACGGCGATGGCAGCAATCTTGATGCAGGCACTCCGATTCCGCGAAACCGGCTCGAGAAGATCGCGCGGCGCGGATCCTGATCTAGCGCGAGGCGATCCCTCTAGTCTCACCCGAACGAGGAAAGGGACAGGGTTGTGCTCGGATGGCGCGCAGATCATACTTCGCCACTTGTTGGAAACTACGCGCCGACCACCTGTAGTGGTCCTGACTCCGATCACGCCTCAGCCCACGGGCAATGGGTTGGCGATGCGTGTTGCCCGTACGGTCGAGTCCGCCGCCGGGAACCGCGAGGTGGTGGTCGTCGTCGTTCCGGTGGCAGGCGAACCGCTTGGTACTGCGACGATTCCCGGGGTGCAGCGAGTGGTCCGAATTCCGCCCGGGGCCGGGGCCAACCGACGACCTGCTTTGATCAGGATGCTTGCTCAACCGGTATGGCGCGATCGGCTGCAGGTGTCGGGCATTCTGCCTCAGGCAGCGCGCGCTGCACCCCCAATGCTTGCCGATGACATCTTCTCGGCGCTCGGCCGACCCAGCGGGTGGGCCGTGCACGTCGCCCGGGCCGGCCTGGCGCCACTCGGGGTCGCGCTGGCCGAGTTGATCAAGGCACCTTTCGCGACGTTGGACCTGGATGACGACGACGAGACGCTGCTTCGAAGCCTCGGCGAGAACGCGGAGGCCGACGCTCACCGGAGGTTGGTGTCCGCCTTCGCTGGATGCTTCTCCGGGATCTGGCTCGCGGCCCCGCAGGAGGCAGCGGCAGTGGCAGCCCGGCACGGGGTCCCGACGGCGGTCCTGCCCAATTCGGTCCGCATCCCGGCGAGCCCGCGGCGTATGCCGTCCGGTCCACCAGAGCTGCTGTTCGTGGGAAACCTGTCATACCGGCCGAACGTCGACGCCGCGGCGGCCCTGGTGGAGCAGGTCCAGCCCAGCGTCCGAGAACGCACCGGACTGCCGATCGCCGTTTCGTTGGTCGGGCACCACGGCGGCGACCCACGAGTGCTGTCGCTGGGTCGGAGACCTGGGGTGATGGTTCGAGGATTCGTGGGTGATCTGACGGAGTCGTATGCGCGAGCGAGCATCGTCGTGGCTCCTTTGACGGATGCCGCGGGCACCCGGATCAAGCTCCTCGAAGCCTTCGCGCACAAGGTTCCGGTGGTGGCCACGCCCGCAGCCGCCGCCGGACTCTCGGTCCAGCACGGCACCCACCTGTTGGTGGGTCGGACTGTCGCGGAGCTTGCCTCGCATGTCGCCACGCTGCTGGCCGACCCCCGAGCGGGCGCCCGACTGGCCGACGAGGCTCGGCGTTACGTCGAGATCAACCACTCCCCACCCGTCGTCGCCGCGCGGGTGAAGAGCCTGCTGGATGACGCGGCAGAAAACGCACACTCCGTTGGCGACCAACCGACCGCAGGGAGCATTCCGGCCGGCCGCATGGCCAACGCCGAGCCCGACGCAGCTGGCTGATCCGTCGTAAACCGTTAACGCTTAGGGGCGAGCCGGCTACTCAGATCCGAAGCAGGGCACAAGCGCGGACTCGACCTAATCTGCCGGCGACTCACGGTGTTGTTGATACATACAGTGGGCCATCAACGCGCAATGGCCCCGATGTTGACCAGCGGGCAGGACCTCGCGGCGGTCCTCGCCCCACAGATCGGGTCCGCCGCACCTGGAAGCCAGGAGTCACCAGCCTTAGTGTCAGCTCACCAGACCCTGCCGGTTGAGCGCCTCCAAGCAGTCCTTCGTGGCTCCGACCGGCGGGTCGGCCAGCCCGAAGGCGGCCGCCACGAACCCGGCGATCGCGTCCGCGTCGTGTGTGCCGTCGCAGAACTGGAGAACTACCGCGGCGGTGTGGTTGAGATGATGGACCGTGTCCGTGGACTCGGAGAAGACAACCATCCCGTCATCGAGTTCGTTGAGGTCAAGCCCTTCGACGATCTTGGGCTGGACTGAAAGCATGATCACTCCTGACGGCTTCAGCCGGAGAACTGGCTCGGACGGGCGCCGAATATAACGCATTCCCTTGTCGGCGTGGCGCTACAACCGATCCTGTTCCACCTAATGCATTACCTTGCCGTCGAGTCGTGCGGCCATGCACCCGATTTACCTGGCCTATCCTGAACTCCGGCCACCTCGTCCGTCCCAGAGCGCAGAAGTGCTGCGCGCGTTCGACCTCGAATCCCCGAGTACCGGTCCGACCCTGGCCTAGGGTCAGGCCGTGTGTACCGCGATCGTCTGCTCCAGCGGCCCGCTCACCGCCACCTCCCCCACCGACCGGCGGATCACGGCCTGCCCACGCCCGGAGGTGACCGTCGTCAATCGCACCAGCTCGACCCGCACACCCCGGGCCTTCAGGTCGTCGTTCGCGGTCAGCCGCACCGTCGCACGCAGTGTCGCGCCGGGCGCCACGCTGGTACGCGGGAGCCCGTAGAACGAGACCGTGCAGAGCGGCGTACCACCGCCTTGTCGCACCGGCGACTCCGTAGGCATCCGAACCTCCGGGGCGAGCACGACCACCGGTGCCTCCACGGGATCGGGTGAACCGCCCGTGACCTTGCAGCGCACCAGCCACAGCGACGACCCCCGGGCCCCACACTCGTCGGCGGCCCCCACCGCTCCTCGGGCTCGATCCAGAGGTCGTAGCTTTCCGGATCGGCCTCGTCCCCTGAAGGCGGGAACCGCTCGTCCGCGCAATCCTCCGGGGTCTCCGGCGGCACGATCCGCCGCGGCACGGGCAGCACGACCGTGAACTCACGAGCCACACCGGCGGAGAGATCGTCCTCATTCAGGACGTACTCGCCGGCGACCGCACGATCGTCGGTGGAGCTGCCGTCACCGACGGGATACCGGTCGATGTGCACGAGCGCCACCGAGCACTCGACCGCCTCGAGATCCTCGCCCGGGACCAACCGCACGAACGCCGTCACGGCTTCGCCCGGCAGATAGACCTGCCGGTCCGTCACCAACTCGATGTCGATCGCCCGCTTCTTGGCCACGGCGCACCCTAAGGTGCCGATCACCACGCGGGTCCTCCCCCGGTGCCAGGCCGACGGCGGGCATACCCATCAGCAGGGGGCTGCGCAGTTCGGTCAGCACCAGTGCATGACGGTGGGTGGCCGTGATGCGTCGACCGGACCTCGTGGCGACGCTCAAGTCAAGAGGCGGGAACCAGCCACCGACGAGCCGGACACAACGGCCAGGGGACGCATGCGGATCGAAGGTGCCACGCGCAAGTGTGGGCGCCGCGTCGTTTGTCGGCCGCGATATTCAGTTGGGAAGGAGCAGTCGCACCATGAGCACCACACTCAACCCATCGTTCGACAACCGCGCCAACCAGCACGGAAGCAACACCAGGGCCACCACGCTCAACCCATCGTTCGACAACGGCACCAACCAGCACGGAATCGACACCGGCACCACGCCCATCACGCTCAATCCGGCGATCTCGACCTCAGAGGGGCAGCCGGCGGAGCACACGACCCCGGCTGCCGACCGCGCCGCATAATCACCCGATACCAGGACAGCGACGGCGGGCGGCCAGGTTCGAGGTCGGCGCTCTGACGAGTACCGCGCCCTCGCCGTCCACCACCGCCGGCTTCAGGAATCAACGGCGACGGGTCGAGCGGGCCCTGGCCGCCGGACGGGTCAGGTCCTCGTCGCCATGAGCACGGTCGGGGTCCGGGCTGCGTGACCCGCCTCGGCGCCCAGGGCGTCACCGGCGGAGTGGCACGGGCGGACACCGCGGAAGAGCTGAGGTCTTTCCAGGCGGTCGTCCAGCCCGCAGCGTCCTGAGCAGCGCACGTGCATGATCCGACCGGACGTCAGGTCACAAGGCATAGCGCAGGATCGCCGCGACCGGCTCCCCGTTGGGGATGTCCGCGGCGCGCACCGCGAGCACGCGGCCCCCGCCGAGCAGCACACGCCGAGCGATCTCGTCGACGATTCCGTAGCTGACGGCGTCGTCGTCCTCGGCGAACGTGATCGCGCCTGTGTCGTCGTCAACGGTGCCGGGCAGCTTGACGTCGATGTCAGCGAGCAGCGTGTCGATCGCACCGCGGGTTGCCGCCCGGGCCAGCGTGGCTACGTCGGTCGACGCGCGACCCTGTTGGAAGCGCAGGTCGAACAGGTTTCTGACCGCGGACAGTTCGCCTGCGTACACCTCGTCCAACAGCGGTCGCGCTGCTTCGGCGAGATGCTGGTCCGGCACAGCGTCGGGATTTCCCCGAATGCTCGGTTCGACGAGGTGTGGGTAGCTGTTGATCGATCGGTAGATCGAGTCGAGCGGCTCGGTCGAGGCGAGGATGAGCGGCAGTTCGAGCCCCGACAGGACACCGCGCAGGGCATGGTCGACCTTCCGGGCGAATTGGCGCAGCCTGATCTTCTGCCCTTCCGAGCCCTGGATCCGCCGGACCGGAGAACGATCGGCTATCGACGCCTTGCCCGCCGCGCTCGCCGCATCCGTGGGCAGTCCGGGGACATCGACGGTGAAGGGCGGTCCCTCGGGAACCACCTCGACCAGTCTGACCGAGCCGGCCGCGAGGGCCAGCACGAACGTTGTCTGCGGGAACGTGACGGCCCGTAGCAGCGGTTTGACGTAGAAGCGATCCGCCACCTCGACGACGCTCGACAACCGGTTGGGGAGGCGGAACGTCCGCATCCGGTCGGCCGAGGCGAAGACGGCGAGGCTGCGCGCCTGCACGGCCCAGAAGTCGTCGTCGTCGACGAGATCGCCGAGCCCGTCACGCATGCTCGCGATCACGGTCGGCACGATCCCGGAAGCCTGCATCTGCTCGATGGCCGTCGCCGCCAGGTTCTTCAGTTCGATCCGGCTGGCTTGGGCGTCCTGCGTGATCACGCTCGTCGGGAGGTAGATCGAGACGCAGCCGGGCTCGCGCACGGTGAGCAGGCGCTCGACCTCGGATCGCGGTGGGATGTCGGTATGCAGGGTCACGGCGCCACCGTCGGGCCGGGGAACTCCCCGTCCCGGACTTCGCGTTGGCAGGGTTCTGGAAGACGAAGGTGAACATCAGCCTGCCGGTGCCGGCGATCACCCACGCGATCAACGCGCCAACGAAGCCGGTTGGCCTGTGTGACGTTGCGCGGCAGCGCGAAGACGCCCCCCTTGACGTCCACTGTCGTCATCGGACTCTCCCCACGGCAGGTAATCCCGTTGGACCCGACCTTGTGCCCTGCTGCAGCCCTGCCGCCTAACGGTCGCTCGCCGCCGGATGACGAGCTTCACCCGGAGTGGGTGAGATGCCCGGCAGAATCATCGTATGAACTCCACCAGGGCTTGCACGAATTCGTCCTGCTGCTCCAGGTAGCCGAAGTGGCCACTCTGGTTCAGCTCGAGCTTCCGTGCGTTCGGCACTCCCTCGTGAATCTCCTCCGACCACCGCCGTGGGCAGATGACGTCGTAGAGACCTGAGATCACCAGGGTCGGCACGTCGATACGGTCAAGCGTGCGGCGTGCATCCCAGTCGCTGTCTTTCCGCCCCGGATCCCAGGTGACGTCCAAGGCGGCCGGACCCGTCTGGTCGACGGTCTTCCAGTAGTTCGCGAAGTAGGCCGGCAGGATCGCCCGCAGCCAGTCCACACGTGACTCCCGATCGCCGAGCAGTGTGTTGCGCGCCTGCGAAGCAGACCGCCACGCGAGGCCGGCCTTCTGGGCGTCAGGCTGGTCCGGCCAGCGCGCGACGAACGCCTCCATCTGGCGCGTCGCCTCCTCCCACAGCTCGGCGGAGTAGACGGGACTCGTGCTGTAGGCGATCAGCCCGGCGAGTAGACCGGGGTTCCGGATCGCCAACTCCAGACCGACGAAGCCGCCGTGGGAGTGCCCGAGGAAATAGGGCTGCTCGGCGCCGAGATGATCGATCACCGCCCGGGCGAAGCGGGCGTAGGTGGACACGCTGTAGTCGCCACCGGGGAGCAGATCACTGCGTCCGGTGCCGATCGGATCGAGGTACACCATTGTCAGATGCTGCTCGAGCAGCGGCATCCGCAGATAGTCGGAGTTGATACCTGGCCCACCCGAGTGAACGACACATACCGGGCCACTACCGACGATCTCGTACGCCTGGCGAACACCTTCGGATTCGAATTCGTACCAGCCGGGTACCAGGCCGAAGGATCGACTGCTGGACATGTCACGTCCCATCGGATGAGCTACGAGGATCTCTGACCAGAGATTTCAGAGGTTTCAGCCGGCGTCACTCGGCGGCCAGGCCAACGCCGAACGCGATCAACACGCACCCGAGCACCCCGTCGAGCGTCCGCCGGATCCTCCGGGTGCTCAGCCATCCACGCACGCGATGCGCCGCGATCAACAGCCAGAGCTGCCAGCAGGCGCCCAAGACACCCAGAGTGGACGCGAGAAGCAGCGTGGACCCGACGTCGAGCCCGGGTCGCAGGTATTGCGGCAGCGCGGACAGGTACAGCACGAGCGCCTTGGGGTTGGTGATGTTCGACAGCAGGCCCTGGCGGAAGTGCCGGAACCGGTTGACGGCGGCGGATCCGGCTGAGCCCATCGGCTGGTACCCACCGCGCTGCGCCGCCAGCAGCGCCTGCGCCCCGAGATAGATCATGTAGGCAGCCCATCACGAGAAACCCGCTGTAGGAGCTCCAGCTCAGGCCGCTGACCGGCACAGAACTCACCGTGGTCATGACGTCTCGAACGGGGTGTACGCACGGCGAACCGACACATGATGCCGCCGCGCCGGCTCGTCGACCCGCAGCCGCGGATCGGCCAGATGATTGCGGTGCGTCCGCATCATGTCGAGCACTACGCACGCAGAACCGTCCCCTCCCGGCACGGCGGGTGTGACGTCCCGCATCGCCATCGCGAACAGATTGATCGCCGCTCGCCCGGCGTCGCCCCGCTGCGCCGCCGTAAGACGGTCGGCTACACCGAACAGCCGATCGAGGTAGCCGAACAGCATCTGTATCCCCGGCGCTACCGGGTCGATGTTGCGCGCACAGCATTCGGTGATCCCTGCGGTACGGAGCCGGAACAGCTCACGGGAGATCAGTCGAGCATGCTCGGCCTCCTCGTTGTCCACGATGCAGTCCTACCACGTTTTTCAGCGCCAATTTCACCCAATCGTCGCGACGAGCGAACAATCGGCCGTGAAAGTATTACCGCGCCGTCATCGAATCTTTCGATCGGTACCGCCTGCGCGTCATCGAATACCATGTCGGAGGCCACCGAAAGGGCAGCGAAGATCCAGGGCGACCCGTCCACCACTAGCGGGGCCGCGACCCCCGCAGATAGCGGATAGTGGTCCGCGATCGAACGCGCTGCTTCCGAGACGAAGGTGGTGCCGCTGACCGCCGGATCGGTCACGATCTCCGGCAACACGGCTCCCTGAGCGGACCTGGTCCGGCCGGCGGCAGGCACCGACGTCCTGGCGCACGAGGTCATCGACGACTCGTGGATCGAGGAGAACTACAGCGACGCCAAATCCCCCGCCACCGGACGAAGCGCGACGACCACATGCGTGCCCACCGCTCGATCGCGCAGGCCGGCCGGGTCGCGCGCGAGGCCGGCGCGGCCGCCGTGGTCCTACATCACTTCGTCCCGGCCAATCGGCCGCAGTGGGCGCAGGAGTCGATCCACGACCATTTCGAGCCCGCGGTCGTGGGCGAGGATGGCGAAGCGCAACCGTGACATTTGTCGTGTTCGTCAGTCAAGCGTATCGATTGCCGTAGTCGTTTTCTGATCGTCCGCGAAGTGCGCTACATCACCGTGAAAATTTGATCGCTTACAGGAGGCCGGAACGTCGAGTGGGGCCCATCCCACTCACCATCTCTTGTTCCACTTTCCGCGCCGCCGGTATTCTCGGCCGTCCCAGCCGGCGAGCGGCGCCACGTTGGCGATCTGATGTCGGCTCGCCCTGTCCTCCAGCAGGGCCCGTCGCCAGCCGGATCGGTGATCCCATGACGCCACGCATTCGCGGGCGGGACGCAGAGCTCGACGCGATCGATGCCCGGTTGCGGGCTGTGCGGGACGGCACCGGCGGGATCATCGTCCTCGCCGGCGCGACAGGAGCCGGCAAGTCCACCCTCCTCGACGAGGTGCTGCGACGGGCCGGGCTGATGGGTGCCGAGGTGTACAGCGGGGTTGCGGACCCCGCGGCGCAGATCATTCCGCTCGACCCCTTGCTCGGCGCGCTACTGCACCATCCCCGTTCGCCGCTCGACGCAGGCGAGGTCCGTAGGTTGTCGCAGCTGCCCGACCAGCGGTTCTGGCTGCTGCAGGAGCTGCAGGACCGGCTGGAGACGGCAGCGATGTCGGGTCCGCTGATCGTCGCGATCGACGATCTGCAGTGGGCCGACCCGGCGACGCTCGCCGCGGTCGGCGTGCTTCCGCCCCGGCTCGCCGCCCACGCCATCCTCTGGGTGTTCACCGTGCGGTACGCCAACACCTCGCCCATCACCCGCCGCACCGTCGACAGGCTCTGCGGGGCGGGGGCCGAACATCTGGTGCTCAGCGCGCTCGACGACGCGGCGGTCGTGGAGGTCACGCGGGACGTGCTGGCCGCCACGCCCGGGGAGGATGTCCTGCACGTCGTCCGGCGCGCCCACGGCCAGCCGTTCCTCCTGGTGGAGCTGCTGCGCGGGTTGGTGGACGAAGGCCTCGTGAGCTGCGACAACGGCACGTTGAGGCTGAACAGTCCGGGGCTGCCGCAGCGGTTTCGTGACTCGATCACCGCTCAGCTCGACCGCCTGAGTGACCCGGCACGGAACCTCGTGGAGATGGCATCGGTGCTGGGCCGCAGCTTCTCCGTCGAGCAGCTCGCCGAACTCCTGCAGATCTCCGTCCCCGAGCTCGTTGCGCCGCTCCGCGAAGTGTTGCGGGCAGAGCTGCTGGTCGAGGCCGGTTCGACGCTCCGGTTCCGGCACGATCTCATCCGGGAGGCGGTCGAGGCGAACCTCCCGACCGCGCTCGGGGACGCGCTGCGCCGCCGCGCGGTCGAGGTGATGCTCGCGCACGGGGCGCCTCCGGCGGAGGTAGCGGCGCTGGTCCTCATGATTTCCCGCACGGGCGACCTGGCGTCAGCCGACCTGCTCGCCCGGGCGTCGGTGGAGCTCGCGCACGCCGCTCCGGCCGACGCGGCTCAGCTGGTGGGCCGAGCACTGGAGCTCACGCCCTACGGCAGACCGGAACGGCCCGCGAGAATCGTCTCCGCGATGTCGCTCTTCGCGGCGGCCGGAGCGGTGCAGGAAGCGCGACACCTCGCCGATACGGCGCTGAACGGCGTCGTCGGGCCTGTCGACGAGGCCGGTGCACGCCTCAAGCTCGCGTGGCTGTCGCTGCAGTACTCCGGCCCCGACGTCGTCGAGCAGACCAGGCGCGCGCTCACCCTGCCGGAGCTCCCCGCTGCGCTGAGCATCGAGCTCTCGGCACTGCAGTCCCACGGGTACGCCATGAGCGGGGATCCGCGAAAGGGCAGCGATCCGGCCGAGCGGGCACTGCGCGAGTCGGCACGTTTCCGTGACCCCGACAGCCGGGTCGCTGCGCTGACCGCTGCTACGGGCGACGCGCTGGTGCGCGGCCGCCGGGTGGACGGGCTGCGGCTCAGCCAGGAGGCCGTTGCGCTCCGGCCGCTCCAGCGCTCCGCACGGGATGTGTGGGTGCCGGACTGCTGGCGCTCGCTGCTACTGGCGTGCCTCGCGCGGCTCGACGAGGCGATCGAGCTGTCGGACGCGGGGTTGAGCGAATCACGGCGCGAGGGACCCGCCGCCAACGTGCGGGTTTGGATGATGTGCCGCGCCCGGTACCTGTGGGCAGCCGGCAGGCTCGACGAGTCCCAGGCCGAGGCCGAGGCGGTCCTCGAGATGACCGACGACCTGGGGCCCGGCGGGTACGTCACCGAGATCGCCCACTACCTGCTCGGACGCATCGGGCTGCGCACCGGTGATCGGGTCCTACTGTCGAGGGCGGCACGTGAGGCCCGCCGGATGCCTCGGAGAAGTCGGGGCTTCTGCGCCAGCACGGGCTCTGGCTCTCAGCCCTGGTCACCGACGCGAATTCGGCGGATTCGGCCGATGCGCCGGCGGTCGAGCTCGCGGCGGAGGCCTTCGCGCCGTTCGGGAGCGACCGGCCGCAGCTCGTGAGCGCGCGGCAGCACGACGACGTCGTGGCGTTCGCTCGGCTCGCCGTGGCCCGCGGTTGCCCGGAGGCCGCCGAGTCGGTCATCGACCGGATGGCACAGCACGCGGCGGAGGACCCGGACTTCCCGTACCTCGCCGCGGCCGCGCGGCACTCCTGCGCTCTCCTGGAGGGTGACGTCACCGGCATGCGCGACGCACTGGCGCGCTACGAGGGCACTCCCTACGTCCTGCCGCAGGCGGACGCGTACGCCGACGCCGCGCGCATGGTCGGGTCCACGCACCGGGCCGACGCCGTCGAGTATCTGGAACGTGCACTCTCCGCCTATTCCGCGGCAGGCGCGGAGCACGACGCCGCCCGGACCCGGAAAGCGCTGGGAGACCTCGGAGTTCGTCGTCGGCGTACCAGCCCGCCGGGACGGGGTTGGTTGGGACTGACGTCGTCGGAGCTCAAGGTCGTCCGGGTGGTCGCGGCGGGTGCGACCAACCGCGAGGCGGCCGACGAGCTCTTCCTGTCGCCCCACACGGTGAGCTCCCATCTGCGGCACGCGTTCACCAAGCTGCGAATCCGGTCGCGTGTCGAGCTCGCCCGGGTGGTCGCGGAGCAGGACGGAGCGAATCGGGCCGACTCACCGGGCCGCTCGGACCCGGATGTGCTCTGAAGCCGCGCCGTAAGGATCGGACGTCCGACGCTGCCTACGCCGCGGCCGCCTTTAGGCGTCACCTGCCGCCCGGACGCGGGCACTGTTCACCACCTGCATCCATGCGATGCGCTCACGAGGTGCGGCGAGACACCATTTCCCCGGGGGGTTTGGTAGGGCGTGTTTCCTGCATGTCGTCGCCATTTGTTCGTTTGATCGGGGGGTATCGAGCATGTGTGGAATATGTGGATGGGTGTCGTTCGACCGCGATCTGGGCGAGCCGGATGCGCGTCGTGAGCTGGCCGGGATGACCACGACGATGGCCTGCCGGGGCCCGGATGACGAGGACACGTGGGTCGACGGACCGGCGGCGCTGGGCCACCGCAGGCTGGCGGTCATCGACATCGAGGGCGGGCGTCAGCCGATGACCTTGACGGAGGCAGTTGGCACCACGCTGGCGCTGGTCTTCAGCGGTGAGGCCTACAACTACCGGGAGCTGCGGGAGCGGCTGGCCGGGGCGGGCCGGCGGTTTTCCACCAGCAGTGACACCGAGGTGGTGGTGCAGGCGCATCGGGAGTGGGGCCGACGCGACCCGCGTGATGCGGTACGGGAGCTGAACGGGATGTTCGCCTACGCGCTCTGGGACGCCGCGGCGCGGGAGCTGATCCTGGTGCGCGACCGGTTGGGGATCAAACCGCTGTACTACTACCCCACCGAGCACGGGGTGCTGTTCGGCTCGGAGCCGAAGGCGATCCTGGCCAACAGCACCGCCGAGCGCGTGATGGATCTCGACGGGTTGCGGCGCACACTCGGGTTCGTGGCCGACCCGCACAACGCGGTGTTCCGCGGGATGCACGAGGTGCCGCCAGGGTGTGTCGTGCGGGTGAGCCGCGACGGATTCCAGGAGCTGCGCTACTGGCAGCTCGAGGACACCGGGCACACCGCCGACGTGCCCACCACCGTGCGGCACGTGCGCGAACTGCTCGACGACACCATCGCGCGGCAGCTGATCTCCGACGTTCCGCTGTGCACGCTCCTGTCGGGCGGGCTGGACTCCTCGGCCCTCACCGCGCTGGCGGCGCGCTTCAGCCAGGATCGCGTTCGCTCCTTCGCCGTGGATTTCGTCGGCTACACCGACAACTTCACACCGGATGCGATGCGCGCGACCCCTGACGCGCCCTACGTGCAGGAGGTGGCGACGTTCGTCGGCACCGACCACACCGACATCACCTTGTCCACCAGCGAGCTGCTGGACCCGGGCGTGCGGGAAGCCGTCCGCCGCGCCTGTGACCTGCCGATGAGCTTCGGCGAGGTCGACACCTCGCTGTATCTGCTGTTCCGGGCGATCCGAGAGCGCTCGACGGTGGGACTGTCCGGCCGACGAGGTCTTCGGCGGCTACCGGTGGTTCCACGACCCCGCGTTCGTGTATGCCGACACCTTCCCCTGGCTCCGCGGTCCGCGCATCGAGATGACCGAACGGGTCCTCGACCCCGGACTGGTCGGGAAGCTCGATCTCGCCGGCTACCTCGACGACCAGTACCGCATCGCGCTCGCCGAGGTACCCGAGCTGACCGGTCCGACCGCCGATGATCCGCACGAGCGGCGGATGCGGGAGATCTGCTACCTGCTCCTGACCCGCTTCCTGCCCAACCTGCTCGACCGCAAGGACCGCATGAGCATGGCCGTGGGGCTGGAGGTGCGGGTGCCCTTCTGCGATCACCGACTCGTCGAGTACGTGTTCGGCACGCCGTGGGCCCACAAGACCTTCGACGGGCGGGAGAAGAGCCTGCTGCGGGCGGCCACCGCCGATGTGCTGCCCCAGTCGGTCGTGCAGCGCGTCAAGAGCCCCTACCCGAACACGCAGGACCCCGACTACGACCGGATGCTGCACACCGAATTCACCGAACTGCTGAACAACCGCGACTCAGCACTGACGCCGCTGTTGGACACCGACGCAGCCGAATCAGCGCTCACCACACCCGAGGCCACCAACGGCGGGGTACTCGGCGGCCGATGGGCGCTCGAGCAGATCCTCACCCTCGACGCCTTCCTGACCAACTACGGCGTGAGCATCTCCGTCTGAATGGGCAACGCTGTGGACCGATAATCTCAATGGTGCCTGTGTCGCGAATACCACGAACCGGGCCAAAGGGCGGGAATCGACGCTCTGCCGCAACGCCCACGCCTTCGAGGAAGCCCGCCAAGGGGAAATGACATGGTCTACTTGCGGAATCGAGAGCTCGTCGAGTATGAACGGGCCGACCGATACTCGGCACTGACGCGACTGCTGGACACCGACGCAGCCGAATTGCACCCGACAGGCCCGCTGCACAGGTCAATGTCGAGCCCAATAGCTAGCAGTGCAACACAGACCGCTGGTTGACCATCACCAGCTCACGAGAAAGAGAGCCATGGCTGCGGCGGACGCGACAACGGACCGAGCGGTCGAGACGGCGGTGCGCACGGCCATGTGGCGGCTGCTGCCGTTCCTCGGCCTGTGCTACCTGCTGAACTACGTGGACCGCGTGAACGTCGGGTTCGCCGCGCTGAAGATGAACCCCGACCTGGGACTCTCCGCGGCCGCGTACGGCCTCGGCGCCGGGCTGTTCTTCATCGGCTACTTCTTCTTCGAGGTGCCCAGCAACGTCATCCTGCACCGCGTCGGCGCCCGCATCTGGATCGCCCGAATCATGATCACGTGGGGCGTGGTCGCGTCCGCCACGGCGTTCGTGCAGGGCGAGATCAGCTTCTACATCGTGCGATTCCTGCTCGGCGTCGCGGAGGCCGGCTTCTTCCCGGGTGTCATCCTCTATCTGACCTATTGGTTCCCGCGGGAGCGGCGGGCGAAGGTCGTGGCGCTGTTCTTCCTGGCGGTGCCGCTGTCGTCGGTGCTCGGGGCGCCGATCTCCACGCTGCTCATCCAGAACGGTGACGGGGCGCTCGGGTTCGACGCGGGCTGGCGGTTCATGTTCTTCGTCGAGGGCATTCCGGTCGTTCTCGTGGGCGCGCTGGTCCTGCTGCTGCTGCCGGAGCGGCCGGGCCGCGCGCACTGGCTCACCGAGCCCCAGCGGCGAGCCCTCGAACAGCGGATCGTCGACGAGGACGCCGCCCAGGTGCCGCAGGAGACGGGGCTGCTCGCCGGCCTGCGGGACCGGCGGGTCGTCGCACTCTCGGTCGTCTACTTCGGGGTCGTGTTCGGGCTCTACGTGCTCGCGTTCTTCCTTCCACAGGTGGTGTCGGACCTGCAGGAACAGTTCGGCGTCCGGTTCTCGCTCGTCGAGATCGGGCTGATCACCGCCGTGCCGTACGTCGTCGCGTCGGCGGTGATGGTGCTGAACGCCCGGCACTCCGACCACACCGGCGAACGGCGACTGCACATCGCTGTGCCGGCGCTCGTCGGGGCGGTGAGCGTCGCGGTCGCGCTCTACCTCAACTCGCCCTACCTCGTCATGGCCGCAATGACACTCTGCGCCGTGGGCGTCTTCGCGGTGACCCCCGTGATCTGGCAGCTGCCGAGCCAGTTCCTCACCGGCGTCGGGGCGGCGGCGGGGATCGCGCTGATCAACTCGTTCGGCAACCTCAGCGGCTTCCTCGGGCCGTACCTCACCGGCTGGCTGCAGGACCTCACCGGGAGCTTCCGAGCAGGCATGCTCGTGGTGGCCGCGTTCATGACGCTGGCCGCGGTGATTGCCCTACTGCTGCGACCCGAACGGGCCTCGGACGAGGCCACCTCGGCTGCGGGTGCAACACCCGAGGCGCACGGATGACATCGGGAAGCCCACCACCACGATCAACCAGCTCCAGCGGGCCGGAGCTCGTCATTCCCAGTAGGCGAAGGCCATCCCCGTGCCCGTGCCGGCCGGGGTTCGGTAGCCGGCAACGTAGTCAACCAACGTGAAATTTTTTCCCTCCAAGGCACCAGCCGCCGCAACCCAATTCAGAAGCTCCGAATTTCCCGACCTGAGCTGTTTGCGCTCCAAGGCGCCGAGAGCCTCGGAGTCACTCCGCTCCAGAGCGGACAAGAACCGGTGATCGAGCTCTTCGTCAACCACAAAGTGACTCAACCCGCCGGACGCGATGATCGCTACCCGTGCGTCGCTGCTCCACGACGCCACGGCGTTCCGCACCACCCGTCCGAGTTGGTAGCAACGCCGCGCCGAAGGGACATTCGGAGGGAAGTAGGTGTTGATGAAGATCGGCGTGATCGGCGTCTCCGGTGCCAGGCCGAGCCGGTACCGCGGGAAGGTGAAGGCGTGGCCCAGGGTCCGTCCGGCGGGCTGTTCGGTAAAACTCAACGGGTCGAAATCGGCGACAACAAGAGACTCTATGACGAGGCGACTCAGCTCGGAGCAGACCTTATGACGTTCAGGCCGGTCGGAGTGGGCGGCCCAGGAAGCCGCACGAAGGCCCACAGGCATTCGCTCGAGCCGTTCTGCAGCGGGCGGTATATCGGTCAACTCTGTTCCGAGAAAACAGGCGAAGGTCGGCGTCCCATCGCTCTGGAACATCTCCTGCTGGTCATCACCGATGACGACAGCGACGTCCACCTGGGCCTCCGAGAGCCGGCGAGAAAGCTCCTGTAGAGACTTCTCACAGCGCTGATACTTGGCCGCCCAGACCAACGGATCGAGCTCATCCTCTATTCGTGGGTCAGCATTCGCCAAAATCTCATCATAGGCATGATATTCGGCATCCTGACCCAGTAATGAATATCCCCGATCCCGCCTCCCGTGGTCTTCCCAGAATTCAACTCCCGAGCTGAGCTGAGGCGTGTGCGAACTAGCCACACCCAGCACGATCTCCGCCATGACCGCCGCCTACCCTTCAACTGTCGCCAAGCCGGACCTCCACCGCCCATCAACGCGAAGGTCCGAGCCGGCAAGTCCGCTCGGGCCACGTCCCCGATCGGGTACGGACTCATCCAGAGCCGGCACCCGATCGGTTCCGCGGCCTCCTCAATGAAGACGTCCGTTTCGCCTGATCACACCAGGCGGCGAGCCGGTCAACCCCATGTTCGGGTGGCGAGAATCCGACCGATCCTGGCCGACACCAATCCGGCTACGTGTCCGCGCCCAGGGCGCCGCACGACTTACAGAGACGTCAGGTACCGATCCGCGCTGTCCCCTCTCGGGTACCGAGGTTGCCCGAAACCAGATCCTGCCAAGGGGTCTCCGCGTCGATGGTCGCCGAGGCGGCGGTGACGCGCGCGAAGTCGTACCCGACCCCCAGACCGAGCGGCGGCTTCCCCTCGTCCACGAGCCGGATCGAGTCGGCCAGCACGCGTCGCAGCCTGATGATCGCGAGGTCAGCCGGAACCAGATGTTCCTTCGCGCGATCGTAGAGCGGGCCGGACGACATCTGCACCGCGCCGTCCTGGACCCGGTTGCCCCCGCGGAATCCGGCGAAGCTCTGTCCATTCGCCATGGCCTCGCGGTCCTGGGGAGGAATGCGCATGCGCCGATTGCCCGGCTCCGGCCCCCAGATACTGCGATCGATACCCGCGCGATTCGCCGCTGCGGAGCCTCCCCTGCCCTTCGGCACCATGAAGATGCCGAAGGACGAGCAGGTGTGATCGTCCCTCGGAACGACGATCACCGCGCCGTTGCTCCCTCCGACGAAGGCGGTGTACGGCATGACGAAGGCGGTGATCCTGACGTACTTGCTCCCCGAGCCGTCAGCGGCTTCCCGGAGAGCGGCGTAGTGGAACCCGAACGGGGTGTCCTCGACTTCGATCACCGGTGCGTTGTCGTGACTCGGCCACGGGTTGTCACCTCGCGGGGGCGTCGGCATGTCGTGGTCCCACGGGTCGCCGGCGAACTCGAACGAGCCGACGTTGCGCGGCCCCGCTCCCATCACGGCCAACGTGTCGAGGTGGAGCACGCCGACGTGTGAGGAGTCGATCGACCCCTCCAGCACCTGCATCCAGTTGCAGTCCATGATCATCTCGGTCACCGCGACCTCATCAGCCGGCGCCCCGTCCCAGCGGAAGATCGGGAAGGGTGGTGCAGTGTCCGGAGGGCCGAGATAGACCCAGCCGAGCCCACCGCTTTCCTTGACCGGGTAGCTCCCGTGCTTCACACGCTCCGTGAAGCGGGAGCCGGTCAGGTTGGGCGTCTCCATGATCGTCCCGTCCACGGCATATTTCCAGCCGTGGTAAAGGCACCGAATACCGCAGTCCTCGACGCGACCGAGCACGAGCGATGCGCCCCTGTGGGGGCACAGCTCGTCCAGGAAACCGATTCTCCCCTGGGTATCCCGGAACGCGACGAAGTTCTCTCCGAGTATCGTTACCTTGATCGGAGCACAGTCCGGTTCGGGCAGGTCGGCGAGTTGGAAGGCCGGCACCCAGTACCTGCGGAGCAGTGTACCCATCGGCGTGCCCGGCCCGACGCGGCATAGTGCCTCGTTCTCTTCCGGCGTCAGCATGCGTCCTCCTCGGTTGCGTTGTCTGCGCTGGTGATTGACATAGTTGCCCTCAGCTTCTGATTACGACCGGTTCGTAGACCTGCACGGATTTATCTGGGATCAGCTCCAAGCCGAGAAGCATCAGCGGATAGCCGCGGCCGACTTCGCCTGGTCTCGCCAGTGCCACAGCCTCGTAAACCGCCGGGTTCACGTGCAGCTCGGTGACATCGTTCTTCTCTTCCCACGCCCTCCAGATCTCGGTACAAGCCCGTTCGACGACCAGCGCCATCCACAGGGCCGGCAGGGGCGATCTCTTCTCGACGACACCGTCTCGCCCATTCGCCGAGAGCATGCCTTCCTGAACCACCATGAGACCTTTCTGAGACACCATTCCAGTCGTCTCGGACTTCGTCGGCTCACTCATTGATTTTTCTCTGTTCCGGTAGGTCGGCGTCGGTGAATGGGTAGTGGCAGGCACGAAGCCGCTCGAGGAGGTTGAGCACTTGGGGGCCGGCGATGTTCATCGGGCTCCGGACCCATACGGGCGGAAGCAGGCCCACCAGTGCTCCGAGTCGTGTTCCGTCAAGGCCGGGGCGCTGTCCCAGCAGATGTCCGCCACCCGCGGGCAGCGGGGGCCGAACGAACAGCCGCTTCCCAGCGATGAGGGGTCTGGTGGCCGGCCCGGCACGACCGGCAGCTGGAGGTGGGCAGGCCGGTCGAGGCGCGGGATCGCCTCCAGCAGCGCCTTCGTGTACGGCATCCGGACGTGTTCGAACAGTCGGCGGGTTGGTGCGCGCTCGACGGCCCGCCCGGCGTACATCACGATCACTTCGTCGGAATAGGACGCGGCCAGGCCGAGGTCGTGGCTGATGAAGATCAAGGCCATATCCAGTGCGCGCTGGAGATCCAGGAGCAGCTCCATGATCTGGGCCTGGGTCGTCACATCCAGGGCCGTCGTCGCCTCGTCGGCGATCAGCAACTTGGGGTGACACGCCAATGCGATCGCGATCATCACCCGCTGCCGCATTCCCCCTGACAGCTGGTGCGGGTACTCGTGGAAGCGCCGGGCGGGTGACGGTATCCGTACCAGTTCGAGCAGCTCGACCGCCCGCTGTCGCGCGAGAGCAGAGGAGAGCGGCAGATGCTCCCGGATCGCCTCCATGATCTGTTTTCCCACCTGCATGGTGGGGTTGAGCGACCGCGCCGGATCCTGGAACACCATCGCGATATCGGCGCCCCGATACCGGCGGATCTCATGCTCCGGCAGGCCCAGCAGCTGTTCACCCGCGAACATGACGCTGCCGGCAACCGACGCGAAGCCCGGCAACAGCCCCATGATCGCGCGGCAACTCACCGTCTTCCCCGAGCCCGACTCCCCGATGATCGCCAGGGTCCGGCCCCGTGACACCGAGAAATCGAGACCGTTCACCACGTGCGCGACGCGGCCGTGGCGGCGGAACCGCACCTGAAGGTCCCGCACCTCCAGCAACGCGACCTCTGCCGCACGACGGTCGTCCGGTGCTGCGGTCGAGAGCGGGGGGACGAGCACGCTCATCTGACGTTCCAGCGGGCTCGCATCGCGTCTCCGAGGAGGTTGAAAGCCAGAGTGGAGACGAACAGGAAAATGCTCGGGAACAGGACGAGCAACGGTTCGGTCGAAATGCTCTGCTGACCCTGGTAGATCATGTTCCCCCAGCTGGGGCTGGGCAGTGGCACACCGAGCTGGAGGAAGCTCAACGCGCCTTCGACGACGATGATGATCCCCATTCCGAGCAGGGCGAAGGTGATCAACTGCGGAAGGATGTTGGGGGTGATGTGGCGGAAGAGGACGCGGCCGGTTCCCGTGCCGCTCAACCTGGCCGCCGTCACGAACGTCTGCTCGCGCAGGCGAAGCGTGGCTGCCCGTGCGGTGCGGGCGAACGCCGGCACGCTGAAGAACGAGAGCGCGAAGATCGTGTGGCTGACGCTCGGGCCCAGACTCTGGGCGATCGCCAGGGTGAGCACCAGTGACGGAAACGCGATCAGGACGTCGAGCACCCGCATGATCACCGCGTCGATGACACCACCGCGATAGGCGGCGAAGGCCCCGAGCAGCCCGCCGAGTACGAGGCCGATCACGTTCACCGCCACGGCGATGGCGAGCGAGACGCGGCCGCCGTACAGGAGACGGGAGAACACGTCGTTGCCCACCGAATCGGTGCCGAGGAGATGCCCGGGCGACAACGGCGGCAGGTCCGAGTCGATGATGTTGCCGCCGATCGGATCCGGAACCGGAAGGACGGCCGGCACCAGGAAGCAGGCGCCGAAGATGACGACCAACAATGCGACCGGGATAGCGAACTCCAGCCGACGTACCCACCCTCTGCGGGCTCGTCTCCCCGTGGCGCCCGTGCTGTCCAGTTGCGGGCCGCCCGATGGGAGGAGGGCGTCAGGCGATGCGCTGACCATAGCGAATCCTCGGGTCCAGGATGGCGTACAGGATGTCGGTGAGGAGGTTCACGAGAACCGTCGCGGTGGCCATGAAGAGCACGATCGCCTGCACGACGATGACGTCGCGGTTGTTGATGGACTGGATCAGCTCCTGACCGATGCCGGGGAGGGCGAAGATCTGTTCGCTGATCACCGTGCCCCCGAGCAGGTTCCCCAGATTGAGGCCGACGATCGTGAGCAGGCCGAACAGGGAGTTGCGCAGGGCGTGGCGGGTCAGTACCTGGAAGGGGCTGATCCCCTTGGCACGTGCCGTGACGACGTAGTCCTCCTGCATCTGGTCGAGGATGTCGCCGCGTAGCAGCCGGGTGTAGAAGCAGAACAGTGGGAAGCCGATCGCGACCGCGGGAAGCGTGAGCGACCAGATGTTCTCCAGGATGTTCTCCTCCAACGGCACGTAGCCGATCGCCGGAAAGAGGGGGATGTACACCGCGAACACGATGACGAGCAGGAGCGCGAGCACGTAGTTCGCGATGGACAGGCCCGCCATGCTGACCGCCATGCTCACCCGGTCCACGAGCCCTCCGGGTCGGCGAGTCGCCAGCAGCGCCACCGGCATGGTCAGGATCAGCGAGATGCCGAGCGCGTACACGGCGAGCTCCAGCGTCACGGGCAGGCGCTCGGCGAAGATCTCGGTCACGGGCTGCCCGCTCGCCAGTGACCGACCGAGGTCGCCGGTGAGCACTCCGCTGAGCCAGTCCCAGTACCGCGTCACGAGCGGCCTGTCGAGGCCGAGCTCGACCGTGAGCTGCCGGACCTGCTCCGGCGTCGCCTCCGCACCAAGAAGCTGCTGTGCGGCGTTGCCCGGCAGGACGTTCAGCACCACGAAGGTCAGGGCGGTGACGCCCCACAGCACCGGAATCGCGGTGGCGAGCCTGCGCAGGGCGAGCCGGAGGCTCGGCGACTGCACGACGGCCATCGCGCGCCCGGCTATCTGGCCGAGATGCTGGTCGGTGTCGTGAACGGGCCGGGGACCCGTCTGAGTGGCGGTGTCCACGGCGGTCCCGGAAGCGGGCTCCGGGGTGCGGATGGTCATGGGTTCTCGATCCAGACCTCATCCCAGACCGGGAGGAGCGACACGCTCGCCATCGGGATCTTCGTCGACACCCCCGGGCCATGGACGTCCTTGCGGGCCACCGCAGCGGGCGCGACGGCGATCATGAACGGCGCGTACGCCTCGTCGCTGATGTACTTGGCGATGTCCCCGTAGAGCCGGCCTCGCTCGGTCTGGTCGAGGGTCGCCGCCGCCTGGTCGATCATGGTGTCGAGGTTCGGGTCCTGGACCCCGCTGTACGGCGCGCTGGAGAGGAACCGGAACGGTACTCCGGAGCTCACTCCAGGGTCGAAAGCTCCGTTGCTCTGCAGAGCCGCCTGCCATTTCTTGCCCTCGAGCTCCTGGATGGTTCTGGGCAGCTCGTAGGAATGGATGGTGGTCTCGATTCCCGCCTGTTGCCACTGGCTCTGCAGAACCTGCACGGTCTCACTGGCTACTTTGTCCGTGCCGCCGAAGAGGTCGACCTTCAACCCCCCGAGCTGTGCGACGAGCTGCTTCGCCTTGTCCACGTCGAAGGTGCGATAGCCGGGGACCTCGGGCTGGTAGAAGAGGCCTCCCGGCCCGGTGAACGACTGCGTCGCCGGGTACAGGCCGTCGAGCAGGTGAGTGCGGATCGCCTCCGTGTCGGTGGCGTAGTAGATCGCCTCACGGGCGAGCTTGTTGTCGAACGGTGGAACCGCCGTGTTGAGCTGGATCAACCACGGCGACGTGCCGTCCTGCTGGTTGACCGTCAGGTTCGCGTTCTGGCTCGCCTGTTGGACGATGGAGGGAGTGGTGAGCGTGCTCGCCTGCGCCTGGCCGGCCTGGATCGCTTGATAGGTCGGCTGGTCGCCCACGATCGCCTTGAACACGAGTCCGTCGAGGTAGGGCTGGCCTTGCTTCCAGTAGCCCTCGTAGCGCTTGAGCACGATCTCGGAACTGACGACGTTGCTCACGACCTCGAACGGACCGGCACCCACCGGCTTCAGGCTGAACTCCTGCTGTCCCATCTTCTGCACCGCGGTGGGGGAAGCGATGCGGTTGACGCTCGTGCTGACGAAGACGTTCATGAGGGCCGCGTACGGGCGGCTGAAGTTCAGGACGACCGTGTGATCGTCCGGCGTCGTGATGCCTCCCTCGGCGAGCGGCGGCCACGACGCGGAGGGGCTGCAGACGCAGGCCGTCTTGAGGTCGCGGTCGATGTTCCATGCGACGGCCTCGGCGTTGAGCGGGGTGCCGTCCTGGAACATCACGCCCGGCCGCAAGGAGATCGTGAGGCTCTTCCCGTCGTCGGAGACCTGGTATCCGGATGCGAGATCAGGCTCGATCTTCCCGCCGTCGGCCAGCTTGAACAATCCGCCGAAAATGGCGGTCAAAAAGAGTGATGGTGCTGCTCCGGCGGAGGCCGGATCGAGCCCTCGAGGCCAGGTGGACGTCACTCCGTTGGCCAGGTAAGTGAGAGTGCCGCCGCGTTGTGGGGGACCGGCAGAAGCGTCATTGCTGCTCGTCGTCGCGCGTGGGGAGCATGCCGCCGCAAGAATCGACACGACGGCGATGCCCAGCACGAACCATTTTCGTGGACGCGCCATGGATCTCGCTCCAGCTCTGGCGATTCCGGCTCGCGGAAGAGTTGCCCGCGAAGAGGAAGAGTGCTTGACATTTGCGGTTGCCACCGGTGGTTGTTCGGCGGCGTTCGACGATGGGGCTTCAGTGCGGCTACTGACCTGGTCACCCACGGCAACAACCCTCCCCCGTCGTGTCGGCGTGGCTTGCGCTCACCCCAAGGCCGCTGACGGCTCACGACGAGGTGCGCTGCACTGCGCTACGACGGGATTGTTAGCAATCTTGTCACGAGAATCGTTGAAAACACCAGCCGTGTCAACGCCCAGTTTCGATCGAAAATGATCTTCGCGATGCTAACTAGTCCTGACATTACGTCGGCTGTACATGATCTCCGGTGACGACGTCAAGCCTCGGCGGCCGGCACGGACAGGCCCCTCGACCAGCGACGTCGTACCGACCGCGGCAAGAACTTGACGGCACACCCACGACCGCGCAGCCCTTGACGGACTCGAAGCGAAGGTGCGACATTGAGATCCTTCCGACCGGACAACATTGGCGACATTCTTGTAGACAACGGCGCCATACGTCGGCGCCGGCCCCTGGATCGTCACCATCCGCGCATTGAGGCCGCGTTCCTTCCGCGACCCTGTACGGCGGCGGTCCCTGACGCAGCTCGTCACAGTCGGTGACGGCTGCCCTGGGGGCATATGGGCAGATCAGAACGGGGGACGACTTGCTGACCGAAGAGGCCACCGACCATCCATGGCCGGTCGGATCGGTCCCCTCACCGCGACAGATGTCGCGCTCGCGCATGCAACATTCGTATTTGCGACGTCGCGTCGCGGTGCGCAGAATGTGCGCGACACAGCAGGCGACTGACCGCGGAGATTCCGCGCGCTGCCACCCAGCCAACTCGGTGACGGTCGAGTCGACATTCAGGCCGACTGCCGTCCCCGCGCGGGAGACTGGCGTGCCCAGAATCCTCGCCGTCCGGCGAATCGGCTGGTCGTCGTCGGCGCTTCGGTCGCCGGACTCAGCGCGGCTCGTTCATTCCGGCGCCGAGGATTCTCTGGCGAGATACTGCTCGTCGGAGGGGAGGAAAGCCCACCCCACAGCCGGCCGCCGCTGTCCGAACAGTTCCTTCTCGACCCGACCTGAGCGCCGCCCGACGGGTACCTACCGCCGCCCGACGGGTCCCTCGGGATCGAGACGCTCGCAAGCCGCCGCGCGGTCGGGCTGGACCTCGGACACCAGGTGGTCGCCCAGGACGGCGGTGAGCCTGCCCTCCTTCGACGGTCCGTCGGCCCAGCCACGGTCCTTCGTCATGACATATGAAATTCGCGGCCGAATCGAGGGTGCCCTGGCCGTCAACCGTCCGCAGGATCTCGGGCCGTACCGCGCGCTCATCGCGAACGGAACTGCCGTCACGACGGGGTGATGGGCCATGGCGAGAGGGAGGAAGACATGAAGGTCTGGATCGATCAGGACAGGTGCACCGGCGCCGGCCTGTGCGAGCTGCTCGAACCGATCGTTTTCACCATCGGCGAGGACGGGTTGGCCGTGGTGCACGACGGGGACTCCGTACTCCCGGCTGGTCCCGCGGGCACGGTGACCGTATCGCCGGAGAACGAGCGCCAGGTGCTGGAGGCCAGCCAGGCATGTCCCGGACGCTGCATTCGCATCGATTCCGAGTGAGTGGCCGGGCGTAGCGCCCCCGGCGAGATGGTCAGCCGCACGTGTTCCTGCTTCCACACCAGCGTCGGGGTGCTCGGTCCGCGAGCGACAAGGGCTGGCCGTACGTCGCCGCGGCAAGGGCGACAAGCCGGGGCTTCACATGAGAAGCCCCGGCGCCACACCCCACAGGAGAAGAAGCGTGTCGAGATCTTTCCAGGACGCCCAGCTGATCAACGGCGCAGAGCCGAATGAACCGGGCCCGGAGCGTCCGACCGTCCTGGAAACGATCCGCGAAGCGATCATGCGAGGTGAGTTCGTACCGGACCAGCGCCTGGTCGAGGCCGATCTTTCGGAGCGCTTCTCGGCCAGCCGCAGCGCGGTGCGTTTCGCTCTGCTGCAGCTGACCAACGAGGGACTCGTGGAACGCATTCCGCACCGGGGCGCCCGGGTGCGCGCAGTGTCGTTGGACGAGGCGATCGAGATCACCGAGGTCCGTATGGCAGTCGAGGGCCTGTGTGCAGCCAAGGCCGCACGACGGGTGAACGAGGCCGAGGCACTCGAACTGCGCGGGATCGGCATCCGGATGGCCGATGCCGTGGCGGCGGGCAACGTACTCGGCTACTCAGAGGCCAACCGCCTCTTGCACCAGCGGGTTCGCGAGCTCAGTGGCCAGGCCACCGCCGCGAGGGTGCTGGAACAGTTCCGTGCGCAGAGCGTCCGCCACCAGTTCAGGCTGGCTATGCAGCCAGAGCGACCCGCGGTCTCGCTCCCCGAGCATCAGGCAATCATCGACGCCATCTGCGCCCGCGATCCCGAAGCGGCGGAAGCCGCGACACGGCGCCACCTGACGAGCGTGATTGAAGCGCTCAAAAAGATCACGACTACAAAGATAGAGGCTGGTATGGCTGACCATCCGACGCCTTCCGAACGGGCTCGCGAACTCGTCAGAGGCGCCTACGACGTGCACATTCATGTTGCGCCGGACGTGATGCGCCGCCGCATCGACGACCTCACGCTCGCGCCGAAGTTCACAGAGGTGGGGTTGGCCGGGTTCGTGCTGAAGTCGCACTACCTTCCGACCGGGGAGCGCGCTGCCGTGGTGCGCGCCGCGGTACCCGGGTTCGGTGCGGTCGGCGCCATCACCCTGAACGCCTCGGTGGGCGGAATGAACCCCATCGCCGTGGAGCTCGCCGCCCGAAGCGGCGCCCAGGTCGTCTGGCTGCCCACAGTCGACAGCTCCAATCAGCGCGAGTGCACCGCGCTCGATCCCGAGGGGGCGCGGCCGCCGATGTGGGCGCAGCTGCAGGACGAGCTGCGGGCCGAGGGCATGGCCGCCGATCCCGTCGAGGTAGTCGGTGCCGACGGGCAAGTGCTCGAGGCCACCCAGCAGGTGCTGCGGGTCATCGCCAAGCACGACATGACCCTGGCCACCGGCCATCTCAGCGCCGCGGAGATCGACGCCGTGATAGACGCCGCCGTCGTGGCGGGGATACGTCGCATCGTTGTCACTCATCCCGAGTTCACCTCCCAGCGGGTGGCGGTGGACCTGCAGCGGCGCCTTGCGGCGAAAGGCGCGTTGCTGGAGCGCTGCTTCACCACTCCGTACACCGGAAAGGTCTCGTGGGAGCTCTGGTTGGAGAACATCAGGGCGGTGGGCGCGGAGCACTCGGTGCTCTCCAGTGACCTCGGTCAGCCGTTCAATCCCCCTGTGGAGGACGGGCTGGCCCTGCTGGCCGACCAGCTGCTCGCCGCGGGGTTCACGGAGGACGAGGTACGACTGATGGCGGTGCACAACAGCCGCTGGCTGGCCGGCGCCGACGACCGGCGCGTGGGCAGCGATCTCGCGGCCGCCGAGAGACGCTCATGAGCCGGCGGGGAACGATTCATGAGGCGCAGGGGCGTACGGGTTTGTTGGAGCCGCGGTTGCGGCCGATCTATCCCGGGGCGCATGTCGCGGGTACGGGCCTGCGCTATGTCGATCATCCCGACAGCAACGGCGCGGTCGTCGCGCCCACCGGACAGG
>NZ_BAAAUS010000048.1:0-148223 GCF_039534065.1 Pseudonocardia yunnanensis | reverse complement strand
CTGAACCAACCACCCACCACCAAGAGCTCAACCAGCGAGCACTTGACAACACATAGAAGCGTTCGGACGAAGGGGCCGCTCGTTCGTCTCCGGCTCGCCGGGCCCCGGCTCAGACCGTGGCCGGCATGACCGCCGCGGCGAGCAGCTCGTAGGAGCGCAGCCGGTCGGCGCCGTCGTGTGTGCTGGTGACGACCATCAGCTCGTCGACACCCGTCCGCTCCACGAGTGCGTGCACGCCCTCGCGGACGGTGTCGGAGGAGCCGATGATCTGGCCGGCGAGCCGGTCCTCGACGAACGCCCGCTCCTGCTCCGAGTACGGGTAGGTGCTCGCCTCCTCCGGGGTCGGCACCGGTCCGGGCTGACCGAGCCGCAGCCGCAGGAACTGCAGCGCGCTCGGCAGGGCGAGCCGGCGGGCCTCGTCGTCCGTGCCTGCTGCCAGCACCGACGCGGCGATCATGGAGTAGGGCTGCGAGAGCATGGGTGACGGCCGGAACGTCTCGCGGTAGAGGGCCAGTGCGGGGAGCGTGTTCTCGGCACTGAAGTGGTGGGCGAACGCGAACGGCAGCCCCAGCAGGCCTGCCAGCCGGGCGCTGTAGCCGCTGGAGCCCAGCAGCCACATCGCGGGCTGCTGGCCGTGCGCCGGCACGGCCACCACCGGTCCCTCGCCGCGGAAGTACGACGCCAGTTCCGTGAGCTCCTGGGGGAAGTCGTCGGCCCCCAGCTGTACTGCGCCCCGGCGAAGGGCGCGGGCGGTGCGCTGGTCGGTGCCGGGCGCGCGGCCGATGCCGAGGTCGATCCGGCCGGGGTGCAGCGCGTCGAGCGTGCCGAACTGCTCGGCGATGACCAGCGGCTGGTGGTTGGGCAGCATCACCCCGCCCGAGCCGACGCGGATCCGCGAGGTGACACCGGCGAGGTGGGCGATCAGCACGGCAGGTGACGAGCTCGCGATCCCGGGCATCCCGTGGTGCTCGGCCACCCAGTACCGGTGAAAGCCCAGCTCCTCGACCCGGCGGATCAGCGCGGTGCTGTGCGTCAGTGCCACGGTGGCCGTGGAGCCGGAGCCGATGGGGACGAGGTCGAGCACGGAGAGAGGCACCACGACACCGTGCAACCGCTCCGGTCGATCTGTTCTTCCCTGCCGGTGGACACCGCCGAATAGCCCAGTCGGGGTGCCGCCAGGTGGGTGGAACGAAGCTGCTCCGGAGCGTCACGACAGGGTGAGGTATGCGTCCGCCCGCCGATCCGTATGACACGGGTCCGCTCGAGATCGACCCGCTTCGCGCCGTGCTCGCCGGTCTGCTCCGGACGCCGGGTGCCAGGGCGGCCCACGCGGTGGACAGCCGTCGGGGTGTGATCGTCGCCGAGCTCGGACTGACAGCGGGATCGGATGGCGCGGCCATCGTGCAGCTCGCGCGGGCCGCAGCTCCGGTCGCCTCCGGGGCGGACGGGCTCGACGACATGGTCGTCACCACCCGTGGGTCGGTGCACCTGTTGCGGGAGTGCGACGAGCCGGGGACGTTCCTGCACGTCCGGCTGGACCGCGAGAAGGCGGACGTGGAGGCCGCCCGGCGAGCGCTGCGCGTGGCCGGTCTGCAACAGGCGGTCCAGGCGGTCCGGATGCGAGTGGAGGCCGCGACGGCCGCACAGGTGGCGCCCCCCGCGCCCCGGCCGTCACCGTCTCCGCGACCCGTGGGGAACGGCCTACCCGGGCCACCGAGGCCGGCGCCTGCTCCGATGCAGTTCCGCGTGCCTGACTACGTTCCCGCGCCCACTCCTGCTCCCGCCGCGCCGGCCGGTGCCGCGCGGCCCTACGCGCCGGTGCCGGCACCCGTGCCCGGTGCTGCGCTTGCCTGGGCTCCTGACCCACAGTCCGGTGAGACACCGATCCCACCTCCCGGTGGCGCGCCGCAGCGGCTGACCGGCAGTGCCCCGGTCCCCGTCACCGTTGATGCTCCGGCCCCGCTGCCCGGCGGTGCGAGTTGGCAGCCACCTGCCACGCAGGCCCCGACGCCCCGTGCAGCGCCCGAGTGGTCGCCCGGTAGCCCGCCGGTGGCGCTGCCCGCCGGCGCCTCGGGCCCGCTGCCCGGTCGTGCGCCGGAGCCACCCCATCCGCTGGCCCCGGCGCCCGGTCGTGCGTCGGAGCAGCCGCCAGGTGCTGCGCGGGGGTGGATGCCCGCCGGTGCATCGGCTCTGTTGACCAGTGGTGGGTTGGAGCCGGTGCCGGACGCGCAGGCGCCGGAACCCGGCGGTGTACCGGAGTCGCAGCCCGTTGTCGCACTCGCTCCGGAGCCGTCGCCGGTGCCGCTGCCACGACGGGTGCCCGGACGCCCGCCGTCCGAGCAGCAGCCCGCGCTGGTGACGCTCACCGGCCTGCGTCCGGTGACCAGCACGGGGGCGCTCGCGGTGCTGGCGCTGCAGGAGGTCGAACAGCGGGACGCCGAGACGCGGGCCGCCGCGCCGCGGACGGAGCGGCCGCGCCGCGTCCCGTCCCCCCGTCCCCGTCCGCCGAACGTTGCTGCAGACGGCGTGTTGAAACAGGCATGGGCCGAGGACCTCGACGCGTTGAAGAGAGTGCTCGCCGGACTGCGCCGGCTCGCCTGACGAGCAGCCCGGCGACGCTGCCGAAAACCACCTGGCGGGCCACCTCTAGCATCGAACGCATACCAACCGACCGATGGAGGTCCCTCGTGTCCGCGCCCGTATCCCCTGCCGCGTCCGCTCCCGTCCGGGTGCCGGCGGGGACGACCGCGGGTGCCGCCGTGCGTGAGGCGGGCCTGCCCACGAGCGGGCCGAGCACCGTGGTCGTCGTCCGCGACCCCGAGGGGCGCCTCCGCGACCTCGCCTGGGTGCCCGACGGTGACGTCGAGGTCGAGCCCGTCGGCGCCGACACCGAGGACGGCCGCAGCGTCATCCGGCACTCCGCCGCGCACGTGCTGGCCCAGGCGGTGCAACAGCTGTACCCGGAGGCGAAGCTCGGGATCGGGCCGCCGATCACCGACGGCTTCTACTACGACTTCGACGTCGAGAAGCCCTTCACCCCAGACGACCTGACCAAGCTCGAGTCGGCGATGAAGAAGATCATCAAGGCCGGGCAGCGGTTCTCCCGGCGCCGCTTCGACTCGCTCGAGGACGCCCGCAAGGAGCTCGCCGACGAGCCGTACAAGCTGGAGCTGATCGAGCTCAAGGGCGGGCCGGAGTCCGAGGCGGCCGAGGACGGCGAGGTCATGGAGGTCGACGCCTCCGGCGAGCTCACCATCTACGACAACGTGCACGCCCACACCGGCGAGACCGTGTGGTCCGACCTGTGCCGCGGGCCGCACATCCCGACCACGCGCTTCATCCCCGCCTTCAAGCTCACCCGCACCGCGGCGGCGTACTGGCGGGGCAGCGAGAAGAACCCGCAGCTGCAGCGCATCTACGGCACCGCGTGGGAGAGCCAGGAGGCCCTCGACTCCTACCTGGAGCGCATCGCCGAGGCCGAGCGCCGTGACCACCGCCGCCTCGGCGCGGAGCTGGACCTGTTCTCCTTCCCCGACGAGATCGGTTCGGGGCTCGCGGTGTTCCACCCCAAGGGCGGGGTGATCCGCAAGGAGCTGGAGGACTACTCGCGCCGCCGCCACGAGGAGGCGGGCTACGAGTTCGTCAACACCCCGCACATCACCAAGGGGCAGCTCTTCGAGATCTCCGGCCACCTCGGCTGGTACCACGAGGGCATGTACCCGCCCATGCACCTCGACGAGGAGCTGAACGCCGACGGCAGCGTTCGCAAGCCGGGGCAGGACTACTACCTCAAGCCGATGAACTGCCCGATGCACAACCTGATCTACCGGTCGCGCGGGCGCAGCTACCGGGAGCTGCCGCTGCGGCTCTTCGAGTTCGGCACCGTCTACCGGCACGAGAAGTCGGGCGTGGTCCACGGGCTCACCCGCGCCCGCGGCTTCACCCAGGACGACGCGCACATCTACTGCACCCAGGAGCAGATGCAGGACGAGATCCGCTCGCTGCTGCAGTTCGTTCTCGATCTGCTGCGCGACTACGGCCTCGACGACTTCTACCTCGAGCTGTCCACCCGCAACCCGGAGAAGTCGATCGGGAGCGACGAGGACTGGGAGCGCGCCACCAACGAGCTGCGCGCGGCCGCAGAGGCGAGCGGTCTCGAGCTCGTGCTCGACCCGGGTGGTGCCGCGTTCTACGCGCCCAAGATCAGCGTGCAGGCCAAGGACGCCATCGGTCGCACCTGGCAGATGTCCACCATCCAGGTCGACCTGATGCTCCCGGACCGATTCGATCTGGAGTACACCGCACCGGACGGCTCGCGGAAGCGTCCGGTCATGATCCACCGGGCGCTGTTCGGCTCGATGGAGCGGTTCTTCGGCGTGCTCACCGAGCACTACGCCGGCGCGTTCCCGGCGTGGCTCTCGCCGGTGCAGGTCGTGGCCATTCCGGTCACCGACGAGCAGGTCCCCTACGCCGAGGACGTCGCCGCGCAGCTGCGCAAGCACGGCGTGCGCGTCGAGGTGGACGCGGGCGACGACCGGATGCAGAAGAAGATCCGCACCCACACGATGCAGAAGGTGCCCTTCATGCTGCTCGTGGGTGCCCGCGACGCGGAGGCGGGAGCGGTGAGCTTCCGGTTCCGCGACGGGTCCCAGCTCAACGGGATTCCGGTGGCCGACGCCGTCGCCACGGTGGTCGACTGGATCTCGAGCCGGAACAACACGTCCCCGACGGGCGACGTCGTCGCGGCCGCTCGCTAGGAGTGCGGGTCCCGCCCGGCGCCGTCGTCGTCGGCGCCGGGCGCGCGCCTAGGATCGCGACATGAGCGACGCGGCCCTGCCGGGGGCGACGGACGGCCCGGTCGAGCCGGTGGCCGAACTGCAGGACGGGGTGGGCACGCCCGACGGCTTCCGCAGGCTCTGGACGCCGCATCGGCTGGCCTACATCAAGGACGCCGGCGGCGACGGCTGCCCGTTCTGCCGCATCCCCGGCCTCTCCGACGAGGAGGGTCTCGTCGTCGCCCGCGGGCACACGGTCTACGCCGTGCTCAACCTGCATCCGTACAACCCGGGACACCTCATGGTGCTGCCCTACCGGCACGTCGCCGAGCTCGAGGACCTCACGCCTGACGAGGCGGTGGAGCTCATGACCTTCACGCAGGCGGCGGTTCAGGCGCTGAAGCATGTAGCGGCGCCGCACGCGTTCAACGTCGGGATCAACCTCGGCACCGTGGCGGGTGGATCTCTGGCCGAGCACCTGCACCAGCACGTCGTGCCGCGGTGGGGCGGCGACGCCAACTTCATCGCGGTCGTCGGGCAGACCAAGGTGATCCCGCAACTGCTGTCGGAGACCAGGGCACTACTCGGGGCGGCCTGGCCGTCGAGTGGACAACCGCCGGGAGGCGCCGCGGGCGACCGGCGCTAGGCTGCCTCTGGTCCAGGCGGCGGCCGGCGCGCTGCGGCCGGTCACCATGGGCCCCGGCCGACCAAGCAGGAGTCCATGCTCAACGTCCTCGCCCGTGTGCGTGTCAACCGCGTGACCGATCCCATCGGTCGATGGCTCGTCGGGCACGGAGTCGCACCCGACGTCGTCACTGTGGTCGGCACCGTCGGCTCGGTCGCTGCGGCGCTGTGGTTCCTGCCCCGTGGCCAGCTCTTCGTCGGCACGGTCGTGATCACACTGTTCGTGCTGTTCGACCTCATCGACGGTGCCATGGCACGGGCGAGGGGCAACGGCACACCGTTCGGCGCGGTGCTCGACTCCACGTGCGACCGGGTGGCGGACGGGGCTCTGTTCGCCGGGCTCACCTGGTGGTGCCTCGGGGTGGGTGATCAGCGCCTCCTGGGCGTCGCCGCACTGATCTGCCTGGTCGCGGGCCAGCTCATCTCCTACATCAAGGCCCGGGCCGAGGGCGCCGGGCTCTCCGCCGACGGCGGGCTCGTCGAGCGTGCCGAGCGGTTGATCGTCGCGCTGGTCGGCACGGGCCTGCACGGCCTGGGGGTGCCCTATGCGCTCCCCGTCGCGCTCTGGCTGCTGGCCGCGGCGTCGGTGTGGACCGTCGGGCAGCGCATCCTGCTCGTCTACCGGAGCGCGCAGGCGAGTGGTCCCGTGACCACCACCGGCCCTGCGGGGCCCACCGACTCGGCGCCGAACCCGTGACCGCCCAGCTCGACCCGCCGCACGTGCCGGACCGGTCCCGCGCCCGACCGGCAGGCGGCACCCGGAGCGGCTGGACGTCGCGCGCCGCGCGGCTCACCGAGCGCGTCGCCGACGCCGAGTACGCGGCGGCCTGGCGGCTGGTGCGCGGGCTCCCGCCCGGCGCGGCCTTCGGGGCGTTCCGGATCGGCGCCGACCTCGCCACACGCCAGGACGGGGCGGGGGTGCGCCGGCTTCGGGCGAACCTGGCGCGGGTGGTGCCGTCGGCGTCCGCGACGCAGCTCGACCTGCTCGTCCGCGACGGGATGCGCAGCTACGCCCGCTACTGGTGCGAGACGTTCCGGCTGCCGACGATGGACCTGGCCGAGGTCCACGCCAGGGTCGATCCGTTCCTCACCGGGCGCGGGCCGTTCCTCGAGGCGCTCCAGGCCGGTCGCGGCGTGGTCTTCGCGGTGCCGCACAGCGGCAACTGGGACGTCGCAGGCGTGTGGCTGGTGGAGACGCTGCGCCGGCTCGGCAGGCCGCCCGCGTTCACGACGGTGGCGCAGCGGTTGCGCCCGGAGTCGCTCTACCGGCGGTTCGTGGCCTACCGCGAATCGCTCGGGTTCGAGGTCGTGGCCGCGGAGGACGGGTCGGCCGCGCACAGGGCGCTGATCCGGCGGCTGCGCGCGGGTGGGATCGTCTGCCTCGTGGCCGACCGGGACATCACCGGCACCGGCGTCGAGGTGCAGTTCCTCGGCGAGCCGGCGCGCTTCCCCGCCGGTCCGGCCCGGCTGGCCGCCCTCACGGGTGCGTTGCTGATGCCGGCCTACCCGCACTTCACCCCCGACGGCTGGCAGGTGCCCATCGCGGAGCCGGTGCCGGTCGGTGACGGTTCGCGGCTGCGCACGGGCGAGTCGCGTACCGCTGTGGCCGAGGCGACGCAGGCGATCGCCGACGAGTTCGGCCGGTTGATCGCGCGCGCTCCGGCCGACTGGCACGCGTTGCAGCCGATCTGGACCGCGGACCATGCCCGCGGGGACGTGGTGCGATGACCGACCCCGACGGTGCATCACCCGTCCGGCAACGGTTGCGGGTGGGCATCGTCTGCCCGTACTCGCTCGACGTCCCGGGCGGGGTACAGGCCCATGTCGTCGGCCTCGCCGGGGCGCTCGAGGATCTCGGGCACACCGTCAGCGTCCTTGCCCCGGCCGCCGAGCACACCCCCGTACCCACGTTCGTCACCCCGGCCGGGCGCGCGATGGGAGTGCCCTACAACGGCTCGGTGGCGCGTGTGACGTTCGGTCCGGTGACCTACGCCCGGGCCCGCCGCTGGCTCGCCGAGAGCTCCTTCGACGTGCTGCATCTGCACGAGCCCACGACATTCAGCCTGTCGGTGCTGGCCCTGCTCGCGGCGGAGGGCCCGATCGTCGCGACGTTCCACACCTCGACCGAGCGCTCCCGCGCGCTCAGCGCGTTCGGTGGCGTGCTGCGCCCGCTGATGGAGAAGGTCACGGCTCGGATCGCGGTGTCTCCGCTCGCCCGTCGCGTGCAGGTCGAGCATCTCGGCGGTGACGCCGTCGAGATCCCCAACGGGGTCGACATCCCGGCCTTCGCCGCCGGGCCACTGCTGCCCGGCTACCCCCGGCCGGGGACCGTCGGCTTCCTGGGGCGGTTCGACGAGCCCCGCAAAGGCATGACCGTGCTGCTCGACGCACTGCGCGCACTGGCGCCGTCGCGGCCCGACCTGCGTCTGCTGGTGGTCGGCCGGGGCGATGTGGGCGCGCTGCGGCGTGCCGCCGGACCGGTGGCCGCCCGCCTCGACGTCCTCGGCCCAGTCGACGACGCCACGAAGGCCGCCGCGCTGCGGTCGGTCGACGTGTTCTGCGCGCCCAACCTCGGGGGCGAGAGCTTCGGCATCGTCCTGACGGAGGCGATGGCGGCAGGTGCCCCCGTGCTGGCGAGCGATCTCGACGCCTTCCGCGCCGTCGTGGGCGACTCCGGGGCGGGTGTCCTGTTCCCGACGGGCGACGGCGGCGCGCTCGCCGCCGCGCTCGCCGCTCTGCTGGACGACCCGTCCGCGCGAGCCGCCATGTCCGCAGCGGGCCGGATGCGGGCGGCCGACTTCGGCTGGCCCGCCGTCGCGGCCTCCGTGGTGCGGGTCTACCGGGCCGCGGTGGCGGCCGACCCCCGTCGTGTGGTCGGTGCATCGTGACCCCCGAGATGTGGACGCTGGCCGTCGCCGTCGTCCTCGTTCTTGCCTGGATCACCGTGCTGTGCGTCGCCAGGGTGCGCCGGCTGGACCGCCTCCATGTCCGCACCGACGCCGCACGCGCGGGCCTCGAGGCCGCGCTCGATCGGCGGGCCGCTGCGGCGCTGTCGGCGGCGGAGGTCACGGAGGGTGAGAGCGCGGACCGGCTGCGGGCCGCGATCGCGGCTGCGCACTCCGCCCGCGCCTGCGCAGGCGACAGGGAAGCGACCGAGAACGTGCTCGGGCGTGCGCTCGGGACGATCGACCGGTCGGTGCTTCCGCCGGCGCTGCTCGCGGAGCTCATCGACGCCGAGCAGTTGCTCATCCTGGCGCGCCGCGTGCACAACGACGCCGTGCGTGACACCCTCGGGCTACGGTCCCGAAGGCTGGTGCGCTGGCTGCACCTCGCGGGCACCGCCCCGTTGCCGGCCTACTTCGAGATCGCCGATCCCGAGACCGGCGTGACGACGTCCGCGCCGCCTGCCGGGCCCGGCTTACCGATCGTTGCACTGACGTACGATCGGGTGTCCGCAGATCGTAGAACTGAGGGGTAGAAGCCGTGTCGTCCGAATCGTCCGAGACCACCACCGGCCCAGCGCTGGGCACCGCACGCGTCAAGCGCGGGATGGCGGAGATGCTCAAGGGCGGCGTGATCATGGACGTGGTCGACGCCGACCAGGCCAAGATCGCCGAGGACGCGGGAGCGGTCGCGGTCATGGCGCTCGAGCGCGTGCCGGCCGACATCCGCGCCCAGGGTGGCGTGGCCCGCATGAGCGACCCCGACATGATCCAGGGCATCATCGACGCCGTCTCCATCCCGGTGATGGCCAAGGCCCGCATCGGCCACTTCGTCGAGGCCCAGGTGCTGCAGTCGCTCGGGGTCGACTACGTCGACGAGTCCGAGGTGCTCACCCCGGCCGACGAGGCCCACCACATCGACAAGTGGGCGTTCACCGTGCCCTTCGTCTGCGGTGCCACCAACCTCGGTGAGGCGCTGCGTCGCATCTCCGAGGGCGCCGCGATGATCCGTTCGAAGGGCGAGGCGGGCACGGGCAACGTCGTCGAGGCCACCCGCCACATGCGCTCGATCCGGGGCGAGATCCGCCGGCTCGCAGGCCTCGACGAGGCCGAGCTCTACGACGCCGCCAAGGAGCTGCGGGCCCCGATCGAACTCGTCACCGAGGTCGCCCGCGCGGGCAAACTCCCGGTGGTGCTCTTCACTGCCGGCGGTATCGCCACCCCTGCCGACGCCGCGATGATGCGCCAGCTCGGCGCCGAGGGTGTGTTCGTCGGCTCGGGCATCTTCAAGTCCGGCGACCCTGCGCAGCGCGCCACGGCCATCGTCAAGGCCACCACGTTCTTCGACGACCCCGACGTGATCGCCAAGGTCTCCCGGGGTCTGGGTGAGGCCATGGTCGGCATCAACGTAGCCGAACTGCCCGCCGAACAGCGGTACGCCTCGCGGGGCTGGTAGCCCCGTCACACCTCGGGGGTGGCACCGCCACCCAGAAGTGCACATTGCTCCGTTTGTCGCCGCCGTGCCACCGGTCACCGTAACCGGGACACGGCGGCGACGACGTTCTGTGCCGAAATCGGCGCCCCGAAGTGGTGGGAACACCCACACGGTCTGGTGAACCCGCGTTCCTGAGTAATCGTCCGCGCCTACTGTGCCCCATGTCCGATCTGTGACTTGAGGGACACGAGGGGCAGGCGAGATAGATGAGGCGATTTGCGACCGTTGTGGGCATCGTCGCCACCACGATGCTCACCGGATCGCTGGCGGCGATTGCGCAGCCGACGCCGCCGCCGACCTGTGTGCCGACGACGCCACCGACCACCACTCCGACGGTTCCGCCGACCCAGCCCCCGGGCAAGGGCACGCCCGATTCCCCGGGCTCCGGCAAGGGGGTGTCGGATCCGTCCGGCAAGGGCCTGGTGGATACGTCCGGGAAGGGGCTGACCGACGCGTCCGGCAAGGGGCTCGTCGACGCCTCGGGCAAGGGCCTGGTGGATGCTTCGGGCAAGGGGCTTGCGGACTCCTCCGGCAAGACGCTTGTGGATTCCTCGGGCAAGGGCCTGGTGGACACGTCGGGGAAGGGGCTGACCGACGCGTCCGGCAAGGGGCTCGTCGACACGTCCGGCAAGGGCACGGTGGACGCGTCGGGCAAGGGGCAGGGGGGCGCGATCAAGGAGGGCGCGCCTGAGCCGCCGAAGCCCGGTCCCGAGGCGGGGAAGCCGGCGCCGCCCGCAGTCGGCCTGGCCAAGCCCGACGCTCCGGGCGTTGCGGCGAAGCCCGAGGCGCCGCCGGTGCCGTTGCCCAAACCGCTGGACCAGCCGGTCCCGCTGCCCAAGCCGCAGATCCCCGTCGCTCAGCCGACGGTCCTGCCGACGCCGCCCACTCTGCCACCGGTGCTGCCGACGCCGCCCACGCTTCCCCCGGTGTTCCCGACGCCGCCGGTGTTCCCGACGCTGCCGCCCATCGTGCCGCCCCCGGCCTCGTCCGGGGGGACGGTGGTGGTGCCCGTGCCCTACCCCGTGCCCTTCCCGATGCCGTTCCCGGTGCCGATCCCCTTCCCGGTGCCGATCGTGCTGACACCGCTGTTCCCCCCGGTCGTTCCGCCGACGACTCCTCCCACGCTTCCGCCCACGACCCCGCCCACGCTTCCCCCGACGACCCCGCCGACGGTTCCGCCCACGACCCCACCGACGACTCCGCCCACGACCCCGCCCACGACTCCGCCCGACTGTCCCCCTCCGGGTGACGGCACCACCGCGGCCGAACGGTTCGGATGGGGCACGCCCAACCGGGCGGACGAGTTCACCTCAGGCCTAGGCCCCGACTGGGATCTCTACGACGGGCCGGGTCACGCGGGCAACGGGCGGCGCACGCCCGATGCGGTGAGCGTCCAGAACGGGGTGATGACCATCACCGGTGACTCCCAGGGCAACACCGAGGGCATGGCGTGGAACCCGGGCCAGATGTACGGCCGCTGGGAGGGCAGGGTGCGGGCGCCCGCGTCCGACGAGACGTACAACGCGCTGATGCTGCTCTGGCCCGACGCCGAGAACTTCCCGGTGGGCGGAGAGATCGACTTCATGGAGATGATGGACGAAACCCGCCAGACCACCGACTTCTTCCTGCACTACGGGCCGAACAACAACCAGGTGCACGGACAGGTGCGGATCGACGCGACGCAGTGGCACAACTGGGCGGTCGAGTGGACGCCCACACATGTCGCCGCCTTCGTCGACGGCAGGGAGTGGTACCGCACCACGGACGTGAGCATCCTGCCTCCGGGCCCCATGCACCTGTGCGTCCAGCTCGACTGGTTCCCGAACAGTGGTTCCGGATCCGTGCAGGAGTCCTACATGCACGTCGACTGGGTCAAGCAGTACTCGCTGCCTCTCGGTGAGCTGGTGAGTGGCCTCGTCACCGACCTCAGGCACACGCTCGGTCAGCGGAACCTGGACCAGCTCAGGCCCGTGGCTCCGCCCCCCGGAGGCCTGGTGGCCCGAGTGACCAGTTCGACGCGGGCTCAGTCCGATATTCGCTTGCGCGAGGCCTGGCCGCTCGCGCGGCGGCTCGCCGAGGGCAGCCCTGATGCGAATCCGCCCGGAGGTGCCCCGGCCGCGGTTCCCGGGGGCTGATCACGACCCCGGACTCGGACCCGGTCTCGGTCGCGGTGCTGGTGGGAGGGCTACACGTACTCCATCACCAGCACCGCGACCGAGCCGGGTTCGAGGGCTTCGTAGGTGTGTGGCCGGTCGCCGGGGAAGCGAAGGTAGTCACCCGGGCCGAGGTCGACCTCCTCGTCGGCCGGTCCCGCGCGCCACCGTCCCGACGTGACGATCATGTGCTCGACAGTGCCGGGGATGTGGGCGTGCGCGGTGCGGGCCGGGCCCGGTTCGGCGGCGATGACGTGCAGGTCGCGGCGGGCACCCGGAGGGCAGGCGGCGAGCAGCGTGCCGGTGAACCGGGCGTGCTCCGACGGGATCGCCACGCCTTCGCCCGCCCGCACCACCTGCACGGGGGAGACCGGCGGCTCCACCAGACGTGAGAACGGCACCTCGAGCACCACGGCGAGTGCCCACAGGGTTTCGACGCTCGGGTTGCCCGCACCGGACTCGAGCTGGGAGAGCGTCGACTTGGCCACGCCGGCGCGCCGGGCGAGCTCGGTGAGGGAGATGCCGTGGCGCTCGCGCTCCCTGCGGAGCGCGGCGGCGATGGTCGCCAAGGGCGCCGTTCGATCCATCGGACTCCTTGTTCGGCTTGACGAACGGATTGCTTGCCGTTCACTCTATGGGACATGCGTTCACTCAGCCGAACACTAGACCGGGAGGACCTGCGGGACGCGGTGGCGCTCGCCGCGGCGAGCGCCCTGGTCGGCGCCTCGTTCGGCGCCCTGGCCGCAACCGCGCAGGTGCCGATGGCACTCACGATGGCGCTCTCGCTGCTCGTGTTCGCGGGCGGCGCGCAGTTCCTCGCGGTCGCCGTGGTCGCGGCGGGGGGCGGTGCGGTCGCGGCGGTGGCTGCCGGTCTCCTGCTCAACGCACGGCACGTGCCGTTCGGGCTGGCCGTGGGCGGCAACATCGCCGAGCGCTGGCCCGCTCGGCTGCTCGGCGCGCACCTCATGGTCGACGAGAGCGTGGCGTTCTCGCAGGCCCGGGGCGGCGGCACGCGGTCGCGCAGCGCGTACTGGCTGTGCGGGGCCCTGCTGTTCGTCGCGTGGAACCTGGGGACGGTGGTGGGGATGTTGGCGGGCTCCGCCGTGCCGGATCCCGACGCGTTCGGGGTGGACGCCGCGTTCCCGGCCGCTCTGCTGGCCCTCCTGCTGCCCTCGCTGCGCCGGGCCGACGCCCGCAGGGTCGGGCTCCTGGCCGCGGCAGCGGCGCTGATGGCCACGCCGTGGCTGCCGGCCGGACTGCCGGTGCTGGTGGGCCTGGCGGGTCTCTTCGCCGCGCGGGTTCCGGCGAGCCGGGGGAGCGACGCGTGAACTGGCCCGCCGTGCTGACTCTCGCCGTCGGCACCTACCTGCTGCGGCTGACCGGCGTCGTCCTGCGCGACCGCGTGCGGCTGCCCGGTCGTGTGGAGCGCCACGTCGACCTCGGCGCCACCGCCCTGCTGGTCGCGCTCGTGGCCACCGCGGCGCTCACCGACGGCTCCGGGTTCGCGGGATGGGCTCGCCCGGCGGGTGTGGCCGTCGGCGCGCTCGCCGCCTGGCGGAAGGTGCCGTTCGTGCTGGTCGTCGTGCTGGCGGCGGCCACAACCGCAGGACTGCGTTACCTCGGCGTGCCCTGACGGGCGTCGTGCGTACAGGCGGTGCGGCAGGCCGTCAGGTCGGTGCCACGTCGTAGCGGGCGAACTGGCGCGAGAACGTCGCCGCACCGCTGGTCATCGCGCGCAGGTCCACGGCATAGCGACGCAGTTCGGTGCAGGGCACCTCGGCGCGCACCAGCGAGCGCCCCGGTCCGGCGACGTCGGTGCCGAGCACCCGCCCGCGCCGGCCGGACAGGTCACCGAGCACGGATCCGAGGTGCTCGTCGGGGACGCGCACCGTGACCTCGTCGTACGGCTCGAGGATCTGCACGCCGCACGCCTCGGCCGCCTCCCGCAAGGCGAGCGCGCCTGCCGTCTGGAATGCGGCGTCCGAGGAGTCGACGCTGTGCGCCTTGCCGTCCACGAGCGTGGCACGGAAGTCGACCACCGGGTGATGATCGTCGGTCAGCCCTCGCGCCGCCTGCGCCCGCACCCCCTTCTCCACACTCGGGATGAACTGGGTGGGTACCGATCCACCGAAGATCTTGACGACGAAGTCGATGCCCGACCCGCGCGGCAGCGGCTCGAACTCGATGTGGCACACGGCGTACTGGCCGTGCCCGCCGGACTGCTTGACGTGGCGCCCGGTGACCCGCGCGGGCCTGGCGAGGGCGGCGCGCAGCGGGATGCGCACCGGTTCGGTGTCGACCTCGGCGCCGCCGGCGCGCAGCCGCGACAGCACGACGTCCGCGTGGGCCTCACCCATGCACCACAGCACCGTCTGATGCGTCTCCTGGTTGCGTTCCAGCCGCAGCGTCGGGTCGGCCGCGACGATCTTGCCCAGTGTCTTGACCAGCGCGTCCTCGTCTCCCCGCGTGCGCGTGGCCACCGCGACGGGCAGCAACGGCCGGGGGAGATCCCAGCAGGAGAGCAGCAGCGGGTGCTCGCTGGCCGAGACCGTGTCGCCGGTCTCGGCGGTGCCGAGCTTCGTGAGGGCGCAGATGTCACCCGCCACGCAGGCGTCGATCTCGCGCAGCGTGGCGCCGAGCGGGGCGTAGATGTGGGCTAGACGCTCGTCGGCGTCGTGGCCGTCGGGCTCGGAGCCGTTCTGCTCCCCGTCCCGCTGGGCGGGGATGACCACGTGGTGCCCACTGATGTGCACGGTCGACTCCGGGCGCAGCGTCCCGGAGAACACCCGCACCACCGACACGCGCCCGACGTAGGCATCGGCGGACGTGCGTACGACCTCGGCGGCGAGTGGGCCCTCCGGGTCCGCCGTGAGCGCCGGATGTGGGGTCCCGTCGACGCCGGTGACCGGCGGGAGTGCGCGCTCCAGCGGTGAGGGGAACCCACCGACGAGCACCTCCAGCAGCGCGTCGAGCCCGATCCCGCTGCTCGCGCAGACGGGGATCACGGGGTGGAAGCTCCCCTGGGCGACGGCCGTCTCGAGGTCGTCGATGAGCGTGGAGACCTCCAGCTCCTCGCCGCCGAGGTAGCGCTCCATGAGCGTCTCGTCCTCGGACTGCTCGATGATGCCCTCGACCAGCTCGCTGCGGGCGTCCTCCGCCCCGGGCGGGGCCTGACCGGCAGGCGACTGGGTGAGCAGGCCGTACAGGCCCGCGAGGCGGTCGCCCTCGCGGATGGGGAGATAGAGCGGCGCGACACCGCTGCCGAACGCGTCCTGGCAGGCGGCGATCGTGGCCTCGAGGTCGGCGCGCGCGTGGTCGCAGCGCGCCACCACCACGGCGCGTGGCATGCCGACCGCGGCACACTCCTCCCACTGCGCGACGGTGGCGGGGTCGATCTGACCCTCACGCCCCTCGTTCGCCGGCACGACGAACAGCGCGGCGTCGGCGGCGCGCAGACCGGCGCGGAGCTCACCGACGAAGTCCCCGTAGCCGGGGGTGTCGATGAGGTTGATCTTCGTGTCCTCGTGGAGCAGGGGGGCGACGGACAGCGCGACCGACCGTTGCTGCCGGACCGCAGCGGGATCGTGGTCGCAGACGGTGGTGCCCTCGACCACCGCCCCGGCCCGGGGAATCGCTGCTGTATGCGCGAGCAGCGCCTCCACCAGCGTCGTCTTCCCCGAGCCCGACGGCCCCACGAGGACCACGTTGCGCACTCGGGACGGGTCGCCGGCGGTCGGAACCTGTGATCGGTTCCCCGTCCGCTGCCCGGCTTCTGCTCTGACGGCCATGGAAGACCACCTCCGCAGCACTGCGTCGATGTCGGAGTGTCGGTGTCGAAGCTGACGTGTGCGCCATCCCACACCCCGAGATGCAGCCGTCACAACCCCTTGGAGAGCATTCGGGTTCATCGAATATTCATCGGAGGGGAAGTGAGCAGGGCCGCACGACCCGGGCCGGCAGGTCGTCCGGTCGCCGACGGTAATGTCTTGGTGTGCCAGTTCCGGGTCCCGGTTATGCCATCACCGCGCGGGTCGAGGTGCCCGCCTCCGCCAGCGCCGCGGGCGACCTCACGATGGCCATCGGCCGCGTCGGGGGAGTCGTCACCGCGTTCGACGTGGTGGAGGCCGCCCACAACGAGATCCTCGTCGTCGACATCAGCTGCAACGCGCTCAACGAGGCCCACGCGGAGGAGATCACCGCCGCGCTGGAGGCGCTTCCCGGCGTGCGCGTGCGCAAGGTCTCCGACCGCACGTTCCTGCTCCACCTCGGGGGCAAGCTGAGCGTCGAGTCCAAGGTCAGCCTGCGCAACCGCGACGACCTGTCGCGGGCCTACACCCCCGGCGTCGCCCGGGTCTGCCAGGCCATCGCAGCGAACCCGGCCGACGCGCGGCGCTTGACGATCAAGCGCAACACGGTGGCGGTGGTCACCGACGGGTCTGCCGTGCTCGGTCTCGGCAACCTCGGCGCCGCCGCCGCGATGCCGGTGATGGAGGGCAAGGCGGCGCTGTTCAAGCGCTTCGCCGGGGTGGACGCCTGGCCGGTGTGCCTGGACACCCAGGACACCGAGGAGATCATCCGCACCGTCCAGATCCTCGCCCCCGCCTACGGCGGCATCAACCTCGAGGACATCGCGGCCCCGCGCTGCTTCGAGATCGAGGCACGGCTGCGCGAGCTGCTCGACATCCCGGTCTTCCACGACGACCAGCACGGCACCGCGGTGGTCGTCCTGGGTGCGCTGCGCAACGCGCTGCGGGTGGTCGGCAAGAAGCTCTCGGAGTGCAAGGTCGTGGTGTGCGGGGTCGGTGCCGCCGGCTCCGCGATCATCCGGCTGCTGCGCTCCAGCGCGCCCGGCGACGTGCTGGCCGTCGACATCAACGGGATCGTCCACCCGGGTCGTCCCGGTCTCGACAACAACCTGACCTGGATCGCTGAGCACACCAACGTGGAGCAGGTGTCCGGCACGCTCGCCGACGCGCTGATCGACGCCGACGTGTTCATCGGGGTGTCGGCGCCCAACCTGTTCGGTGCCGAGGAGCTCGCCACGATGGCGTCCGACGCCATCGTGTTCGCCCTGGCCAACCCCGACCCGGAGATCGACCCCGCGATCGCGATGGCAAAGGCCGCCGTGGTGGCCACCGGCCGCTCCGACTACCCCAACCAGATCAACAACGTGCTCGCGTTCCCCGGCGTGTTCCGCGGCCTGCTGGACGCCCAGGCGCGCGACATCACCGACGCGATGCTGCTCGCCGCCTCTGCGGCCATCGCCGACGTCGTCACCGAGCCGAACCCGTCGTTCATCGTGCCGAGCGTCTTCGACTCCGCGGTCGCCCCGGCCGTGGCCGAGGCGGTCCGCAGTGCCACGGGCCGGAGCGACGTCGCCCCGGTCTGACGCCCCGGCGCCGGCGGAAGGGTCGTCAACGGGCGGCCCTGACGTCGACTTCCACCGCTGCGGTGTGCGGCTCGGCGCCGGTTCCCGGCTCCGACATGCGGCGCGCGGCGAGCAGCGCCACAACAGGCAGCAGCGCGAGGGCGAGCAGGGCGTACTGCAGTGAGAATGCGTTGGCGAGCGCTGCGACGCCCGGGGCCGCGAGGCCGCCGACGCTGACCGCGAGACCGAGCGTGACACCGCTTGCCGTGCCGAGCCTGTTCGGCAGATAGTCCTGTCCGAGCGTGACATGGAGCGAGAACGGGACGTACGTGGCGACGGCGGTCAACGCCACCAGCAGGTACACGGCGGGCCCGGGGACGAGCGCGAGGCCGATCAGCGCCGGCACGGCGACCGCGTAGGACACGCGGATCGTCCGGATGCGGCCCCATCGCGACGCCAGCACCCCACCGAGCAGGGTGCCGGCCGCGCCGACCCCGAACAGCACCACGAGGGCGACCTCACCGGCCACCGGGCCACCGCCCACCCGCCCCGCGACCCAGATCGCGAGGAACGTGCTGAGGCCGAATGTCACGATCGAACGGCAGATGACCACGATCGTCAGGCGGCCGAACTGCCACCAGTCGTCCCGGCCACTCGTGATCGCGCCCGTTCTCGGTGCCTGTGTGCGGATGCCGGAACGACCCAGGGCCGAGATCGTGAGGGCGCCGCCGACCGCGGCCGGGATGACGAGCAGTGGGCTGGCGCTCAGCCCGCCCAGCTGGAGCACCGGGGTGACGATCACGGGCCCGAGCGCGAACCCGATGTTCCCGCCGACGGAGAACCAGCTCATCCCGACGTGACTGCCGCCGCTGACCGAACGGGCGAGCCGGGCGGACTCCGGGTGATAGGCGGCTACCCCGAGGCCTGAGAGGGCGATCGCCGCCCACGTCATCAGATAGGAGTCGCTCACGCCCGAGAGACCGATGCCCGCGCCGGCGAGCGTCATTCCCAGCGGGACCAGCCACGGCATCTGACGGCGGTCGGTGAGCACGCCGAACAACGGCTGCACAACTGACGACAGCAGCGTCGCGGCCAAGGTGATGCCGGACGCCGCGAGATATCCGTACGACCGCTCGGCGACCAGAAACGGGACGATTGCGGGAACGGCTCCCTGATAAAGGTCATCGACCGCATGCCCGATGACGAGCACGATCATGGGCCGGGAGAGTGAGCGTTTCCCTGTCGACATGCAGCGATCATCGGTTCGGACCGGGCTGCGCGATTCCGATAACAGGCCTGATTGTGTCGAGTACTCGCCACCTGTCGCAGCTGATCGGCGGCGACCTTCAGAGCTGCGGAGGCGAGCCGGCAACGCTGCGCCGGTGAACCGCGAACGGATCTCCAGGCTCGCCCATGCCGATCACCCGATAGCGTCCCCGCTCGACGACGACTCGGTGCGTCGACTGCTCGAACAGGGCATACGACCCGACGCCGAGCGCGTGCTGGACCTGGGCTGTGGCGGTGGGGAATGGCTCCTGCGCGCAACAGCCGGCTGACCACGGCCGACGCGTGGCGATACCGCATCGATCATCCACTCGGGCCGGGTGCGCGATTCCGATAATCTGCCCGACTGTGTCGAGCACTCGCCACCTCCCGCACGCGCCGACCAACAGTCGCGATCTCGCCGCCACCGCCGGGGTGGACGCGCACTGGCACGACGAGAACCAGGTGGCGTACGCGAGCCAGGGGGTGCTGGCCGTGCACACCGAGGCCTCGCGTTGGATCGTGCCCGCGCACCGCGCGATCTGGGTGCCGGCGGGCACGGTCCACTCCCATCGGGCATACGGCGAGACCCGCCTCCACCTGCTCGGGCTGCCCGCCGAGCGCAACCCCCTCGGTCTCGTCGAGCCGACGGTCCTCGCGGTGTCCCCGCTCCTGCGTGAGCTGCTCATCGCCTACACCGCGCTCGACGAGTCGCAGGACGCCCGAGCGCGTCGGCGGATGCTCGGCGTGCTGCTCGACCAGCTGGCCGCGGCCCGTGAGCGGCCCGTCAGGATCCCCGCCGCCCACGACGCCCGGCTCGCGGCCGTCACCGCGATCCTCGAGGCCGACCCGTCGGACTCCCGCAGCCTCGAAGCCCTCGGGCGTGAGGTCGGCGCCAGCGGTCGGACGCTGACCAGGCTGTTCCGCCAGGACGTCGGAATGACCTTCCCACAGTGGCGTACCCAGCTGCGGCTCTACCAGGCGCTTCGGCTGCTCGCCGAGGGCCGGTCCGTGACGACGGTGGGGCGCCGCTGCGGTTTCGCGACCACCAGCGCCTTCATCGACGTCTTCCGGCGGTCCCTGGGACACACCCCGGGCGCCTACGTCCGCAGCAGGCCGGCGCGCCCGGGCGTCAGCGGATGAGGCCTCCCGCCGCCGTTGCGGAACGGGAGCACGGTGCCCGCCGTGTCACGGGGCAGCGACTACCCTGGACCTGTGCTTCCCGTGATCGGTGTGCTCGCTCTGCAAGGTGATGTCCGCGAGCACCTTGCGGCCGTGTCGGCCTGCGGCGACGTCCGCGGTGTGCCGGTGCGCCGCCCCTCCGAGCTCGACGCGGTGGACGCGTTGGTGATCCCCGGCGGGGAGTCCACCACGATGAGCCGGCTGCTCGAGGTCTTCGACCTGCTCGACCCGCTGCGCGAGCGGATCGCCGCCGGGATGCCGGCCTACGGGTCCTGCGCCGGGATGATCCTTCTCGCCCGCGAGGTCCTCGACGGCCGACCCGATCAGAAGCAGATCGGCGGTCTCGACGTCGTGGTCCGGCGCAACGCGTTCGGCCGCCAGGTCGACTCGTTCGAGACCGACCTGCGCTTCCGCGGAATGCTCGGTGGTCCCGTGCGCGCGGTGTTCATCCGTGCGCCGTGGGTCGAGTCGGCAGGCCCCGGAGTGGAGGTGCTCGCCACCGTCCCGCAGTCGACGATCACCGGTGCCGACGCGGGCGCGGCGGCCGGCCGAGCGGTCGCCGTGCGTCAGGGCGCGGTGATCGCCACGTCGTTCCACCCCGAGCTCACGGGTGATCTGCGGGTGCACGGGCTCTTCTGTGATCTCGTGAAGGAAGCCGCCCGCGCCGCCTGAGCAATGGGCGCAGCCGGTGGGCCCCTTCCCGGGCGCTCGCCATCCGAACGGGTCGGTAGAATCGACAGTTCAAGCAGACGTCGGTGCTATCCGGTCCGCGCGGCAGGAGGCCGGTGGCGGACGTCCGGATCCCGGCGGGTGGGCAAGAGCTGGGAAAGGACGGCGACACCGATGAGCGGCCACTCCAAGTGGGCGACGACGAAGCACAAGAAGGCCGTCATCGACGCCCGGCGCGGCAAGATGTTCGCCAAGCTGATCAAGAACATCGAGGTGGCCGCGCGCACGGGCGGCGGTGACCCGGATGGCAACCCCACGCTGTACGACGCCATCCAGAAGGCCAAGAAGAGTTCGGTCCCCAATGACAACATCGACCGTGCCGTCAAGCGCGGGTCCGGTGCCGACGCGGGGGGTGCCGACTACCAGACGATCACGTACGAGGGTTACGGGCCGAACGGTGTCGCGGTGCTCATCGAGTGCCTCACCGACAACCGCAACCGAGCCGCCACCGAGGTCCGCACGGCGATGACCCGCAACGGCGGCGCGATGGCCGACCCCGGCTCGGTGGCGTACCTCTTCACGCGCAAGGGCGTGGTGATCGTTCCGAAGGCGGGCGACCTCACCGAGGACGATCTGCTGCTCGCCGTGCTCGATGCCGGCGCCGAGGAGGTCAACGACCTCGGCGAGAGCTTCGAGGTCGTCTCCGAGGCCGGCGACCTCATCCCGGTGCGCACGGCATTGCAGGAGGCCGGCATCGACTACGACTCGGCCGACCCCACCTTCCTGCCGTCGATGAGCGTGCCGCTCGACGCGGAGGCGGCGAAGAAGGTGTTCCGCCTGATCGACGCGCTCGAGGACAGCGACGAGGTGCAGAACGTCTATGCCAACTTCGACGTCTCCGACGAGGTGCTCGAAGAGGTCAACGCGTAGCCGTCGGCGATTCGATGTGCTGATTGCGGAGGTCGGCTGACCTCCGCCTCACACCAATCCCGTCAATTCGGGCAGTCAGGGCGTATCGGGCGAAGATCCAGTGGGCTACGGTGGCTCGGCGCGTGATCGCCGGCTGCCGTGGCCGGTGGTTCCCGAGATCCTCGCCGGCCACTCACACGTGGTCGTGCTCCCTCCCCGGCGATGACGAATGGAGTACGTGTGTCGATCAGCCTGACCAAGGGTCAGAAGGTCTCTCTCGCGAAGCGCGACGGCGGAAGCCTGAGCGTGGTCCGTATGGGACTGGGCTGGGACGCAGTGAAGAAGCGCGGCCTGTTCGGCTCGAAGTCGCAGCAGGTCGACCTGGATGCGTCCGCGCTGCTGTTCGACGTGAGCGACAACCTGGTCGACGCCGTGTGGTTCCGGCAGCTGCGCAGCCAGGACGGCTCCGTTCAGCACACCGGCGACAACCTCACGGGAGCAGGTGAGGGCGACGACGAGACGATCCTCGTGGATCTCACGCGGCTCTCGCCCGCGATCGGTCAGATCGTGTTCGTCGTCAACTCGTTCACCGGCCAGGACTTCTCGCAGGTCGAGAACGCGTTCTGCCGGCTCGTCGACCAGACCACGGGTGACGAGCTCGCCCGCTACGTCCTGTCGGGCTCGGGACGGCACAACGCGCAGATCATGGCCAAGGTGGCCCGTGGGGAGGACGGAGGCTGGACGATGACGGCCATCGGCGCCGTCGCGTCCGGCCGTACGTTCCAGGAGCTGCTGCCGGTGACCGCCGGTCACCTCTGACGCGCGCCGGCCTCGCGCAGGGGCTGACCGCCGGGACGGGCGGCCGCCGCGGCGTGCTCGTACAGCCACGCCAGCAGCTCGGCGCCCGCCGCCACTCCGGTGGCGACGGTGACGGCCAGGTGCGGGCGGGCGAAACCGGTGGCCGCGAGCTCGCCGTGTGCCGGGCGGATCGCGAGGTGGGCCGCGTCGAGGAGGTCGGCGTCGAGCAGCGAGTCGCCGGCCGCGAGCAACTGCGTGCCGCCGCAGCGGTCGAGCACCTCGGCCGCCGCCGCCGACTTCGTGAGCCCTGTGGGCACGGCGTAGACCTTGCGGCCCTGCAGTGACACCGTCCAGCCGCGGGGAGCGCACCAGTCGCTGAGCTCCTCGATCCAGCCGGTAGGCAGCGCCGCCCGCTCCACCACCGCGTAGCAGAAGAGCCCGGCGGCCGTGCGCAGCCGCAGGACGAACGTGCCGCTGTGGGCACGCATGTGCGTCTCGACCTCGGCGAGTGGTGCGCAGCCCGCGAGCCGGGCTCGCACGGTGGCGCTCCACCCGGCGTCGATCTCCCCGTCGACGAGCAGGTGCCCGCCGTTGCTGGCGATCGCGTACCGCGCGGGCGGCCCGGGCAGGTGCACGCGGGCGAGCTGCGCGGGCGTGCGGGTGGTGGTCGGGACGACGACGGCGGTGTCCTGCAGTTCGCGGAAGGCGTCGGCGGCCGACTCGGTCATGAACGACCGCGGCGCACCGTCGTGGATCTCGACGCAGAGCAGCCGAGGGGCGTCGCTGTCGGCGCAGCGCAGGTCGAGCGCGGCCGGCGAGTAGATCGTGGTGCGGTCGAGGTCGAGGCAGACCACGGGACGCGCGCCTCCGGTCACCAGCGCGGCGGCCGCGGTCTCCGCCGTCACGACGCCGCCACCGTGGCGTCGGCGCAGGTCGTGGATCGGGTATAGCCGGGATGGATCAGCCCGACGCAGGCGTAGGGCAGGTCAGCCACCTCCTCGATGGGCACGTCGCGCTGCCGCGCGAGTAGCCGGATGTGGGCGAGGTCGGCGGCGGGCGCACCGGCGCGCACCAACACCCGCCACGGCACCCGGCGAAGCAGCACCCTGGTGGTCTCGCCGACCCCGGGCTTGACGAGGTTGACATCGCCGATGCCGTAGTCCTCGACGATGCGCTCGACGGCCCGGCTGCCGGCGTGGTCGGCGACCCGGTCGGTGGGCGCCGTTGTGTCGTCGACCTGCGGGAACTGTGCGCTGACGGCGTCGAGGAAGTCGGCGGAGACGTCCGAGCGGGCGAGCTCCGCGTAGAACTTGGCCCCGTGGTAGCGCTGCTGTCCCACCAGCCGCGGGTGCAGCACGGTGCGGGAGACGAGCCCGGACACCGTCGAGTTCAGGCAGGCCGAGGCGATCAGCCAGTCCTCCCGGGTGCCGAACGTGGTGGCGCAGCGCCCGGGGTCGGCCAGCACCGCGAGGCGCGGGTCGAACCGCACGCCGGTGTCGTACTCGTGCTCGGCCACGGACGCCGCGAGCTCGCGGGCGATCGCGCCCTTGCCCGTCCAGCCGTCCACGAAGACCACCCGGGACGGGTCGTGGTGCTCGGCGAGGTGGCGCAACGCGAGCCGGTCGATGCCGCGGCCACGCACGATCGACACGGCATAGTGCGGGAGGTCGAGCCCGTGGGCCCATGCGACCCAGCGCCGCATCAGCACGCCGACCGGGGTGCCCGCGCGGGCGAGCGACGCGAGCACCACGTCGGGCCCGCGCTCGCGCAGCACCAGTTCGGTGACCGTGCCGACGGCCTGCGCCAGCCGGGGCGCGGTGGCGGCGAGCACCGACCGGTACAGCGCGAGGTAGCGCGCATCCGGGCGGTACTCGTGCGGGAGCGACTCGGCGTAGTGCGCACCGCCGCTCTGGACGGCCTCCTCACGCTCCTCCGTGGGCGCCTCGAGCGGGACGCCGGAGAGGTCGGTGAGCAGCCAGCCGACCTCGTCCGGTGCGTAGCTGCCGAACTGCGGGCCGCGCAGCGGGGCGGGGGTCACGGCGTGACCACCACGCTCGTGCGCCGAGCGTGCGGGGCGAGTGCCGGGAGCAGTCCGGTTCGCAGGGCCGGGGTGTCCCCGGGCGGGTCGACGACCACGAGGACGTGGTCCCACGGGGGATCCTGCGCGCCGCCGAGGTTGTAGGCGAAGCGGGGGCCCGGCCCATCAGCGGGGTCGTCGTGGGCGGGGAAGGCGATGCCGCTGGTGAGCGCGTACCCCGGCGAGGCGATCACCACCGCGGGCGAGCGCGTGGTGCTGGAGAACGCGACGTCGTGGCCCGCGTCGGCGAGGGTCTGGGCCAGCCGCAGTGGCAGATGCATCAGCTCCTCGGTGCCGAGCACGAGGGTGCGCTCGGCGGTATCGAGCCCGACAGCGCGTGCGAGACCCCCGGCGACGTGGGGGAGTGCGGCCTCGAGGCGCCGGTGGTCATCGGGTCCGACCCCGTGTCGTGCCCCCACCGGCAGCCCGACCGGCCACCCGAGCTCGCCGAGCGCCACTCGGGAGGCGGGCCCGTCCGGGGCGGTGCGGGGAGTGGGGCCGTCTCCGATGTCGGCGCGGAGAGCGGCAGCACGTTCGGCGAGGTCGACGGGCAGCTCGATCGCGGCCCGCGCCAGCGCGACGACGTCGAGCCGAGCACCCAGCGCCGCGACGGCGTCGACGAGGTCGCTGCCGGGCGGACGCACGTCCACGAGAGCGGCCACGACGTAGCGCTCCCGCGGCGCCGTGCGGTGCAGGGCCGTGATGGTGTTCAGCGCGGTGCGCCCGGTGCTGAGCTCGTCGTCCACCAGCACGAGCGCCCGCCCGTCGCGGAGCAGCGCGGGGTCGGCGGGGAGCAGCAGGTGGTCGATGGCGTGCGAATGCTCCTCCGTGAAGCCGCCCGCCACGGCGAACCCGGGTACGGGCCTCCGGGTGGAGTGCAGGTACATGGCCCCGCCCAGCCCTTCGGCCACACAGTGCCCCAGGGCGGTGGCCGTCTCGGCGAAGCCGATCACCAGCGCGTCCGATGCCGGAGCGACCGCCTGCTCGGCGTCGGTGTGCAGCGCGGCGGCCGCAGCGCGGTCACCGCGGACGGCCGCGTGCAGCGTCTGCGCCGGTAGGGCCCTCGCCGGGCGTCCGCTCAGCGCGTCGGACACCAGACCGCCCAGCAGCAGCCCCGCGACGCGGACCAGCCGGGGGTCGGCGGGCACGTGCTTGCCGAGCACCCGGGACACGAGCAGCTGGGCCCGGCGCGGATTGCGGCGCAGCGCCAGGCCCAGCAGCACGGTGGGATCGACGCCCGGGCCGACGGGCCGCAGCCGGATGCCGAGCCGTTCGGCCGGAGCGCTCGCGACGCCCGTCATCGGGGCAGGCTCGCGGCAAGCAGGTCGACGAAGGAGACGTCGTCAGCGGCCACGCCGAACGCCCGCGCGCGCAGCATCGTGAGCCGGGCCCACGCCGTGTGCGGGCCGGTCTCGTTCATCTTGTTGCGATGGCCGGACGCCAGCACGCCGCCCGCTCGCCCGGCCCGCAGGACGTCGGACGCGTCGCGGTGCTCCTCGGCGGAGACGACCGACAGGGCGTTGACGACGGCGACGTGGCTCGGGTGAATGGCCGTCTTGCCGACCAGCCCGTTCGCCCTGTCGAGCGAGACCTCGCGGATGAGCCCGTCGATCGCGCGGTCGACGAGCCGCCCGCGCAGCTCCGGTTCGTTGTGCTCGGTGAACGGGGAGGACCGCAGCAGCGGTTTGAAGATCCGTTCGACGCCTGCGTAGTACTCCCACACGGGCCCGGTGACGGTGAACCCGCTGCCGTCGGCCCGGCCCAGCACGTTCACGACGTCGGCGATCAGGCTGCTCACCACCTTGACGTCGTAGATAGACAGGTCCGGCGAGCGGCGCAAACCGTAGAGGGCGCAGAGGTCGGTGGCTCCGAGCCGCACCGCGAGGATCCGGCGCCGGTCGCGGTGCAGGAGGGCGCGCAGCCGGGTCAGCTCGTCGACGCGCGTCTCGGCGTAGAGCACGGCGCCCGACTCGATCACGGGCATGGCGAGCAGCGCCGTGCCGGCCATGGCGTCGGCCTCGTCGAGGGCGTGCAGGTAATCGGTGCCACTCGTCGCCGTGAACTTCGGCATGACGAACCCGTCGAGCACCGCTGCTGCTGGTCCGAGGCGGGCGACCAGCTCCGGGATCTGCGCCGCGTACCGGACCCGGACGAACAGGATCGGCGGCTCGGCCTCGGGTTGCTCGTGCAGGTCGGTCAGCGCCGCCACCAGGTTGGCCTCGCCCTCCGCCACCTGATCGTCCGCGATCGCGTCCTCCAGGCAGACGACCACCGACGTGACGCCGGCGGCCGCCTGCTTGACGATGTCGGCGGCCAGTGCCGGCCGGGTGGCCGGCATGTAGAGCGTGGCGCCGAGGGCCACCGAGAGCAGCTCCCGGCTGCTGCGGCGGTGGAACGGCTCCGGTGGTGAGGCGAACAGTGCGCCCGTCTCGGACGCGCTCAGGTACCCGAAGTGCCGCACGCGACGGACCCTTTCCGAACTCGCCCGGTGTGGCACGTGCTCCCGGGAGGCGGTGATCGACGGTGCCCGGTCCGGGCGCGGGTGGAGCTCGCTGCTGCGTGTCAGACGTTGACGCCGTAGTCGCGGGCGATGCCCGCGAGCCCGGAGGCGTATCCCTGGCCGACGGCGCGGAACTTCCACTCCGCGCCGTTGCGGTAGAGCTCCCCGAAGACCATCGCCGTCTCGGTGGAGGCGTCCTCACTGAGGTCGTAGCGGGCGATCTCGGCTCCGCCGTCCTGGTTGACGACCCGGATGTAGGCGTTGCGGACCTGGCCGAAGCTCTGTGAACGCGCGTCGGCGTCGTAGATGCTGACGGCGAAGACGACCTTGTCGGCCTGGGGGGCCATCGCGGCGAGGTTGACCTTGACCTGCTCGTCGTCGCCCGCGCCCTCGCCGGTGACGTTGTCGCCGGTGTGCTCGACGGTGCCGTCAGGGGTGGTGAGGTTGTTGAAGAACACGAAGTGCTTGTCGGAGAGCACCTTGTCGCCTGCACCGGCCACGATCGCGGAGGTGTCGAGATCGAAGTCGGTGCCGGTGGTGCTGCGCACGTCCCACCCGAGGCCAACGATCACGGCCGTGAGGTCGGGGGCCTGCTTGGTGAGGCTGACGTTTCCACCCTTGGTGAGGCTGACGCTCACGTCACTGCTCCACATCTGGTTGTCGGGAGGCCGGATGATCTCGGTGGGACCTTATCGGGACGAACCGGACGTACGGCACGTCCAACATCAGCAACGGTGAAATCGCGGGCCCGGTTCCCCGCTCCCCGCGACCTGCTGTGTCGCAGGCCCGTCCGGTGCGGAACTGTCGGGCGACGGTCCTACACTCGCCGTCGATGAGCCCCGCCACACGCACCCCACAGAAGCCGGCCGCGCCGGCGCCGGCCTCGCCGTCGTCCACCGGGCGACGGCTCCTGCTGCTCGATGGCCACTCTCTGGCCTACCGCGCGTTCTTCGCGCTGCCGGCGGAGAACTTCCGCACCGGCACGGGGCAGACCACCAACGCGGTCTACGGCTTCACGTCGATGCTCATCAACCTGCTGCGCGACGAGCAGCCCACCCACCTCGCGGTGTGTTTCGACGTCTCCCGCGCCACGTTCCGCTCCGAGCGCTACACGGAGTACAAGGCCAACCGCACCACCACCCCTGACGATTTCCGCGGCCAGGTCGACCTCATCAAGGAGGTGCTGCGGGCGCTGGGCATCCCCGATTTCGGTGTGGAGGGCTTCGAAGCCGACGACCTGATCGCCACGCTGGCCACCCAGGCGGAGGCCGACGGCTTCCAGGTTCTCATCACCACTGGCGACCGCGATGCGTTCCAGTTGGTCAGCGACGACGTCACGGTGCTCTACCCGAAGCGCGGGGTGTCCGATCTCGGCCGCATCGACCCGGGCGAGGTGATGAACCGCTACGGCCTCACCCCTGCCCAGTACCCGGATTTCGCGGCGCTGCGGGGCGACCCCAGCGACAACCTGCCGAGCATCCCGGGTGTGGGGGAGAAGACGGCCGCGAAGTGGATCCGCGAGTTCGGTTCGCTCGCCGAGCTCACCGACCGCGTCGACGAGGTCAAGGGCAAGGCGGGCGACGCGCTGCGGGCGCACCTGGCCGGTGTGCTGCTCAACCGGCAGCTCACGGAGCTGATCCGTGACGTGCCGCTCGATGCTGCGCCTGCCGATCTCGAGCTGCGGCCGTGGGATCGCGACGCCGTGCACCGGCTGTTCGACGAGCTGGAGTTCCGGGTGTTGCGCGAGCGGCTGTTCGCCACCCTGCAGAGCGCCGAGCCGGAGGCCGAGGGCGGCATCGAGGTGCAGGGCGGGGCCATCGAGCCGGGTGGCGTCCGAGCCTGGCTCCAGAGCCATGCGCGCGACGGCCGCCGTGTCGGCCTCGCGTTCCACGGCATCACCGGTGGGGCCACCGCGGGCGACCTCGCCGGCATCGGGCTCGCGGCGGGCGAGCCCACCGTGGAGGCGCGCGCAGGGCTCGATGCCCACCCACCCGCGCTCGCCGGCGTGCCGCAGGCCGCCTACCTCGACGTCGTCAAGCTCACGCCCGACGACGAGGCCGCGCTGGGGGAGTGGCTCGCCGACCCGTCGGTGCCCAAGGCGGCCCACGACGCCAAGTCGGCGCTCCACGCGCTGCGCGGGCGTGGCTGGAGCCTCGCAGGCCTCACCAGCGACACGGCGCTCGCCGCCTACCTCGCCCGGCCGGGCCAGCGCAGCTTCGACCTCGCCGATCTGGCGTTGCGCTACCTGCGGCGCGAGCTGCGGGCCGACGGTGAGGCCGAGGACGGCCAGCTCTCGCTGCTCGGTGGCGAGGAGGAGGCCGACACGGCCCGCGCCCAGACGCAGATGATCGCGGCCTCCGCCGTCGCGGAGCTGGCCGACGCCCTCGACGCCGAGCTGGCGGAGCGCGGCGGCACCGAGCTGCTGGCGGAGCTCGAGCTGCCGCTGGAGTTCGTGCTCGCCGACCTCGAGACGGCCGGCATCGCGGTCGACGGTGAGGCCCTCGCGGCCCTGGAGGCCGAGTTCGCCGCTCAGGTGAAGCAGGCCGCGCAGGACAGCTACTCCGTGATCGGCAAGGAGATCAACCTCGGCTCGCCGAAGCAGCTGCAGGCGGTGCTGTTCGACGAGCTCAACATGCCGAAGACCAAGCGCACCAAGACCGGCTACACCACCGACGCCGACGCGCTGCAGACGCTCTTCGAGCAGACGGGCCACGAGTTCCTCTCCCACCTGCTGCTGCACCGCGACGCCACCCGGCTCAAGGTCACCGTCGACGGCCTGCTCAAGTCCGTGGCCGACGACGGGCGGATCCACACCACCTACAGCCAGACGATCGCGGCCACCGGTCGCCTGAGCTCCACCGAGCCCAACCTGCAGAACGTGCCGATCCGCACGGCGGCGGGCCGCCGCATCCGCGAGACGTTCGTGGTCGGGCCCGGGTACGCGGAGCTGATGACGGCCGACTACAGCCAGATCGAGATGCGGATCATGGCCCACCTGTCGGAGGACGCCGCGCTGATCGAGGCCTTCCGCTCGCGCCACGACTTCCATGCGCAGACGGCCGGGCGGGTCTTCGGCTGCGAACCCACCGAGGTCTCGGGGGAGCAGCGCGCCAAGATCAAGGCGATGAACTACGGGCTGGCCTACGGACTCTCCTCGTTCGGCCTGGCCGGGCAGCTGCGGATCTCCACCGAGGAGGCCCGCGGGCTCATGGACGAGTACTTCAACGTCTTCGGCGGAGTGCGCGACTACCTGCGCAGCATCGTCGACATCGCCCGCAAGGACGGCTTCACCGCCACGATCCTGGGCCGCCGCCGCTACCTGCCCGACCTCACCAGCGACAACCGCCAGCGCCGGGAGATGGCCGAGCGGATGGCGCTCAACGCCCCCATCCAGGGCAGCGCCGCCGACATCATCAAGGTCGCCATGCTCGGGGTGCACAGGGCCCTCACCAGCGAGGGGCTGCGCAGCCGGATGCTGCTGCAGGTGCACGACGAGCTCGTGCTCGAGGTGGCCGACGGCGAGCGCGAGGCCGTGGAGAGCTTGGTGCGGCGCGAGATGGGTGCGGCCGCGCAGCTGAGCGTGCCGCTCGAGGTGTCGGTCGGCTACGGCCGCAGCTGGGACGACGCGGCCCATTGACCGGGCGCGGCCGGCAGCGACGTCTCCACCCGCAGCAACGCCGGCCCGCGGCGCAGCACGCCGTCGGAGAGCGGTTCGCAGCGCACCCCGCCCCGTCCGCGCATCCCGCGGAACGCGCCCGGTGCGAGCACCACGTCCATCCAGCGGCAGGGGTTGGCCGGGCGGTGCGCACGGAAGCGCACCAGCCCGTCGCCCGAATCGAGGCTGAAGACGGCCCCCTCGGTTCCGCGCCCGGCCGCCAGCCGGTCCACCGGGAAGCCACGCACCACCACGTTCCGGCGCGTCAGCCCCGCATCGGGCGCGGCCGCCAGACCGAGCTCGCGGGCGATCTCGTCGAGTGACTCCGCCGCGAAGAACGTGACCGCCGCCCGACGGTGAGCCGCGTGCCCGAAATAGCGGTCCCCGACGAGTCCGAGACCCGCCCTGACCTCGACGTACTCGGGGTGCGTCCCGGCGGGGTCGGGTCGGGGTCCGTCCTGCGGCCGCCCCTCGAAGGCGTGTATGGGGGAGACGAGCAGGTCGACGATCTCCACGGGCACGTCGAGCCCCGGCTCCCCGGTCGTCACGCCACCGACGCTACCTGCGACCGACCACCGACAGCTCGGCCGCTGCACCCGGCGACCGGCCGCGCTCCCCGGGGCACTGTCGCGGCCCGAGTGAGCGCGGGTGGTGGGCCGAGGCCTCCCGCCTCGGGCGATGATCACCATTTGGGGACGCGGAGCCGCGTATAGCGCGGTTACCGACCCCCGTTTGGTGATCATGACCTGGTATCCGCCACGGAGCGCTGGTTGGTGTGGCCGCCGCGGGTGTTGATCGCTGTTTCGGGACGCGGTGCCGTGTGTGGCACGGTTGCCCGTCCCCGGCCGATGATCATGTCTCGCGCGCATCGTGTCCGGCCGGGCCGCCTGACCCGCCCCCGAGAGCGCCGGTGCCGTGCTGTCGGGCTGGCCGACCGCCGATTGAGCGCTCCCAACCCCGGAGCGCGACGGCGTGCTTCTTCGGTTTCCTCAGGTTCTGGGGCGGCGTCCGGCGAGAACGCGGGCCGGGGGGAGGTTGCGCCAGACCGGCGGGCTCACGGTGAGTTCGGCGAAGGCCGCCCGAAGGTCGCGTTCCTGGCGGCGGGCCGGGGGCAGCAGGTGGGTCACCAGCAGCGAGACCTGGGTGAACGTTCCGGTCGTGGCCAGTGCCGCGGCGGCGATGGCGGGGATCGGCGCGGACGCGTAGGCCGCCCAGGGCAGAAGGCTGCAGATCGAGTCGGCCTTGGCGACCCCGTGGGTCCGCAACACGTCGGGCAGTTCGGCGGCGTCGGCGCACACGACGGTGACAGCGGGATGGCGGGCGGCGAGCCTGCGTGCCAGCGTCGGGTTGATCTCGATGGCGATGTGGCGGCCGCGCCCGGCCAGCCGGCGCTGCAGGGTGTCGGTGACGTGACCGGTTCCGGCCCCGAGCTCGACGACCACGGACCCCTCGCCGATCACGTGCGGCGCGAGCATCGCGGCGACGAGTGCCTCCGAACTCGCCGTCACCGTGGCGACCTGGGTGGGGGCGCGCAGGAACTCACGCAGCAGGATCCGGTCGTCACGCATCGTTGGAGCGTACGGCGGCAGCGCGCGGGTGAACCCGGATCAGCTCCTGGGCACCCGGCATGCCACCAGCGGGTTTCCGTTCGGTGTCGCACAGGGGACGGCGACGAAAGTACGGGACGATGCGGAGGTGAATGGTCCGGTTGTGCCAGCGGTGTTCCACCTGCGGCGAGCGCGCGACCTGATCGACCGCCATTACGCCGAGCCACTCGACCTCGACGACATGGCCCGTGCCGCGGGCTTCTCCCGCTACCACTTCGCCCGCGGGTTCCGCGCGGCCTACGGCGAGACGCCCGGCCAGTACCTCACGCGCAGGCGGGTGGAGCGGGCGCAGGACCTCCTGCGTTCGGCCGACCTCACCGTCACCGAGATCTGCCACCTCGTCGGGTTCACGAGCCTCGGCTCGTTCAGCGCCCGCTTCTCCGAACTCGTGGGCGCGTCCCCCACCGCGTACCGCAAGGTGCACGCCGAGCGGGCAGCGCCGCGGGTGCCGGACTGCTTCGTCATGGCATGGGGGCGGCCCGGGGCCACCACCGCAAGCACGGAGAAGCCCGCACCGGTGGAGCAGCCCTAGCGTCTGCCGCACACACCGTGATCGACCCGGAGGGCCAGATGATCAGCAGGATGTCGCACACCACCGTGTACGTGCTCGACCAGGACTCGGCCAAGGAGTTCTACACCGAGAAGCTCGGCTTCGAGGTGCGCAGCGACGTCACGATGGGCGCGGAGTTCGAGGGGGCGGGCGAGGGCTTCCGCTGGCTGACCGTCGGCCCGCCCGACCAGCCCGACATGGAGATCATCCTGGCGGCGGTCGGGATGGGCCACGATCCGGACACCGCGGCGCAGATCCGCGCCCTCGTCGCGAAGGGTGCGATGGGCGCGGGCGTGATGGGCACCGACGACTGCCAGAAGACCTACGAGGAGCTCTCCGCTCGCGGTGTCGTGTTCACGCAGGAGCCCGCGCGGCGCCCGTACGGGATCGAGGCCCTGTTCCGCGACGACTCCGGCAACTGGTTCAGCCTGTCCCAGACCATCGCCTGACCCAGCAGGGGCGGAAGGGGCCCTCGGGCATCCGGTCAGTCGTCGGAGGTGAAGGCGGCGCGGGCGGCGCCGAGCCGGGCGACCTCGAGACGGCGGCGCTGGTCCCGGGCCCGTTCCGCCAGGGCCGGCAGGTCGACGGTAGTGAGCTGCGGGTGGGCGGGAACCACCTCCATCAGTGCCAGCCAGAGCGCGAGCTTGCCCTCCACACCGAGCCCGAGGCTCTCGGCCTGCAGCAACAGTGACAGATCCCGGCTGCCGGCCATCCGCTCGTGGACACCGATCCGATGTGCCTTCTCCACGACCCAGCCGACGGCCTGCTTCACGGGGTTCTGGCCGACCCCCACCTCGTCGACGAGGCCACGCAGAGTCTCGAGGTCCTCCTCGATGTCCCTCGCGATCGGTCCGAGCGCTGCCGCGTACGGAGTGCCTCGGACGGCCTCCTCGAGCTGGCGGGCCATCTCGACCCCCGCGTTGGCGCCGCCGAGGTGGTCGCCCAGGTAGGTGCCGAGATGATCGATGGCTGACATGCTCGCCCCCTGCGTCGAGGAGTGTCGTCCCGCACGGGCGTGCGGTGGCGACGGTCGCACGGACCGTTGGGGAAGTACCCGGTCTGCGGACGGCGCGCCCTCGCGAGCACCCGATCGCGCGCCGGTAGCCTGCCCCCTCGAACGGCTGTTCGCGCGTGAGGAGATGGTGTGCGGGTGCTCGGCGTCGACCCGGGGCTCACCCGGTGTGGGCTCGGCGTCGTCGACGGTGCCGGTGGGCGCACCGTGCGTTGCGTGGCTGTCGACGTCGTGCGCACGCCGGCGGACGCCCCGGTCGCGGAGCGGCTGCTGGCGGTCGGTGCGGTGGTCGAGGAATGGATCGAGCGGTACCGGCCCGACGTGGTGGCGATCGAGCGTGTGTTCAGCCAGCACAACGTCCGCACGGTGATGGGCACGGCGCAGGCCAGCGGGGTCGTCGCGCTGCTCGCGGCCCGGGCCGGACTGCCGGTCGCGTTCCACACGCCCAGCGAGGTGAAGGCCGCCGTCACGGGCGAGGGCCGGGCGGGCAAGGAGCAGGTCACCACGATGGTCACCCGGCTGCTCAAGCTCGCCGAGGCACCGCGGCCCGCCGACGCGGCCGACGCGCTGGCCCTCGCGATCTGCCACTGCTGGCGGGCGCCCATGCTGGACCGGATGGCCCAGGCGCAGGCCCGGTCGGCCGAGTTGGCGCGGGCTCACAAGGCACGCGTGGCGGCGGCAGCGGCCAAGGCGACAGCGGCGAAGGCGGCGAGGGCCGCGGGGGAGGCGTCGTGATCAGTTCTGTGCGCGGTGAGGTGCTGGAGATCGGCCTCGACCATGCCGTCGTCGAGGTGGGGGGCGTGGGCCTGGCCGTGCACGCCACCCCCACCACCCTGGCCGGGCTGCGGCGGGGGCAGCCCAGCCGGCTCGCCACCGCGCTCGTGGTGCGGGAGGAGTCCCTCACCCTGTTCGGCTTCGCCAACGACGAGGAACGCGAGCTCTTCGGGCTGCTACAGACGGTCAGCGGCATCGGACCGCGCACGGCACTTGCCACCCTCGCCGTGCTCGCACCGGACGTGCTCCGCCGCGCGCTCGTCGACGGTGACCTGACCACGATCACCCGCGTCCCCGGCATCGGGCGCAAGGGTGCGGAGCGCCTGGTGCTGGAGCTGCGCGACAAGGTGGTGGCGTCGCCGGCCGCGCCGGCCGCGGTCGCCTCGGCGGCGCTGAACGGTGCGAACCCGCGTCGTGACCAGGTGGTGGAGGCCCTCGTCGGGCTCGGGTTCACCGCGAAGCCCGCGGAGCTGGCGGTGGACGCGGTGTTGGCCGGTGAGGCCGATGCCGACGCGAGCACGCTCCTGCGGGCGGCGCTGACCCGCCTGGGCAGGTCCCGATGAAGACAACGATATGGACACATATCGCTGATCGGCCCGCGCTCCGAACAGCGACACGTGTCCATGTCGCGCTCTCGGGCGGGAGGGTTCGGTGAACGACGTCGCGCTCACCCCGGGACCTGAGCCCGAAGACCTCGAGGTCGACGCCAGCCTGCGGCCTCGCACCCTCACCGAGTTCATCGGGCAGCCGCGGGTCCGCGAGCAGCTGGAGCTGGTGCTGGAGGGGGCGCGGCGGCGCGGTGACCCACCCGACCACATCCTGCTCTCGGGACCGCCCGGGCTGGGGAAGACGAGCCTCGCGCTGATCGTCGCTGCCGAGATGGGCGCCGCGATCCGGCTGACGTCGGGCCCGGCGCTGGAACGCGCTGGCGACCTCGCCGCCATGCTGTCCAACCTCGAGGCAGGCGACGTCCTCTTCATCGACGAGATCCACCGGATCGCCCGTCCTGCTGAGGAGATGCTCTACCTCGCGATGGAGGACTTCCGGGTCGACGTGGTGGTGGGGAAGGGCCCGGGCGCCACGTCCATCCCGCTGGAGATCGCACCGTTCACGCTGGTCGGGGCCACCACCCGGTCCGGGGCGCTCACCGGTCCGCTGCGCGACAGGTTCGGTTTCACCGCCCACATGGAGTTCTACGAGCCTGCGGAACTGGAGCTCGTGCTGCGCCGCGCCGCGGTGATCCTCGACGTCGACCTGCGCCCTGACGGCGCCCACGAGATCGCGGGCAGGTCCCGGGGCACCCCGCGTATCGCCAACCGCCTCCTACGGCGCGTGCGGGACTTCGCCCAGGTGCGCGCCGACGGTGCCGTCACCAGGGAGGTGGCCCAGGACGCCCTGGCCGTCTACGACGTCGACGAGCTGGGGCTCGACCGGCTGGACCGCGCCGTCCTCGGGGCGCTGGTCCGGTCGTTCGGCGGCGGGCCCGTGGGCGTTTCGACGCTTGCTGTCGCAGTCGGCGAGGAACCCGGTACCGTCGAAGAGGTCTGCGAGCCGTACCTGGTACGGGCCGGAATGCTGGCCCGCACCCCCCGGGGCCGGGTTGCCACGGCGGCGGCCTGGTCACATCTGGGCATCGCTGCGCCGCCGGACGTCACCCCGGGTGGCCCTCCCGCGTTGTTCTGAGCGGGGGCTGGCAGACTCTGGTGGCTCTCGACGTGCGGAGATACGGAGACCATGGACCTCTCGCTGCTGTTCCCACTACTCATCCTGCTGCTGTTCATCCCGATCTTCCTGTCCGGCAGGCGCCAGCGCCGGCAGGTCGCGGAGACGCAGGCGCTTCAGCAGTCGCTGGAGAACGGCGACGTGGTCGTGACCACGTCCGGTCTCCGCGGCACGGTCATCGACGCCTCCTACGAGGACACCGTCGACCTGGAGATCGCCGACGGCGTGGTCACCACCTGGCTGCGGGCCGCGATCCGGGAGAAGGTCACCCACCACGACCCGGTGGAGGAGCCGACCGTGATCGACGCTCCGCCGGCCCCGGTGGCCCCGGCCGATCCGGCGCCCGATGCGTCGCCGTCGCTGGACAAGGCGCCATCGCTGGAGAAGGACGACTCCGCGAACGGCTCCTCCCGCAACTGACGATGCGGACGCACTGACAGGAAGAGATCTGAAGCAGTGGCAACCACCCCGGGTCGAATTCGTCCTTGGCGCTACCTCGCAGCGTTCCTCGGCATCGTCGTCGTGCTCTACGCACTGGTGTTCTTCACCGGGGACGGCCGGGCCACACCAAAGCTCGGCATCGACCTGCAGGGTGGCACGCGTGTCACCCTGCAGGCGCGCACCGAGACCGGCGCCGAGCCGCCTCGGGAGCAGCTCCTGCAGGCCCAGTCGATCATCGAGGATCGCGTCAACGGCCTCGGCGTCAGCGGCGCCGAGGTGGTGCTCGACGGCAGCAACCTCACCATCACGGTCCCCGGCCAGGAGGGGGACCAGGCCCGCGACCTCGGTCAGACCGCGCAGCTGAGATTCCGCGAGGTCGTCGGTGGCCCGGTGGCGGCCACCCCGCCTGCGCCCCCCGGCGGAGCTCCCGCCGCGCCGGGCGGGGTCGCACCCGCACCGGGCGCCCCTGGCGCTCCTCCTCCCGCCGCACCTGCGCCGGGTAACCCTGCGGCTCCTCCGCCTGCCGCACCCCCGCCGAACCCTGCCCAGCAGCCGCAGGGCGCGGCCGACCCGTCGGCGCCCGTCGAGCGTGGCGTCGCTCCGGTCGCCTTCACACAGCCGCTGCAGAACCCCACGCCTCCGCCAACGCCCGCGCCGCCCCCTCCGCCCGCTACGGCACCCGCTGCGCCGGCCCCCGGATCGGCCACCCCGTCGGCCCCGGCCGACCCGCAGCTCGCGGCCGAGATCAACCAGGCCCGCCAACTCCGTCAGAGCACCGACCCTGCTGTCCAGCAGATGGCGCTGGCCAGCCTCAACTGCAACGTGCGTGACCCTCTGAAGGGTTACGACGACCCGACGCTCCCGCTGGTCGCCTGCAGCCAGGACCGCGCCGAGAAGTACGTCCTCGGCCCTGCCTTCCTCGAGGGCACCGAGATCGACAACGCCATCGCGCAGCAGAACACCCAGGGCGCCGGCTGGGTCATCAGCCTCACGTTCAAGAGCCAGGGTGCCGCGACCTGGGGCCAGTACACCTCGCAGAACATCGGCAAGAGCGCGGCGTTCGTGCTCGACGGCGAGGTCGTCTCGGCGCCCACGATCCAGAGCGCGATCTACGGCCCCACCGAGATCTCCGGACAGTTCAACCAGGAGTCCGCCCAGCGGCTCGCGGGCGTCCTGCGGTACGGCTCGCTGCCGCTGTCGTTCGCGTCGTCGGAGGCCCAGACGGTCTCGGCCACGCTCGGGCTGGCCTCGCTGGAGGCGGGTCTGATCGCAGGCGCACTGGGGCTCGCCCTGGTGTTCGTCTACTGCCTCTTCTACTACCGGATCCTCGGGGTGCTGACGATCCTGTCGCTGGTGCTCTCCGGAGTGATCGTCTACGGCGTGCTGGTGCTGCTCGGGCGGTGGATCGGGTTCACGCTCGACCTGGCCGGTGTCGCCGGGTTCATCGTCGCCATCGGCATCACCGCCGACTCGTTCGTGATCTTCTTCGAACGGCTCAAGGACGAGATGCGTGAGGGCCGCACCTTCCGGTCGGCGGTCCCACGCGGCTGGGTCCGGGCCCGGCGGACGATCCTGTCGGCCGACGCGGTGAGCTTCCTGGCTTCGGCCGTGCTGTACCTGCTCGCGCTGGGCCAGGTGAAGGGCTTCGCATTCACCCTGGGTCTGTCCACCGTGCTCGACCTGGTCGTCGTGTTCCTGGTGACCCATCCGCTGGTGGCGCTCGCGTCCAGCTCCCGGCTGTTCAGCAGTCCCACGCTGTCCGGCCTGGGCGCGGTGGCGCGGATCGGTGCCGATCGCAAGCGGGCCGCAGCCGCGGCCGGCGCATCGAAGGGAGCCTGAGGGATGGCCACCACCCCTTCCCGGAAGCGGGGCCGCCTGTCCGGCCTCTACACCGGCACCGGCTCGTTCGACATCGTCGGGCGCAGGCGCGTGTGGTACACCGTGTTCGGGCTGTTCATGCTCATCTGTATCGGGTCGATCATCTTCCGGGGCTTCAACCTCGGCATCGACTTCACCGGCGGCACGCAGATTCAGTTCTCCGCGTCTGGCACGGCCGTGCCGGCCGATGTACAAGCGGTCGGCGGGGTCTACGAGCGGGTCACCGGGCACGAGGCCGCCGCCGTGCAGACGGTCGGCACCGGCAACTCGGCCTCGGTGCTCATCCGCTCCGAGCCTCTGAACCCCACCCAGCTCGTGCAGCTCAAGCAGGCGCTGTTCGACACCTTCAAACCGATCGGGCCCACCGGGGCGCCCTCGCCGCAGGCGATCAGTGACAGCGACGTCAGCGGGAGCTGGGGCGGCCAGATCACCCGGCAGGCGATCATCGCGCTGGCGGTGTTCCTCGTGCTGGTGACGATCTTCCTGGCTTTCTACTTCGAACGCGCGATGGCGATCGCAGCGCTGATCGCCCTCGCGCACGACGTGATCGTCACGGCGGGCGTGTACTCGATCGTCGGGTTCGAGGTCAGCCCGGCCACGGTGATCGGCCTGCTGACGATCCTGGGCTTCTCGCTCTACGACACGGTGGTCGTGTTCGACAAGGTCAAGGAGAACACGCGTGGCCTGCTCGGGCTGACCAGGCGCACGTACCCCGAGGCGGCGAACCTCGCGCTCAACCAGACGCTGATGCGCTCGATCAACACGTCGCTGATCGCGGTGCTGCCGGTGGTCGGGCTGATGGTGGTCGGCGTGGGCCTGCTCGGCGTCGGCACGCTGGCCGACCTCGCGCTGGTGCAGATGGTCGGCATCATCGCGGGCGCGCTGTCGTCGCTGTTGCTCGCCACTCCGCTGCTGGTCGACATCAAGATGCGCGACCGCAGGTTCAAGCAGCAGGCGGCGCGGGTTGTGGCCCGTCGCCAGCGGGCGGCGTCCGCACTCGCCGGTGAGCCGGAGGGGCAGCCCGATGGTGACCCGGACCTGTCGGACGACGGGGTGCTCGCCACCGAGCTACGCCGGGAGCGGGCGATGGCCGCGGCGGCGAGCCGCCCGGCCCGGCCCGGCAAGTCGGTGGAGCAGCGCGGCGGACGCCCGGCCCGGCCCACAGGCAAGGCGTCGAGGCCCACTGGCAAGAGGCGGGGATGAGTGAGCCAGCTCGCGAGCGAAGGATCGATACGGTGCGAGCTTGCGAGTGGATCATTGATACCGCGCGAGGTTGTGAGCGAATCCGTCGGTACAGCGTCTGCGCGCAGCGCTGACCGAACGTAGCGAAGGACGGCGATGAGCCAGCTGGACGTGTCCGATGCGGAGGCGGAGGCCGCGCTCGAGCGCGTGGCTGCGCTCGTCCGTGACGTCCCTGATTACCCGGCACCCGGCGTCCTCTTCCGGGACATCACGCCTGTGCTGGCCGACCCGGAGGCGTTCGCGACGGTCACCACCGAGCTGGCGTCGCTGGTCGGTGATGCCGATGTCGTGGTCGGGGTGGAAGCTCGTGGGTTCCTGATCGGTGCGGCGGTGGCCGTCGTCGCCGGCACCGGTGTGGTGCCGGTCCGTAAGGCCGGGAAGCTGCCGCGGGTGGCGGCCTCACGCACCTACGACCTCGAGTACGGCACCGCCACTCTGGAGCTGTCGGCCGACACGGTGGCGCCGGGGGCGAAGGTCTTCATCGTCGACGACGTGCTGGCCACCGGGGGCACGGGGGTCGCGGCGTACAAGCTGCTGGCCGACGCGGGCGCCGACGTGATCGGGTTCGCCGTCCTGCTGGAGCTGGAGGCGCTCGGGGGCCGCGAGCAGCTCGCCCCGATCCCGGTGCACGCCCTGCTGAAGCTCTGAGCGGGCACCTGGTTCGAGCGCTACCGCCAGCAGGGGGATCAGCCCAGCCGCTCCGCCGGCACGGGACTATCCTCCATCGGGTGGAGCGCGATATCGCATGACGGAGGTTCAGCCGGTCGCGCCGCCGCTCCCTGGTCCGGAGAGCCCGGTGGCGACCACGTCGAGGCCGTCGGCCACGCGGAGGGTGCGCGCCCGGATCGCCCGCCGGATGACGCCGCAGCGCGTTGCCGTCGTCGCCCCCGTCCTCGAGCCGCTGGCCAGCGTGCACCGCGCGCTGCACCCCAAGGCCGACCTCGCCCTGCTGCAGCGCGCCTACGACGTGGCCGAATCGAAGCACGACGGCCAGAAGCGCAAGTCCGGTGACCCGTACATCACCCACCCGCTGGCCGTTGCCACCATCCTGGCCGAGCTGGGCATGGACACCACCACCCTCGTGGCGGCGCTACTGCACGACACGGTGGAGGACACCGACTATCCGCTCGACCGGTTGCGCGCCGACTTCGGCGAAGAGGTGGCGCATCTCGTCGACGGGGTGACGAAGCTCGACAGGGTCGAGCTGGGCACCGCCGCCGAGGCGGAGACGATCCGCAAGATGGTGGTCGCGATGGCCCGTGACCCCCGGGTGCTCGTGATCAAGCTGTCCGACCGGTTGCACAACATGCGCACGATGCGCTTCCTGCCGCCGGAGAAGCAGGCCAAGAAGGCCCGCGAGACGCTCGAGGTGCTCGCGCCGCTGGCCCACCGGCTCGGGATGGCCACGGTCAAGTGGGAGCTCGAGGACCTGTCCTTCGCGATCCTGCACCCGAAGAAGTACTCCGAGATCGTCCGGCTGGTCGCCACACGGGCGCCGTCCCGCGACACCTACCTCAAGCAGGTCATCGACGAGGTGATGCAGCAGCTCGACGCCGCCCGCATCGCCGCCACCGTCGAGGGCAGGCCGAAGCACTACTACTCGATCTACCGGAAGATGATCGTCAAGGGCCGGGACTTCGACGACATCCACGACCTGGTGGGCGTGCGTGTCCTGGTCGACGAGGTGCGCGACTGCTATGCCGCGATGGGCATGGTGCACGCGCTGTGGCAGCCGATGCCGGGACGGTTCAAGGACTACGTCGCCCAGCCGCGGTTCGGGGTGTACCAGTCGCTGCACACCACCGTGATCGGGCCGGACGGCAAGCCCCTCGAGGTGCAGATCCGCACCCACGACATGCACCGCACCGCGGAGTACGGCATCGCGGCGCACTGGCGCTACAAGGAGAGCCCCCGCAACCAGAACGGCGCGAACTGGTCCACGGCCGCCGTCGAGGTCGACGAGATGTCCTGGATGCGCCAGCTGCTCGACTGGCAGCGGGAGGCGGCGGACCCCGGCGACTTCCTGGAGTCGCTGCGCTTCGACCTCGCCTCGCAGGAGATCTTCGTCTTCACCCCCAAGGGCGACGTCATCACGTTGCCCACCGGATCCACTCCCGTCGACCTGGCGTACGCGGTGCACACCGAGGTCGGCAACCGGTGTATCGGGTCGCGCGTCAACGGCCGGCTCGTCGCGCTGGAGCGCAAGCTCGAGTCGGGCGACGTCGTCGAGATCTTCACGTCGAAGGCCGAGGGCGCGGGCCCGAGCCGCGACTGGCTCGCGTTCGTCGCGTCTCCGCGCGCCAAGACCAAGATCAAGCAGTGGTTCGCCAAGGAGCGCCGCGAGGAGGCGATCGAGGCGGGCAAGGAGGCGATCGCCCGGGAGGCGCGGCGCACCTCGATGCCGCTGCAGCGGCTCGTCTCCGCCGACGCGATGGCGGCGCTGTCGCGCGAGCTGCACTTCCCCGACCTCTCCGGGCTCTACGCCGCGGTCGGTGAGGGCCACGCGAGCGCACGTCACGTCGTCCAGCGTCTCGTCGCGCTGCTCGGCGGTGTGGAGCAGGCAGAGGAGGATCTCGCCGAGCGCGCCACGCCGTCCACCGTGCGGCAGCGGCGCACCGGTGGCGACGCCGGCGTGGTGGTGCGCGGCGACGACAGCATCACCGGCGGGGATCTCTCCGACCTGTACACCAAGCTCGCGCGCTGCTGCACCCCCGTGCCCGGCGACGACATCCTCGGGTTCGTCACGCGGGGCGGCGGCATCTCCGTGCACCGCACCGACTGCACCAACGCCTCCGACCTGCAGAACCGCTCGGAACGGCTGGTCGAGGTCACGTGGGCGGTCTCGCCGGGCTCGGTGTTCCTCGTGGCGATCCAGGTGGAGGCGCTGGACCGCCACCGCCTGCTCTCCGACATCACGAAGGTGCTGGCCGACGAGAAGGTCAACATCCTGTCGGCCTCGGTGACGACGTCGCGCGACCGTGTGGCGGTGTCGCGCTTCAGCTTCGAGATGGGCGACCCGAAGCATCTCGGCCACGTGTTGCGCGCAGTGCGCAACGTGGAGGGCGTCTACGACGTGTACCGGGTCACGAGCGCGAGCTAGCCGGGTCGCATGCGGCGGTGCCCGGGGAAGCGCATGCCGGGGATCAGCTCAGGTCCCAGAGGCCACAGTTGTGCGCCGCCGCGAACTCGGCGGCCGGGTGCACTTCGGTGCCGTGCCCGGCGCCGGTGATCGTCAGTATCGAGCCCGCGCCCGCCCACCGAGGCCAGACCGGGCCGCCGCCGCCGTTGGGATTGCCCGTTGCGGCGAACCGCGCCCACGCGGCCACCATCTCCTTGGCCAGTGCCTGCTGTTCTGGCGTGAGCGCGGGCTGAGCGGGCACGAGGTCGAACAGGTAGGGCATCTCGGCCCCGTGGGTGACGCCGGTGGCGAGGTGGGGCGGCAGCGCGACGAACGGTGAGGGCGCCGTGGGGTCGGCGAACTCGTAGGCGTAGAGCGGTGCCCGGGGACCGAGGATGCGCTGGGTGGCGAGCATCGTGCATGCATAGCCGCGGTCGGTGATGACGTCCGACCAGACCCGGCCCGGTGACCGGCCGGTGAGCGGGTAGGTGAGCATCGCGGCGGCGGTGCGCGTTCCGGCCGCCGCAGTGAGCAGCGTGCGGAAGCCGGCTGCGGTGAGCGGGGCGCCCGCCTGGTCGAAGAACACGGCGCTGAAGAGAGTGCCCTCGTCCCGCGTGATCCCGGCGAGCACCGGTACGGCACGCAGGTCGCGGTCCACCACGATGTCCGACGGGCGGCGCGGCAGCGCCGGGGTGCCCGTCGCAGGGCTCCAATACACGCCGGCTCCCGCGACGAGCCGGTCGGTGGACACGGCACGCAGGCAGGCGACGGTCGGGGCAGGGGTCCGGCCGCGGTCGGGGCACCCGAACTCGTTCGCGACGGCCTCCCCGGCGGCCTCCACCAGGGGAAGTGGCTTCCAGGTGTCGCCACCGGGCCCGCTGCCGGGCCGGATGACGTCGACGATGTTCGCGGTGCTGCAGCCGCCGCTCTGCAGGATCACGCGGTGGAACAGGCCCACCGCGCCGGGTGATGCGAGTTGTGCGCAGACGCTGTCGGCACCTGCAGACTCGCCGGCCAGCGTGACGGAACCGGGGTTGCCACCGAAGGCGGCGATGTTGCGACGCACCCATTGCAGGGCCGCCTGCTGGTCGAGGAGCCCGAACGTCCCGGAGCCGCTCAGCCCGGGCAGGCCGAAGAAGCCGAAGATGCCCAGCCGGTAGTTGACCGTGACGACCACCAGCGGCCCGGCCCTGACGAGGCGCCGCGGGTCGACGTCGGAGCCGGCACCGGCGTTGAAGCCGCCACCGTGGATCCAGACGAGCACCGGCAGCTGCGATCTCGGAGTGGTGCCGGCCGGAACCGTGACGTTGAGCGTGAGGCAGTCCTCGCTCGTGCTGCCGGCGGTGGCGAGGGGGGTGGCCGGGGCCGCCGCGAGCTGGGCGCACCGGCTGCCCGGGCTGGTGGCGTTCCGCGTGCCGGTCCAGGACGGCGGCGGCTGCGGAGGCTCCCAGCGCAGCTCCCCGACGGGCGGCTCCGCGTAGGGGATGCCCTGGTAGCGCAGCACGTTGCCGTCGGTGGTGCCGAGAAGCTCGCCCTGCTCGATCCTGACCTGGTCGCCGAGCGGGGCCGCCGAGGGCTCGGGGGCCGAGGAACAGCCGGTCAGCACGGCCGCCGCGGCCAGCACGACGACCGCTACGCGGCCCCCTCGGAACACCCGCCGGCTCAGCCGACGGTGACGGTCTGGATCTGGACGGGAGTGACGGGCTTGCCGTCACCGGTGCCGTTCGAGTTGTCCGACCCGGCCTTGGCCACGTTGTCCAGGGTGGCGAGACCGGGGGCGCCGATCGTGCCGAAGACGGTGTAGTCCGGCGGGAGGGTGGAGTCGGCGTAGACGAGGAAGAACTGGCTGCCCCCGGAGTTGGGAGCGGAGGTCTTCGCCATCGCCACGGTGCCCCGTGGGTAGACCACGGAGCCGCCGGCGGCCGGCGCCAGTCCGGTGGGCGGCTCGTCGTTGATCGTGTAACCGGGCCCGCCCGAGCCGGTGCCGGTGGGGTCACCGCACTGCAGCACCTTCAGGCCCTCGGTGGTGGTGAGCCGGTGGCACGGCGTGTTGTTGTAGAAGCCCGCCTTCGCGAGGCTCATGAAGTTCTCCACGGCGCACGGGCCAGTGGCGCGGTCCAGCGTCAGCGGGATCGGCCCCTTGTCGGTCTGGATCGTGGCCGGCACGGTGCCGCTGGTGCTCGCTTCGGTCAGGGTCGGGACGGGGACGGGCTTCGCGGCGGGATCCTGCGGCGTGGGCGTGAACGCGCAGTGGCCCAGCGCGGCGGGCGTGGCGGGAGCCGGGGTCGGAGTCGGAGGGGCGGCGGCCGGGGCCGGTGCGGAATCGCGGCCCATGGTGGAGAGCAGCACCACACCCACGACGACCACCACGACGACGGCGACCGATGTGATGATGGCGATCCGCTGACGACGTTTGGCCCGCGCGGCCCGTCGCTGCTGCTGGTTCGCCAGCTTCCGCTTGGCCGCATCGCGCCGCATCTGGTTCGTCGCCACTCGGTACTCCCTCGCCTTCGTTGCCCGGGCCGCAGGATAACGACTGTTCCTGTGAGGTTTCGGAGTGGTCACCAGCGCGTACGGGGAGCGAGGCTCCGTGCGGGGTAAACCGCGTGACCTGCGGTGTCGGACAGGTCCTAGTCTGGTGGCGTGCTCGTCGCAGGATTTCCCGCCGGTTCGTTCCAGACCAACTGCTATGTCGTGGCAGCGGCTGCGGGCGAGGCGTGCGTGGTGGTCGATCCCGGCCAGGACGCCGTCGAGCCCCTGGAGGAGCTGCTCGCCGAGCATCGCCTCACGCCGGTGGCCGTGCTGCTGACCCATGGCCACTTCGACCACACATACAGCGTCGCGCCCGTGTGCGACGGTCATGACATCCCGGCCTGGATCCACCCGGAGGACCGGGAGATGCTCGCCGACCCGATGAAGGGCATCTCGGCGGACGCGGCGGCGTTCTTCGGTGGCCGGTTGGAGCTGCGCGAACCCCGCGAGGTCCGCGAGCTCGCCGACGGCAGCGCCCTCGACATCGCCGGGCTCACGCTGCGCGTCGACCACACACCGGGCCACACCCGTGGCTCCGTCGTCTTCACCACCCCCACCGAGGAGGGGATCGAGGTGATCCTTGCCGGCGACACGCTCTTCGCGGGTTCGATCGGTCGCACCGATCTCCCCGGCGGAGACCACGCGCAGATGATGGCGAGCCTGCGCGACAAGCTCCTCACCCGTGACGACTCTGCCGTCGTCCTGCCCGGGCACGGGCCCACCACCACCGTCGGGCGGGAGCGGGCCTCCAACCCGTTCCTGCAGGGGCTGGACCTGCCGACCACGGGGCGCGGGCTGTGACGGCCGCGCGCAGCGAGGAACGGGCCGCCGCGGTGGAACAGCGTCCTGCCGCGTTCGCCGCACCCAAGGGCATCCCGGAGTACGTGCCGCCGGACTCGGCTGGTTTCGAGCACGTCCGCAACACGCTCGTCGCCGCTGCCGACCGTGCCGGGTACGGGCTCATCGAGCTTCCGGTGTTCGAGGAGACCGGTCTGTACGCCCGCGGGGTCGGCGAGTCCACCGACGTCGTGAGCAAGGAGATGTACACGTTCGCCGACCGCGGTGACCGGTCGGTGACACTGCGCCCGGAGGGCACGGCCGGTGTCGTGCGCTCGGTGATCGAGCACGGGCTCGACCGCGCAGGGCTACCGGTGAAGCTGCGCTACGCGGGCCCGTTCTTCCGCTACGAGCGTCCGCAGGCCGGGCGCTACCGGCAGCTGCAGCAGGTGGGCATCGAGGCGATCGGCGTGGACGACCCGGCGCTCGACGCCGAGGTCATCGCCATCGCCGACGAGGGGTTTCGCGCGCTCGGCCTCACCGGCTACCGCCTGGAGATCACCTCGCTCGGCGACGCCGAGTCCCGCCCGGCCTACCGGGCGTTGCTGCAGGAGTTCCTGGCCGGGCTCCCGCTCGACGAGGCCACCCGCAAGCGGGCGGCGATCAACCCGCTGCGAGTGCTCGACGACAAGCGCGCCGACGTGCGCGCTCTGCTGGCCGACGCCCCGTTGCTCGTCGACCACCTCTCGGCCGCCTCCGCCGAGCACCACGCCGCGGTCAAGCAGCACCTCGACGACCTCGGCGTGGCCTACGTCGAGACCCCGCGGATGGTGCGGGGCCTGGACTACTACACGAAGACGACCTTCGAGTTCGTGCACGACGGTCTCGGCGCCCAGTCCGGGATCGGCGGCGGCGGGCGCTACGACGGTCTGATGGCCACGCTCGGCGGGCAGCCGCTGTCGGGCGTCGGCTACGGCATCGGTGTGGACCGCACGCTTCTCGCCTGCCGCGCGGAGGGCGTCGCGCCGTGGTCCGAGGCACGCTGCGAGGTCTTCGGCGTGCCGCTGGGCGACGCGGCGAAGCGACGGCTAGTGGTGCTGGCCGCGCAGCTGCGCCGCGCCGGCGTCCGGGTCGACCTGGCCTACGGCGGCCGTGGGCTCAAGGGTGCGATGAAGGCCGCCGACCGGTCCGGCGCACGTTTTGCGCTGGTGCTCGGGGAACGCGACCTCGAGGCGGGCACCGTGGGTCTCAAGGACCTGCTGTCGGGGGAGCAGCAGGACGTCGAGCTGGCGGTCGCGACCGACGAGGTGCTCGCCCGGCTGCGCGCCTAGGCCCACGTCCGTGACCAGGGAAGATCGCGACCGGTGGGACGCGCGGCACCGGGCGGTCGCAGCAGCGGGTGCGCCGGCCGTGCCCACGCCGCCGGATGCGCTGCGTGGCCGTGAGCATCTGCTTCCGGCCGGAGGCCGCGCGCTCGATGTGGCCTGCGGCCGCGGCACGGTGGCCGTGTGGCTCGCGGAGCGTGGGTTCGGCGTCGACGCGGTCGACGTCTCGGAGCCGGCGCTGGCGGCGGGCGCAGCGCTCGCGGCCGACCGCGGGGTCGGCGAGCAGGTGCGCTGGTGGGCCCACGACCTCGACGAGGGGCTGCCCGACGGGTGCGCCGGGCCGTACGACGTGGTCGTGTGCCAGCGGTTTCGCGATCCCACCCTGTACCCGGTGCTCGCGCACCGCCTCGCTCCCGGCGGACTGCTCGTGGTGACGGTGTTGTCGGTGGTCGGGGACGAGGGTGGCCCGTTTCGCGCCGACGCCGGTGAGCTGCCCGCCGCCTTCGGCGGCCTGACCAGGCTGGATCACACCGAGCGCGACGGCGAGGCGAGCCTGCTGGCGCGCCGCCCCTGACGTGGGCGGCCGGCACCGCGCGGGCACTACGGCTCGACGTCGGCCTCCCGGCTGGCCACCACTGCCGCGAGCGCCGTGGTGATCGGAACGGAGGCCACCAGCCCGATGCTGCCCACCAGCGTGCGCACCACTTCGGTGGCCACGTCCTGCGTGGTCACCACGTCGCCGAGCGCGCGGCCGGACAGCGTGAACAGCAGCAGCAGCGGCAGTGACGCTCCCGCGTAGGCCAGCACCAGCGTGTTGACGGCGGAGGACACGTGGTCGCGCCCGATCCGCATCGCCGCCGCGAAGAGGCCGGGTGCCCCCAGCTCCGGGTTGGCGCGGCGCAGTTCCCACACCGCGCTGGTCTGGGTGACGGTGACGTCGTCGAGCACGCCGAGGGCGCCGATCACCACACCGGCGAGCAGGAGACCGCGCGCGTCGACGCCCGTGCCGAGCGTGGCGATCAGGTTGCTGGTCTGGTCGTCGAGTCCGGTGAGCCGGGCGGCCACGGAGAACGCGGCGCCCAGGCCGCCGATCACGGCGAGCGACAACAGCGTGCCGAGGACGGCCGTGGATGTGCGCGCCGACGGGCCGTGGGTGAGGTAGAGCACCACGAACATGATCAGGCAGGAACCGACGACGGCCACGGCGAGCGGGTTGTGGCCGTCCAGGATCGCAGGCAGGACGAACATCAGCAGCACCACGAAGCTCAGCGCGAGAGCCACGAGCGCGGCGAGCCCACGCCAGCGCCCGAGCAGGAGCACCGCGCCCGCGAAGATCGCTGCGAGCCAGACGAGCGGCGTTCCGCGCTGGAAGTCGACGACCTGGTAGGAGCCGGGGTCGTTCGGGTCGCCCCCCGAGAAGCCGAGCACCACCGGGTCGCCGACAGTGAACGTCGGCGAGCCGGGTTCGACCGGAACCACCTGCACGAGGTCGCGCCCGGGCAACGGTCCGTCGGCCATCTTGAGAACGAGCCCGAGGCACTGGCCGTCGCCCGAGCCCGGGCTGCAGTCGGCCTTGCTGGTGGCGGTGACCTCGGCGTGCACGGGCTGCTGGGCGACGGGCTGGGCCGTGGGCGGCGGTCCGCCGCTCGGCCACAGCAGCACGATGCCGACGAGCGTGGCCACTGCGCACGGGACGAGCAGCGCAGCGATGAAGATGCGTACCCGGCGTCCCGCCGGCGGGGCAGGCGAGTGGCCGTGGCCGTGGCCGTGCCCGCCGTGGTCCACGGGCACCGCGCGCCGCCGCGCGTGCGTCCTCGGGGCGGGGCCGGGATCCTCGTCCCCCCGCCGGTGTCCCACCGCCGGGATGCCGATGGGCGAGGTCGGGGCGTCGGCGTCGCGGTCGGCCGGCTCCTCGCGCTCCTGCGGCGAGGCGCGCGTGGCGGATCGGGACGGGCGGTCCGCGCGCTCCGACGGTCCGCGTCCGCCGGGCTCCGGTCGCGGGGAGTCAGGCGGAGATCCGGGTGGACGACCGATCAGCGGAGCAGGCTGTTGAGCGATCGGGATGCCGGATCGCCCGTGCCGGCGAGGCGCCCCCGACTGACCGCGCGCCCCGGGCTCGTCGATCGGCACGCGATCATCCTGTCTACGGTTCGGCGGTTGGTGTGGGCCCATTCACGCACATCACGAGGACGATGCCGGGCGGTCCGGCTTGTCGCCGGAGGGCCGGTCGGCAGGCAGCACGATGTCGTCGCCCAGTTGCGCCAGTACCCGTTCGGCGACGGCCGCGGGGTCGCCCGTGGTCTCGACCTCGATCCCCGGCTCGTCGGGCTGGAGGGGCTCCAGTGTTGCGAGCTGGCTCTCGAGCAGGGACGGCGGCATGTAGTGGTTGCGGCGGGCGGTGATCCTGGCCGAGATCAGCTCCGGCGGCGCGAGCAGATGCACGAACCGCTCGGAGGGGTGCCCGTCGCGCAGCAGGTCGCGGTACGCGCGCTTGAGGGCCGAGCAGGTGACCACGGCGTTGCGGCCCGCGGCCTCTTGCTCCCCGATCCACGCGGCAACCCGGCGCAGCCACGGCCGGCGGTCGTCGTCGTCGAGCGGAATGCCGCTGGCCATCTTCGCGCGGTTGCTCTCGGGATGCAGGTCGTCGCCCTCGACGAACACCCATCCCGTGCGCCCGACGAGCTCGGCGGCCACGGAACTCTTGCCGACGCCCGACACACCCATCACCACCAGCGTCATCGTCATGAGCGGATCCTGGTCATGGAGCCAGACTGGCGTATGCCCCCGACCCCGCCTTGCCCTGGGTGTCGAACACGTGTTCGAATGATGGCATGCGGTGGAGCGGACAGCAGGTGCTCGACGAGGGAATCGGGGCGGAGGCGGCGCTACCGGGGATGCGCGGGCTCCTGCGATCGGTGCGCACCCCGGAGTTCGCGGGCACGGTCTTCCACGAGGTCGAGGCCAAGTCGGTGCTCAACCGCGTGCCGGGCAGCTCGCCGGTTCCGTTCCGGTGGACGGTCAATCCGTACCGCGGGTGCTCACACGCCTGCGTGTACTGCCTGGCGGGCCCCACCCGCGTCCTGCTGGCCGACGGGCGCGTCCGGCCGATCGCGCAACTGCGCGTCGGCGACGCCGTGATGGGCACGGAGGTCGTCGGGGGGCAGCGACGGTACGTGCCCACCACCGTGCTGGCGCACTGGTCCACCAGCAAGCCCGCCTTTCGGGTCCGCCTCGCGGGAGGCACCGAGCTCGTCGCCAGTGGGGAGCACCGGTTCCTCAGTGATCGCGGCTGGCGCCATGTGAGCGGCGGCTGGTGTCGCTCCGGACTGCGGCCACGGCTACGCCCGGGTGCAGGCCTGCTCGGGCCCGGCCCGGAGACGACGGCCGGGTGGGGGCAGCGCCCGCACACCGCCGCCTACCGGCAGGGCTACCTGTGCGGGCTCGTCCGGGCCGACGGTCCGGTGGTCGGCGATGTCCCGGGGCGCGGGGTGGATCACTGCGACGTCGACCACTCCGGTGGCTTCCCGTCCCACCACCTGGAGCTCGAGGCCCTGGGCCGGGCCCACCACTTCCTCGCCGAGGCGGCCCAGCACGTCGTCGAGCTTCCGGTGGCGGTGCCGGCCGGAGGCTGGGAGCCGGGCCGCATCCCCGCACCCGCACGCCGCGGCGCAATCGCGCCGATCACCGACGTGGTGCGTTGGCCGGAGAACCCTGGCGTCGACTGGAACGCCGGGTTCCTCGCAGGGGTGATCGACGCCCGCGGCACGGTCGAGGGCGGGGAACTGCGGATCCGCCCCGTCGCCCCCGAGATCGTCGGGCGGGTCACGAGCGCACTGCGGCGCCTCGGTCTGCGGCACGCGGTCCACACCGAGTGCGGCGCGGAAGGCAGGCGGAGTGCGGTCCGGACGGTCCGACTGCTCGGTGGGGCCGGTGCGTTGCTGCGGCTGTTGCGGCTTGCCGACCCCGCGGTCAGCACGCTGCGCGATCTGGGCGGCGCGCCCGTCACCGGCGGGGCGGAGCTGGCGGTGGAGTCGGTGCAGGCGCTCGGTGTGGAGATGCCGATGTACGACATCACCACCGGCACCGGCGACTTCGTGGCGGAGGGTGTGATCAGCCACAACTGCTTCGCCCGCAACACCCACACCTATCTCGAGTTCGACGCCGGCGCCGATTTCGACAGCCAGATCGTCGTGAAGGTCAACGTCGCGCGTGTGCTGGAGCGTGAGCTGCGGTCGCCGCGGTGGGGTCGCGAGCCCGTTGCCATGGGCACCAACACCGACCCGTACCAACGCGCCGAAGGGCGCTACCAGCTCATGCCCGGCGTGATCCGGGCGCTGGCAGGCTCCGGCACCCCGTTCTCGCTGCTCACCAAGGGCACGGTGCTCACCCGCGACCTTCCGCTCATCGCAGCGGCGGCAGCCGACGTCCCGGTGGGGCTCGGCGTGTCCATCGCCCTCGTCGACCGATCCCTGCAGTCCCGGCTCGAGCCGGGCACCCCGTCACCGGCCGCGCGGCTCGACCTCGTCCGGCGGATCACCGACGCCGGGCTGTCCTGCGGCGTGATGGTGGCGCCGGTGCTGCCGTTGCTCACCGACTCGGCGGAGGCGCTCGACGCGCTGCTCACGCAGGTGAAGGAGGCTGGGGCCACGGGCGCCACGGTGCTGGCCCTTCATCTGCGGCCAGGCACTCGCGAGTGGTTCCTGGGCTGGCTGGCGCGCGAGCACCCGAAGCTGGTCGAGCCGTATGCGCGGTTGTACCGCCGGGGCGCCTACATCGACCCCGCGTACCGCCACGCCCTCGCCGAGCGCGTCGCACCGTTGCTGCGCCGCCACGGCCTGGCCGGTGCCGCCACCACCGTGCGCCGGCACGCTCGGTCCGCGGACCACGCCACAGCCACCCCGCCGTCGTCCGGGGAACAGCTCCGACTGCTGTGACAGGTTCGTCGTGGTCATCCCATTGCGCATCGCGAACTCTGCGATGGGCAGCGTGCCCTGATCGCTCGTGCGCTCAACACTATTGCTGCCGCATTCGGGCGGCGACCCGAAACATTTACGCCGGTGAAACAATTGCTGTGACAACGCGTTGAGCGCCGGTCGGGAAGAACCCATGGCGCGCCGTTTGGTTCGGCGCCGACGATCGTACCCGCAGGTAAAGAACGTGTATCGCTGCGGTATGCCGTTCCCCTGGCATCGCGTCGAGGCACTTCAGGGGAGCACGTACGGGAGGCCGATCGGGTTGAACCGAACGGCATGACGCTTGCCTCAGTGCTCCGGTTGACCACGCCACCCGATCCCGGCCGTGTGAGAAGTACAAGGCCAGTTTCAGGAGAGCGACCGCTCTCGGTCGGGAGGACGGAATGAATCGCATCATGGGTCGGCGGGTACTGGGAGCCGCCGCCGCCGGTATGGCGATCGTCGGTTTGGTATTTGTCGGAACGAACGGCGACGCGCTCGCCGCCCAGCCCGCCCCTGCGCCCGCTGCGCCGAACGGTGGCACGACGGCGAGCCCACCGATGTCGATGTCGATGCCGATGCCGATGAACATGGCGATGCCGACTGACTCGATCGGCAAGTACGACGTCAAGAACCAGAGCGATGCGATGTTCTTCGGCACGGTTATGCGAGGGAGCAACGAGGTTCCGAGCAAGATGCAGCCGGCAGGAGGCGACAAGAACGGCAGCGGCACCTCCCTGGTCCGCATCCAGGGCAACCAGGTGTCGTACGCCTTCACCTGGACCGGAATCGGAGCGCCGACCGAGGGGCACATCCACCAGGGCCCCGCCGGCGTGAACGGCGCTGTGAAGATCCCGTTCTTCGGCACGAAGCTGCCGGACGGCCGCACCTCCGTGGTCGGCACCGTGACGGTGAATGACCCCGACCTCCTGGCGAACATCAAGAGCCACCCGGAGCAGTTCTACGTCAACCTGCACACCGCCGACTTCCCCGACGGAGCCGTCCGCGGACAGCTGCACGCAATGCCGGTGCAGCTCAATCTGCAGAAGGCGATCAACCAGGACCAGAACCACCCGGTCGTCGAAGGTGACCAGATCTATTCCTGCACCAGGCAGGTATCCGACGGTTCGTTCAAGTTCACGCCGGTCAACGTCGACACCGTGCTCACCGGCGGTATCCAGCACACGTTCGTCAAGCCCGGCCCGGGAGGGTCGCCGCAATGGATCGCGCCCGACAACTCGGCGGTGACCGGCAAGGCCGTCGACACGATCTACAACGGCGCCAACAACATCCCTGAGCTCGTCCTCGCCGCAACGCAGTCGGGCGCACCCGACGGCCAGCTGTCGTCGACCCACGCCATCCTGCGCCTGGACACGATCGGTGGCGTCGCCCCGGCGGGCACCTGTGACCCGTCGACCCAGGCCGTCACCGCGGTGCCCTACTCGGCCGACTACCTGTTCATCAACTCCTAGCGGCGGGCTTCGAAACTGCGCCGGATCGACGCGCTCCTGATAGCGGCCCGAACGGGCGCGCTCAGGAGCGCATCGGTGTGGGCAGCGGCGAACGGCGGGGAAACCTGCTGGCAGGCCGACCGGGGGCGGCCGATAGCCTCGACACGTGATGCGTACCCACCCCGCCGGCACTCTGCGTGCCGAGCACGCCGGACAGTCCGTGACCCTCGCCGGGTGGGTGGCGCGCCGCCGTGATCACGGCGGGGTGATCTTCATCGATCTCCGCGACGCCTCCGGCTCCGCCCAGGTGGTGTTCCGCGAGGGAGAGATGGCCGAGCGCGCCCACCGGCTGCGCGGCGAGTTCTGCGTCCTGGTCACCGGCGATGTCGTCCGCCGCCCGGCGGGCAACGAGAATCCCGAGCTCGCCACGGGCGAGATCGAGGTGACCGCCACCGAGCTCACCGTGCTGTCCGAGTCCGCCCCGCTGCCGTTCCCGCTCGACGAGCACACGGAGGTCGGCGAGGAGGTTCGGCTCAAGTACCGCTACCTCGACCTGCGTCGCAGCGGCCCGGCGGCGGCGCTGCGACTGCGCAGCGAAGCCAACCGCATCGCGCGCACCGTGCTGCACGACCGCGACTTCGTGGAGGTCGAGACACCCACGCTCACCCGCTCGACCCCCGAGGGGGCCCGCGACTTCCTCGTGCCCGCCCGGCTCCGTCCAGGGTCGTGGTACGCCCTGCCGCAGAGCCCGCAGCTGTTCAAGCAGCTCCTGATGGTGGCCGGCGCCGAGCGCTACTACCAGATCGCGCGGTGCTACCGCGACGAGGACTTCCGGGCCGACCGCCAGCCCGAGTTCACCCAGCTCGACATCGAGATGAGCTTCGTCGAGCAGGACGACGTGATCGAGCTGGGCGAGACGATCATCTCCGCTCTGTGGTCGGAGCTCGCCGACTACGAGATTCCGCGCCCCATCGCGCGTCTCACCTACGCCGACGCGATGGCCCGCTTCGGCTCCGACAAGCCGGACATGCGGTTCGGCGTCGAGCTCACCGATCTCACCGAGTACTTCGCCGACACGTCGTTCCGCGTGTTCCAGGCTCCCTACGTCGGCGCGGTCGTGATGCCCGGCGGGGCGAGCCAGCCGCGCAAGCAGCTCGACGCCTGGCAGGAGTGGGCGAAGCAGCGCGGGGCCCGCGGCCTCGCGTACGTGCTGGTGGACGATGACGGCTCGGTGAGCGAGCGGGGCCCGGTCGTCAAGAACCTCTCCGATGCCGAGCGCGAGGGGCTGGCGAAGGCGGTGGGCGCCGAGCCGGGCGACGCCATCTTCTTCGCCGCCGGACACCCCTCCGACGCGCGCGAGCTGCTCGGCGCCGCCCGCGGCGAGATCGCGCGGCGCTGCGGCCTGGTGGACGAGAACGCGTGGTCGTTCGTCTGGGTCGTCGACGCGCCGATGTTCGAGCGCGTCCGCGACGACAAGGGCAACGAGATCGGCTGGACCGCGGTGCACCACCCGTTCACCTCGCCCAACGCGGAGTGGATGGATCGCTTCGAGGAGGCGCCCGACCAGGCGCTCGCCTACGCCTACGACATCGTCTGCAACGGCAACGAGATCGGTGGCGGCTCGATCCGTATCCACCGCTCCGACGTCCAGGAGCGGGTGTTCGCCCTGCTCGGCATGGACGAGGAGGAGCAGCGGGAGAAGTTCGGGTTCCTGCTCGATGCGTTTCAGTTCGGTCCTCCGCCGCACGGCGGCATCGCGTTCGGCTGGGACCGCACCTGCATGCTGCTGTCGCACGTCGACTCGATCCGTGACGTCATCGCCTTCCCGAAGTCGGGTGGCGGATTCGACCCGCTCACGGGGGCGCCCGCGCCGATCACGCCCGAGCAGCGCAAGGAGGCGGGGATCGACGCGAAGCCACCGGCAGCGCCTGCGGCCGCCGCACCGGTCGCCGACGAGCCGCCCACGAAGCTCTGAGCGCGCAGACTGCCCATCCGGTCGATCGCGGGAGCAGGCTGTCGCTGTGCTGCATATGAGAGTGATCTCGCCGGTGGGGCAGACCGAGGTGGTGCGGGACCTGCTGCTCGGCGAACCGGGTGCTGCCCATGTCACGGTCCTGCCCGGGATCGCGCTGAAGCCTCCGGGGGACGTCGTCGAGGCCGACGTGACTCGGGAATCGGTCGACGCGGTGCTCGGCGCGCTGCGCGATCTGGGTGTCGACCGCTCCGGGGGCGTAACGCTGGAGGCGATCGACACCACGCTCTCCGACGCGGCCGACGCCGCGGAGGCGGCCGCCCCTGGAGACCCGGCCGATGCCGTGATCTGGGACGAGCTGGTGGCACGCACCGGTGAGGAGTCGCGGCTGTCGGTGAGCTTCCAGGCGTTCCTGACGATCGCCTGCCTGCTGGCGGCGATCGGTGTCATCACGGACTCGGCGGTGACGGTGGTGGGGGCGATGGTGCTCGGCCCCGAGTTCGGGCCGCTCGCTGCGATCGCGGTCGGCGCGGTACTTCGCCGGGGGGATCTGGTGCGCCGGGGGGCGATGGCGCTCGCCGTCGGGTTTCCGCTCGCAATGCTGATCACGGCGCTCGCCGCCCTGGTACTCGACGTGACCGGACTGCTTTCCACCGCGACCCTGGACAACGTCGATCAGGTCGACTTCATCTACAAGGTGGGTCCGTTCTCCTTCATCGTGGCGCTGCTCGCCGGGGCGGCCGGGATGCTCGCGCTGACGTCGGCGAAGTCCGCCTCACTGGTTGGTGTGTTCATCTCCGTCACCACCGTCCCGGCCGCAGCGTTCGCGTCGACCGCCCTCGTGGAGGGGCGCTATGCCCAGGCGGGCGGATCCGCCCTTCAGCTCCTGGTGAATCTCGTGGGCATCGTCGTGGCCGCCGTCGCCGTGCTCATCGTGTCGCGGCGGACGGGTATGAGTGAGGGGCGGCTTCGTTGGTTGTCGGCGGGGTAGGGTCACAGACGATGGTTCACGACCTGGGTAGCTTCCCCAGGCCGGTACTTGCTGCGCTCACTGCTGCCGAGCGGCTCCTCACCCGCCGGTCGGGGGCCGGCATCGTACTGGCCGACCCCGAGGATCTCGGGGGCAGTGATCGGTCGGTGGTTGCCCGCGCGCGCGTGGCTCGCAACCCCTTCTCGCTGCCGCGCACGCTCGTCGTCAAGCACTACCTGGGACGGCCGGACCCTGATCGGCCCGACCCGTTCCACTACGAGGTGGCGAGCTGCCAGCTCTTCACGGCGCTACCGACGGATGCGCGCCCCAGCCCGGTGCTGATCGCGCACGACCCGCAGAGCCGGTTGCTGGTGCTGGAGGACCTCGGCCGCAGCTCCACGCTCGCCGACAAGCTGTTCGGTCCCGACCCTGCCGCCGCGCAGCGCTGCCTGCTGAGCTGGGCCCGGGCACTCGGGCGGATGCAGGCCGCCACGGCGGGCCGCGAGAACGACTTCGGGGCGCTGTTGCGCCGGCTGGGGGAGCGGGCCTGGCGCGACCCCATGGCCGAGGACGCGCGTGTGGCGCTGGCCGGCGTCGCGGGGCTGCTGGAGCAGGAGCTCGGGGTCACGGTGCCGCCCGCGGCCACGCTGGAGGCCCACGAGACCGCGCGGCTACTGGGGGGCACCCGCTACCGCGCGTTCAGCCCGTCGGACACCTGCCCGGACAACAACCTCGTCACCAGCCGGGGGGTCCGGTTCGTCGACTTCGAATGGGGCTGCTTCCGCGACGTCGCGCTCGACGCGGCCTACTTCCGTGTCCCCTTCCCCGGCTGTGAGGCGAGCTTCGCCCTGCCTCCGGGGCTGGCCGACACGATGCTCGAGGCGTGGCGCAACGAGATCGCCGCGGTCTGGCCGGATCTCGACGAGCCCGATCGGCTCGAGCACAGGCTGCTGCACGCACAGCTGCTGTGGGTGTGGTTGTGCACGTGGTGGCTGCTGCCTCGCATCCGCGTGCGTGACATGCCCGTCGGACAGGACCCCACCCGGTCCCCGCGGATCAGCACCGCGCTCGCTCACTACTGGCGGGAGATGTCCGGCACCGCTGCCGCTGGTGGGCTGCCGGCCACGGCCGAGCTCGGCACGCTGGTGGCGGACGCGCTGGTAAAGCGCTTCCCCGATGCCCCCGGCTCGCTGCCGGTGTACCCGGCATTCCGGTCGGTGGCCTGAGACCCTGCTGGTCAGAGCACCGATCGTTCCTTAATCCGCCCACGGCCGGTCATCCGACGCACACCCGAGGTGAGTCGACGTCGGTGATGGTGTCGGCGTGACTGTGCAGCCGCTGCTCGCGTCCGCCACGTCCGTGTCGATCATACCGCCGGTGTCAGGCCCAAGGTCGGTCGCAACCTTGGTGACACTCGGCGACTCCACAGCTGTGGGGCTGGGCGATCCACTGCCCGGCGGGGGCTGGCGGGGCTTCCCGATGCTGCTGCGCGATGCCCTGGGCGCCTCGACACTGCTCAACCTCGGGTGTACCGGGGCCCGCATGTCCTGGGTGCGCGACGACCAGCTGCCCGAGGCACTGACCGCGAGCCCGGACGTCGTGGTGCTGTCGGTCGGGATGAACGACACGCTGCGCTCCGACTTCGACCCCGAGCAACTGCACGACGACTGTGCCGCGATCGTCGGTGCGCTGCGGGCCGAGGGCACCTACGTCCTGATGGTGCGCTACCACGACCACACCCGGGTGTTCCGGCTGCCGGCGCCGCTGCGCCGGGCCCTGTACCGGCGGATCGTGGCGCTCAACGGCGTGATCGACGCGGTGGCGGCCACCGACCCGGCGGGGATCGGTGTGCTGGATCTGGACCTGCTGCCTGGTGGCTACGAGCGCTCGGCGTGGTCGGTCGACCGGCTGCACCCCTCGGAGCGCGGACACCGGATGCTCGCGGCGGGGTTCGCGGAGTTGCTCTCCGACGCGGGGTTCGCCGTGCCGTATCCGGTGAGCCTGGAGTGCGCGGGCGGGCGTGAGGTGACGGCTGTGCAGCGGACGGCCTGGCTGGTGGTGAAGGGCGTGCCCTGGCTGGCCCGGCGCGGACGCGACCTCGGCCCGGTGATCGTGCAGAGCCTCGTGGGCGAGTTGGTGCGCCGGCCCGCCACCGTCGTCATCCGCCGCGATCCGACAGCCGATTGCTGATCCGCGCATTGTTCGCATTGTTCGGTCAGTCTGATTATTTCGAGCGCGATCAGCGTCACTAATCGTCGACCAGATGTGCGATTAAGCTCGAATTTCGTCGGCGTCAGGCGCTGCCGACTCCGGAGTCCTCTGTGCGGCCCCGCTCCCGAGGAAGGGGCTGTGATGACGTCCCAGGTCGCCGTCCCGGCGAACGCCCGCACCGGCCACCGATGGGTCACCCTGGCCGTCGTGCTGGCGGGCCAGTTCATGGCGTCGCTCGACACCACCGTCGGCAACGTCGCGGCCCCGGACATCGGCACGGAGCTGCAGGTACCGACGGGAACGGTCCAGCTCGCGATCGTGGCGTACACCCTGCTGTACGCCAGCCTGCTGATCACCGGGGCCCGCATCGGTGCCGACCGCGGCCGGCGCCGGGTGTTCCTCACAGGGGTGGTCGTCTTCACGATTGCTTCGGCGGCAGCGGGCGCGGCTCCCTCCGCCGCGGTGCTGGTGGGAGCGCGGGCCGTGCAGGGAATCGGCGCTGCACTGATGATTCCGCAGATCGTGTCGGTCATTCAGATCAGTTTCACCGGTTCTGCGCGGGCCCGGGCATTGTCGGCATACAGCGCGATGATCTCGATCGGAGGAGCCGTCGGGCTGGCCGCCGGAGGTGGTCTGATCGACCTCGATCTCCTGGGGCTGGGCTGGCGCTCGGTGTTCCTCGTCAATGTGCCCATCGGCGTCGGGCTCTTCGTCGTCGCAGCGCTGGTGCTGCCTCGCGTGCCGGTGGTCGAGCGGCGCCTCGACGTTCCCGGTGTGGTGTTGTTGACCTGCGGCGGGGTCCTCGTGATCTCGGCGTTGACGCTCGGCACCGAGAGCGGCTGGCCACCGTGGAGCATCGCCGCCGCGGCGGTTGGCATCGCCGTGCTTGCCGTGTTCGTCGTCCATCAGCGGCGTACCAGTAGCCGAGGACGGCCGGTGCTGGTGGACCCGGTGCTGTTCACCACCAGAGGTGTCCGTCCCGGCCTGCTCGGGCTGCTCCTCGTCGGCACCCCCTACACCGGCATCCTGTTCTGCGTGGCGGCGGACCTCCAGGTCCGGCACGGGAGCACAGCCGGGGTCGCGGGAGACGCACTCCTACCGCTCGCGGTCGGCTTCGGCATCGGCGGGGTGATCCCGTCGCTCGTCCGGCCAGGGCGTCAGCGAGAGCTCCTCATCGGCGGGGTGGTCCTCGCCGGTGCAGCGCTTCTCCTTCTGGCCTGGCTCACCAGAGGTGAGCGCTGGCCCGTTGCGGCCGCAGCGGTGGTGCTCGGCGTGTGCGGCCTGGGCTTCGGGATGGCGTTCTCCCCGCTGTTCGCGCTCACCGTGGCCCACGTCCGGCCCGTCAACATCCCGGACGCGAGCGGGATGGCGACGACGGTGATCCAGTTCAGCTTCGTCGCCGGAGTGGCGGTCTTCGGCACCGTCTACCAGTCCACCGGGCACATCGCCACGGCCTTCGTCGTGATGGCGGTCGTGATGCTGGTGGCTCCGGTCCTCGCGCGCCTGCACACGTTGCGCGAGGCCGGTTCGCCGGAGTGACCGTCCCGGTCAGGCCGCGGGGCGCAGCGGAAGCGGGGCGAGCGGCGCGGTCGGCGAGGCCACGGCGAGCATCGCCTCGATCCGCCACAGCTGCGCACGGGTGCACGTGGGGCAGATGAAGGTGATCGAGCCGTCGGCCTCGTGCTGACTGCTCCAGGTGAGGCCGGCGGCATCGGCCGGCGTCCGTGGGCGGCTGCACAAGGGGCAAGGGCGTGTGTCCATGCCTCCGAAGTCTGGCGGTGCGGCTTTGCGGGGCTGTGAACCCGACGCAAAGGTTACGGTGCGTGGACGTCCGACTACTGGAGGTCCGTCAGAGCGAACCGAGGAAGCGGTCGATCCGTACGAGAGCCTCCTCGAGCAGGGGCAACGCGGTGGCGTAGGAGCAGCGCACGTGTCCTTCTCCGGACGGGCCGAACACGCTGCCGGGCACCACGGCCACGTGCTCTGTACGCAACAGCTGCTCGGCGAAGGTCTCCGAGTCGAGGCCGGAGCGGCGGATCGACGGGAACGCGTAGAAGGCGCCCTGGGGCTCGGGAGTGTCGAGGCCGATCTCACGAAGGCCCTTCACGAACACCCGCCGCCGCCGGTCGTAGTCGGCGACCATCGACTGCACCGCGTCGTCCGGTCCGGACAAGGCCTCCACGGCCGCGAGCTGGGAGACGTGCGGTGCGCACAGCATCGTGTACTGGTGCACGCGCACGCACAGCTCGGCGACGGGCCGGGGCGCGCAGATCCAGCCGACCCGCCAGCCCGTCATCGCGTGGGCCTTCGAGAACCCCCCGAGCAGCACCGTGCGCTCACGCGCGCCGGGCACGGTGCCCAGGCAGGTGTGGGTGCCCGTGTAGGTGAGGCGGTCGTAGATCTCGTCGGAGACGATGTAGAGGTCGTGTTGCTCGGCGAGCCGGACCAGGGCTTCGAGCGCCTTGCGGGGCTGTACGGCACCGGTGGGGTTGGCGGGGGAGCCGAGGACGATCGCCTTCGTGCGGGGTGTGATCGCTGCGGCGACGACCTCGGCGTCGATCGCGAAGTCGTCCTCCCAGCGGGTCGGAACCCGCACCGGCACGCCGCCGGCGAAGGCGACGCACGGCTCGTACGCGACGTAGCAGGGCTCGGGAACGATCACCTCGTCGCCGGGGTTGAGCAGCACGCGCAGGGTGAGGTCGAGCCCTTCGGAGACGCCGGTGGTGATGAGGCATTCGCCGTCGGGGGAGTAGTCGGCGCCGTACCGCGCCGCGAGATCGGCGCAGATCAGCTCGCGCAGGCGCGGCAACCCGGCGTTCGAGGTGTAGGTGGTGTAGCCGTTCTCCAGCGCGTAGATCCCCGCCTCGCGCACGTGCCACGGCGTCACGAAATCGGGCTCGCCCACCCCGAGTGAGATCACGTCGTCCATCTCGGAGGCGATGTCGAAGAACCGCCGGATCCCCGACGGGGGACACGCGGTGATCACGGCGTTGAGTTCCTTCATCAGGGCGTCACCGGAAGCCGGTGGTCCTGCTCGGCCGGGGTGAACGAGTCGCCGTCGCGCTTGTAGGTCTTGAGCACGAAGTACGTGGCGGTGGCCCGCACCCGGTCGATCGTGGAGAGTTTCTGGGAGACGAAGTCCGACACGGCCCGGATGCTGCGGCCGGTGACGGTGCAGCGCAGGTCGTGGCCGCCGGAGACGAGGTGGACGCTGCGCACCTCGTCGAAGCGGGCGATCCTGGCGGCGACGTCGTCGAAGCCGACGCCGCGGGCCGGGGCGAGGGACACATCGATGAACGCGATGACGATCTCGCTCGTCGGGTCCTCGTCCACGGCGTCCCAGTCGATGACCGCCTTGTAGCGCCGGATCGCGCCGGACGCCTCCCATTCCGCGATCGCCTTGCTCACCTCGGCCACGGGCAGGCCGGTCATGGTCGCGATGGTGTCATGGGAGAGCTGGGCGTCACGCTCCAGCAGTTCGAGGATTTGCCGCACGGCTCGACATTACGTCGCAAGTGTCGGTGCTCGCGCCATGCGGTGGCCAGCCGGGACACGGCAGTGTGCAGTACCGGGGCCGGATTCGACGCGAAGCAGAGGCGTGCCGCCTCGTCGAGCGGCCGGTTCACGGCGAAAGCGTCGCCCGGCACGAACCCGACGCCGGTGCGGAGGGCGTGGGGGAGCAGTTCGGCAGGGCGTGTCCCGTCGGTGAACTCCAGCCAGCAGAACATGCCCCCCGTGGGAACGGAGCAGGTGACGGCGTCCCCGAACGCCTCGCGGACGGCCTCGGTGAGTGCGCCGGCCCGGTCGCGCAGCGCGGCGCGCAGCATGCCCAGGTGTCCCTCGAACCAGGGCACGTCGGACAGCAGTTCGGCGGCGACGGCCTGGGTGAGCGTGGAGCCGCAGAGGTCGCTGCACTGCTTGAGCCGCTCCACCGCGGTCAGCAGCGCCGCGGGCCCGGTCAACCAGCCGACCCGCAGAGCAGGCGCGACGACCTTCGACACACTCCCCAGGCGGACGACGCGATCGCCATGGGCGGCCACCGGCACCGGCGGCGGGCCGTCGAAGGAGAGCAGGCCGTAAGGGTCGTCCTCCACCACGAGGAAGCCGTACCGATCGGCGAGTGCGGCGAGCATCGCCCGGCGCCGGTCGTCGAGCGTCGCCCCGCGCGGGTTGTGGAAGCTGCTGACGGTGTGGACGAGCCGGGGGCGCAGTCCTGCGGCCAGCCGGTCGGCGAGCGCGTCGACGTCCATGCCGTCGGCGTCGACGGCCACTGCGTGCAGTGCCGCGCCTGCGGCCTGGAACACCTGGAGAGCGCCGACGTACACCGGGTCCTCGACCACCACCACGTCACCTGGGTCGATCATCGTGCGGGCGACGAGGTCGAGGGCCTGCTGCGAGCCGGTGGTCACCACCACCTCGGTGGCGGTGAGGGCCCGCCCGAGCCGGGCGCCCTCCGTCGCCGCGAGCACCTCCCGCAGCTGTCGTAGCCCGATGGTCTCGCCGTACTGGAGGTTCGCCGGGTCTGCGGCCGCGGTCGCGAGCGCGGCGGCGATCCGCTCCCGGGGCAGCAGCTCGGTGCCGGGCAGGCCACCCGCGAGAGAGATGACGTCGTCGCGAGCAGTGAGGGCGAGCAGGTCGCGGATGGCCGAACCGCGCACGTCGCGCAGCCGGCTGGAGAGGTGGACGGTCACGGAGGTCTCGCCTTCGGGCGTCGATACAGGGACGGATTGGTCGTCCTGGATCGACAGGGCGAGACGGCGACGGACCCGGTTGGGGCTCCGACCTTTCACAGCTTGCCCTACATTCCTGCGATGCGGAACCTGATTCCCATTAGCTGGGAGATGAAGTCGGACGATCGACAGAAGGCCGTCGGGATACGGTCAAACGCATGCTGCTGTGGATCAACGGCCCGTTCGGCGGTGGCAAGACCCAAACGGCGTACGAGCTGCGCCGGCGGCTGCCGGGCAGCATCGTGTGCGATCCCGAGCACGTCGGTTTCGGGCTGCACCGCACGATGCCGCCCGTGCTGCGCGGCGACTTCCAGGATCTCTCCGCCTGGCGCCAGGGCGTGCGCGAGGTGCTCGACATCGTGCTCCGCAAGCACGACGGCCCGGTCATCGCGCCGATGACCCTCGTGCACCCGCTCTACTTCGCCGAGGTCGTCGGCCGGCTGCGCGAGGACGGCCACGAGGTGCGCCATTTCGCGCTGCTCGCCGAGCGGGGCACCGTGCTGAGGCGCCTGCGGGAGCGGGGGTTCGGCCGAGGGCTCAAGCGCGAGAGCTTCGCGGTGCGTCGGCTCGACGACTGCCTGGAGCGGCTCCGGGAGCCGGAGTTCGCGGAGCACATCCGTACCGACCACCTCCCGATTCCGCAGGTCGCCGAGCACATTGCGCGCTCCGTGGGGCTGTCGATCGGACCGAACACCGACAGCCCCCTGCGCGGGCGGCTCCGTCGGTACGCCACGGGCTTGCGGCACATCCGCTTCGACTGACGACGGCCGGGTGCCTGCGCGAGCGTCTCGACCACTGCGCCACGGGCAGCCTGTAGGGGACCTCTCCACGACCCGAGGCGGGACTTCTTCCCCGATTTCTCGTCGGCGCATGTCGAGAACGGGCGGTCGGCTCCGACTGATGGGCACCGGCGGCCAAGGGTGCCGCCAACACGAGAGGAGCACGAACGATGACCAAGGTGACCGCCCAGATGTCGGTGTCCCTCGACGGCTTCTACACCGGACCGCGGGACACGCGGGGCCCCGAGGACATGAGTGGCTGGATGCGGGGCCCCGAAGCGCCCGGTTTCTTCCGGGTCACCCGCTGGGCCGTCGACGCCATGGCCTGGCGCGAGCGGCAGGGCTTCGCCGGCGGCGAGCAGTCGATCAACTCGGAGATCATCAAGGAGACGTTCGCGGCGGCCGGTGCCTATGTCATGGGCCGGCGCATGTTCGACGCCGGCGAGGTCCCCTGGGGCGAGGAACCGCCGTTCCGCGCCCCGGTGTTCGTCGTCACCCACCGTCCCCGGGGCGTGCTCGAACGCCAGGGTGGCACCTCCTTCACCTTTGTCACCGAAGGAGTCGAGCGGGCCGTCGAGCTGGCCCGGGACGCCGCCGGTGGCAAGGACGTGGCGGTGTCCGGCGGCGGGGAGCTCCTGCGCCAGGTGCTGACCGCCGGGCTGCTCGACCAGCTCGAGTTGCACATCGCCCCGGTGCTGCTGGGCGACGGCCAGCGTCTGTTCGACCCCAGCCTCGGTCTCGGCGCCGACGACGGCATCGAGCTGGTTCCGACGCGGGTCGTCGAGGCGCCGGATGCCACCCACGTTCGCTACACCGTCACCGGGCGGTCGAAGCTGGTGCTGGACGATCGCGGCGCCAGTGGCGACCTGGTCGGACCGGCCCAGCCGGTGCACTGAGAGAGGAACGAGCCGTGAAGTACATGCTGCTGATCTACGGCAACGAGGAAGCCTTCAGTTCGGTGGGTGCGGAGACCCTCACCGAGATCATCCGCGAGACCGATGCCCTCAACCAGGAGCTGTTCGAGTCGGGTGAGCTGGTCGGCGGCTATGGCGTGGCCGACCAGGTGAACGCCAAGGTGGTCCGGGTCACCGGCGGGACGCCGGTGGTGACCGACGGCCCCTACGCCGAGGCCAAGGAGTACCTGGGCAGCTTCACGATCCTCGACTGCGACAGCCTGGAACGGGCCCTGGAGATCGCGGCCCGCAACCCGTCGGCGCGCTACTGGGGTGTCGAGGTCCGGCCACTCATGCACGAGGCCAACGTCGAGCCGTGACCGACTGGCGGGCCGTCCGGCGGCTGGTCCCGGAGGTGCTCGGTGCGCTGGTGCGCCGCTGCGGCCATTTCGACGCCTGCGAGGACGCCGTCCAGGAGGCGGTGGTGGCGGCCACGGCCCAGTGGCCGGTGCAGGGGTGGCCGGAGAATCCCCAGGGGTGGTTGGTGACAAGAGGCGCCACCTCCTGACCCGCGCCGCGCGGCTGGGGTGACCGACCGCGGGGTGGCACGTCCGGGCCCCAGCGCCCGGCGCCGGGCCAATCAGGGTGAGCAGGTCGTTCGGCTACGGCAGGGTCATCGCCGTCCCCTTCCGACCGCGGGATGATTCCAGGCGGCACCGACAACTCGGGCGGACTCCGAACTCGTCGTACCGGGATGGCAGGCTGCATGCGATGAGCGCGGAAATGAGCGGAGGGGCGGAAGGTCTCTTCGAGCTGCACGAACCGGAGCCGGCGACCCCCACGGACGACGTCGGCGGCGATCCGGCACGCAGCACCGCGCCCCTGGCGGTGCGGATGCGCCCGCGCTCGCTCGACGAGGTGGTCGGCCAGGCCCACCTGCTGCGGCCCGGTGCGCCGCTGCGGCGGCTCGTCGAAGGCGGCGCGGCGGCGTCCGTGCTGCTCTACGGCCCCCCCGGCACCGGCAAGACCACGATCGCGCGGCTACTGGCCGGTGTGGGCAGCCGGCATTTCGTCGCGCTCTCGGCGCTCTCCTCGGGGGTCAAGGAGCTGCGCGCCGTGATCGACGACGCCCGCAGGCGTCGCGACCGGCTCGACCAACAGACGGTGCTGTTCATCGACGAGGTGCACCGGTTCTCCAAGACCCAGCAGGACGCGCTGCTCGGTGCCGTGGAGGACCGGCTGGTGCTGCTCGTCGCCGCCACCACGGAGAACCCGTCGTTCTCGGTGGTGTCCCCGCTGCTCTCCCGCTCGCTGGTGCTGCAGCTGCAGTCGCTCACCGAGGACGACGTGCGGTCGCTCCTGCGCCGGGCCGTCGCCGACCCGCGCGGCCTCGGCGGCGCCGTCGAGCTCACGTCCGACGCCGAGAACGCGCTGGTACGGCTCGCGTCCGGTGACGCCCGCCGCGCCCTCACCGCGCTCGAGGCGGCCGCCGACGGCGTCACGGGCACCGGCGCCACCGAGATCGACGTGCCCGCCGTCGAGCGGGCGGTCACCGAGGCGACCGTGCGCTACGACCGCCAGGGCGACCAGCACTACGACGTGATCAGCGCGTTCATCAAGTCGATCCGCGGCTCCGACGCCGACGCCGCGCTCCACTACCTCGCCCGGATGCTGGTGGCGGGGGAGGACCCACGGTTCATCGCGCGGCGGCTGATGGTGCACGCGAGTGAGGACGTCGGCCTCGCCGACCCCACCGCGCTGCAGGCGGCCGTCGCCGCGGCGCAGGTCGTGCAGCTCGTGGGGCTTCCGGAGTGCCGCATCGCGCTGGCCCAGGTCACCGTGCACCTGGCCACCGCCCCGAAGTCCAATGCGGTGATCACCAGCATCGACGAGGCGATGGCCGACGTGCGGGCCGGCGCCACCGGCGCCGTCCCACCGCATCTGCGCGACGGCCATTACGCCGGGGCGGAGAAGCTCGGCAACGCCGTGGGCTACCGCTACCCCCACAGCACGCCCGAGGGGGTACTGGAGCAGCAGTACCCGCCCGACGCACTGGTCGGCCGCGACTACTACCGCCCCACCGGCCGGGGCGGCGAGCGGCTGCTGGCCGAGCGCCTCCCGAAGCTGCGCCGGGCGATCCGCGGCGAGAACTGAGCCCCGGACGACCGGCACATCCGTACGCACCTATCGCACGAACATGCCGCTCGTCCAAGCCGAGGGATCGTCCCGCGGGTCTGGGTTCGCCGCTGATTGAACGAGCGGCCCGGTGGTGCGGGCTTTTTGGGCGGACGGGCCGTTCGTTCGCGTGGTGGGTTCGGGCTGCGCGATGGGATACCGGGTGGTTCTGAGCGAGTGGCCCGGCAGTGCGGTCCTTTTGGACGGACGGGCCGCTCGTCCAGGTCCAGGGGTGGTACCGCGGGTCTGGGTTCGCCGCTGATTGAGCGAGCGGCTCGGTGGTGCGGTCTTTTTGGACGGACGGGCCGCTCGTCCGCGTCGGGCTTGGTTCCGGCTTTGCCAGGTTTCCGGGGTCGGTGTGTCGGTGATGGGGTGAGTGGCCCGGCAGTGCTGTCCTATTGGACGGACGGGCCGCTCGTCCACTCCCTGGATCTGCTCCGCGGGGCAGGGTTCGCCGCTGATTGAGCGAGCGGCTCGGTGGTGCGGTCCTATTGGGCGGTCGGGCCGTTCGTTGCGTCGCGGGTTGCCCCGGTGGGCCGGGATTCCCGCTGGTGGGTTGCGCCGCTGATTGAGCGAGAGGCCCCCTCGTGCGGTCCTATTGGGCGGGCGGGCCGTTCGTGCGGTGGGTTGGGCCGAGCGGCTACCGGGTGGGAGTGGCGGTTGTGCGGGTGGGGGTCCAGAGCGGGTTGCGTCCCAGCAGGGTCAGGGTGCGCTCCCAGCGGTCTGATCCGCTCGCCTCCAGGGCCGGGGCGAACGGTGATTCGGGCAGTTCCCGGAAGGCACCGGTCGGCACGCGTTCGGCCACCGTGAGGCCGGCGGCGATGAGGTCGTCGTCGTAGTCGACGGCGAGTCCGAGCGTGACAGCCACGTCCCAGCCGTGCACGAGCGTGTCGATCAGGTGGAAGCCGGCGACCTGTTCCAGTGGGAGCCGCTGCCGGAACTCCGCCAGCCAGACCGTGCGGGCCGGGTCGGTGGCGGCCTCGGTGAAGGCGGCCCCGGCTGCGGCCGACGACGTGGTGGCGGCCGCGGCGGGGTCGTCTTCGAGCGGGCGTGGGGCGAATGCGGCGATATCGACGTCGGTCTCGTCTCCGGCGCGCACAGCCGCCGCGAAGCCGTGGTCTTGGCCGGTCATGTGCTCCAGCAGGACTCGCAGGTCCCAGCCGGTGCAGGGAGTGGGAAGTCCGAGGTCGATCGGGCGGACCCGGGCGAGGATCGGTGCGACGGCGGCGACGGCCCGGTGATGCAAGGCGATAATCTCCATGTGAAGACTATCTACCGTGGTAGACGATTGGTCAACCACTATCGTCGCGCCACATGGAGCAGCGCCACGACCTCGGGGCCGCGTTCGCCCGCCTGACGCGGATGATGATCGAGGCGGAGACTCCGGTGTTGCGGGCTCACGACGTCGAGATGTGGGACTACGCCGTGCTCAGCGCCCTCGAGGAGGGGGCGGTGCCGACGCAGTCGGAGCTCGCGGCCGCCGTCGGGCGGGACAAGACGCGGCTGATCCCGATCCTCGATCGCCTGGAGGCGCGCGGCCTGCTCCGCCGCACCCCGGACCCTGCCGACCGTCGTAACCGGGTCGTCGCGCTCACCGAGGAGGGCCGGGAGCTGGTGCGGTCCTGCCGGGCGGGGATTCGCGGCGTCGAGGCCGAGGTGCTCGCCGTCATCGACCCCGACGAGCGGGCCGTGTTCGTGGCCGTGCTCGATCGCCTGACCGACACCGCTCGCTGAGTCGCGTCTGCCGCGGGACTCGGAGAACGGTCGCCGTTGACCTCTATTAACTTCTGTCGTAAAACATATCCGCGATCAGCGTTACGACGACGTCCGGAGCGGCCATGCCCCCCACCCCTGTCGGCCCCGTCCACCTCAGGGCAGCGGGGGTGAGCGTGGTCCTCGGCACGGACGGGCGGCGCTTGCCTGCGGTGCTGCACTGGGGGCCCGATCTCAGCGAGCTGGACGCCTCCGACCTCGCGGGGCTGGCCGCCGCTTCGGTCCCCGGCAGCGTGCCCAACGATCTCGACGAGGGGTCGCGCGTCGGCGTCCTGCCCGAGCAGGCGAGCGGGTGGCTCGGCCGGCCAGGGCTCGCGGGCCACCGCGCGGGGGGTGCCTGGTCGCCGCTCTTCACCCTCGTCGCGCTCGACGTCGAGCCCGGTCCGCACGGTGGTGGCCAGGTCCGCGCGGTCGGCCGGGATGACGAGGCAGGTCTCGAGGTCCGGCTCGACATCGAGTTGCTGGCGTCCGGGCTGCTGCGCCAGCGGGCCACGGTCGTGGTTGCGGAGGGAGCGGCCGCGGAGCCGTTCGTCGTCGACGGCCTCGCCGTCGCGCTCCCGGTGCCGCCGGAGGCCACCGAGCTGTTCGACATGGCCGGGCGCTGGGGCCGGGAGCGGGCTCCGCAGCGCGCGCCGTTCGTCGTCGGGGTGCACGCGCGGGAGAACAGGCGCGGTCGCACCGGACCGGATGCGCCGCTGATCCTCGCCGCCGGCACCGCGGGCTTCGGCTTCCGCGACGGCGACGTGTGGGCGGTGCACGTCGCGTGGAGCGGCAACCACGTCTCCTATGCCGAGCGTCTGTCGACCGGGGCCGCGGTGCTCGGCGGTGGTGAGCTGCTGCTTCCCGGTGAGATGGCGCTGGCTCCCGGCGAGCAGTACGCGGGCCCGTGGATCTACGCCGCGTACGGCCGGGGCCTCGACGGCGTCGCCGCGCGTTTCCACACGCACCTGCGCTCCCGGCCGCAGCACCCGCGCGCCCCGCGCCCGGTCGTGCTCAACACCTGGGAGGCCGTTTACTTCGACCACGACCTCGACCGGCTCGTCGAGCTCGCCCGGGCCGGCGCCGATGTCGGTGCCGAGCGCTATGTGCTCGACGACGGCTGGTTCCGCCACCGCCGTGACGACACGGCCGGCCTGGGCGATTGGTACGTCGACGAGGACGTCTGGCCCCGGGGTCTGCACCCGCTGGTCGAGGAGGTGCGGCGGCTGGGCATGCAGTTCGGGTTGTGGGTCGAGCCGGAGATGGTCAACCCCGACTCCGATCTCGCGCGCGCCCACCCGGAGTGGATCCTCGCGACCGGTGGGCGTCAACCTCCGCTCTCCCGGTCGCAGCAGGTGCTCGACCTCGCCCGGCCCGAGGCGTTCGCCTACGTCCTGGAGCGGCTCGACACTCTCCTCACCGAGTACCCGATCGCCTACCTCAAGTGGGACCACAACCGCGACCTGCTCGACGCCGGCCACGGACCGCTCGGCACGCCCGGCGTCCACGCGCAGACCAGTGCTGTGTACCGGCTGATCGACGAGCTGCGCGTCCGGCATCCCGACGTCGAGATCGAGTCCTGCTCGTCGGGGGGCCTGCGCGTCGACCTGGAAATTCTGGAGCGCACCGACCGGATCTGGGCCAGCGACAACATCGACCCGCTCGAACGTCAGCAGATCCAGCGCTACACCGCCCAGCTGCTGCCGCCCGAGCTCGTCGGTTCGCACGTCGGGTCGCCGCGTTCGCACTCCACGGCCCGTACCCACGACCTGTCGTTCCGGGCCGGGACGGCTCTGTTCGGCTCGTTCGGCATCGAGTGGGACATCACCACCGCGAGTCCGGAGGAGCGCAAGGAGCTGGCCGCGTGGGTGCAGCTCTACAAGGACGTCCGCGGTCTGCTGCACACCGGCACCGTGGTGCGAGCCGACCAGCACGACCCGTCGTTCGCCCTGCACGGAGTGGTGTCGGCCGATCGGTCCGCCGCCCTGTTCGCGCTGGTCCAGCTGGCCACGCCGCTGACCGCAGTGCCCGGCGCCCTACGCCTGCCCGGCCTCGACCCCGAGCAGCGCTACCGGGTGCGGACACAGCCGCCGGGCGATGCGCCCGCGCTGCGGCAGCGTCGGCCCCCCGCGTGGCTTGCCGACGGGGTGGAGCTGCCCGGCCGCGTGCTCGGTGCGGTCGGACTGCGGGCTCCGGCGCTCAACCCGGAGCAGCTGCTGTTGCTGCGGGCGGAGGCGGTGCGGACCCGCTGACGGCGTTCGACGCCGAGGGGAACGCCGTGGTCAGCGCGGCGTGCGGCGTCACACGGGCGCGGCGGGCCCCAGCACGTGCGCCTGCACCGCCACCGCGGCCGCCCCGCGTGCCCACTCGGTGAACGGGAACGGCTGCACATCGACCCGGACCGGCGGTCCCGCCGGGTCGCGGCTCTCCTCCAGGGCGGCGTCCAGCTCGGCCCTGGCGATGTCGACCGCGCCGACGCCCTCGCCGGTGAGGATCACGAGGTCCGGGTCGACGAGGCCAGCGATGTCGGCGACGAGCAGCCCGAGGGCCCGGCCGGCGTCCGCGACGGCGCGGCGGGCCGCGGGCTGCCCGGCGCCGGCGAGTTCCAGCACCTCGTCGTAGGTCACGGACCTGCCCAGCGCCTGGCCGACCGCGGCGGTGATCGCCCCCGACGTCAGCACCCCCTCCGCGCATCCGCGGTGCCCCTCGCCGCAGATCGCCCAGCCCGTCAGCGGCCGGTGCCCGACCGACCCACCCGTCCCGTGCGCGCCCTCGACGAGCCGGTCGTGGACGACGATCCCGCATCCCACGCCGACGCCGATCGTCACGACCACCAGCGACTGCAGCCCCCGGCCGGCGCCGAACCAGTGTTCGGCCACGGTGAGCGCCCGCACGTCGTTCTCCACGACGGTGGGAAGGCCGGTGGCCGACTGCAGCCGCGCCGCCAGCGGCACCGTCTCCTGCCAGCCGAGGAACTGCGCTTTCGTGACGTCGCGGCGCTCCGAGACCCGCCCGCCGATGCCGACGCCGAGCCCGGCCATCTCTCCGTGCTCCTCGCGCATCCTTGCGACGGCGACGGTGACCGCGTCCACCACGGCTTCCGACTCGCGCCCGGGGAGTGACACCTCGTGCTCGGCGAGGACGGCGGCGCGCAGGTCGGTGACCACGGTGAACAGGGCGTCCCCGGTGATCTTGACGCCGATGAACCGGCGGGAGGAGGGCTGCACGTCCAACGGGAGCGAGGGTCGCCCCGTTCGGGTGTGGATGTCGGCGGTGCCCTCGATCAGCAGGCCGGAGTCGACCAGCGGGCGGGTGAGCCGCGTGAGTGAGCCGGGGGAGAGCCCGAGCCGGCGCGCGAGCTCGGCGCGGGGGAGTGGGCCGTGGCGCAGGACCTCCACCGCGACGCGCTGCTGGCTGCCGTCGAGCGCGGTCCAGTCGCCGGCGACCTCAGTTTCTTCCGCGACGGAACTCACGGGCGAACACTACCGCTCGCGTCCTCGTCAGACCGTCGATATCACCGGGTCGCGTACGCCGAGCAGCAGGTCGGCGAGCCGATCGAGCTGGTCCCGCTGCCCGTCGAGGCCGGGCGCCGCGATGCGCAGGACGATGTGACGGGCGCCGGCCTCGACGAAACGGGCGAGCCCCGCGGCCACGTGCTCGGGCGGTCCCGCCACGATCGTCTGGATCCGCTCGACCACCTCGAGCGGAAGCCCGTAGTTCTCCCGGCAGAACTCGTCGACGGCGCGCTGCCCCGACGGCACGTCGGACGCCAGCAGTACCGTGGCGAACAGCGCCGGTGTGATGGCGTCCTGCGCTCGCCCCGCCGTGAGAGCGGCAGTGCGGATGTCGGTGAGGCCGGCGGCGTAGGTCGCCGGCTCCGGCGGGTAGGGCAGCCAGCCGTCGTAGTGGCGTCCGGTCCGGGCCAGCGCGGCGGGGGTGGCCCCGGCGAGCCAGACGGGCGGGCCGCCGCTGCGGTACGGGCGGGTGCCCGCCGGGATGTCGGAGAAGCGCAGCACGTCGCCGGTGAACGAGGTGGGTCCCTCCGCGGCCCACAGTCGCCGCCAGAGCGCCACCGTGTCGTCGAGCCGGGCGAACCGGTGTGGCCACGGCACCTCGGACGCCGCGTACTCCGGCTCGGAACGCCCGGGGAAACCGGCTCCGACGCCGAGCACCAGGCGTCCGCCCGCCAGGAGATCGAGCGAGGCGATCGCCTTGGCGGCCTGCACCGGCCGCCGGAACGCGGGCAGCAGCGCCGCGGTGCCGAGAGTCACCCGCTCGGTCGCCGCCGCGACCGCGGCGAGGACCGTCAGCGGGTCGATGTGGGCGCCGAGGAGCGTGTCGTTGGCCCAGACCGAGTCGTAGCCCGCCCGCTCCGCCCGGACCGCCAGATCCACCAGCTCTCGCGGGTCAGCACCCGCCCACTGCTCCGCCTTGAGCGGGAGCAGCACACCTGTCCGAACGAGATCCATGCCGCAGAGGCTCGTTCGGCCGGTGCGCTGCGGCAATTCCCCCGGGGGAATGGCCGCACGGCGCACCCGAGGGCTAGGAACACCCTGTGAACTTTCCGGCCGCGCTCCGCGAGCGCCGTACCCGGCTGCGGGTCAGCCAGCTGGACCTGGCCCTGCGCGCAGGGACGACGCAACGGCACGTCAGCTTCATGGAGAGCGGCCGCTCGGCGCCCGGCCGCGCGATGGTCGTGCGGCTCGCGGAGTCGATGGAACTGCCCCTGCGCGACCGCAACGCGCTGCTGCTCGCGGCCGGATTCGCACCCGCCTACCCCGAGACCGGCCTCGACGAGCCCGGCCTCGCCCCGGTGCGCGACGCCCTGCGGTCCGTGCTCGACGGCCACCGCCCCTACCCGGCGATCGTCGTGGACCGCCACGGCGACCTGGTCGCGGCGAACGCGCCGTTCGGGCTGCTCACCGAGGGGGTCTCCGCCGACCTGCTGGCTGCGCCCGCCAACGCCTATCGCGTTGCCCTGCACCCCGAGGGGCTCGCCCCACGGATCGTCAACCTCGCCGAATGGGCCCGTCACGTCCTCGAGCGGCTGGACCAGGCACTGGAACGCGGGCCGGACGAACGGCTGGCCGCACTGCGCGCGGAGCTCGGATCGTATGTGCCGCCTGCCGCCATCGGACCGGACCACCTGGGCTTCGCCGTGCCGCTGCGGCTGCGATCCGAACGCGGCGAACTGCGGCTCATCACGACCGTGACGACCTTCGCGACCGCCGTGGACGTCACGCTCGCGGAGCTGAAGCTCGAGGCGTTCCTGCCCGCGGACGCGGCGACCGCCCAGGCGCTGGCCGTGTGGGGGCCGCCGGCTGGATGAGCGGCACGGTGGCGCGGACCTATCGGACGGCCGTGCCGTTCGTTCGCCCGCGTCACGCAGCGATCATGCAGCGTCGCGCACGATCGGGCAGCTCATGCACCGCGGGCCGCCCCGTCCCCGGCCCAGCTCCCCGCCGGGGATGTCGAGCACCTCGATCCCGTGCCTGCGCAGGAACGTGTTCGTCGTGACGTTGCGCTCGTAGGTCACCACCACCCCAGGCGCCACGGCGAGCGCGTTGCACCCGTCGTCCCACTGCTCGCGGGCTGCGGCGTGCACGTCCTGCTCAGGGGTCAGGACCCGGACCGACGGGAGCCCGAGCACCGCGGCGATCGCCTCGTGCATCTGCTCCGGCGGGTGGTCGGTGACGTCGAGCTCCTTCTCCGAGTCGCCGGGTCGAACGGTGTAAGCGGGCAGCTTGCCCAGCCCCGCGTACTCCACGAACGTCTCCGGGTCGACCATTGTCATCACGGTGTCGAGGTGCATGAACGCCCGTTGCTGCGGCATCCGCAGCGCGACGATCCGGTCGATCTCGCCGCCGGCGAACAGACGCGTGGCCAGCCGCTCGACGCCTGCGGGGGTGGTGCGCTCCGACAGCCCGATCAGCACGGCCCCGCCGCCGAGCACGTGCATGTCGCCGCCCTCGGTGGTCGCCGGTCCGTTCACCGAGCCCTCGGACCAGATCGCGTAGTCGGAACGGGCGAAGAGGGGATGCCAGCGGTAGACCGCCTCGTAGTGCACGGTCTCGCGCATCCTGGCCTTCTTGCGCATGCTGTTGATCGCCACACCGCCGTAGAGCCACGCCGACGTGTCGCGGGTGTAGAGGTGGTTGGGGAGCGGCTCCAGCACGAAGTCGTCGGGAGCGAGCACGTGGAAGGCGATCGAGCGCGGCTCCGGGATGCGGTCGAGCACCTCGCGCTTCGTGATCCCGCCGATGAGGTGGTCGGTGAGGGTGTCGACGTCCATCGCGTCGAAGCAGTTGCGCAGCGCGTCGATGGCGAGCGGCCCGTAGACGCGGTCGTCGAAGATCCGGTCGAGGACGTACTTGCGCGCCTCGGGGATCTCCACCGTGGTCCGCAGCAGCTCGCCGAACAGGTGCACGGTGATCCCGCGCTCGCGCAGCAGCGCCGCGAAACGGTCGTGCTCCTCCTGGGCCCTGGCCACCCACAGCACGTCGTCGAACAGCAGGCGGTCCTTGTTGGCCGGGGTCAGCCGCTTCAGCTCCAGCCCGGGGCGGTGCAGGATCACCTGGCGGAGCGGCCCGACCTCGGAATCCACGCGGTACATGCCGGTCATCCTGCACGTGCTTCGCCCGCTCGGCGTGCAGGATGAGCGCGTGCAACTCGATCGGCTCGACGAGGACCTCATCGCGCTGCTCGTGGACGACGCGCGCCGCAGTTACGCCGACCTCGGCACGAGCGTCGGACTGTCGGCGTCGGCGGTGAAGCGGCGGGTCGACCGCCTGCGGGCAGGCGGGGCGATCACCGGGTTCACCGTGCGGCTCGACCCCGGTGCGCTGGGCTGGTCGGTGGAGGGCTACGTGGAGCTGTACTGCCGCATCAGCACCGCACCCGCCACCATCCGCTCCGCCGTCGCCAAGTTCCCCGAGGTGGTGGACGCCAGCACCGTCTCGGGCGACGCCGACGCCGTGCTGCGCATCCTCGCCGCCGACATGCGCCACTTCGAGCAGGTGCTCGAGCAGATCGGCGCCCAGCCGTTCGTCGCGCGCACCCGCTCGGTGCTCGTGCTCTCCCCGCTGCTCCGCCGCCCGGCTGCGCCACTCCCGCACTGATTCGCGCCCGACCCGGACCGCCGGACGAGCGGCGTCCGGCGCCACGCAATGAACCTGCGCCGGCTGCGATCAACGCGCAACGTTCCGCCATGTACGGGCAACGCTTCGTAATTGTCCGGCGTCCTCGCCGTTCCTAACCTGATGAACGTCCCGGTCCCGACGCCGCGGCCACCCCCGCACACCTCGTGGAGCGAGCCCGTGACCAGCGTCCTGCCCCGCGCGAGCGAAGCCGCCGAGCGCACCGCCACCCGCCGCCACTACCTCATGTGCGCTCCGGTGCACTTCGCCGTCGAGTACGCGATCAACCCGTGGATGCAGCCCGGTGTCCGGGTCGACCGTGACCTGGCGATGGCCCAGTGGGACGCCCTGCGTCGCACCTACCTCGACCTCGGCCACCGCGTCGACCTGCTCGATCCCGTCCCGGGCCTGCCCGACATGGTGTACGCCGCCAACGGCGCCACCGTCGTCGGCGGTGTCGTGCTGGGCGCACGGTTCCGCCACCGCGAGCGGGCCGCGGAGGCCGTCGCGCACCGCGAATGGTTCCGGGCGGCCGGCTTCACGCGTGTCGTCGAGCCGGAGTTCGTGAACGAGGGGGAGGGCGATCTGCTCGTGCTGGGCAACCGAGCAGGCGCCGTGGTGTTCGCCGGCACCGGGTTCCGCACCGACCCGCGCGCCCATGCCGAGGCAGCAGCCGTGCTGGGCAGGCCCGTGGTGTCGCTCGAGCTGGTCGATCCCTGCTACTACCACCTCGACACGGCGATGGCGGTGCTCGACGAGGACACGATCGCCTGGCTGCCGGAGGCGTTCACCCCGGAGTCCCAGGCGGTGCTGCGCGAGCGGTTCCCCGGTGCGCTCGTCGCCGACCCGGCCGACGCCGCGGTGCTGGGGCTCAACGCAGTGAGCGACGGTCGGCACGTCGTCCTGCCCGCGGAGGCGACCCGACTCGCCGCCGAGCTCGCCGCGCGCGGGTTCGTCCCTGTCCCGGTCGAGATGTCCGAGCTGCTCAAGGGCGGCGGCGGACCCAAGTGCTGCACGCTGGAGGTACGGGCATGACGATCATCGAGGACGGCACGGCGACCGGCGCCGCGGGCGGGAACGCCACCGCACACCACGAGCTCCTCATGCAGGAGCACTCGGCGCACAACTACCACCCCCTGCCGGTCGTGGTCGCACACGCCGAAGGCGCCTGGGTCACCGACGTGGAGGGCCGCCGGTACCTCGACTGCCTGGCCGGCTACTCCGCATTGAACTTCGGCCACCGCCACCCCGCGCTGGTGGCAGCAGCCCATCGCCAGCTCGACCGCGTGACCCTCACCAGTCGTGCGTTCGGTAGCGACCAGATCGGCCCGTTCTGCGCGGAGCTCGCCGCGCTCGTCGGCAAGCAGCTCGTCCTGCCGATGAACACCGGCGCCGAGGCGGTCGAGAGCGGGCTCAAGGTCGCGCGCAAGTGGGGCTACGAGGTGAAGGGCGTACCTCCCGGGCGCGCGCGGATCGTCGTCGCGGACGGCGGCTTCCACGGGCGCACCATCAGCATCGTCAGCTTCTCCACCGACCCGGACGCCCGTGGCGGGTTCGGGCCGTTCACCCCCGGCTTCGACGTCGTCCCCTACGGCGATCCGGACGCGCTGAGCGCCGCGATCACGCCCGACACGGTCGCGGTGCTGATCGAGCCCGTGCAGGGCGAGGCGGGCGTGGTCGTTCCGCCTGCCGGATACCTGGCGGCGGTCCGCGAGATCTGCGACGAGACGGGCGTCCTCTTCGTCGCGGACGAGGTGCAGTCCGGCCTCGGACGCACCGGGCACGTACTGGCCACCCGCGGCGCGGGGACCGACGCCGACGTCTACCTGCTCGGCAAGGCCCTCGGCGGCGGGATCGTGCCGCTGTCGGCCGTGGTCGCCGACTCCGCGGTGCTCGGGGTGCTGCAGCCGGGGCAGCACGGCAGCACGTTCGGCGGCAATCCCCTCGCGTGTGCGGTCGGCCGGGCCGTGGTCGAACTGCTGAGCGACACCGGTCCTGAGGGGATGCTCGCCAGGGCGGCCCACCTGGGCGATGTGCTCCACGGACGGCTGGCGGGGCTCGTGGGCGACGGCGTGGTCGCCGTGCGTGGGTGCGGGCTGTGGGCCGGTGTCGACATCGACCCTCGGCTGGGGAGCGGGCGCGACGTCGGCGAGGCACTCGTCCGGCGCGGCGTGCTGGTCAAGGACACACATGGCTCGACGATCCGGCTCTCGCCGCCGCTGGTGATCACCGAGGCCGAGGTGGAGTTCGCGGTCGATGCGTTGGCCGGTGTGCTGGCCGAGCTGAGCTGAGCCCGCCGATCGGCGTTGGCGCTCATCTCCTCGCCAAACCGGCGTGGCAGACGACACGGGCATGCCGGGCGCCGGCCGTGAGTCACGTCCGGCGGCCCGATGCGACGTTAAGATCCACAGGCGTGGGTCGGCACGGCGGCGGATGGTGGCTGCACCCCTGGCGTGCCACCGAGCTTCCCGGACGCCGCCGGGCCTCGGCGTGGTCAGTGCGCCGGTGCCGCGGGTGAGGAGAAGCCTGGTGAGGTTGACGTTGACGGGGTACCTGTCGCTGGACGGCGTCTCGCAGAGTCCTGGGTCTCCCGACGAGGACAGCAGCGACGGGTTCACGCGCGGCGGCTGGCTCATGCCCTACCTGGACGAGGACTTCTTTCAGGTGGCCGGGGCGTGGTTCGACGAGGCGGATGCGTGCTTGTTCGGCGCCCGTACCTACGCCGGCTTCTCAAGCTTCTGGCCGCTCTCCGATCCGGACGACCCGTTCGCCGGCAAGATGAACAGCTTGCCCAAGTACGTGGCATCCCAGAGTCTGCGCCAGGCCGATTGGGCGCACACGACGATCCTGTCCGGAGATGTCGTGGCGCAGGTCGCCGAGCTGAAGCGGCAGCCCGGTCGGGAGCTTCAGATCCATGGCAGCGCGCTGCTTGCCCAGTCGTTGCTGGGGGCCGGGCTGATCGACACGATCCGGTTGATGGTCGCCCCCCTGGTGGTGGGCTCGGGCAGGCGGCTGTTCCCGGAGGGCACGGCGCGAACCGGCCTGCGACTGATCAGCAACGGGACCACAGCGGCAGGGCTCACCGTGCACACGTACGAATCGGCGGAGCTGCCCGACTACGGCACGTACCGAACCGAGGAGTAGTCGCGCCCCCTGCCGCCGCTGGGCCACCACGGGGAGAAGCGCTCAACGGGACCGCTCCGTCGCCGAGCGGTGCACGAGGACGGAATCACGGTCGGAACCGGTTGCGGAACGGCCTGCCGTCGTTGCCCGCGTCGACGAGCAACTCCGGGCGCAGCATGCCGAACATTACGGTCAGTAACATCTCGCAGGTGAACTCCGGCAACTCCTGTGGCCGGTTGACGCTCCGGATCAACGCCATGTTGACAATCAGTCCGCTCACTTCGAGAGCACTCGGGAATGGTCGCAGCTCTCCGGTTCCCTGCCCGTGCTCGATGAGCATCTGAATAGGGACGGGGACGGGCGCCAGGATTCGGGGATCGATCTCGTCGGCGGGGTCGGCGGGCCCTGCCACCCTGATCGTGTACTCCTGCACGGCCGACCAGAAGGCGGCGGTGAGCGACCGGAACCGGAAGGTGATCCGGGTCAGGCTGCTGACCTGGTCACACAGGGCGTCAACCATGGATCGGGCCGCCGCGATGTCCTGCTCTGCCTCCGTCAGGAGGGGCAGGACAACCGGACGGAAGATGTGTCCGACGAGCGCATGCTTCGTCGGAAAATGGTTATAGGCGGTGGCGGCACTCACACCCGCAGCGGCGGCGATGTCTTCCATCCTCGCGTTCGCCCAGCCGTGTGAGGCGAACGCCGCGTCGGCGGCATCGAGTAACGCTCGGCGTGTGCGATCGCGCTTCGTTTGTGCCGCTCGGGCGCGGGGGTCCCGCGGACGGGGTTGATCGATCGCAGACATTGACCGGAGAGTAACTAACCGTCCGTCGAACTTCTCTTGACTCCAACTTGGGGTGTCACCCAAACTGCGTACTTGAAGGTAGAACGACTTCGATCACCTTGCTGGGCACGGCAGGTGTGCGAAGGCACGAGGCGACATCGGACGTCGGCCCTGCCGTCGGGGGATCGCAGGTATCTGTCGGCCGTCCGGTTTCTCCTGAGTACGACGGCACGACCCGCCACCACGCCCAATGAAGGGCAGGCGGCTGACGCGTCACACCGGTGAGGCGCCGGTGCAGGGAGGGGACCCAGCATGTTGTCTGTTGAGCGTCACGTCGTTGCAATCACAGGTGAAACCCAATGAGCGCCCTCGCGGTGGCGGTCGACACGGGGGGATCATCCGGCCTGGTCCCGGCCCAGCGCGGGCCGGCAGAGCCGTATCGCGCCGTCCGACTACGGGCAGCAACGGAAAGCTCCACACAGGACACGCAGGAGGATGCGACAGAGCCGGCACTGCTGGACTTCCTGGTCGCAGAGGCCGTGGCGGGAGAGCCGCGGGCGAAGGACCGGCTGCTCACGGCCATCCATCCCCTTGTGCTCCGCTACTGCCGCGGACGGCTCGGCCGCCAGGAGACCGTCATCGGCTCTGCCGACGACATCGCCCAGGAGGTCTGCCTGGCCGTCGTCAACGCGCTGCCCGGCTACACGATCAGGGGGCTGTCGTTCCGGGCGTTCGTCTACGGGATCGCAGCGCACAAGGTGACCGACGCGTTCCGGGCCATCAGCCGCAACCGCTCGGAGCCGATGGCCGACCTGCCGGACGTTCCGGCCGTGCACGACGGGCCGGAACAGCACCTGCTCGCAGCCGAGCTCACCGAGCGTCTCGTCGGTCTTCTATGTCATCTCACGCCGCGCCAGCGCGAAGTACTGGTGCTGCGCATCGCCGTCGGGATGAGCGCCGAGGAGACGGCCCACGCTGTCGGCTCGACGCCGGGGGCCGTGCGCGTCACCCAGCACCGCGCGCTCAACCGGCTGCGCCGAATCCTGGCCGGCTTCTTCGTGGAGGACGGGGAGGAGGAACCGGACGAGGAGTGAGCCGCGGGATACGCCGGGCCTCCAGCTCGTCCGTGACGGCCGGGGAGTAACCTGTCCGCGATCAACTTCCGGTCGGACGGGTATGGGGGAGGCGTCGTGTCAGCAGGCCAGATCGCGGCACTGATCGCGGCTGGGGCCTTCGTGGTGCTCGTCCTGCTGCTGGCCGTTCCGTTGCTGAAGCTGTCCCGCACGCTCGACGAGGCCACGATCGCCATCCGCAAGGCCCACGAGGGCAGCGCCCCGCTGCTGGACAACGCGCAGACCACGCTGCATCAGGTCAACACGCAGCTCGAGCGCGTCGACGGCATCACCTCCAGCGCCCGCACGGTCACGAGCAACATCTCCGTGCTCACGTCGCTGTTCACCGCCACGCTGGGCGGTCCGCTCGTCCGCGCCGCCGCGTTCTCCTACGGCCTGAACAAGGCCGTCAAGGCGCGGCGGGCGGGGCGCGACGCCGGTGCCCACTCGCGGCGCAGCCGCCCTGGACGTCGGAGGGGACGTCGGTGAGCAGGCTGTTCTGGCTCGGGCTCGGGATCGCGGCAGGCGCGTACGTCACTCGGCGGGCCACCGCCGCGGCCCACAACCTCACCCCCGCCGGGGTCGGGGCCAACATCGCCGACGGGCTGCGCGAGGTCGGTGCCGGCCTCGGCGCGTTCGGCGCGGAGGTGCGGGCCGGGATGGTCGCGCGCGAGCAGGAGCTCACCGACCTCGTCGAACGCCGCACCGGTGGCGGCCTGCCGACGATGAGGGAAGCCATCTACGAGCCGTATCCTGTGGTGCGGCCGGGCGCGCGAGCGCGCAGGGCAGGGGAGTAGCGGCGCCGCTGCGCCCTCCCCCTGCCGATCCGCGTCCCCGCCCCTGAGGGAGACTGGAGACGGCCTCCCTCGTCGTACCCACCAGGAAGCACCGCCGTGCAGACCCACGAGATCACCCGTCGCTTCACCGACCACTTCGTCGCCGCCGGGCACACCAAGGTGTCCAGCGCGTCGTTGATCCTCGACGACCCCAACCTGCTGTTCGTCAACGCAGGCATGGTGCAGTTCAAGCCGTACTTCCTCGGCGAGGTGCCGCCGCCCTACGCGCGCGCCACCTCCATCCAGAAGTGCGTGCGCACCGGCGACATCGACGAGGTCGGCCGCACCACCCGGCACAACACGTTCTTCCAGATGGCCGGCAACTTCTCGTTCGGCGACTACTTCAAGGCCGGCGCGATCGAGCACGCCTGGAACCTGATCACGAGCAGCCAGGACGCCGGGGGCTACGGGTTCGAGCCCGACCGCATCTGGGTCACCGTCTACCGCGACGACGACGAGGCCATCGAGCTCTGGCGGAAGATCGCCGGGCTGCCGCTGGAGCGCATCCAGCGTCGCGGCGGCAAGGACAACTACTGGGACATGGGCGTGCCCGGTCCGGGCGGTCCCTCGTCCGAGATCTACTACGACCGGGGGCCCGAGCACGGCCGTGAGGGCGGCCCCGAGGCCGACGAGGACCGGTACCTGGAGATCTGGAACCTCGTCTTCATGCAGGATGTCCGCGGCGAGCTCAGCCCGAAGGACGGACATCCGCCCATCGGAACGCTGCCGCACAAGAACATCGACACCGGCATGGGAGTCGAGCGGGTCGCGTACCTGCTCCAGGGTGTCGACAACGTCTACGAGACCGACCTCGTGCGCCCCGTCATCACCCGCGCCGAGGAGTTCTCCGGCCGTCGCTACGGCGTCGACGCCACCGACGATGTCCGGTTCCGGGTGATCGCCGACCACGCGCGGTCCGGCGTGATGATCATCGGCGACGGCGTCACGCCGTCCAACGAGGGCCGTGGGTACGTGCTGCGGCGGCTGCTGCGGCGCATCGTGCGCTCGTCGCGGCTGCTGGGGGTGAACGAGCCGGTGCTCCGGTCGTTCGCCGAGGTCGTTCGCGACGAGATGGCGCCGACCTACCCGGAGCTCGTCAGCGGCTTCGAGCGGATCTCCGCGGTCGTCGAGGCCGAGGAGGAGGCGTTCCTCGCCACGCTCAGCGCGGGATCGCGCATCTTCGACACCGCCGTGGCGGAGACGAAGAGCAGCGGCGGACTCGTGCTGCCCGGTGACCGGGCGTTCCAGCTGCACGACACCTACGGATTCCCCATCGACCTCACCCTCGAGATGGCTTCCGAGGCGGGCCTCGAGGTCGACCAGGACCGCTTCCGCGCGTTGATGAACGAGCAGCGCTCGCGGGCCAAGGCCGACGCCGCCACGCGCAAGGTCGGCCACGGCGACGGTTCCATCTACCGCACTGTGCTCGACACCCACGGCGTCACCGAGTTCCTCGGCTACACCGACCTCAGCGCGGAGGCCACGATCGTCGGCCTGCTCGTCGACGGCGTGCCGGTGGCGGCCGCGCGGGAGGGCGAGCACGTGGAGGTCGTGCTCGACCGCACCCCGTTCTACGCCGAGGCGGGCGGTCAGCAGGCAGACACCGGCGAGCTGCGCGGGGCGTCGTTCACCGTCCGCGTCGACGACGTGCAGTCGCCGGTCGCCGGGCTGCGGGTGCACCGCGGCGTCGTCGTCGCCGGTGAGGTGTCGCTCGACGCCGCCGTCGTGGCCGAGGTCGACCGGTCACGCCGTGCTTCGGTGTCGCGGGCGCACACCGCCACGCACCTCGTGCACGCCGGCGTACGTGGTGCGCTGGGCACCGCCGCCGCACAGGCCGGCTCGCTCAACGCTCCCGGCCGGCTGCGGTTCGACTTCACCTCGCCCACCGGTGCCGTCCAACCGGCCGCGCTCGCCGAGATCGAGGACGAGGTCAATACGGTCCTGCAGCAGAACCGTGAGGTCGAGGCCTACGAGACCACGATGGACGAGGCCAAGCGCCTCGGCGCGATGATGCTCTTCGGTGAGAAGTACGGCGACCGCGTCCGGGTGGTCGACATGGGCGACTACTCGCGCGAGCTGTGCGGTGGCACCCACGTCGGGCGCACCGGTGAGATCGGCATGATCAAGGTGCTGTCGGAGGCCTCGATCGGTTCCGGCGTGCGACGGGTGGAGGCGCTCGTCGGGCTCGACGCGTTCCGCCACCTGTCGAAGGAGCACCTGCTCGTCTCCACGCTGGCCGACCAGCTGAAGGCGCGCCCCGAAGAGCTCCCGGAGCGGATCAACGGCCTGATCGAGCGGCTGCGCACGGCCGAGCGCGACCTCGAGAAGGTGCGTGCCGACGCGGTGCTGGCCTCGGCCGGGGCCCTCGCCGCCGGCGCCGAGGACATCGACGGGGTCTCGCTCGTCGCGGTGGCTGCACCCGACGGGGTGAACGGCAACGACCTCCGCGCGCTGGCCTCCGACGTCCGAGGCCGGCTCGGTTCGCAGCCCGGCGTCGTCGCGTTGTTCTCCGGCGACGGGGAGAAGGTCTCGTTCGTGGTGGCCACCACGGCCGCCGCCCGCGACCGTGGCCTGGCTGCGGGCGCGTTGATCCCCACGTTCGCTCCCGCCGTCGGTGGCCGAGGCGGCGGCAAGGCGGACCTTGCGCAGGGCGGTGGCACCGACCCGGCCGGCATTCCGGACGCCGTGCGGGCTCTGCGCTCGGCCCTGCGCAACTGACCAGCGGCTCTCGGACGTGACGGTGGCGGTGTGAGGGGACGTCGGCTCGGCATCGACGTCGGAGCGGTGCGCGTGGGGGTTGCTCTGTCCGATCCGGACGGTGTGCTGGCCACGCCGCTCGTCACCGTCCCGCGCGACGTCGCGGGCGGCAGCGACCTGACGGTGATCGCCGGGCTGGTCGCCGAGCACGAGGTCGTCGGCATCGTCCTGGGGCTGCCACGCACGCTGGCCGGGCGGGAGGGGCCTGCTGCCGAAGCAGCACGCGACTTCGCCGCCGGGCTGGCGTCGGTCGTCGATGTGCCGATCGAGCTGTCCGACGAGCGGCTCACCACGGTGGTCGCCACCCAGCAGTTGCGTGAGCGTGGCGTGAAGGGCCGCAAGCAGCGCGCGGTGGTCGACCAGGCCGCGGCCGTGGCGATTCTGCAGGGCTGGCTGGACGCCGCGCGCCGTCGCTGACCCGGCTCTGCAGGTTCCTCGGAGCCATCGATACTGTCGGAACCGTGACCTCGGACGGTTGGGACCAGGGAGTACCGCCTCACCACAGTGGTGCAGCGGACGACTCGGTGGCAACCGGACCCATCGATGTGTACCCCGGCCCGCAGGACGAGCCGCCGTCCCGACGGGGGCGGCAGCGGACCCGCACCCGCCGGCGCCGGAGCGGCGGCATCCTGCTGCTCGCGGTGCTCCTGCTGCTCGGCGCCATCGCGGGCGGCGGCTACTACGTGTTCTCGTCGGTGTTCTCCACACCCGACTTCGACGGTGACGGCACCGGTTCGGTCATCGTTCAGGTGAAACCGGGCGACTCGACCACCCAGATCGGCAGCACCCTGACCCAGCGCGGCGTGGTCGCGGGCGTCCAGGCGTTCAACGAGGCCGCGGCGGAGGACAGCCGGATCCGGTCGGTCCAGCCGGGCTACTACCAGATGCGGTCGCGGATGTCGGGAGCGTCCGCCGTGGCGCTGCTGCTCGACCCGGTCGCGCGGGTGGGCCAGCTGGAGATCCGGGGCGGGGTGCAGCTCGACGACACGAGCGCGCCCGACGGCACGGTCGCCCTGGGCGTGCTCAGCCTGATCTCGAAGGCCAGCTGCTACACGGTGGACGGCAACCAACAGTGCGTCTCGGTCGACGCGCTGCGCGCAGCGATGGTCGACACCGACCCAGCTGCCCTCGGCGTTCCGGCGTGGGCGCTCGAAGGCGTCGCGAAGGCCGACCCGGCCCGCCGGCTGGAAGGCCTGCTGATGCCGGGCATCTACAGCGTCGAGCCCGGCGCATCGGCCGTGGACGTGCTGCGCAGCCTGCTCGCTGCCTCGGACACGCGCCTCGAGGCCTCCGGTCTGGTGTCGGGCGCGCAGGCCATCGGATCCAGCCCGTACGACGTGCTGACCATCGCCTCGCTCGTGGAGAAGGAGGCCATCACCCCGGACATGCCCAGGGTGGCGCGGGTGATCTACAACCGGCTCGGGGCCGGTCAGCGACTCGAGCTCGACTCGATGGTGAACTACCCGCTCGACCTGCAGGCCCTGCGCACCACCCCCGAGGACAGGGCGCGCCCCGGCCCCTACAACAGCTACGTCGTGGCCGGCCTGCCGCCCACCCCGATCGCCGCGCCCGGTGCCGAAGCGATCAAGGCGGCTCTGGAGCCGACCCCCGGACCCTGGCACTTCTTCGTTCGCTGCCAGAAGGACGGCACCTCGTGCTTCGCTGCGACCTTCGCCGAGCACGCGGCCAACGTGGCGGAGGCACGCGCCAACGGCGCGTTCTGACGCCGACCCGTCAGGCCGGTGGGCGGCCGAAGAACCCCGGCGGGGGGAGCGGCGACGGGGTCGCCGCGCGGTCGGAGGGCGGGCAGGCGTCCGCAGCGAACCGCCGGACGTCATCGCCGGCGAGCACTGTGGCCGGGAACGGGTCGCCCGCGGCTCGCCGCACCAGTCCGTCCACGGGGAGCTCGGCCGGGCTGCCGACGAGCACGAGGTTGCCGAACCGCCGCCCGTGCAGCACGTCCGGAGAGGCGAGGACGGCCACGTCGGCGAACCGCGCGACGGCGGCGGCCACCTGGCTCCGTGCGAACCGGAGATCCCCGCCGTCGGCGACGTTGGCCGCGTACACACCCTCGGGCGCGAGCGCGGCCGCCGCCGACTCGAGGAACTGCGTGGACGTCAGGTGGGCCGGCGTGCGGGCGCCGGCGAAGACGTCGAGTACGAGCAGGTCGACAGAGCCGGGCACCGCCCGGGTGAGCATGGCCCGCGCGTCGCCGACGACCACGTCGATGCCGAGCCCGTCAGCCGGCAGCCGGGAGGACACGAGATCCACGAGGGCGGCGTCGACCTCGATGACCTGCTGCGGGGACCGCGGCCTCGTGGTGGCGACGTAGCGGGCCAGGGTCCACGCTCCGCCGCCGAGGTGCAGCACCCGCTGTGGCATCGCCTGCGGCGCCATCAGGTCGACGACGTGGCCGAGGCGGCGTACGTACTCGAACTCCAGGTGCGTCGGATCCTCGAGGTCGACGTGCGACTGCGCGGTGCCGTCGAGGAGCAACGTCCAACCCTGCGGCCGATCGGGGTCGCCCAGTAGTTGGGCGTAGCCGTGGTCCACCTCGGCGTCCACCACCGCGCGCGCCACGCGCTCCCTTCGTTCCGCCCGCCCGCTCACCCCTCGATCCTGCTCCCTCGGCCCGTCAGCCCGTGGGCCGGGCCCAGCCGTAGGCGTGGTCGAGCCGCAAGGTGAGCATCACCCGGCCCTCGGCGACCATGGCCGCGCGGTACTCGTCCCAGTCGGGGTGCTCGCCGCGCAGATCGCGGTAGTAGCGCACCAGAGCCTCGACCGTGTCGTCGTGGGGTTCGGTGGCCACGGGGCTGAGCGCCGCGATGCCCTCGCCGACGACGTAGCCGCCGTAGTCGGCCCGGCTCACGTGATAGCTGGCGCGAGGGTCGCGGCGGAGGTTGCGCGTCTTCGCGCGGCCGTCGGTGATGGAGACGCGCAGCGTCCTCGATTCGGGGTCGAAGGCGTGGGTGACGACGGACGACTGCGGCCGGCCATCCCGCTTCAAGGTGATGAGGATGCCGTTGGGCTGCTCGGTGAACAGCTCGAGCAGTGCGGGGTCGATGGTCGTGCTCGCCGACATGCTTCTCCTCGGATCTGCGGACGGGACCACCGGATCATGCCAACGTTCTGGGATCACGTCGCCATGCGTGGAGTGTGGTTGTCCACCTCGTGGGTCGTTCATCCACAGATCCGAGCGGGCGGTGGTGGGCGTACCCGGCCACCCCGACGATCGCGGTGTGGCGAGCGACGAGCGATGCGGCAGCGGTGTCGCCACCCGGCCGGTGGTGCCGGGTGTGAGGCGGTGCTTGCGGCGATGGCGCGGTTCTGGGCACCGGCCGCGTCCGGCCCGGTCCTGGTCGGCGCTGGGGCGCTGTGAAGGCGGCGGTTCGAGCTGGGCGCTGCGGGGGAAGGGAGGCCCCGGTGGCTCGCAGTGCGGTGAAGGTGCTGGGGGCGGTCGTCGGGGTGCGCGTGGTCAGTCCGTGGCGGCCTGCTGGGGTTGCGCGGTCAGCGTCGGGTGCATTCGACGTGGCGGGGGACAGGGCGAGGCAGGTCCGGTGTGTGGCGTTGCTGCCGGAGCTGTTGGGGTCGGGAGTCGGGGGTCGGGGTGCGCGGGTCAGTCCGTGGTGGCCCGCTGGGGTTCCGGGAGCAGCGTTGAGTGCATTCGACGCGGCGGGTGTCACGGCAAGGCCGGTCCCGTGCGCGGCGGTGCGTGGGGCGGTGTGGGAAGCCGTGTCCCCGGAGGGCCGTGGCAATCAAGGGCCGGCCCGGTGTGTGCGATGGCGCCTGAGAGCGGCGGCGCGGTGAGTCGGCTGTCGGTGGGTGCGTCGGTAGTCGGCCTGGTGGCGTCGGTGGTGTGCTGCGGGCGCTCAACGTGGTGACCGAGGGGGCGGCGATGATCTGTGCCGGGATCGCCGGTGCAGCGGCCGGCGCCGTGGCGCGGCATCTGCTCGGGCGGCTGCGGCGTGGCGCACGGATTCCGCCGCCGTGGTGCGAGATCGCGGTGGGTGTGTTGTGGGCGGCCGTCGCCGCGGCCTGGGCGGCCGGGGTGGTCCCGGCGGTGTGGGTGCCCGTGCTCCTTGCACTCGCGTGGTTCGGCGTCGCGGCCGGTGCGGTCGACTTCGCGCACCGCAGACTGCCCGATGCGCTGACGCTGCCGGCGCTCCCGGCCGCTTTGCTGCTCCTGCTCCCGTTGGGTCCCACAGCGGTCCTGCACGGGCTCGCCGGTGCCGCCCTGGCCGTGGGGGCGCACGGGGCCGTCCATCTGGCGGTCCCGCGCGCGATGGGCGCGGGTGACGTGAAGCTCGCCGCCCCGCTGGGTGCCGTCCTGGCGGCCGCCGGATGGCCCGCGCTGGTTCTGGCGGCGTTCCTGGCCGCGGTGCTCACGGCGGTGCTGGGCGTCGCCGGTCTGGCCACCCGCAGACTCGGGCGTCGAGCGGCGCTGCCGCACGGACCGTCGATGCTCGCGGCCACCTGGCTGGTCACGTCGTGGCTGGCGGCCGTGGGTGCGGTACCGGCTGCCGATGGAGGGGGGTGAGAGAATCGGCAGCGTGTTGCGTTGGATCACCGCAGGGGAGTCCCACGGTCCCGCGCTGGTCGCCGTGCTCGAGGGCATGGTCGCCGGTGTCGAGATCACCACCAAGGAGCTGGCCGCCGAGCTGGCCCGCCGCCGCCTCGGTTATGGCCGAGGGGCGCGGATGAAGTTCGAGGCCGACGAGCTGGAGGTGATCGGCGGGCTGCGCCACGGGGTCACCCAGGGCGGCCCTGTCGCGGTGCGGATCGGCAACACCGAGTGGCCTAAATGGGAGACGGTGATGGCCGCCGACCCCGTCGACCCCGAGCTGATCGCGGGCCGGGCCCGCAACGCGCCGCTCACCCGGCCGCGCCCGGGGCACGCCGACCTGGCCGGAATGATCAAGTACGGCTTCGACGACGCCCGTCCCGTACTCGAGCGCGCCAGCGCCCGGGAGACGGCGTCGCGGGTGGTGCTGGGCACCGTGGCCAAGGCGTTCCTCGAGCAGGCGTTCGGTGTCGCCATCGTCTCCCACGTCGTTGCGCTCGGGGCCGCGGAAGCGCCCGACGACGAGCAGCCCGGCCCCGACGACCTGGAGCGCGTGGACGCCAGCCCGGTCCGGGCATACTCGGAGGCCGCCACCGCGGCGATGGTGGCCGAGGTCGACGCCGCGCAACGCGACGGCGACACCCTCGGCGGCGTGGTGGAGGTCATCGCCTACGGGCTGCCCGTCGGGCTCGGCTCGTACGCGCAGTCCGACCGCAGGCTCGACGCCCGGCTCGCCGGTGCGCTCATGGGCATCCAGGCGATGAAGGGTGTCGAGATCGGCGACGGGTTCCGCACCGCGCGCCGCCGGGGCAGCGCTGCGCACGACGAGATGATCCCCGGCGACCCGGTGAAGCGGCTGTCGAACCGGGCCGGAGGCATCGAGGGCGGCATGTCCAACGGCGAGCCCGTCCGGGTGCGGGTGGCGATGAAGCCGATCTCCACGGTGCCCCGTGCCCTGCAGACCGTGGACATCGCCACCGGGGAGCCCGCTGAGGCCATCCACCAGCGCTCCGACGTGTGTGCGGTGCCTGCGGCGGGTGTGGTGGCCGAGGCGATGGTCGCCCTGGTGCTGGCCGACGCGGCGCTGGAGAAGTTCGGCGGCGACTCGCTCGCCGAGACCCGCCGCAACCTCCGCGCCTACCGGGACGCCGACCACCACTGACCGCTGACGTGCTCGTGCCTCGGGGCCGGGGAGTCACCTCGGCTCCCGCAGCCCCGAGTACCCGGCCTTGATCATCGATGAGGGACCGGCAACCGCGCCATATGCGGCTGGGGGTCCCGCTTTGGTGATCTTCGCCGGTGGGCGGCGTTGGATCGGCCCCGCGGGTGGTGGGTGTTTCCAGCGGCTGCGGAGGCCGGTCCGGTCCGCAGTTCGAGCTGTCCGGGGCTTGATCATCGGCTGGGGACCGGCAATCGCGTCAGAAGCGGCTGCGTGTCCCAATTGATGATCTTCACCGGCCGGTGGCCCGGTCTCTTGTTCTTGATCATCGGTTGGGGACCGGCGACCGTATTGAGCGCGGTTGGGCGTCCCAAATCGGTGATCATGGTTGGCTGCGGGTTTGGTCCGCGGGCCACGACGCGAGTGTTCAGTCCTGAGCGCTGGGCCCGGGACCGATGACCGTGCCGTCGCTCAGTGGTGGGGTCGCGTCGGCGGTGGGTTGCGAGGCTTGTGTGGGCTGGCGGGCCTGTGAGTCTGGTAGCGATCCTGGCTGGTCCTGGTGGCCCGGTCCCCACACCTCAGCCCGAGTGCCGACCTTGATCATTGGTTGGGGACCAGCAATCGCGCCATGGGCGGCTGCGCGTCCCGAAATGGTGATCTTCGCCTGCGCTTGGCCGAGCGCTCGCTCTTGATCGCCGGTTGTGGACCGGCGACCGTGTTCAGTGCGGTTGTGCGTCCCAGATCGGTGATCATGGTTGGCTGCGGGTTTGGTCCGCGCGCTGCGACGCGGGTGTTCGGCCGTGAGCGCTGAGCCCGGGACCGGCGACCGTGCCGAAGCGCCCGCAGGCCCTGGCGCTGCCGCCCGGCCGCGGCTCTGGTCGTGTCCCGGCCACCCAATGTCGTGATTTCACCCGATCCAGCGATCATCAGGCCGCCGCACCGCACCGAACCACACGCCGGACGGGACCTCGATCGGCCCTACGACGGGGACAGGTCCCGGGGCTTACCGCGCCGGGTCCTCCGGAGCCGTCCGTCCGCCTCTGCCCTCGAAGAAGTGTGGGCGCCGGTGCAGCCGCCCGCGCCGGGTGGCGGAGTGGAATGCGGCAGCCACGTCGGAGCCGGCGGGTGGCGTGCTGGGCTCCGACGGAGCGTCTTCCCGGGGGGCTTCCTCCGGGGCAGGCGCCTGCGTGGTGAACGCGGCGAAGGGCGTGCCTGCCTCGTTGTTTCCCGGGTTGCGCAGCTGTGGCTCCAGATGGGCCTGTCGGCGCCGTCGGGGGAGGGGGAGCTGCTCGCGGGCGGGTGGTGGTGGGTCATCCCCGGTACGCAGCACGGGAGGCTTGTCGCGATCCTGGTGATGGCTCAACCGGCGGTCCACCGGCCGCCGTGCTCCGCCGCCGGATGCCCCCCGACCGCCCTGTCCGCCCCCGACGTCGTTCATCCAGCACTCCGATCGCGCAACCCCACGTGCCGTTTCCGCACAATCCGGCAAAGCCGCAGAGATCGCAGGTATTCGCCGCAGTGATCGCAGGGTAGCTGGCCCCCATTGTCGTTCGACCAAGGGCCTCCAGGAACATTCGCAGGGGTCACTACCCTGAGGCCGGTGAGTTTCGAGAGACGTCCCACGATGGTCATCGTCGGTCCGCCGGGCGCGGGCAAGACCACCGTCGGCCGGGTGCTTGCGCGGCGGCTCGGTGTGGAGTTCACCGACGTCGACGCGCTCATCGTCGAGCGGGCCGGGAAGCCGATCGCCGACATCTTCCTGCAGGACGGGGAGGACGTCTTCCGCGCCATGGAGCACGAGGTCGTCATCGAGGCTCTGGCCGGCACCGACGGCGTGCTCGCGCTGGGGGGTGGCTCCGTGCTCGCGGCCGCCACCCGGGAGAAGCTGCGGGACCATCGGGTCGTCTACCTCACCGTCGGGCTCGCGGACGGGCTGCGCCGCACCGGCATGTCCACCGCGCGCCCGCTGCTGGCCGGGGTCAACCCGCGGGCCACGTTCAAGGCGCTTCTCGACGCGCGTGCCCCGCTGTACCGGGAGGTCGCGACTGTCGAGGTGGAGACCGACCGGCGCAGTGCCAATCAGGTGGCGCGGGCGGTGCTGGTGGCTCTCGGGGAGTTGCCGGCGTCGGCGCCCGAGGAGCCGGTCGATCCCGACGACCCGCTGGACCGGCCCACGCCCCACGAGAGCGCCATGCTGCCCGATCCCGGTGTGCTCCCGGGGGCCGGTCTGCAGCCGTGAGCGCGCCCGCCCGGTGTGTCCTGGCGGGGGTCCGAGCCGTCAGTAGGGTGGCGGCGTGAGCGAGCTTGCGAGCGAACCATCAGGCACTGCAGCTTCGCGAACGGGGCCGGAGAGCGTCAGCGAGGTGGCTACGTGAGCGAGCTTGCGAGCGAACCATCAGGCACAGCAGTTCTGCGAACGGGGCCGGCGAGCGTCAGCGAGGTGGCTACGTGAGCGAGCTTGCGAGCGAACCATCAGGCACAGCAGCTCCGCGAACGCGGCCGGCGAGCGTCAGCGAGGTGGCTACGTGAGCGAGCTTGCGAGCGAACCATCAGGCACAGCAGTTCTGCGAACGCGGCCGACGAGCGTCAGCGAGGAGGCCGCGTGAGTGAGACCGTTCGGATCGAGGTGGCCGGCGAGCGGCCGTATCCAGTGCTCGTGGGCCGGGGTGTGCGGGCCGAGCTGGCGGCCACCGTGGCGGGTCATGGCGCCACGGTCGCGGCGCTCGTGCACCAGCCGGCGCTCGCCGAGCTCGCCGAGCAGCTGCGCGGTGAGCTCGCCGCCGCCGGCGTCGACGCCCACCGTGTGGAGGTGCCCGACGCCGAGGACGGCAAGGCGCTCGCGGTGGCGGGGTTCTGCTGGGAGGTCTGCGCCCGCATCGGCCTCACGCGCAGCGACATGGTCGTGTCCCTCGGCGGCGGTGCCGCCACCGACCTCGCCGGCTTCGTGGCCGCCACCTGGATGCGCGGGGTGCGGGTGGTCCACGTGCCCACCACCCTCCTCGCCATGGTCGACGCTGCGGTGGGCGGCAAGACCGGTATCAACACCCCGGCCGGGAAGAACCTCGTCGGCGCGTTCCACGAGCCGTCGGCGGTGCTCGTGGACCTGGCCGTGCTCGACACGCTGCCTCCCACCGAGCTGGCCGCAGGCAGCGCGGAGATCGTGAAGACCGGGTTCATCGCCGACCCGGTGATCCTGGACCTGTTCGAGGAGGATCCGGTCGCCGCGCTGGACCCTTCCGGTGACGTCCTCCCGCAGCTCGTGCGTCGCTCGATCCAGGTGAAGGCCGACGTCGTGGCAGCGGACCTGCGCGAGTCGCACCTGCGGGAGATCCTCAACTACGGCCACACGCTGGCCCACGCGATCGAGCGGCGCGAGGACTACCGGTGGCGGCACGGGGCGGCGGTGAGCGTCGGGATGGTGTTCGCCGCGGAGCTCTCCCACGCGGCCGGCAGGCTCGACGACGCCACGGTGGCCCGGCACCGCGCGATCCTGCAGTCGATCGGCCTGCCGGTCGCCTATGTGCCCGGGGTGCTGCCCGAGCTGGTGCAGACGATGCGCGGTGACAAGAAGACGCGCGGGGGGAAGCTGCGCTTCGTCGTGCTGGACGGGGTCGCGGCGCCCGGTCGCCTGGAGGGGCCGGCGCCCGAGCTGCTGGAGAAGGCGTACGCGGCGGTGTCCCAGTGAGCGATGTGCCAGTGAGCGAGGTACCGGTGACCGACCTGCGGCCCGTGCTCGTGCTGAACGGGCCGAACATCGGCCGGCTCGGCACCCGGGAACCCGCCCTGTACGGCGCAACGACGTACGCCGACCTCGTGGCCCTGTGCAAGCGCACCGGCGGCGAGGTGGGCCTGGCCGTCGAGGTCCGGCAGACCGACCACGAGGGAGAGCTGCTCGGCTGGCTGCACGAGGCCGCCGACGCCGCCACTCCCGTGGTGCTCAACGCCGCGGCGTGGACCCACACCTCCGTGGCGGTGCGCGATGCGTGCGCCCAGCTCACGGCGCCGCTGGTGGAGGTGCACATCACCAACGTGCACGCCCGTGAGGAGTTCCGTCGCCACTCCTACATCTCCGCGGTGGCGAGCGGAGTGATCGTCGGGCTCGGCGTCGACGGCTACGCTCTCGCGCTGCGCTGGATCGCCGGGGCCGCGCAGGCCTGACGGCCCGGCTACCGCACGGGCGCACCGGGCCCGAGCGGGATGCCGATCCACCACCAGGCCAGGAACAGCAGGGTCCACACCACGGTCATGGCGACGGCCAGAGGAAGCGTGTAGGACGCGAGCGTCCCGATGCCGGCGTTCTTCCGGTAGCGCTGCAGGAAGCCCAGCGCCATGACGAAATAGGGGCTCATCGGCGTGATCGCGGTGGATCCCGAGTCGGCGATCCGGAACAGCGCCTGGGTGGTCTCCGGCGGGACAGCCACGAGCATCAACATCGGGACGATCACCGGAGCCGACACGGCCCACATCGCCGAGCCGCTGGTGACCATGATGTTGACCAGCGTCAGAAGGACGAGGACCAGCAGGAACACGACGACGATGGGCGCACCGCTGGCCTGCAGTGCCTCGGCCGCCTCCACCGCGATGACGTCGCCGATGTGGCTCCAGTCGAAGTAGGCGAGGAACTGGGCGATCGCGAAGAAGAGGACCAGCACCGGGGCCATCTGCTTGATGCCCTGAAGCATCAGGTTCGGGACGTCGCTCGCTCTGGTGATCGAGCCGGATCGCCGGCCGTAGACGATGCCGACCAGGCCGAACAGCAACGCCACCACGGCGGCGATCCCGTCGAGCAGCGGGGAGTCCACGATGCTGCCGCCGTCGCCGCGCAGTGGCGAGGAGACGGGCAGCATCACGAGCGTCAGCACGATGAGCGCGGCCAGCAGGGCGGCCAGCGCCCGGCGCACGCCGGAACGTTCAGCGGCGCTGAGGCTGAGCGAGCCGATGTCCTCCAGGTCGGCGTCGGGGTCGGCGTCGAGGTCCGGCCGGCGGCTGAGCACGAACTTCGTCACCAGCGTGATCACCACGGCGAGCACGACCGAGGAGGCGATGTTGAAGAACCAGTTGCTGAGCGGCGAGACGTACGCGTCGGGATCGACGATCCGGGCCGCCGCGGTGGTGATGCCGGCGAAGATCGCGTCGTTCGGGGTGGGGACGGGGCTGGCGTCGTACCCGGAGGCGATGGCGGTGTAGGCGACGACGATGCCGAGGATCGGGGACCGCCCCACGGCGCGGAAGGCGAGGCCGCCGAGAGGCACCAGGATGATGTACGCGGCCGCGGAGGCGACGTGGGCCACCGTGCCGGCGAAGGCGACGGCGAAGACCACCCACGACGCCGACACCCGCGAGACGCTCACCCGCATCAGCGCAGCTAGGAAGCCACTGCGCTCGGCCACCGCGACGCCCATGATCACCACGACGATCGTGGCCATCGGGGGGAACGACGCGAAGTTGTCGACCATCGTGGAGACGGCCATGGCCAGACCGTCACCGCTCAGCAGGTTCCGAACGGTGACGGTCTCGCCGTCGCTCGGCGACACCACCGACACGCCGATACCGGCGAGCACGGCGCTGGCGACCGCGAGGATCCCGGACAGGATCCAGAACAGCCAGAACGGGTGGGGCAGGGCGTTGCCGACCCGCTCGATCCCGCCCATCGCGCGGATGATCAGTGGCAACCGGGGCTCCGCAACCTTCGTAAGCGTTGCGGGGGCGCCGGAGTCCTCGGGGACTCGGGTGGTCATGGCGTCTCCTCGATCGATCACCGTTGACGATGGGCGGGGTCGTGCGAGCGGGATCAGGCCGCGGGCAGCCGGAAGCGGCTGAAGAACTGCCAGATCAGTTCGTGCGCCTCGATGGTCTGGGTCGTGACGCCACCGCCGCTGTGGATGTCAGCGCCCGGCCAGGTGTGCCCGCCACCCTTGACGGCGACGTGGCGGACCTCCGCCCCGCCCTTGCAGCCCGTCCAGCGCGACTCCGTGACGTCTGCCCCGAGGCTCTTCTCGACGGGCTTGGCATTGCACCCGTCACGCTTGGCCCATGCCGCGACCCAGTCCTTGATCGCCGGAAGGTCGCGGTCGGCGGCGCCGTCGTACGGGATGGTCGCGTCGGCCGTGCCGTGGAACTCGAGCACCGGCACCGGGCGGGACGGATGGCAGTCGTTGCCGGTCTGTCCGTAGAAGGCCCCCGCGACCGGAGCGATGGCGGCGAACCGATCAGCCATGCGGCAGGCGAGGAGCCCGGTGAACCCGGCACCGTTGGACTTCCCGGTGGCGTAGACCCGCTGCTGGTCGACGCACAGCGTCTTCTCGAGCGAGTCCAGAAGATCCCCGGTGAACGCCACGTCGTCCACCCCGGCCGCGGCGTAGGGCGCCCCCTCCCACGCCTGACGGTCCCCGCCCCCGGTGCCCACCACGCCGTTGGGGTAGGCGACGACCGCCGGGAGTGTCGAGAGCTTGGAGAACTCCTCGGTGCTCGCACCGGTGTTACCGCGGCCGTGGAACGCGATGATCAGTGGCCACGAGCTTTTCGCGCTGTAGTCCTTCGGCAGATGCAACTGGTAGGTCCGGTCGCGTCCACCGCTGTGGATGGTGTGCTTGACGCTGGTACCGGGCTTCTGGTCGGGCGATGACCGGCACCCGGCGGCGTCACTCATCGCTGGTCGGGATGGTGGCGACGCCATTGCGGGCGGAGCGAGGAAGCTCCCCATGAGGGCGAGCCCCGCCAGGGCTGCCCCCAGTACTCCGACGACACGAGCTGTCCTGCTTCCCATCGTTGCCTCCTTCGATCTCGGTGGTCAGCCACCCCTCGACGAAGGCGACGATCCGGCGCACGACGGCGTCGACGATCGCTGCCCCGTCATCGGAGGTGGCCCGCCGCGGATCGCCCAGCACACCGTTCGCGCTGAGCAGGTCGTAGCGGGCGGTCAAGGTGGGAGCGCTGCCGCGCAGCGCCAGCCCGGCGAGCGGACCGAGGTCGGCGCGGGAGTGGGCGCCCGCGACGAGTCGGTCCTGGTGCAGGAGGTGGGGAGCCAGGAAGAGCATCTGTGCGGTCTCGGCCTCGCCGCTGTGCCCGTGCACCTCGCTGATCTGCATCCCCGCGATGACGTCGGAGGCGAGTGCTGTGATGGGGGTCCAGGCGAACTGCAGGTCGGGGTGGCTGGTCAGCAGGTCCTGGGCGACGGTGGTGAGGGTGGCGTTGTTGCCGCCGTGCCCGGTGACCACGAGAACCTTCCGCCAGCCGTGGCGGTACAGGCTGTCGGCGTACTCGCGCACCAGCGCGGCGAAGGTCGTGGTGGTGAGGGACACCGTGCCGGAGAAGCGGGCGTGGTGGGGGGAGACGCCGACGGGAAGCGGTGGCCCGATCACGGCCCGCCCGCCCAGCTCGGCGACCACGTTGTCGACCACCGCCTCGGCCCGGATCTGGTCGGTGGCGAGCGGCATCGCGGGCCCGTGCTGCTCGAAGGCCCCGGCCGGGATGATCACGACGGGGCTCGCGGTCACCGCCTCGGCCGCTTCCGCGGTGGTCATGTCGCCCAGCCGCATCGGTCGGCTCACTCGCCGGACCGGGGAAGGTCGGTGGCCGCGATGACGTCCCGGATCGCCATCAGGTGCTCGCGGGTGATGCGCTCCGCGGCTTCCTGGTCGCCGCTCCGGACGGCGTCGAGGATCTGGACGTGCTCGGCGTGGTCGCGCTCCCGGTCGTCGTACCGGTGGCGGATCTCGATCTGATCCAGGGCCCGGACGTGCAGCAGCGCTTCGAGCGTCTCGCGCAGCAGCGCGTTGCCGCTCGCGGTGGCGAGGGCGACGTGGAAGTGCACCGCGGGACGCACGTCGCGCACCGGGGGTTGCAGGGCGTTCGTGACGGCCGCTTCGAGCTGTCGCACGCCCTCCTCGGCGCGCGTGCGTGCGGCGGCGGCGGCGATGGCGGGTTCCAGCACGAGGCGCGCCTCGACGAGCTCGAGCACGCTCTCCCGGTCGATGCGCGGTCCGTGCGGGTTGGCCAGCAACCTGCGGTGGATGCCGGGGCCGACGTAGGTGCCCGAGCCGTGCCGGAACTGCACGACGTCGGTGGCTTCGAGCCGGCGCAGCGCCTCGCGGAGCGTCGGCGTGGTGACGTCGAGGCGGCGGGCGAGATCGCGCGAGGGGGCGAGCGCGTCGCCGGGGCCGAGGCGCTCGGCACGGATGATCTCGACGATGTCGTCGGATAGTTGCTCGGACAATGTCCGCTCGGCGCGAGGCATTAAGTGACTAAATCACTTAGCCGCTTCATGGTCAAGATGGCGAGCGGATCAGGCTGCGCCGGCACCGGCCCGTCAGGCCGGGGCCGGCACTCCGGCGATCAGTAGCGCTGGTCGTGGACGTGCGGTTGATGCACCTCGTCGCGCGTGATCACCGGGCGGCTCTGCCGGGCGATGAGCAGGCTGGCCACGAGTCCGACCACGCCGACGACGGCGAGGATCCAGCCGATGAGCTGGAGGTCGAGGCCCCCGAGGTCGACCCGGACGGCGAGGGCCAGGATCAGCCCGATCGCGATCAGTCCGATGCTCGTTCCGATTCTCATGGTCACCGCGTACCCCGTGATCGCCCTACGGACACATCCGCGGATGGGCGCAGCGGTGGTCGTAAAGTGCGGGGATGTCCTCCTCGTCGCGTCGTGCCGCCCTGCGCGAGCTGCTCCCTGCTGCCGGCGTCGACGCACTGCTCCTGACCGACCTCGTGAACATCCGCTATCTCACCGGGTTCACCGGGTCCAATGCGGCGCTGCTCGTGCACGCGGACGGCGACTCGCACAGCCGCCTGTGCACCGACGGGCGCTACCGGGTGCAGGCCGCGGCGGAGGTGCCCGACCTGGACACCGTGATCGACCGGCCCTGTGCACTTGCCCTCGTCGCATGGTGCCGTGAGTGGGGCGTGGACCGGCTGGGGTTCGAGTCCGACTCGGTCACCGTCGACGGCCACGCGGCGCTGGTCGAGGCGGGTGGCGGTGTGGAGCTGCACCGCGCGCCCGGGCTCGTGCAGCATCTGCGCACGGTCAAGGACGACGGGGAGATCGCCACGCTGCGGGCCGCCTGCGCCGCGGGTGACGCAGCCCTGGCCGACCTGATGGCCGCAGGCGGACTGCGGCCCGGCCGCACCGAGTGGGAGGTCGCGCTCGACCTGGAGAGCCGTATGCGCGACCACGGGGCCACCGGTCCGGCCTTCGAGACGATCGTGGCGGCGGGCGTCCACTCCGCGGTGCCCCACCACAGCCCCACGAGCGCGCAGCTACGAGCCGGCGACCTGGTGACGCTGGACTTCGGGGCGCTCGTGGACGGCTACCACTCGGACATGACCCGCACCGTCGTGCTCGGCCCCGCCGCTGCCTGGCAACGGGAGCTGTACGAACTCGTCGCGGCGGCGCAGGCCGCCGGTCGCGCAGCGCTCGCCCCGGGCACCGCGACGTCCGATGTGGACGAGGCCGCGAGGAGTGTGGTGGACGCGGCCGGGCGGGGTGCCGAGTTCGTGCACGGGCTCGGCCACGGGGTGGGACTGCAGATCCACGAGGCGCCGGCCCTGGCGAGGACCGGCACCGGCGCGCTGGCAGCGGGGATGGTGCTGACCGTCGAGCCCGGTGTGTACATCGAGGGGCGAGGCGGAGTGCGGATCGAGGACACCCTCGTCGTCCGCGACGGCGAGCCGGACCTGCTCACCCGCACCAGCAAGGAACTGTTGGAGCTCTAGCGGTAGGCTTGTCGCGGACGACGGCGCGATCAGGCGCCGCTCACTCAGCACACCCCGGCGCGTTACGGCAGTCCCGCACTGCGGAACCCTCGAGCCGACCGACGCCCTCGTAGAGACGCAGGAGAATCCCGCACGTGGCCACCACGAACGACCTGAAGAACGGCTTGGTGCTCAACCTGGACGGCCAGCTGTGGTCGGTCACGGCGTTCCAGCACGTGAAGCCGGGCAAGGGCGGCGCCTTCGTGCGCACCACCCTGAAGAACGTGCTCACCGGGAAGGTCGTCGACAAGACCTTCAACGCCGGCACGAAGGTGGACACCGCCACCGTCGACCGGCGGGACATGACCTTCCTCTACCGCGACGGCGCCGACTTCGTCTTCATGGACGGCGACACCTTCGACCAGATCCCGATCCCCGAGGGCACCGTGGGCGACGCGGCGAACTACCTGCTGGAGAACCAGTCGGCGATGGTGGCGCTGCACGAGGGCGTGGCGCTGTACGTCGAGCTGCCGGCGTCGGTCGAGCTCGTGATCTCCCACACCGACCCTGGCCTGCAGGGCGACCGGTCCACCGGCGGCACCAAGCCCGCCACCGTGGAGACGGGCGCCGAGATCCAGGTGCCGCTGTTCGTCACCACCGGCGAGAAGGTCAAGGTGGACACCCGCGACGGGCGCTACCTCGGCCGCGTATCAAGCTGATGATCCGGGCGCGGACGAGGGCTCGTAAGCGGGCCCTCGACATCCTCTTCGAGTCGGAGGCGCGCGGCGACGACCCGCTCGCGGTGCTCACGCAGCGGCGTGAGACCGACGACGCGCCTCCCGTCTCCGACTACGCCGCGATGCTCGTGGAGGGCGTCGTGCAGCACCGGGATCGCATCGACCAGCTGCTGGCCGAGCACGCCGAGGGCTGGACGGTGGAGCGGATGCCCGCCGTCGACCGCACCCTGCTGCGCATCGGGGTGTTCGAGCTGCTGTGGGTGGACGAGATCGACGACCCGGTGGCGATCACGGAGGCCGTCGAGCTGGCCCGCACCCTGTCCACCGACGACAGCCCGCGATATCTGAACGGTGTGCTGGGGCGCATCGCCGACATCGCAGAGCACCTGCGCGCCACTCGCTGACCAGCGGCGGCGGGCGAGCGCGCGGAGCCCTGCCGGGCGCAGCACACAGCTGCGCCCGTGTGCACGCACCCGGAGTCGCATCGACCGCAGCCCACCGGCGCCCGCGCGCCGATGGGCGTGGCCGGACTATGCGGTGGGGCGGGCCTCGGGTGGGAGCACGCCCCACTCGATGAGCTGGTCGGTGAGCTCGCCCGGCGTCATGTCATAGATGATCGACAGCGACCGCAGGTCCTCGGCGCGGATCGAGAGCACCTTGCCGTTGTAGTCGCCGCGCTGGCTCTGGATGGCAGCGGCGTAGCGCGCCAGCGGCCCGACCTTGTCGGCAGGCAGCTGCTGCAACCGCTCCAGGTTGATGACGATCTTCGTGGCCGGCTCGGAACCGGAGGGAACACGACCCTCAGGAAGCAGCTCGGCGACGGGCACGCCGTAGAAGTCGGCCAGTTCGGCCAGCTTCTGCACGGTGACCGCGCGGTCGCCGCGCTCGTAGGAGCCCACAACGACCGCCTTCCAGCGGCCACCGGACTTCTGCTCGACGCCGTGGAGCGACAACCCCTGCTGCTGCCTGATGGCCCGGAGTTTGCCGCCGAGCGCCTTGGCGTAGTCGCCCATCTGGCGACCTCCTCACTTGCTGGTTCATCGGCCGCGGGACCGAATTCGTACCGGTGGTGCGGGTGTCGTCCGACGCGTCGGTGGTGCGCCGGGTCCCGTCCCGAGGTGGTGCCCCCCGCAACCGCGGCCACCCTGGGAGCAATCAATCAATACGGAGAGTAATCATGCGCTCGCGTGGCCGATCGGTCAAGTTGGCTGCCCCCTCCCGGGGCCGTAGAGCGTGAGGACCACTCGAACGGCTGATCGAGGGTCCCCCGCCAGGCGTTACGCCGCGGTGGCTGCGTCGCTGCCTTCTCCCATGGTGACAGTTCACTGCACCGGCGGCGGCCGGTTCAGGGTGATGTCGCCAGTGGCGGATCCCACGCGGTGTGACGCTCATGATGCCGGGATGCGTTGCAGGGGTTCCCGGCGGGGCTCGCTGGTAGCGTTTCGATCGACCGGATTTCCTTTAAGACCCGTCCGGTGAGGCGGGGAAGGAGCGACTCGTGGCGGACGACCGCCGCGGGGACCCGGCTGGTGCGAGCGCTCCCTCCAGGGAGCTGCTGAGCGCTGCCGATGTCACCCGCACGATCGCGCGTATCGCGCATCAGATCATCGAGAAGACCGCGGGTGCCGAGGGCGTCGTGCTCATCGGCATCCCCACCCGCGGCACCGTGCTGGCCCGCCGGCTCGCCGACAAGATCGCCGAGTTCGAGGGCAGCGCCCCGCCCGTCGGCTCCGTCGACCCCACGCTCTACCGCGACGATCTGCGCAGGCGTCCGGCGCGTGCGCTGGAGGACACCGCCGTGCCCGACGGCGGCCTCGACGACGCGCTCGTGGTGCTCGTCGACGACGTGCTGATGTCCGGACGCACCGTGCGGGCGGCGCTCGACGCGCTGTCCGACCACGGGCGTCCGCGTGCGGTACAGCTCGCGGTGCTGGTCGACCGGGGCCACCGGGAACTGCCGATCCGCGCCGACTACGTGGGGAAGAACGTGCCGACCGCTCGCGATGAGCAGATCCTTGTACTACTGGACGAGGTCGACGGCAGCGACGGCGTCCGGCTGCGCCGCACGGAGCAGGACGTATGAAGCACCTGCTGTCCGTCACCGATCTGGACGCCGCCGCGGCCACCGGCCTGCTCGACACCGCCGACCGGCTCCGGCAGGCGTTGCTGGGCCGCGAGGTGCGCAAGCTGCCGACGCTGCGCGGGCGCACGGTGATCACGATGTTCTACGAGGACTCCACGCGCACCCGCGTCTCGTTCGAGATCGCCGGGAAGTGGATGAGCGCCGACACCGTCAACGTGAGTGCCCGTGGCTCGTCGGTGTCGAAGGGGGAGTCGCTGCGCGACACCTCGCTCACCCTCTCGGCGATGGGCGCCGACTGCGTGATCGTCCGTCATCCCGCGTCCGGTGCGGCCCACCGCCTCGCGAGCTGGATCGACCGCGACCGGGAGACCACGGGCACACACACCTCGGTGGTCAACGCCGGTGACGGCACGCACGAGCACCCCACGCAGGCACTGCTGGACGCAGCCACGCTGCGGGACCGGCTCGGCGGGATCGCCGGGCGCCGGATCGGCATCGTCGGGGACGTGCTCCACAGCCGTGTCGCGCGGTCGAACGTCCAACTGCTGGCCACGCTGGGCGCTGAGGTGGTGCTCGTGGCGCCGCCCACGCTGCTTCCCACCGGCGTCGGCGAATGGCCGTGCCGCGTCGGCACGGAGCTGGACGCGGAGCTCCCCGCGCTGGACGCGGTGATGATGCTGCGGGTGCAGGCCGAGCGGATGCACGGCGCGTTCTTCCCGTCCGCCCGCGAGTACGCGATCACCTACGGCCTCTCGGCCGAGCGCGCCGCGCTGCTGCCCGAGCACGCGGTGGTGCTGCACCCCGGCCCGATGGTGCGGGGGATGGAGATCGCGCCGAGCGTGGCCGACAGCCCGAGCGCGGCGATCCTCGCGCAGGTCGCCAACGGCGTGCACGTCCGGATGGCCGTGCTGTACCACCTCTTGGCCGGAGCCCCGGAATGACGGCCCGCGGACGGAAGGAACACGTGAGCGACCTGCTGATCACCGGAGCCCGGCCCTACGGCGGGGACGCCGTCGACCTGCTCGTGCGCGACGGTGTGGTCACGGAGATGGGCCGCGACCTCGACGCACCGGACGGCGTCGAGGTCCTCGACGCGGGCGGGAACGTCCTTCTCCCCGGGTTCGTCGACCTGCACACCCACCTGCGGGAGCCCGGCGGTGAGGAGTCGGAGGACGTCGCCACCGGGTCCGCCGCCGCCGCTCTCGGCGGCTACACCGCGGTCTTCGCGATGCCCAACACCGACCCGGTGGCCGACACGGCCGTGGTGGTCGAGCACGTGCGCCGTCGCGGCGAGGAGGTCGGGCTGGTCGACGTGCACCCGGTCGGCGCGGTCACGGTGGGCAGCGAGGGCGTCAAGATGGCCGAGCTCGGCACGATGGCGCGCTCGCGGGCCCGGGTGAAGATGTTCAGCGACGACGGCCGCTGCGTGCACGACCCGCTGATCATGCGTCGCGCGCTCGAGTACGCCTCCGCGCTCGACGTCGTCATCGCCCAGCATGCCGAGGACCACCGGCTCACGGGGGGCGCGCAGGCGCACGAGGGCGTTGTCGCGTCCCGGCTCGGGCTGGCCGGCTGGCCCGCCACCGCCGAGGAGACGATCGTCGCGCGCGACTGTGCGCTGGCCCGCGAGGCGGGGGCCGCGCTGCACGTGTGTCACGTGTCCTCGGCGCACACGATCGGCGTGCTGCGGGCCGCGAAGGCGGCCGGGGTGCGGGTGAGCGCCGAGGTCACCCCGCACCATCTGCTGCTCACCGATGCCACGCTCGGCAGCTACGACCCCGTGAACAAGGTCAACCCGCCGCTGCGCACCGGGGCCGACACCAAGGCGATGCGCGAGGCGCTGGCCGAGGGCGTCATCGACGTCGTCGCCACCGACCACGCCCCGCACGCGGCCCAGTACAAGGACACGGAGTGGGAAGCAGCCCGGCCAGGCATGCTCGGGCTGCAGACCGCGCTGTCGGTGGTGGTGCACACGATGCTGGAGCCGGGGTTGCTGGACTGGCGCGGTGTCGCCCGGGTCCTGTCGGAGCGGCCCGCCGAGATCGCCGGGCTGCCCGACCAGGGCCGTCCGATCGCCGTTGGCGAGCCCGCGAACTTCGCGCTCGTCGACCCCGACGGAGTCTGGACGGTGCGGGGCGCGAAGCTCGCGAGCCGAGCGTCCAACACGCCGTACGAGGGCATGCGGTTACCGGCCACCGTGGCGGCCACTGTGCTGCGCGGCCGGATCACCACGAGGCAGGGGGAGGTGCAGGCATGACGGCGATGCTCGTGCTGGAGGACGGCCGGATCTTCCGCGGTGAGGCCTACGGGGCCACCGGGCAAGGGCTCGGCGAGGCCGTGTTCACCACCGGGATGACCGGATACCAGGAGACGCTGACCGACCCCTCCTACCACCGGCAGATCGTGGTGCAGACGGCCCCACAGATCGGCAACACCGGCTGGAACGACGAGGACGACGAGTCGGCGCAGATCCAGGTGGCGGGCTACGTCGTGCGCGACCCGAGCCGCACGCCGTCGAACTGGCGCTCGCGCCGGTCCCTCGGCGACGCGCTCGCGGAGCAGGGGGTCGTCGGCGTGGCGGGCATCGACACGCGCGCGCTGGTCAGGCATCTGCGTGAGCGCGGGGCCATGCGGGCCGGGGTGTTCTCCGGCGATGCGCTGGCCTCCTCCGACGAACTGGTCGGCCGCGTGCTCGCGAGCCCGCCGATGGTGGGCGCCGACCTCTACGGCGCCGTCACGACACCGGAGCCCTACGTGGTGGCTCCGACCGGCCCGCCCCGCCTGCGGGTGGCCGCGCTCGACGTCGGGATCAAGTCGAACACGCCGCGGATGCTCGCCGAGCGCGGCATCGAGGTGCACGTACTTCCGGCGAACACCTCGATCGAAGCGATCGAGGCGCTGAACCCCGACGGGTTCTTCCTGTCCAACGGGCCGGGCGACCCTGCCACGGCGGACGCGCCGGTGGCGCTCACCCAGCAGGTGCTGGAGCGCCGGATCCCGCTTTTCGGGATCTGCTTCGGCAACCAGATCCTCGCGCGCGCGCTCGGCCGCGGCACCTACAAGCTGCGCTACGGCCACCGCGGCATCAACATCCCGGTCGTCGAGCACGCCACCGGCCGCGTGGCGATCACCTCTCAGAACCACGGGTTCGCCGTGGAGGGCGAGGCGGGGGAGCGGTTCGACACCCCGTTCGGGCCTGCCGAGATCACCCACACCTGCCCGAACGACGGCTGCGTCGAGGGCCTGCGGGCGCTCGAGGTGCCCGCGTTCAGCGTGCAGTACCACCCGGAGGCCGCAGCCGGCCCGCACGACGCCGCCGACCTGTTCGACCGGTTCGTGGAGCTGATGGACGCAGGCGCGGCCTCCGGCCGCCACAGTCTGCGCACCGAGACGAGCCATGCCGACGTTCCACAAGGGGAAGACGCCTGATGCCCAAGCGCGACGACATCCGGCACGTGATGGTGATCGGCTCCGGGCCGATCGTCATTGGCCAGGCGTGCGAGTTCGACTACTCCGGCACGCAGGCCTGCCGCGTGCTGCAGGCCGAGGGCATCCGCGTCTCGCTCGTCAACTCCAACCCGGCCACGATCATGACCGACCCCGAGTTCGCCGACGCCACCTACATCGAGCCGATCACGCCGGAGTTCGTGGAGCAGGTCATCGCCGCCGAGCGCCCGGACGCGATCCTGGCCACGCTGGGCGGCCAGACCGCGCTGAACACGGCGGTCGCACTCCACGAGCGCGGCGTGCTGGAGCGCTACGACGTCGAGCTGATCGGCGCCGACATCGACGCCATCCAGCGCGGCGAGGACCGGCTGAAGTTCAAGGAGATCGTGCAGTCGGTCGGGGGAGACGTCCCCCGCTCGTCCGTCTGCCACTCGATGGACGAGGTGCGGACCGCGGCCGCGGAGCTCGGCCTCCCGGTCGTCATCAGGCCGTCGTTCACGATGGGCGGGCTCGGCTCCGGAATGGCGCACTCCGCCGAGGACCTGGAGCGGCTCGCCGGCGCGGGGCTCGCGGCGTCTCCGGTGACGGAGGTGCTGATCGAGGAGTCGGTGCTCGGGTGGAAGGAGTACGAGCTCGAGCTGATGCGCGACCACCACGACAACGTTGTCGTCGTCTGCTCGATCGAGAACATCGACCCGATGGGCGTGCACACCGGCGACTCGATCACCGTCGCGCCCGCCATGACCCTCACCGACCGTGAGTACCAGCACATGCGGGACGTGGGCATCGCCGTGCTGCGGGCGGTCGGCGTCGACACGGGTGGGTGCAACATCCAGTTCGCGGTCAACCCCGCAACCGGACGCCTGGTCGTGATCGAGATGAACCCGCGTGTCTCGCGGTCGTCGGCGCTGGCGTCCAAGGCCACCGGTTTCCCGATCGCGAAGATCGCGGCGAAGCTCGCGATCGGCTACACCCTCGACGAGATCCGCAACGACATCACCGGCGAAACCCCCGCCGCGTTCGAGCCGACCCTCGACTACGTGGTGGTGAAGATCCCGCGGTTCGCATTCGAGAAGTTCCCCGGTGCCGACCCCGAGCTCACCACCACGATGAAGAGCGTCGGCGAGGCGATGGCACTCGGTCGCTCGTTCCCCGAGGCGCTGGGCAAGGCGCTGCGCTCGATGGAGACGTCTGCCGCCGGATTCTGGACCACGCCCGACCCGGACACCGAGCCTGACGTCCACACCGCTCTCGACGGGCGCATCTACGCCGTCGAGCGGGCCCTGCGCGCCGGGGCGAGCGTGGCCGAGGTGGCGGAGCGCTCCACCATCGATCCCTGGTTCGTCGACCAGATCGCCGCGCTCACCGAGCTGCGCGGGGACATCATCGGCGCTCCGGTGCTCGACGAGCCGCTGCTGCGCCGGGCGAAGCGCGCAGGGATCTCGGATCGCCAGCTCGCCGCGTTGCGCCCGGAGTTCGCGGGGGAGGACGGGGTGCGCACGTTGCGCCACAGCCTCGGAATCCGTCCGGTCTACAAGACGGTGGACACCTGCGCGGCCGAGTTCGCCGCGCGCACCCCGTACCACTACAGCGCCTACGAGACCGACCCCGCTGCGGAGTCGGAGATCGCGCCTCAGACCGAGAAGCCGAAGGTGCTGATCCTCGGCTCCGGACCGAACCGGATCGGCCAGGGCATCGAGTTCGACTACTCGTGCGTGCACGCGGTGATGGCGCTGCGGGAGGCCGGGTTCGAGACCGTGATGGTCAACTGCAACCCGGAGACCGTCTCCACCGACTACGACACGGCCGACCGGCTCTACTTCGAGCCGCTCACCTTCGAGGACGTGATCGAGGTCGTCCACGCCGAGCAGAGCAGCGGCACCGTGGCGGGCGTCCTGGTGCAGCTGGGTGGCCAGACGCCGCTCGGGCTCGCGCAGCGGCTGACGGCGGCGGGCGTGCCCGTCGTCGGCACGTCGGCCGCGGCCATCGACCTCGCGGAGGACCGCGGCGCGTTCGGCGAGGTCCTGCGCAACGCGGGCCTCCCGGCGCCTGCCTTCGGCATGGCCACCTCCTTCGACGAGGCACGCGAGATCGCCGAGCGGATCGGCTACCCGGTGCTCGTCCGGCCCTCGTACGTGCTGGGCGGGCGCGGGATGGAGATCGTCTACGACGACGAGACGCTCGCCGCGTACATCTCCCGGGCCACCGAGATCAGCCCCGAACGTCCGGTTCTCGTCGACCGTTTCCTCGACGACGCGGTCGAGATCGACGTCGACGCGCTGTGCGACGGCACCGAGGTCTTCCTCGGCGGCGTGATGGAGCACATCGAGGAGGCGGGCATCCACTCCGGCGACTCCTCCTGCGCCCTGCCGCCCATCACCTTGGGCCGCTCGGTGCTGGAGCAGGTGCGCCGCTCCACCGAGGCGATCGCGCACGGTGTGGGAGTACGCGGGCTGCTCAACGTCCAGTACGCGCTGCACGGCGAGACCTTGTACGTGCTGGAGGCCAACCCGCGTGCGTCGCGCACCGTGCCGTTCGTGTCCAAGGCGACGGCCGTGCCGCTCGCCAAGGCCGCGGCGCGGATCATGCTCGGCGCGTCGATCGCCCAGCTCCGCGAGGAGGGGCTGCTCCCCGCCGAGGGCGACGGCGGCGAGCTGCCGCCCGACGCCCCGATCGCCGTCAAGGAGGCGGTGCTCCCGTTCCACCGCTTCCGCACCCGCGACGGTGAGGGTGTCGACTCGCTGCTCGGCCCGGAGATGAAGTCGACCGGCGAGGTGATGGGCTTCGACGCCGCCTTCGGCGCGGCGTTCGCCAAGTCGCAGGCCGCGGCCTATGGCTCGTTGCCCACGTCGGGCCGCGTGTTCGTCTCGATCGCCGACCGGGACAAGCGGGCAATGGTGTTCCCGGCCCTGCGGCTCGCGGCGCTCGGCTTCGAAATGCTGGCCACGGAGGGCACGGCCGACGTGCTGCGCCGGCACGGGGTGGCCACCACCGTGGTGCGCAAGCACTTCGAGGGTGGCGAGACGATCATCGACATGATCCTCGCAGGCGAGGTCGACATGATCATCAACACCCCGTACGGGAACTCCGGGCCGCGGGTGGACGGCTACGAGATCCGGGCGGCCGCCGTGTCGCGCGGCGTCCCGTGCGTCACCACCGTGCAGGGCGCGGCGGCGGCGGTGCAGGGGATCGAGGCGATGATCGGCGGCACGATCGGGGTGCGGTCGCTGCAGGACGCACACGCGGCCCTGCGAAAGGCGCGCTCGTGACCGTCGACGTGCTCGTTCCCGCGGAGGCGGAATCATGACCGCCGACGTGCTCGTTCCCGCGGAGGCGGAGTCATGACCGTCCAGGACGGCGCCAGGTTCGGCGAACGGCTTGCCAAGGCGGTCTCCCGGTACGGCACGTTGTGCGTCGGGATCGACCCGCACCCGGGGCTCTTGGCCGAGTGGGGCCTCACCGACGATCCGGACGGGCTGGACCGGTTCGCGATGTCGTGCGTGGAGGCGCTCGCCGGGCACGTTGCCGTGGTCAAGCCCCAGTCGGCGTTCTTCGAGCGGCACGGCTCGGCCGGGATCGTGGTCCTGGAACGCGTGCTGATGGCGCTCGCGGAGAGTCCGACTCTGACGCTGCTCGACGCCAAGCGCGGGGACATCGGCTCGACGATGGACGGGTACGCGGACGCTTACCTGGCCATCGGTGCGCCGCTGGCCGCCGACGCCATCACGCTCTCTCCCTACCTCGGTTTCGGCTCGCTCGCCCCGGCGCTCGATGCCGCTACCGACGCCGGGCGGGGCGCGTTCGTGCTGGCCAGGACGTCCAACCCGGAGGGCGCGGAGGTGCAGCTCGCGGAGCGGGCGGGTCGCAGCGTCGCCCAGGCCGTGGTGGACGCCGCAGCCGCCCGCAATGCCGAGGTCGCGCCGCTCGGCGACGTCGGAGTGGTGATCGGGGCAACGAACGACCACGGCCTCGACCTGTCGCAGCTGAACGGCGCGGTGCTCGCACCCGGGCTCGGCGCGCAGGGGGCCGGTCCATCGGACATCAGGGCCCGATTCGCCGCCGTGAGCGGGATCGTGCTGCCCGCGGCGGCCCGATCGGTGTTGTCGGCCGGGCCGGACCCTCTCGATGTACGCGCGGCGGCTGAGCGGTTGCGCGACGATCTGACGTGACCAAGTCGGTTCCGGACAAAACGGACGTGGCCCATGGAGATCACTTCACAAGCCAAGGGCGTTAGTTGCTTCTGACAGCATCTGCGACATTTGAACACCCGTCAGGGGGACGGTATCCACCGTGCGGTGAACGGGCGGGTCGTATACCCGTTCCCACCCTTTCACGTGGTATCGGTGAGATGTGTGTCAGCCGAAAGAACCTCCAGGTGGCACCCCCCGTTTCCCCTTCCGTGGTAGGCGTGAGTACGTTCGGTGATAGCCGCGGCACGCCCGCGACGGTGGTGAGGATGCGCCCTGATTCCAGGCCGCACGAGGAAAGACGGAGGAGACCGTGGCCCTTCCCCAGCTGACCGAGGAACAGCGCGCAGCAGCCTTGGAGAAGGCGGCTGCGGCGCGCCGGGCCCGGGCCGAGCTGAAGGACCGGCTCAAGCGCGGGGGAACCACCCTTGGGGAGGTTCTCAAGCAGTCCGACACTGATGAGGTGCTGGGCAAGATGAAGGTCTCGGCGTTGCTCGAGGCCATGCCAGGCGTCGGCAAGGTCCGTGCCGCTCAGATCATGGAGCGGCTCGAGATTGCGCCGTCGCGTCGTCTGCGGGGCCTCGGCGACCGGCAGCGCAAGGCGCTGCTGGCCGACTTCGAGTCCTGAGCGAGCTTGCGAGCTCAGGATCAGTAGCCGCACGGGCCCGCACGGGCGGAGGGGCCGGCTGGTAGTTCTGGCCGGTCCCTCCGGCGTCGGCAAGAGCAGCGTGGTCACGAGGCTGCGCGCGCAGCTACCCACGCTGTACTTCAGTGTTTCCGCCACCACCAGAGACCCACGCGCCGGTGAGATCGACGGCGTGCACTACCGCTTCGTCGGGCCGTCGGGCTTCGATGATCTGATCGAGCGCGGAGAGCTGCTCGAATGGGCCGAGATCCACGGCGGCCTACAACGCTCCGGCACCCCTCGCGAGCCCGTCGAGGAGGCGCTCGCCGCCGGACGCCCGGTGCTCGTCGAGGTCGACCTGCAAGGCGCACGGGCCATCAAGGCCGCCCTTCCGGAAGCCATCACAGTCTTCCTGGAGCCGCCCTCGTTCGAGGAATTGGCCCGGCGCCTGCGCGGGCGTGGCACCGAGTCGCAGCCGCAGTTCGAGCGTAGGCTCGAAACAGCGCGCGAGGAGATGGCCGCCCGCCGCGAGTTCGACGTGGTCGTGGTCAACGACGAGTTGAAGGACGTGGCGGCGCAGTTGGTAGAATTGTTGGTCGGCCCGTCTCACGTCGATCCGTCGCTCGCTCGACCCGTCCGTGACCCGGTCCCGACGCCCGACCACACCCAGGAGTCTTCTTCGTGAGCATGCCGCTGACCGCCCCCGTAGCCGGTGCCACCCCCGAGGGCATCACCAACCCGCCCATCGACGACCTGCTCGGGCAGGTCAGCTCGAAGTACGCGCTGGTGATCTACGCAGCCAAGCGCGCCCGCCAGATCAACGACTACTACTCGCAGCTCGGCGAGGGCCTGCTCGAGTACGTCGGCCCGCTCGTGGAGCCGGGCCCGCGCGAGAAGCCGCTCTCGATCGCCATGCGCGAGATCCAGGCCGGGCTGCTCGAGCACACCGAGGGCGAGCAGTAACCCTCGATCTCCTGTCGCGAGGTCGGACATGAACTCCCTGACTCCACCCCGGGTGCTGCTCGGGGTGGCCGGCGGTATCGCGGCCTACAAGAGCGCCGAACTGCTGCGCCGGCTCACCGAGACCGGCCATTCGGTGCGTGTGCTTCCCACGGCCTCGGCCCTGGAGTTCGTCGGCGCCGCCACGTTCGAGGCGCTCTCGGGGCAGCCGGTGCACACGGGCGTGTTCACCGACGTGCCATCGGTGCCGCACGTGAAGCTCGGCCAGGAGGCCGACCTCGTGGTAGTGGCCCCGGCCACGGCCGATCTCATGGCCCGTGCCGCCGCAGGTCGCGCTGACGACCTGCTCACGGCGTCGCTGCTCACCGCTCGGTGCCCGGTGTTGTTCGCCCCGGCCATGCACACCGAGATGTGGGAGCACCCGGCCACGCGTGCCAACGTCGAGGTGCTGCGCTCCCGCGGCGTCGTCGTTCTGGAGCCCGCGTCGGGCCGCCTCACCGGGAAGGACTCCGGCGCGGGGCGGCTGCCCGATCCCGTCGAGATCGCCGAGTTCGCCCGCCTGCTCCTCGAACGTGGCGACGCGTTGCCCCGCGATCTGGTCGGCCGTCGTGTCGTCGTGTCCGCAGGGGGCACCCGCGAGGCGCTCGACCCTGTGCGCTTCCTCGGCAACCGGTCCTCGGGCCGGCAGGGCTACGCGATCGCCCGGGTGGCGGCGCAGCGCGGAGCGGCCGTCACGCTCGTGGCGGCACACACCGCCGATCTCGGCGATCCCGCCGGTGTCGACGTCGTCCGCGCCGGCTCTGCGCTGGAGCTTCGCGACGCCATGCGCGCGGCGGCCAAGGGCGCCGATGCCGTGGTGATGAACGCTGCGGTGGCCGACTTCCGGCCCAGCGCCCTTGCCGGGCACAAGATCAAGAAGGACGGGAACGAGCCACCGCCCCTCGCTCTCACCCTCAATCCCGACATCCTCATCGAGCTCGTGGGGGCGCGCGAGCCCGGCCAGATCGTGGTGGGCTTCGCCGCCGAGACCGGTGACGCCACCGGGGACGCCTTGCACCACGGCCGGGTCAAGCTCGCCCGCAAGGGTTGTGACCTGCTCGTCGTCAACGCGGTGGGCGACGGCAAGGCCTTCGAGGTGGCCGAGAACTCCGGGTGGCTGCTGGGCGCCGACGGCAGCGAGACCGAGCTGGGGGCGGGCTCCAAGGCGCTTCTGGCCTCCCACCTCTGGGACGCAGTGGCGGCCCGCCTCTGACCCGGGGCCGGGCAGGCGTCAGCCGCGCACCGCGGTCTGTTGCCTGGGGTTCGGCGTGACAGCCACGTTCTGGTCCGGGGTGTTCGGCACGGGATCGGCCACGGTGGTCTCGGCTGTGGAGACGTACTGCAGTGCGGCCCATCCACCCAGGTCCGTCAGCTCGACGTACCCACCGCGCGTCGGGCCGAGTCGCGTCTCCGAGCGAGCCCGGCACACCGCGACGACCGGCGCCGCGGCGTCCGGCTCGGCGCGCACATTGAGGTTCTCGACGCACCTGCCGGGCGGGGCCGCTGTGGCCGTTCCGGCGACCAGTCCCATGAGGCCGGCGACCCCTATCGCCACCACGGCGCCGACCGCAGCCGTCCGGCGCCCCGGTCGGTACTCGAATGTGGTGGGTGCCTTCATCATCGCGTTCCTCCCCGAGGTGGGCATGCGCTGCGGCGGTCGTCCACCGCTCCCAACGAGGAGTCGCGGAATCGATCCGGTCGGGGGATCCAATTCACCGGAAAGAGTGATCGCGCCGAAATGTCGGCGATGCGATCACCCTGTGTCAGAGGGCGAGTCGAGGGCCACACCTCGCAGGTCGCGCGCATCGGTCGACTAGGCTCGACGGTCGGAGATCACCTGAGCAGCGGTCGCGGAAGTGGCGATCGAGCGATAACGGACGGAGTACGGCGTGGCGAACGCAGGCCGGCGGTTGTTCACCAGCGAGTCGGTGACCGAGGGTCACCCGGACAAGATGTGCGACGCCATCAGTGACACGGTGCTCGACGCGCTCCTCGCTCAGGACCCCCGCAGCCGTGTGGCCGTGGAGACGCTCGTCACCACGGGCCAGGTGCACGTCGCCGGAGAGGTCACGACCAGCGCCTACGCCGACATCCCCACGCTGGTGCGGGAGAAGGTCCTCGAGATCGGCTACGACTCGTCGGCGAAGGGCTTCGACGGAGCGTCCTGCGGGGTGAACGTGGCGATCGGCGCGCAGTCGGCCGACATCGCCCAGGGCGTCGACACCGCCTACGAGAGCCGCGTCGAGTCGAGCGAGGACGAGATCGCCCGCCAGGGTGCGGGCGACCAGGGCCTCATGTTCGGCTACGCCAACACCGACACCCCCGAGCTGCTGCCGCTCCCGATCGCGCTCGCCCACCGGCTGGCCCGCCGGCTCACCGACGTCCGCAAGTCCGGCGTGCTTCCGTACCTGCGGCCCGACGGCAAGACCCAGGTCACCATCGAGTACGACGGCGACAAGGCCGTCCGGCTCGACACGGTCGTGGTCTCGAGCCAGCACGCCGCCGACATCGACCTGGACGGCATGCTCGCCCCCGACATCCGCGAGTACGTCGTGGACCCCGAGATCCGGGAGCTCGGGCTCGACGTCGGGGACCTGCGGCTGCTGGTCAACCCGACCGGCCGGTTCGTCGTCGGCGGCCCGATGGGTGACGCGGGCCTGACCGGCCGCAAGATCATCGTCGACACCTACGGCGGGTTCGCCCGCCACGGCGGCGGCGCGTTCTCCGGCAAGGACCCGTCGAAGGTCGACCGGTCCGCCGCGTACGCAATGCGCTGGGTCGCCAAGAACGCGGTGGCCGCGGGCCTGGCCGAGCGCATCGAGGTCCAGGTGGCCTACGCCATCGGCAAGGCGGCCCCCGTCGGCCTCTTCGTCGAGACCTTCGGCACCGAGCACGTCGACCCGCAGAAGATCCAGTCGGCGATCACCGAGGTGTTCGACCTGCGCCCGGCCGCGATCATCCGCGACCTCGACCTGCTGCGCCCGATCTACGCGCAGACGGCGGCGTACGGCCACTTCGGCCGCACCGACGTGGACCTGCCGTGGGAGAGCATCGCGCGTGCCGACGCGCTGAAGGCCGCGGCCGGCGCCTGACGCGAGCCTGCAGCCGCTCATTTCGTTCGCCGCCGGTCCTGTGGACGGACGGTCCGACCGGGCCGCCTGTCCACCGGGACTGTCGGATGCCGTCGTCACGATGGCGGCATGAACATGACACAGCGCCCCCGTCGGCTCGCCGGTCTCCACCCGGCTGGGCTCGCCGTCGTCTCGGAGGCGGCCACGGGGGAGGAGGCGCCTGCCCGGCTTCCTGGCGGCGTGCCGCCTGGTGCACTCACAACCGGGCACGGAGCACTGGTTGGCGGTTCCGAGCAGGTTGTCGGTGCCGGCAACGGTCTGTCGCGGGCCGGCCCGATGTCGTCTGGTAGACCGGGCGGCCGGCAGCGAGGAGGTTCCGTGGCCCGACCCGCCCGCAACCGCGGTGAGTGGCGCCCGGCCGCCCGACTGCCGGTGGCGCGCGTCGCGGTCGACGTCGCGCTCGCCCACCTGGACCGCCCGTTCGACTATTGCGTACCCGAGCATCTCGACTCGGTCGCTGTGCCGGGGGTGCGGCTGCGGGTGCGCTTCGCCGGGCGTCTGGTCGACGGCTTCCTGCTGGAGCGGGTGGCCGAGTCCGCCCACACCGGCAAGCTCGCCTGGGTGGAGAAGGTGGTCTCACCCGAGCCCGTGCTCAGCCCGGAGGTGGCCGCGCTCTGCCGCACGGTCGCCGACCGGTACGCGGGCGTGTTCGCCGACGTGCTGCGCCTCGCCGTGCCGCCCCGCCACGCCCGGGTGGAGAATGAGGCGCCCAAGGAGCCCGCCTCGCGTGCCACCGAGCCGGGCGACGAGCAACAACCGGCGGATTCCGCCGTCCCGGCTGTCGTGGAGCCTGCCCGGCGGTCCGGGGGCGATTCCGTAGCGGTCAGTGCTGTTCCCGAGCTCGTCCCCGCTGGCGCACCCACGGGGCGGCCCGCGCACTCCGCCGGCGCAACCGCGCATCGGCCGGGCGGCGAGCCCGACCACGCCGGGGGTGGTCCCGGGGCCGACTCCGGTGACGGGCCCGCGGGGCAGCCTGGGGATCCCGCCGATCTTCCTGTCCCGGAGCACGTGCAGCGGCCTGGAACCGGGTCCGTGGTTCCGGCCGGTGGAGCGCGTGTCGACCAGCTCGATGGCGAGCCGGCGGAGTCCGCGGACGAGGCAGGTGGTGGGCCAGAGGAGCCTCCCGGGGGCTCTACGCAGCGGCCCGGCGTCGTATCCGACGCGTGGCGCCGATACCAGCGCGGGCCTGCCCTGCTCGACGCGCTCGCCGGTGGCCGGGCCGCCCACGCTGTCTGGCAGGCACTGCCGGGAGAGTGCTGGCCCGAGCGGCTCGCCGAGGCCGCCGCGGCCACGGTCGCCGCGGGGCGCGGAGCTGTGCTCGTCGTACCCGACCTGCGCGACGTCGCGGCGCTCCACGACGCCTGCGCCGCTCGGCTGGGTGCCGGTGAGGTGGTCGCGCTCACTGCCGAGCTGGGTCCGGCGGAGCGGTATCGCCGGTGGCTCGCGGTGCGCCGCGGGCAGATCCGGGTCGTGGTGGGCACGCGGTCGGCGGCGTTCGCCCCGGTGGAGAGGCTCGGCCTGCTCGCCGTCTGGGACGACGGCGACGATCTGCACGCCGAACCCCGGGCTCCCTACCCGCATGTCCGCGACGTGCTCGTGCTGCGGGCCCACAGCGCGGGGGCGGCGCTGCTGGTGGGCGGCTTCGCCCGCACCGCGGAGGCCCACCTGCTCGTCGAGTCCGGGTGGGCCCGCGAGGTCGTCGCCGATCGCGCCACCGTCCGCGCCGCCATGCCCCGGATCACCGCGCTCGAGGAGACCGCAGGCCAGTTCGCCCGCGACCCCGACTCGCGTGCCGCCCGGCTGCCCCACATCGCATTCGAGGCGGCCCGCTCGGCGCTCGGTTCCGGGCTGCCGGTGCTCGTGCAGGTACCGCGGGCGGGGTACCTGCCCTGGCTTGCCTGCGGTGCCTGCCGGGAGACCGCCCGCTGCCGGCATTGCGCGGGCCCACTCGGCCTCGTCCACCAGGCCGGACGTGCCACGGCCGGAGCTGACGCGCGCCCCACCGGTGCGGGACGCGCCGGGCCCTCAGACGCCGCGTCCGCCGGGCTTCCGCATTGCCGCTGGTGCGGCCGGGCCGACAGCGCGTTCCGCTGCCCGGCCTGCGGGTCACGGCGGCTGCGGGCCGGGGTCGTCGGGTCCGGACGCACGGCCGAGGAGCTCGGGCGGGCGTTCCCCGGCATCACCGTTCGCCTGTCCGGCGGGGGTGCACCGGTGCACACGGAGGTGGCCGCCCGGCCGGAGCTCGTGGTCGCCACCCCCGGTGCCGAGCCGCGCGCCCCAGGCGGCTACGGCGCTGCGCTGCTGCTCGACGGGTGGGCGCTGCTGTCGCGGCCCGACCTCCGTGTGGCCGAGGAGACGCTCCGGCGCTGGATGGCCGCTGCGGCGCTCGTCGTCCCGCACACCCGTGGCGGTCGGGTGGTCGTCATGGCCGATGCCGCGATCCCGGTGGTGCAGGCCCTGGTGCGCTGGGACCCCGCGGGCCACGCGGCGGCCGAGTACGCGTCGCGCGCCGAGGTCGGGTTTCCGCCGGCGATGCGGATGGCGGCCGTGGAGGGCACAGCGGCGGCCGTCGCGGAGGTTCTGGCGGAGCTGCCGAAGGCGGTCGAGGTGCTCGGGCCGGTCGAGCTCGACCCGGTCGGGCCGGGCGCGGGCGGCCCCGGCGACGAGCCGCCCGAGATCCGCGAGCGTGCGCTGCTGCGGGTGCCGCGTGCCGAGGGTCGGGCCATGGCCGCGGCCCTCCACGCCGCGCAGGCGGCGCGCACCGCCCGCAAGGTGCCCGATCCGGTGCGGGTGCGCCTCGATCCCGTGGAGATCGGCTGACCGCCGGCGGCGGGTCGGTCCGGTCCGGACCCCGACTCCGGCGTGGCAGAATTGAGGGCTGCGCCTACCCGCTCCGTTCGTTTGCCCGCTGTCTTGTTTGCCCGCCGTTCGTTTGCCTGTCGTTCGTCGCAAGGAGATCTGTGTCCGTCCAGCCGATCAGGCTCTTCGGCGATCCCGTGTTGCGCACCCCGGCCGTCGAGGTCACCACCTTCGACGCCGAGCTGCGCAAACTGGTCGCCGACCTCACCGACACGATGCACGACGAGGGTGGCGCGGGCCTCGCCGCGCCGCAGCTGGGCGTCGGCCTCCGGGTGTTCACCTACGACTGCGACGACTTCGCGGGGCACCTGATCAACCCGACCTTCGATGTCGTGGGTGACGAGGAGCAGATGGGGCCGGAAGGGTGCCTGTCGATCCCCGGGCTGCGGTGGGACTGCCGCCGGCACCTGCACGTGGTGGCCCACGGCTGGAACGAGCACGGTGAGCCGGTCACGGTCGAGGGGAGCGAGCGGCTCGCCCGCTGCATCCAGCACGAGACCGATCATCTCGACGGCGTGCTGTTCGTCGACCGGCTCGACGCGGAGACCCGCAAGCAGGCCATGGCCGAGATCCGGGCCGCCGAGTGGTTCGGTGCCCCCGCGCCGCGCGTCGAGGTCAGCCCGCATCCCCTCTTCGGCAAGGCCAGGTAGTTCCCGTGAAGCTCGTGTTCGCCGGCACCCCGGAGCCCGCGGTGCCGTCCCTACGGGCGCTGCTCGAGTCGCCGCGGCACGAGGTGGCCGCGGTGGTCACCCGTCCCGATGCTCCCGCAGGCCGGGGCCGCAAGCTCGTGCGGTCGCCGGTGGGAGCCCTCGCCGACGAGGCCGGCATCCCCGTGCTCACCCCCCGCCGCCCGTCGGATCCGGATTTTCTCGCCCATCTCGGCGAGCTCGCGCCGGACTGCTGCCCGGTGGTCGCCTACGGCGCGCTCGTGCCTCGTGCCGCGCTGGACATCCCGCGCCGCGGCTGGGTCAACCTCCACTTCTCGCTCCTCCCGGCCTGGCGCGGTGCCGCACCGGTGCAGGCCGCGGTGCGCCACGGCGACGAGGTCACCGGCGCCACCACGTTCCTGCTCGAGGAGGGCCTCGACACGGGGCCGACGTTCGGCGTGGTCACCGAGACCGTGCGCCCGACCGACACCTCGGGTGACCTGCTGGATAGGTTGGCCACCTCCGGGGCGGCGCTGCTGCTCGCCACCATGGACGGCATCGCCGCCGGCACCCTGCGCCCGCAGCCCCAGCCCTCCGACGGGGTCTCGCACGCACCGAAGGTGACCACCGCGGACGCCCGCGTCGAGTGGGCACTGCCGCCGCTGGCGGTCGACCGCCTGATCAGGTCGGTCACACCGGAGCCCGGTGCGTGGAGCACGTTTCGTGGTGACCGGCTCGGGCTCGGGCCGGCGGCACCCGTGACGGACGCCGAGCCACCCGTGCTCAAACCGGGGGAGCTGCACGTGGAGAAACGCCGGGTCCTGGTCGGCACGGCCACGGCGCCCCTGCAGCTGGGTGAGGTGCTCCCGGTCGGCAAGCGCGCGATGCCGGCCCCCGACTGGGCACGCGGGGCACGCATCGAGCCTGGGGAGCTGCTGACATGACCCTTCCTCGTCGGCCCCCCGACCTACCGGCCAACGCCGCTGCCAGGGCTTCGCGCGGGTGGGCAGCGTGAGCGCCCCCGGACGGCGGCCCCGCAGGCGGCCCGGACCCGAGCCCGGCGGCACCCATCGTCAGGCCGGACCACCACGGGGGCGCACGGGACCGCCGCGTCCACCGGAACCGGATCCGTCGCGCCAGGCGGCGCTCGAACTGCTCACCGCGGTGCGCGTGCGCAATGCCTACGCCAACCTGGCACTCCCGGCGATCCTGCGGCGCCACCGTCTGCGCGACCGGGAGGCGGCGCTCGCCACCGAGCTCGGCTACGGCACGTTGCGGGCCCGCGGGTTGCTCGACACGGTGATCGAGGCCTGCACGGACCGGCCGCTGATCCGTGTGGAGCCCGCGCTGCTCGACGCCCTCCGGCTCGGGGCCTACCAGCTCCTGCGTACGCGGATCCCGGCCCATGCGGCTGTGGACACCACCGTGGAGCTCGTGCGCGGCGATGCGGGGAGCCGGGCAGCGGGCTTCGTCAACGCGATCCTGCGCAAGGTGGGGGAGCGCGACGAGCAGGCCTGGGTGGAGCGACTGGCTCCACCGGCCGACGAGGACCCGGTGGGCCACGCGGCGATGGCGCACGCCCATCCCCGTTGGATCGCCCAGGCGTTCGCCGACGCCCTGCGCGCCCCGGAGGAGCTCGACGCCGCCCTGGCCGCCGACGACGCCCGACCCGCGGTGCACCTGTTGGCGCGGCCTGGCGAGATCACCGCGGAGGAGCTGGCCCTCGTGACGGGCGGTGAGGTGGCGCCGTACTCCCCGTACGGGGTGCACCTCGAGCCGGGCACCGGCGACATCGGCGAGCTCGACGTGGTGAGCGAAGGGCTCGCCCTGGTGCAGGACGAGGGAAGCCAGCTGGTGGCGCTCGCCCTCACACGGGCCGAGCTCACCGGTGACGGCACGGGCCAGTGGCTGGACCTGTGTGCGGGCCCGGGCGGAAAGACCGCGCTTCTCGGCGGCATCGCCGCCCTCGAAGGCGCTGCCGTCGACGCTGTGGAGGTGAGCACCCACCGGGCCGACCTGGTGCACCGGGCCACCGACGGTCTGCCGGTCACCGTGCACACCGCCGACGGACGCGAGGCGCCGTTGCCCGATGGCGCCTACGACCGCGTGCTGGTGGATGCGCCGTGCACCGGGCTCGGAGCGCTGCGCCGGCGCCCCGAGGCGCGCTGGCGGCGGCAGCCGGAGGACGTGTCCGGGCTGACGAAGCTTCAGCGCGAGCTGCTGACGGCGGCGTTGCGCCATGTGCGGCCCGGCGGAGTGGTGGCCTACGTGACGTGCTCCCCACACCTCGCCGAGACGCTCGGCGTGGTGACCGGTGTGCTGCGCAAGCATCCGAAGGTGGAACAGCTCGACGCCAGGCAGTACCTGCCCGGCGTGCCGGATCTCGGCGACGGCCCCAGCGTGCAGCTCTGGCCGCATCGGCACGGAACCGACGCCATGTTCCTCACGCTGCTGCGTGCGTGAACCGGGCTCAGCGGGCTTTGCCGCCCTTGCCGGCGGCAGCCCGGTCGAGTGCCCAGTCGACCGCCAGGTCGAGGTAGTCGACCACCACGTCCTCCTCGCTCGCTCCGGCGTCGACCTCCACGCGTACATCCCGCGTACGGCGGCCTTCGCCGAGTAGACGTCCGTGGGGATCCGGCAGGTCGCCCCCGTGCTCGAAGCCGACGTTGACCCCACCGTCGCGGGGGAACAGCGCACACACGTAGCCGGCGCGCGGATGGTGGAAGGCGAGCCCGTGCCATCCGGAATTGACGCGCTCGCGAAGGTCGGGATGGGCGGCGCGAACCACGGCGCGGAGCCGGTGGACGAGTGCCGCGACAGCAGGCAGCTCGCCGGCGAGCAGCTCCTCGAGCTGCTCGTCGATCGACACGGGTGCTGGCATGGAGACAGTGAAGCGCGTGGCACCGACAGTTCCGGCAGCGGCACCTGGAACGCCAGCCGTGCCGCCGAGCAGCTGCGAGGCGCTACCGCCGGCCGGTCAGGCGGTCGACCGGGCCGCCCACCGCCCGCCGCGTAACCTTCCGCGCGTGCACCCGTTCATCGCCCCGAGCATTCTCGCGGCCGACTTCGCGCGGCTCGCTGACGAGGCCGCCGCTGTGGCCGGCAAGCCCGATCGCGGCGCCGACTGGCTGCACGTCGACGTGATGGACGCTCACTTCGTGCCCAATCTCACAATCGGGCTGCCGGTCGTGGAAGCGCTGCTCCGCTCCACGGACATTCCGCTGGACTGCCACCTGATGATCGAGGATCCCGACCGTTGGGCGGTGGGTTACGCCGAGGCGGGCGCGCACAATGTGACTGTGCACGTCGAGGCGGCGCACGACCCGGTGGCCCTCGCCGCGGATCTGAGGGCGGCCGGGGCGCGGGCCGGTCTCTCGATCAAGCCGGGCACGCCGCTGGAGCCGTACGTGGAGACCTTGCGCCACTACGACACCCTCCTCGTGATGAGCGTGGAGCCGGGGTTCGGCGGGCAGAGCTTCATGCCGGACGTGCTCGACAAGGTGCGTGCGGCGCGCCGGATGGTGGACACCGGCCACCTCACCCTGCTGGTGGAGATCGACGGCGGCATCAACGAGGCGACGATCGAGGCGGCGGCCGAGGCGGGGGTGGATTGTTTCGTGGCCGGCTCTGCCGTGTACGGCGCCGAGGACCCGGCGCGGGCGGTGGAGGCGTTGCGGGAGCAGGTGGTGCGCGCGTCGCCGCACCGAGGGTGGACGTCCTGAACAGGCGTGCCCCCCGGCGAGGATGATCGCGCGGGTAAGGATCAGCGGCGGCTCGCGTTGTACACAGTGCAGCTGCGGCGGCGGAAGGGGAGCTCCCAGATGTTCACCGGGATCGTCGAGGAGATCGGCGAGGTGGTCGGTGTGCGCGAGAGTGCCGAGGTGGTGGTGCTGACCGTTCGCGGCCGGACCGTCACCTCGGACGCCCGGCACGGTGACTCGATCGCCGTGAACGGCGTGTGTCTCACGGTGGTGGATCCGGACGGGAGCACCGACGGCACATTCACCGTGGAGCTCGTGCCCGAGACACTGAAACGCTCGAGCCTCTCGGCGGTGGCAACGGGAGCACAGGTGAACCTGGAGCGCGCCGTGCCCGTGACGGGTCGGCTCGGCGGTCACATCGTGCAGGGCCACGTCGACGGCGTGGCGACGCTGCTCTCCCGTACCCCCGGCGAGCGCAGCGACGAGCTGCGGTTCAGCCTTCCGCCGGAGCTGGCGCGGTACGTGGTGGAGAAGGGCTCCATTGCTGTGGACGGCGTGTCGCTGACCGTGGCAGGCGTGACGTCCGACAGCTTCGTGGTGGCACTGATTCCTACGACCTTGTCACACACCACACTCGGTTTGCGGGAGGTGGGGGATACCGTGAACCTGGAGGCTGATGTCGTCGCGAAGTATGTGGAACGGCTCGCTGCCGGGTACGTCGGTGGTGACCGCCCCGCTGGCGCGGTGACCGTCGGCGAGGAGGCCAGAGCCCGGTGAGCGGGGCAGAAAACGGTGGTCCGGTGAACGGTGGGTCGATGGACGGACAGGAATCCGCGGAGGAGGCGACGCCCGGCACCGCCGGTGGCGCCGCGAACTCGGCCGGAGCGCCGCTGAGCGGCTTCGAGGCGATCGAGCGGGCAGTGGCCGACCTCCGTGCGGGCAAACCCGTGGTAGTGGTCGACGACGAGGACCGCGAGAACGAGGGCGACCTGATCTTCGCGGCCGAAATGGCCACGCCGGAGCTCGTGTCGTTCATGGTGCGCTACACCTCCGGCTATATCTGCGTGGCGCTCACCGAGCAGGAGTGCGACCGCCTCGACCTGCCTCCGATGCACCACTCCAACGGCGACAACTTCCGCACCGCGTTCACGGTGACGGTGGACGCGAAGGCGGGGATCACCACCGGGATCTCGGCCACCGACCGGGCTCACACCATCCGGCTGCTGGCCGACCCGGCCGCGGGCCCCGCCGACCTGGTGCGTCCTGGCCACGTGCTGCCGCTGCGGGCCCGTGAGGGCGGCGTGCTGCGCCGGGCCGGGCACACCGAGGCGGCCGTGGACCTCGCTCGGCTCGCCGGGCTCTCCCCGGCGGGCGCACTGTGCGAGATCGTGTCGCAGAAGAACGAGGGCGACATGGCGCGCGGCGACGAGCTGCGCGTGTTCGCCGAGGACCACGACCTCACGCTGATCACGATCTGTGACCTGATCGCCTACCGCCGCCGCTTCGAGAAGCACGTGGTGCGCGTGGCGCAGGCCCGCATCCCCACCGCGCACGGCGACTTCATCGCCTACGGCTACGACTCGCTGCTCGACGGGATCGAGCACATCGCGATGGTGCGCGGCGACGTGGGCACTCCGGAGAGCAGCGGGGAGGACGTGCTGGTGCGGGTGCACTCCGAGTGCCTCACCGGCGACGTGCTGGGCTCGATGCGCTGCGACTGCGGCCCGCAGCTCGACGCGGCGCTGGCCGCCGTGGCCGAGGAGGGCCGGGGCGTGGTGCTCTACATGCGCGGCCACGAGGGCCGGGGGATCGGCCTGCTGCACAAGCTGCAGGCCTACCAGCTGCAGGAGGCCGGAGCCGACACCGTGGATGCCAACCTCGCGCTCGGCCTGCCGGCCGACGCACGGGACTACGGCATCGGCGCGCAGATCCTGGCCGACCTCGGCATCAAGTCGATGCGGCTGCTCACCAACAACCCCGACAAGCGCGCGGGCCTCGAGGGCTACGGTCTCACCATCATCGGCCGCGTGCCGTTGCCGGTGCGGGCGAGCCGCGAGAACCTGCGCTACCTGCGCACGAAGCGCGACCGGATGGGCCACGACCTGCCCGGTCTCGACGAGGTGGCCCCGCCCGTGACGGCGGACGGGACAGGCACGTGAACGAGGTGGCCACGAGATGAGCGGCGAGGGACGGCCGGCCCACCAGGAGATCCCGGACGCCTCCCGGCTGCGGCTGGCCGTGGTGGCGACCACCTGGCACGCCGACATCGTGGACACGCTCCTGGAACGCGCGCTGGAGATAGCGCAGAAGGCCGGCGTGGAGAGCCCGACCGTGGTGCGGGTGCCGGGCACCGTGGAGTTGCCCGTGGTCTGCCAGGAACTCGCCACCAACCACGACGCGGTGGTGGCGCTCGGGGCGGTGATCCGTGGTGGCACCCCGCATTTCGAGTATGTCTGTGACGCCGTGACCGCCGGGCTCACGCGTGTGGCGCTGGACGAGCGCACCCCCGTGGGCAACGGCGTGCTCACCTGCGACACCAGGGCCCAGGCGGTGGACCGCTCCGGCGCCCCCGGGTCGGTCGAGGACAAGGGTGCGGAGGCGTGTCTCGCCGCGTTGCACACCGCGCTCGCGCTGAGTGAGCTACGAGGCCGGCGATGACCGACCCCGGCCGCACCAGCCCGGCGCCGGCAGCCCCATCGGTTGCCGCCTCCGGCGCTGCGGCCCGCCGCGAGCCCGATGAGGCTGCGGCGCCCACCGCCCCCGACACAACTGCAGCCGCCCCGGAGCCGGACGCCGACGGCTCGGCCCGCGGCTCTCGCGCAGATGCGGTGGCCCGCGCACCGCGTGCAGCCGTGCCCGGTGAGACCGTGGTGGTGCGGCCCCGCAAGGTGATGATCGCCGCATGGGTGGGCGCCGTGGCGGTGCTGGTGCTCTTCACCGTGGTGGCCGTGCTGCTGCGAGGCAGCGAGACCGGCGTGTACTTCCGGTTCGCCGACCAGGTGGCCCTCGTGGTGCTGGGGCTCCTGATCGCGGGCGGCGTGCTCCTGCTCGCCCGGCCGCGCGTGCGCGCCGACGCCGAGGGCATCGAGGTGCGCAACATCCTGACGACCCAGCGGCTGTCCTGGCAGGTGGTGCGCCGGGTGGCGTTCCCCGACGGGGCGTCATGGGCGCGGCTGGACCTGCCCGACGACGAGTACATGCCCGTGCTGGCCATCCAGGCAGTGGACGGGTATCGGGCCGTGGAGGGAATCGCCCGCCTGAGGGCCCTGCACTCTGCCGCTCGCTCATCCTGACCCGGTCCGCGCCTCGTCGCCGGGCCTTTCGTGCGCAACGGTGCGATATGGGTGCCGTTCGCCGGAGAGCGTGGATGGACGCACGTACCATCGGGGCCGTGCTTCGTGCTCGTGATCATGTCGCCCGGGAACCGTTCGGCGAGGAAGGTGTGCGCCTCGGCGACATCGTGCTCCGCAACCGGCTGGTCACCTCGTCCAGCCTGCTCGGCTACGGGGTGTCGAACAGCCGGCTCGTGCCGTACGGCATGAGCCCCGTGTCGCTGTTCGTGCCGCTGGCGGAGTTCGGGGCGGTGACCACCAGGACGTTGACCGTGGAGCCCCGCGAGGGCCATTTCACGACGCGCGACGAGTACGCGCTCAGTGAGCTCCCCGACCTCCTGAAGCGCTACGGAAAGGTGCTGCGCGGCACCGACGCCGGCTGGGTCAACGCGTTCGGCTGGTGCAACGTCGGGATCGATGCCTACCTGCGCGACTACTACCCGCGCACCCGCGACCAGCGGGTGATCATCTCCCTCGGCGGATTCTCCGCCGAGGAGTTCGTGACACTCGTGGACCGGGTGAACGCCGCTGTGCCGGCGGGGGACATCGCCGCGGTGGAGTTCAACGTGTCCTGCCACAACGTCAACTTCGACTTCTCCACGATCCTGCAGGACGTGCTGGACGAGGCGGTGCCCCGCAGCAACCACCCCGTGATCCTCAAGCTCTCGCCCGACTACGACTACCTGCGCAACGCGGAGCAGGCGGCGAAGGCCGGGGTGTCGGCACTGACAGCCATCAACACCGTGAAGGCGCTGCGGCTCGACCCCCGAACGGGTGAGCCCTGGCTCTCGAACCGCTACGGAGGCCTCTCCGGGCGGGCGATCAAACCGATCGGGCTGCGCGTGGTGAGCGAGCTGCGCGAGGCCGGGGTGACGCTGCCGATCATCGCGACCGGTGGGATACGCACGGTGGACGACTGCCGCGAGTACTTCTGGGCTGGTGCCGACGCCGTGAGCCTCGGCAGTGCGACCTGGCTCGCGAGCTACCCCGGATACGCACTCGCTCCGTTGCGCGCTCTGCACGTTCGGCGCGTGCTGAAAGCCGTTCGGCGCTACGGAGCGCTGCCGACCCGCTCCGCTCTGTCGCCCTGAGCGACGATCTTCATCCGAACGGGACGGGCGGTACGCCGCGTGGCGGCGCTGCTCACGGATGAGTGGAAGCGCGACACGGCACGATGAACGCAGCACGATGAGATCCGGCACGACGAACCGCCCACGGCACTCCCAGCAGGGCACGACGGACAGGGCACGATGACGGTGGAGGGCGGGAACCAGCTGGATCGCGTGCGGGCGGCGGATCGTCGGCCGCGCGTGGTGCTCCTCGACGTCTACGAGACGATGCTGCAGGTGGAGGCGCTGCGCTCGCGCTTCGTGGACGTCGGTCGCCCGGATCACGAGTGGGAGCTGTTCTTCACTCGCACCGTGCGCGACGGGATGGCCCTCACGCTGGCCGGCGGCGTGCGCCCCTTCGCCGAGGTGGCCAGGGCGGCGCTGCGCACCACCACGGAGCACACCCTTTCGGATGAAGCGCTCGACCATGTGCTGGCCGGCTTCGGCGAGCTGCCTCCTCACCCGGACGTGGAGCCGGCGCTGCGGGCGTTGGCAAGGGCGCGGATCCCGGCCTACGCCTTCACGCAGGGAGGGGCGGCGGTGGCGTCGGACGCCCTGGATCGTGCAGGGCTGCGCACCTACCTGCGGGGAGTGCTCTCCGCCGAGGAGATCCGCTCCTTCAAGCCGCCTGCCCGCGTGTACAACTGGGCGTGCCAGCAGGTGGACGCTCCGGGCGACCGGGTGGCGCTGGTGGCCGTGCACTCCTGGGACGTGCACGGGGCCGTGCGGGCCGGGCTCGTGGGCGGCTTCGCGACCAGGCTCGAGGGCGCGGTGCCCGACGTGATGGCCCGCCCGCACGTGGTGGGCAAGGATCTCGAGCTGGTGGCCGACCGGCTCATCGCCCTGCCGGCCTGACCTGCCGGAGAGCATCTCAGGCGCCCAGGGCCCGGTGCCGGTCGTTGCCGGCACCGAGCCCGCCGAAGCCGAGATCAGCCCGCTCGCCCGCCCTGGCCCCGGCAGTGAATCCGGAGCCGGACAGGACGCTGCGCCGAGCGGAGGCCAGCCGCGGGAAGGCGGCGGCGTAGGCGCGATCGACCTGCTCACGTCTGTCGGCCAGCACCAGTGCGACGGACGGCCCGCCCGTTGCGGCCTCGGACCGGGCTGCGCCCGCGGCACGCTCCTCGGCGTCGGTCAGCCGTCGATGCACCTCGACCGCGAACCCGTGGAGCCACGAGCGCCGGTAGGCGGCCACGGACTCACCGCGCGCCGGTGGTCGCACCCGGACCAGCTGTGTGCTGGCCTGCAACTGCAGTGATGTGTAGAGCAGCTCGACACGCTGCCGATCCGATTCGTGACCGAAGACGGTGACAGCGGCGACCTTGCGGCCCCGTGCCCCGTGGAGCACCCAGCGGCAACCGAGCGCGGTGGCCGTCCACCCGAGCAACCTGGCCTTGCCTGCGCTGTAGGGATCCTCCATCGCGACCCGCTGCGGGCCGATGCGGTCGCTGCCGGGCCGCGCGACGGCGAGCAGCGCGGCGTCGACGCCGTGGCGGGCCATCAGCTCCATCGCCTTGGCCGTATAGGTCTCGGCCTCGGCCGCCGTGGCTGCACGCTCTGCCTTCGCGAGCAGCTTGCGGATCGTGTCGAGCTTGTCGAGCCCCATCGGATCCCCCCGATCGTTCGAACGCGCGTTCGCATCGAGGGCAAGTCCTATCACGGGCGGCCGACAGACCCGCCTACACCACACGCAGGACGCGCCGAGCGGGCGGTCCGATCACGGCGTGTCGGGGTGCAGTCCTACCCTGGTGAGGCCATGGCCGATCCCGCCACTTACCGTCCGGCCCCCGGTTCCATCCCGGAGGCCCCTGGGGTGTACCGCTTCTCCGACCAGCACGGCCGGGTGATCTACGTCGGCAAGGCGAAGAGCCTGCGCCAGCGGCTCAACTCCTACTTCGCCGACCTCGCCGGCCTGCACCCGCGCACCCGGCAGATGGTCACCACCGCGGCGCGCGTGGAGTGGACCGTCGTCGCCACCGAGGTCGAGGCGCTCCAGCTCGAGTACAACTGGATCAAGGAGTTCGACCCTCGGTTCAACGTCCGCTATCGCGACGACAAGACCTATCCGGTGCTCGCCGTCACGATGAACGAGGAGTTCCCGCGGCTGCACGTCTACCGCGGCCCGCGGCGCAAGGGCGTGCGCTACTTCGGCCCGTTCGCCCACGCGTGGGCCATCCGGGAGACGCTCGACCTGCTCCTGCGGGTGTTCCCCGCTCGCACGTGCAGCGCCGGGGTGTTCAAGCGCCACGGCCAGATCCAGCGGCCCTGCCTGCTGGGCTACATCGACAAGTGCTCCGCGCCCTGCGTCGGGCGGGTCGACGCCGCCGAGCACCGTGACATCGTCGAGGACTTCTGCGACTTCCTCTCCGGCCGCACCGACCACCTCGTCCGCCAGCTCGAGCGCAAGATGGCCGAGGCGTCGGAGGACCTGGAGTTCGAGCGGGCCGCGCGGCTGCGCGACGACATCGGCGCGCTGCGGCGTGCCATGGAGCGTCAGGCCGTGGTGCTGGGCGACGGCACCGACGCCGACGTCGTGGCGTTCGCCGAGGACGAGCTCGAGGCCGCCGTCCAGGTCTTCCACGTGCGCGGCGGCCGGGTCCGTGGCCAGCGCGGATGGGTGATCGACAAGGTCGAGCCCACCGACACGGCCGAGCTGGTGGAGCGCTTCCTCACCCAGTTCTACGGCGAGCAGGCGGCGCTGGCCGGCTCCGCCGACGACGCCCAGCAGCCCGTTCCGAAGGAGATCCTCGTCCCCGAGCTCCCCGCCGAGCTCACCACGATCGTCGACTGGCTGTCGCGCCTGCGCGGATCACGGGTGCAGGTGCGCGTGCCGCACCGTGGCGACAAGCGCGCGCTCGCCGAAACCGTGGCTCGCAACGCGGCCGAGGCGTTCACCCAGCACAAGCTGCGCCGGGCCGGTGACCTCACGGCGCGCTCGGCGGCGCTGCAGGAGATCCAGGACGCCCTCGGGCTCGACAGCGCTCCACTGCGCATCGAGTGCGTCGACGTCAGCCACGTGCAGGGAAGCAACGTCGTCGCGTCGCTCGTCGTGTTCGAGGACGGCCTCGCCCGCAAGTCCGACTACCGCCGCTTCGAGGTGCGCGGGGGTGCGGAGGGCGGGGACGTCGCCGCCATCGCCGAAGTGGTACGACGGCGGTTCCGGCGTCACCTGTCCGAGAACGGAACTGGCACCGAAAGTGGTACCGACGACACCGAGGGTAACGCCGAGACCGCCTCGGGCGAGGCCACCGGTATCGCTTCCCCGGATGCCACCCTGACACGCCCCGGCATCGACCCGACCACGGGTCGGCCGCGCCGTTTCGCGTACCCGCCGAACCTGCTCGTGGTCGACGGCGGTCAGCCGCAGGTCGAGGCCGCGGCCGACGTGCTCGCCGACCTCGGGGTCACCGACGTGGCCGTGTGCGGCCTGGCCAAGCGCCTCGAGGAGGTGTGGTTGCCCGCCGAACCCGACCCGGTGATCATGTCGCGCACCAGCGAGGGGCTCTACCTCCTGCAGCGGCTGCGCGACGAGGCTCACCGATTCGCCATCACCTACCACCGCCAGCGTCGTTCGAAGAGCATGGTCAGCTCCGAGCTGGACGCGGTTCCCGGATTGGGTCCTGCCCGCCGTGCCGCGCTCCTCAAGCACTTCGGGTCGCTGCGCAAGCTCAAGGCCGCCGACGCCGATGCCATTGCGGCGCTCCCCGGTTTCGGCCCGCGCATCGCCGCGGCCGTGCTGGCCGCGCTGCACGGGCCCGACCGGCCGGATTCGCCGGACCAGGCGGAACGGCCCGATGCCGCACCCGCCGACCAGACCGATGCGGGGGTGCCTGCGTCATGACGTCACCATCGCCTGCGCCCGGCGGCATCGAGGTCGCCCTGGTGAGCGGGCTCTCCGGAGCGGGGCGCAGCACCGCCGCCAAGGTGCTCGAGGACCTCGGCTGGTTCGTGGTCGACAACCTGCCGCCCGAGCTGATCGCCACGATGGTCGACCTCGGTGCGCGTGCCCGCGGCGAGATCACGCGGATCGCCGTGGTCATGGACGTCCGCAGCCGCGCGTTCACCGCCGACCTCGGCGCCGTGATCAAGGATCTCGACGCCCGCGGTTACAAGCCGCGCCTGCTGTTCCTCGAGGCCACCGACGCGGTGCTCGTGCGCCGGTTCGAGCAGGTGCGCCGCAGCCATCCGCTGCAGGGCGACGGCAGGCTCGTGGACGGGATCACGGCCGAGCGCGAGCTGCTGCGACCGCTCCGGGAGAACGCCGATCTGGTCGTCGACACCTCCACCGTGGCCGTCCCGCAGCTGCGCGCGACACTCGAAAGAGCGTTCGGTTCGGAGTCTGCGCAGGTCACACGTGTCACTTTGGTGTCGTTCGGCTACAAGTACGGTCTGCCGATGGACTCCGACCTGGTGGTTGACGTCCGGTTCCTCCCGAACCCGTTCTGGATCCCGGAGCTGCGCGACCAGACGGGCCGGGACGAGCCGGTCCGCGATTACGTGCTGAGTCAGGACGGCGCCGACGAGTTCATCACCCGCTACCTCGAGCTGCTGCGGCTCGTCGGGGCCGGGTACCGCCGTGAGGGCAAGCGCTATCTGACGGTCTCGGTCGGCTGCACGGGCGGCAAGCACCGCAGCGTCGCGATCAGCGAGGAGCTCGCCCGCCGCCTGGAGGGCGCCGAGGGCGTCACGGTGAACGTCGCCCATCGCGACCTGGGGCGAGAGTGAGCGCCGGACCGGCGGCTGTGGCACTCGGCGGGGGCCACGGCCTGCACGCCACCCTGTCCGCGCTGCGTCACCTCGCCGACATGGGCGGTGTGGCGGACAACGTCACGGCGGTGGTCACCGTCGCCGACGACGGTGGGTCCTCGGGGCGGCTGCGCCGCGAGCTCGGCCTCCTCCCTCCCGGCGACCTGCGGATGGCACTCACCGCCCTCGCGGCGCAGGACGGTGCCGCGAACCGGTGGGCGGATCTCGTGCAGCACCGTTTCGGCGGCACCGGCGCGCTCGCCGGGCACGCGGTGGGCAACCTCCTGTTGGCCGGGCTCATGGACGTCCTCGGCGACCCGGTGGCCGCCCTCGACGAGGTGGGTGCGCTGCTCGGGTTGCGGGGCCGGGTGCTGCCGATGAGCTGCGAGCCGCTCGACATCGAGGCCGAGGTCACGGGCCTCGGCGTGCAGCCCGCCCAGCCGCACCGCATCCGTGGCCAGGTGGCCGTGGCGTCCACGCCGGGCCGGGTCCGGCGGGTCTGGTTGCGACCGGAGCGGCCACGAGCGTGTCCCGAGGCGGTCGAGGCCGTACGCACCGCTGACGTGTTGCTCCTGGGGCCGGGGTCGTGGTTCACCAGCGTGCTTCCGCACCTGCTGGTGCCCGAGCTGCGCGACGCCGTCATCACCAGCAGGGCGCGCCGTGTCATCGTGCTCAACCTGGCTCCCGAGCCCGGGGAGACCGCCGGGTTCTCACCCGAACAGCACCTGGCCGTACTCTCCCAGCACGCCCCGGCGCTGCGGGTCGACGCGGTGATCGCCGACGTCGCCGCGGTGCCGGTACCTGAACGGTTGTATCGGGCGGCGGCGGTGATGCTCTCCCCGGGCGGTCGGGTCCACCTGGCCCCGGTCGCCGCCGCCGACCCGACGGTGCCGCGCCACGACCCCGTGTCGCTCGCATCCGCGCTCGGCGCCGTGCTGGCCGAGCTCGAGTCGTTACCGGGCTCGCCCGATGCGGTGCGCGTGCCGTCGGCAGCGGACGCCGCCGAGAGGAGGAGAACGTGAACGTGGTTTGCGCTCCCGTGCCCCATCCCGCCAGGAGGTCCACATGGCGATGACCGCGTCGGTCAAGGACGAGCTGAGCAGGCTCGTCGTCACGAAGCCGTGCTGCCGCCGGGCCGAGGTGGCGGCGCTGCTGCGGTTCGCCGGTGGCCTGCACATCGTCGGTGGCCGGGTCGTCGTCGAGGCCGAGGTCGACACCGGGTCGGTGGCGCGCAGGCTGCGCCGTGAGATCCACGAGCTGTACGGGCACACCTGCGAGGCGCACGTGATCACCGCCGGTGGCCTGCGCCGCGGCGCACGCTACGTGCTGCGCGTGGTGCGCGACGGCGAGGGGCTGGCCCGCCAGACCGGCCTGCTGGACGCCCGCGGCCGGCCCGTGCGTGGGTTGCCGCCGCCCGTCGTCTCCGGCGGCCTGTGCGATGCGGAAGCGGCATGGCGCGGGGCGTTCCTCGCGCACGGTTCGCTCACCGAGCCCGGACGCAGCTCCGCCCTCGAGGTCACCTGCCCCGGCCAGGAAGCGGCCATGGCGCTGGTCGGTGCCGCGCGCCGGCTCGGGGTCACCGCGAAGTGGCGGGAGGTCCGCGGTGCCGACCGCGTCGTGGTCCGCGACGGTGACGCGATCGGGGCCCTGCTCACGCGCATGGGCGCGCACGAGAGCGTGATGGCGTGGGAGGAGCGGCGGATGCGCCGCGAGGTGCGCGCCACCGCCAACCGCCTCGCCAACTTCGACGACGCCAACCTGCGCCGTTCGGCCAGGGCGGCGGTCGCGGCCGCAGCCAGGGTGGCGCGCGCGCTGGAGATCCTCGGCGACGACGTGCCGCAGCACCTCCTCGCCGCGGGCAGGCTCCGGGCGGAGCACACCCAGGCGTCGCTGGAGGAGTTGGGCCAGCTGGCCGATCCGCCGATGACCAAGGACGCCGTGGCAGGCCGCATCCGCAGGCTCCTGCACATGGCCGACAAGCGCGCGGCCGACCTGGGCATCCCCGACACCGAGTCGGCCGTCACAGCGGACATGCTGGAAGAGGCCTGAGCCCAGCCGGGCAGAGCGCGGACGATGGCCCCCGGGGGACGAGGTCGTCACCCGGGGTGTGAAGTGTGATCGAAGGCCCGGTAAGTGAATCGATAAAGCCCCTAGGCCCGCCCGGCAGCGATCCGGACGATAGGGTTGACCTGGTCGAGCAGGCATTACTGGAGGAGGCGCGCACATGACCGTGCGGGTAGGCGTCAACGGATTCGGTCGAATCGGCCGCAACTTCTGGCGGGCCGTCGATGCGCAGCGCGCTGCCGGCACCAGCGACATCGAGATCGTGGCGGTCAACGACATCACCGACAACGCCACGCTCGCGGGGCTGCTCAAGTACGACTCGATCCTGGGTCGGCTGCCCTACGAGGTCACCTCGACCGACGAGGAGATCATCGTCGACGGGAAGGGCTTCAAGGGCCTCGCCGTGCGCGACCCCGCGGAGCTGCCCTGGAAGGACCTCGGCGTCGACGTCGTCATCGAGTCGACCGGCCTGTTCACCAAGCGCGAGGCGGCCGCCAAGCACGTCGACGCGGGCGCGAAGAAGGTCATCATCTCCGCGCCGGCCACCGGTGAGGACCTCACCGTGGTGATGGGCGTGAACGACGCCGAGTACGACGGCTCGCAGACCATCATCTCCAACGCCTCCTGCACCACGAACTGCCTTGCGCCGCTGGCGAAGGTGATCGACGACGCGTTCGGGATCGAGAAGGGTCTGATGACCACGATCCACGCGTACACGCAGGACCAGAACCTGCAGGACGGACCGCACAAGGACAAGCGCCGCGCCCGCGCCGCCGCCATCAACGTGGTGCCCACCTCCACCGGCGCCGCCAAGGCGATCGGCCTCGTCATGCCGCACCTGAACGGCAGGCTGGACGGCTACTCGCTGCGCGTCCCGGTTCCTACCGGCTCGATCACCGACCTCACGGTCGAGCTGCGCGAGGAGGCCTCGATCGACCAGATCAACGCCGCCTACCGGGCCGCGTCGGAGAGCGGCCCGCTGAAGGGCTACCTGCGCTACAACGACGACCCGATCGTCTCCTCCGACATCGTGACCGATCCGGCGTCCTGCATCTACGACGCGCCGCTGACCAAGGTCATCGGCAACCAGGTCAAGGTCTTCGGCTGGTACGACAACGAGTGGGGCTACTCCAACCGCCTCGCCGACATCACCGCGCTGGTGGCGTCGAAGCTGTGAAGACCCTGGACGACCTCGTCGCCGAGCTGGACGAGGACTTGTTCGGCCGCCGGGTGCTCGTCCGCGCCGACCTGAACGTGCCCCTCGACGGTTCGAGGATCACCGACGACGGCCGCATCCGGGCCTCGGTCCCCACTCTGAAGCGCCTGCGCGACACCGGCACACGCGTGGTGGTGGTCGCGCACCTCGGGCGCCCGAAGGGAGGACCCGACCCGGCGCTCTCCCTGGGGCCGGTCGCCGAGCGGCTCGGCGAGCTTCTCGGTGTGCAGGTGCCGCTGGCCGACCTCGGCGACGAGGCCCGGTTCACCGTCGACGCGCTGCCCGAGGGTGGCGTCGCGCTGCTGGAGAACATCCGGTTCGACCCGCGGGAGACGTCGAAGAACGACGACGACCGCGCGGCGCTGGCCCGTGAGCTCGCCGCGCTGGCGGGGCCCGAGGGCGTCTTCGTGTCCGACGGGTTCGGCGTGGTGCACCGCAAGCAGGCCTCGGTGTACGACGTCGCGCTCGACCTCCCGTCCTTCGCGGGCGACCTCGTGCTCGCGGAGGTCGAGGTGCTGCGCAGGCTCACCGAGTCGCCGAAGCGTCCGTACGTGGTGGCGCTCGGCGGTTCCAAGGTCTCCGACAAGCTCGCGGTGATCGAGGCGCTGCTGCCGAAGGTCGACGCGCTGCTGGTCGGCGGCGGGATGTGCTACACGTTCCTGGCCGCCCACGGCTACGGCGTCGGCGACTCGCTGCTGGAGCGCGACCAGATCGGCACCTGCCGCAAGCTCCTCGAGTCCGGCAAGATCGTCCTGCCCACGGACATCGTGGTTGCCGACGACTTCTCGGCCGAGGCGAACACGCGCACCGTCGCCGCCGATGCCATCCCCGACGCCTGGAAGGGGCTCGACATCGGCCCCGAATCGGTCTCGGCGTTCCGCGAGGTCCTCGACGGGGCGGCCACCGTGTTCTGGAACGGGCCCATGGGCGTGTTCGAGCTCGCGCCGTTCGCCGAGGGCACGCGGGGGGTCGCGCAGGCGATCCTCGACGCCTCGTCGTCCGACGGGGCGTTCAGTGTGGTCGGTGGTGGCGACTCCGCCGCCGCCGTGCGGGCGCTGGGTCTGCCCGAGGACGGGTTCTCCCACATCTCGACCGGCGGCGGGGCGTCGCTGGAGTACCTGGAGGGCAAGTCCCTCCCCGGGCTCGCAGTACTGGAGCAGTAGATGGCACGAAGCATCGACGACCGCTCCGCCGGTGCCGGGCGCAAGCCGCTCATCGCCGGCAACTGGAAGATGCACTGCAACCACCTCGAGGCGATCGCGCTGGTGCAGAAGCTCGCGTTCGCGCTCCCGGAGAAGTACTACGACAAGGTCGAGGTCGCGGTGCTGCCGCCCTTCACCGACATCCGGAGCGTCCAGACGCTGATCGACGGCGACAAGCTGCTGATGGTGCACGGCGCGCAGGACCTCTCCCCGCACGAGTCGGGGGCCTACACCGGTGACGTGGCCGGGCCGATGCTCGCGAAGCTGGGCTGCCGGTACGTCGTCGTCGGACACTCGGAGCGGCGGCAGTTCCACGGCGAGGACGACGCGCTCGTCAACGCCAAGGTGCGTGCCGCCGTGCGCAACGGGATCGTCCCGATCCTGTGTGTGGGGGAGGGGCTCGAGGTCCGCGAAGCGGGCGATCACGTCGCCCACTGCACCCGGCAGGTCAGCGCGGCCCTGGAGAAGGTGGAGAGCCAGCACGCCCAGACGCTCGTGATCGCCTACGAGCCGGTGTGGGCGATCGGCACCGGCCGTGTCGCGAGCGCGGCCGACGCGCAGGAGGTCTGCGCGTCCATCCGGGAGACGGTGGCGGCGAAGTACGGCCAGGCGATCGCCGCGAGCGTGCGGGTGCTCTACGGCGGCTCGGTGAAGTCGAAGAACGTCGGTGAGCTCGTGGCCGCACCCGATGTGGACGGCGCGCTCGTGGGTGGCGCGAGCCTCGATGCCGAGGAGTTCGCGCAGCTGTGCGCGATTGCGGCCGGTGGCCCGCTGCCGTGAGATCATCGGCGCCCACCGGCCTCCGGTGAGCGTTGAGCGGTGGGGCCCGGCCACAGCCGATGACGGTGTGACCCGCGACAACCTGCGGATCAGGGCCGGGTACCCTCGGTTGCCGAGCGGTGGAATGCGCCGTACCCGGCGTTCCGCCCGACAAGAATGAGGATGGGATGCAACTCGCCCTTCAGATCGTGCTGATCCTCTCCAGCGTGGTGCTGGTGTTGCTGATCCTGCTGCACCGCGGCCGCGGAGGCGGCCTGTCGAGCCTGTTCGGCGGTGGCGTGCAGTCCAGCCTCTCCGGGTCGAGCGTGGTGGAGAAGAACCTCGACCGGCTCACCCTGTTCGTGGGTGCGATCTGGGTGATCGCCATCATCGGTACCGGTCTACTCGTGAAGCTCGGGGTCTGAGGAGGTATGGCCATGGCTGGCGGCAACGCGATCCGGGGCACCCGCGTGGGTGCCGGTCCGATGGGTGAGTCGGAGCGAGGCGAGACCGCACCGCGTTCGCGCATCTCGTACTTCTGCTCGAACGGGCACATCACCACCCCGTCCTTCGCTTCAGAAGCCGACATTCCCGAGTCCTGGGACTGCCCGCGTTGCGGGCTCCCCGCGGGCCGCGACGGTGAGAACCCGCCCGCGCCGCCGCGCACGGAGCCGTACAAGACGCACCTCGCGTACGTCAAGGAGCGGCGCAGCGACGCCGACGGCGCCGCGATCCTCGAGGAAGCACTCGGCAGGCTGCGGGCGTCGCGCGAGCTGTAGCGGTTCAGCGCTGTAGGGGCCAGGGGCCGCTGCCCGGGCTCACCGGAGGGCCCCGAGCTGTTCACTGAACGCCGTCACGAGGCGCGCCGCGGTGGTGCCGAGCGGCACCGCAGACGCCGCTAAGGTGACGAGCCGGTCGCCGCGCACGGTCGCGCCGAACACGCTGCCACCCTGGAACCGACAGACGAAGCCGCCACCGCCGGCCGTCACGTCCGCCCGCGAGTTGTCCTCACACAGCCCGGCCACCGAGTCGAGAGTGTCGCTCGGGGCCGCGGCTCCGGCCGGGGCGACGTCGACGGCGACGAAGGCAGGCCCGTCACCGGTGTCGCCCGCCGGGGCGCCTCCGGACGGGTCGTACACGCACCGGGTGTCGCTGGCCGTGGTGGCGTCGGGAGTCCAGGTCAGGCCGGTGGTGGCGGCGAACGCCGCGGTGTCCAGCACGCACGCGGCGGGCGGGGCGGGCGGCGGTGCAGGTGGCAGTGCGTCGGGCTGGGCGGGCTCTGAGGTGCCGGTGCAGCCGGCGAGCAGCGCCGCAGCGGCCAGCACGGGCAGGGTGTGGGTGAGCACTGCCCATAGGCCTCGTCGTTCGTCCGCCATCCCCGAACCTTCCCATGCCGCATGCGGCGTGGCGGCAGCGCCGTCCCCTGGTGGTCGTCGCTAGCCTCGGACGGCATGACGCGGTGGACGCTGCCTCCTGACCGGATCCCCGACGCGTGGTTCAACGTGGTCCCGCACCTGCCCTCGCCGCTGCAGCCGCCGTTGCATCCCGTGACGCGGGAGCCGGTGGGTCCGGATGATCTCGCGCCGCTCTTCCCGATGGCGTTGATCGGCCAGGAGGTGTCGGCGGAGCCGTGGATCGACGTGCCTGGCGAGGTGCTCGACATCCTCCGGTTGTGGCGGCCCACGCCGCTGCACCGCGCGGTACGCCTGGAGGAGGCGTTGGACACGCCGGCGCGGATCTACTTCAAGGACGAGTCGGTGTCGCCGGCGGGGAGCCACAAGCCGAACACCGCTGTTCCGCAGGCGTTCTACAACGCCAAGGAGGGCATCGCGCGGCTGGCCACCGAAACGGGTGCTGGGCAGTGGGGTACCGCGCTCGCGTTCGCGTGCGCCCAGTTCGACCTGGATCTGCAGGTCTACATGGTGCGCGCGTCCTACGAGCAGAAGCCCTACCGGCGCGTTGCGATGGAGACGTGGGGTGGTGCGGTCGTGGCGTCCCCGGTGGCCGAGCCCGGTCATCCCGGCTCGCTCGGCTCGGCGATCTCCGACGCCGTACGTGACTGCGTCGGTCGCGACGACACCCACTACGCGGTGGGCTCGGTGCTCAACCACGTGCTGCTGCACCAGACCGTGATCGGTCTGGAGGCGAAGGAGCAGCTGGAGTTGGCGGGGGAGCGGCTGCCCGACGTGGTGATCGCTTCCTGTGGGGGCGGGTCGAACCTGGGGGGCATCGCTTTCCCGTTCGTGCCCGACGCCGGTGTGCGGCTGCTGGCCGTGGAACCGGCGTCGTGCCCGACGTTGACCAAGGGGCGGTTCGACTACGACTTCGGTGACACGGCGGGTCTCACGCCGTTGATGCCGATGTACACCCTGGGCCACGACTTCGTGCCACCGTCCATCCACGCCGGTGGGCTGCGCTACCACGGCGACTCGCCGTTGGTCTCCGCGCTCGTCCGCGACGGACGCATGGCGGCGGTCGCGTATCCGCAGGGCCCGGTGTTCGACGCGGCCGTGCAGTTCGCCCGGGTGGAGGGGCGTATCCCGGCTCCGGAGTGCGCTCACGCGATCCGGGCCACCATCGACGAGGCGCTCGCCGCGAAGGAGACCGGCGAGGAGCGGGTGATCCTCTTCAGCTACAGCGGCCACGGGTTCCTCGACCTCGCCGCCTACGACGATCACCTGAACGGCAGGCTGCCTGCCGAGCCGGGCTGAGTCTCCCGTCAGCAACCGCACGGCGCGGTGAGCGGGTCGGGCCCCGCGGTCGAGGTGCCCATGTCCGTCTCGATCGGGAAACCCTCCCGGATCCAGTACTCCACACCCCCGAGCATCTCCCGGACGCGGTATCCCAGCTGGGCGAAGGCGAGCGCTGCCTTCGTGGCGCCGTTGCAGCCCGGACCCCAGCAGTAGGTCACCAGCGGTACGGCCGGGTCGAGCAGAAGGCCGGCGCGCGCAGGGATCTGCGCGGTGGGCAGATGTACCGCGCCCGGGATGCGGCTTTGTCGCCAGGCGGGAGTTCCACGTGAGTCGACGAGCACGAAACCTGGATCGGTGTGGTCCAGCGCGGTGTGCACGTCGGCCACGTCGGTCTGAAAGGTCAGACGGGTGGTGAAGAACGCGACGGCGGCGGAATCAACGGTCATGACCCGGACGCTAAGTGTCATCTCGGACCTCCGGAACGGGCATTCCACGGTGATCAACTGCAATGACCGTGGATTCCGTGGAGATCAACAAGGACCCTGGGGAGTCACCGGACGAATCGGACGGTAGATTCCCCGCGTGGCCGTGGAATCCCTCGACGAGGTCGACTGGCGCCTGCTGGAAGCCCTGCAGCGGGACGGCCGGGCGAGCTATGCCGACCTGGGTCGGCTCGTCGGGCTCTCGGCCAGCGCCGTCACCGAACGCGTGCGCAGGCTGGAGGAATCCGGCGTGATCACCGGCTACACGGCGGAGGTCAACCCGGAGAAGCTCGGCCTGCCGATCACAGCCCTGGTGCGGCTGCGCTACCCGCACGGCAACTACAAGCCCTTCCGCGACATGCTCGCCAACACGCCCGAGATCACCGAGGCCCACCATGTCACCGGCGAGGACTGCTTCGTGCTGACGGTGCGCACGCGCTCGATGCGCCATCTCGAGGAGGTCACGGGGCGCATCTCCGTGCTCGGCGGCGTCACCACGAGCGTGGTCTACTCCAGCCCGCTGCCGCGCCGTTCCGTGGTCGGCACCACGGGTGGCAGCCCGTCGCGGACGGCGCGCCGCAAGACCTGAACCGGTCGCACGGCGTCGGCTGATGGCGAGCCCGTGGTCAGCCGGGCAGGACGCGCAACAGAGTCTCCGGTCCGACCGTCCGTGCTCCGCCGGCACGCACTCTGTCCCGCAACCCGCGGTCGGCGGTGACCACGACCACGGGCTCGGCGGCGAGATCGGCGGCCAGGGCAGCGATCGCCGAATCGCCGTCGGCCGGAGCGTGCAGGACGTCCAGCCCCGGGTGGGTGGGAAGGTCCTCGATACGGGCCGCGGCGCCCTCCAGCACGAGGTGCACCCGTACGTCGTCGTCCGTGGCCTCCTCGCCCAGCCCGCGAGCGAGCAGGGCCGGGCCGGCGGTGAGCGCGGCCGACAGCTTCCCGGCGAGCTTGCGCGCAGCGCCGGCCCGGTCGCGCCACCACCCGTCCGGGCGGGAGCCCACGACGTTCGCGCCGTCGACGATCACGTGGAGCACGGGCACCTCCGAATGCTCACGGGATGACGACGGCCGAGCTCAGGCGATCGGTGGCACCAGGTCCCGAGGGAGCTTCGACGCCGCTGCGCGGTCGAGCAGCCACAGGGTGCGTCGCCGCCCCCGTGCCCCGGCCACCGGGATCGCCACCTCGCCCGCGCCGCCCAGCGCCATGGCCACCGCCGCGGCCTTCGACTCGCCGGTGGTCATGATCCAGACCTCAGCGGCCCGACGGATCGACGGGAGCGTGAGCGAGACGCGAGTGGGCGGGGGCTTGGGGCAGCCGTGCACGGCCACCACCGAGCGTTCCGTCTCGTAGACCGCCGGGGAGTGCGGGAAGACCGACGCGGTGTGGCCCTCCTCGCCCATGCCGAGCATCAGCACGTCGAACGAGGGGACCGGCCCGTGGTCCTCCGGCCGTGCGGCGCGAGCCAGCACTGCCGCGTACTGCTCCGCAGCGGCCTCGGCGCCGGACGGGCCGGTGCCGGTGTCGGCGCCCATCGGGAAGATCTTCGCCGGATCGACCGGAAGGTGGTCGAGCAGCGCCTCCCGTGCCTGCTTCTCGTTGCGGTCAGGGTCGTCGGCCGGCACGAACCGCTCGTCGCCCCAGTAGAACTCGACGCGGCTCCAGTCCACGGCGTCGCGCGCCACGGTGGACCGGATCTGCGCCAGCACCGCGATGCCGGTGGTGCCGCCGGTGAGCACGATCTTCGGGGTGTTGCCTGCAGCCTGCAGGTCGACGAGCCGCGTGATCAGCCGGGCTGCCGCCGCGGCGGCAAGCACGTTGGGGTGCGAGTGGACGGCGATGTCCGGTGTGTTCATCAGGAACCAGCCGTGACGGCGGGGACCCGGACCGGTGCACGTCCGCGAGCGATCCGCCCGACGCCGGCCAGTGCGGCGCCGTAGATCTCGTCGGGATCGAGTCTGCGCAGTTCCTCGGCGAGGCAGTCGCGCACCTCCCGCCGCGCGAGTGCGACGAGCCGGTCGGGCTGACCGGGCTGGCGCAGGCTGCCCACCTTGCCGTCCGGACGGATCAGCTCGATCGGTCCCGACGGGCGGTCCATCCGCACCGACACGAGCCCGGGCCCGGCCTCCGCGGGGGACCGCTTCACCCGCGCGTCGAGCCGGACCGCGAGCCAACCGGCGATCAGGTCGGTGGACGGCGAGATCGCCTCTCCCGCGACCGTGGCGCTGGTGACGTCCTCGTGCGGCGGTGTGTCGAGGGCCGTGGCGAGCAGGGCCCGCCACGAGGTCAGGCGCGTCCAGGTCAGGTCGGTGTCGCCGGCCACGTGGTGGGCGCGGCGCTGCTCGAACGCCTTGATCGGGTTCTTCGACGAGAGCGCGTCGGTGATCCTGCGCTGGGCGAGCTGCCCCACCGCGTCCTCGGACGGGATGGCAGGCGCCTCACCCGGCCACCACGCCACCACCGGTGCGTCCGGCAGCAGGAGCGGCATGACCATGCCGGCCCCCGCCTCGTCGGACGCCAGTGCGCCATAGCCCCGCAGCACGATCACCTCGCTCGCCCCGGCGTCGCCGCCGACGCGGATCTGCGCGTCGAGGCGGGGGGCGGCCTTGCGCTGGCCGCGGGCCAGCACGATCACCCGGCAGGGGTGCTCGCGGCTCGCCGCGTTGGCGGCCTCGATGGCGCCCTCGATGGCACTGCCGTCGTCGGTGACGATCACGAGCGTGAGCACCCGGCCCAGTGCCAGCACACCGCCGCTCTCGCGCAGCTCGACGAGCTTCTTGTTGACCGTCGAGGTGTTGCTCGACGGCAGGTCGACGATCATGTCCAGCTCCCGGATACGGATCGGGCGGGGGTCACGGCCTGCGCCAGGTGCGGCCGGTGCGGGCCAGCATCAGGTCGGCCGACTTCGGGCCCCAGCTGCCGGCGGAGTAGGGGTCGGGGCCCGCTTCCTGCGCGGCCCAGTGCTCCATCACGGGGTCGAGGATCTCCCACGAGCGCTCGACCTCCTCGTTCACCGGGAACAGCGACGGCTCGCCGAGGAGCACGTCGAGGATGAGCCGCTCGTAGGCCTCGGGGGAGACCTCGGTGAAGGCGGTGCCGTAGCCGAAGTCCATCGTGACGTCCCGGACCTCCATCTGGCTGCCGGGAACCTTCGACCCGAACCGCATCGTGACGCCCTCGTCGGGCTGCACCCGGATGACGAACGCGTTCTGCCCGAGCTCTTCGGTCATCGTGGAGTCGAATGGCAGGTGCGGGGCTCGCTTGAAGATCACCGCGATCTCGGTGACGCGGCGTCCGAGGCGCTTGCCCGTGCGCAGGTAGAACGGCACCCCGGCCCAGCGCCGGGTGTCGATCTCGCAGGTGATGGCGGCGAAGGTCTCGGTCTTGGAGTTGGGGTCGAAGCCCTCTTCCTCCTTGAGTCCCCTGACGAGCTCGCCACCCTGCCAGCCGCCGGTGTACTGCCCGCGCGCCGTGGTCTCGTCGAGCGGGCCGACGAGCCGCGTGGCGTTGAGGACCTTGATCTTCTCGGTACGCAGCTCCGCGGACGAGAACGACGTGGGCTCCTCCAGCGCGGTGAACGCCAGGAGCTGCAGCAGGTGGTTCTGGATGACGTCCCGCGCGGCTCCTATCCCGTCGTAGTACCCCGCCCGGCCGCCGAGGCCGATGTCCTCGGCCATCGTGATCTGCACGTGGTCGACGTAGTGGGAGTTCCAGATGGGCTCGAAGAGCTGGTTGGCGAAGCGCAGAGCGAGGATGTTCTGCACCGTCTCCTTGCCGAGGTAGTGGTCGATGCGGAACACCGAGTCCTCGGGGAAGACGTCGTTGACGATTTCGTTGAGCTCGATCGCCGACTTGAGGTCGTGGCCGAACGGCTTCTCGATCACCACGCGACGCCACTGGTCGCCGTCCTGGGCGGAGAGCCCGGAGCGGGCGAGCTGCTTGAGTACCACCGGGAACGCGCCCGGCGGGATGGAGAGGTAGAAGGCGTGGTTGCCCCCGGTGCCACGCACGCGGTCCAGGTCCTGGACGGTCCGCTCGAGCTGATCGAACGCGTCGTCGTCGTCGAAGCTCCCGGACACGAAGCGGAAGCCCTCGGCGAGACGGTCCCAGACGGACTGCCGGAAGGGCGTGCGGGCGTGCTGCTTCACCGCGTCGAGGACGATCTGGCCGAAGTCCTGGGTGTCCCAGTCGCGCCGGGCGAATCCGGTGAGGGCGAAGCCCGGGGGAAGCAGCCCTCGGTTGGCCAGGTCGTAGATGGCAGGCATGAGCTTCTTGCGCGAGAGGTCGCCGGTGACTCCGAAGATCACCAGACTGCACGGTCCCGCGATCCGCGGGAGCCGCTTGTCACGCGGGTCGCGAAGTGGGTTGGTCCATCGGCCGCCCCCGATCGTGCGGGTTGCCATCGGTTTCTCCCAGTAGTCGATGTTGGCGGTTCGGTCTGTGATGGACGGTGGCAACTGTCCTTGCGCTACAGCTGTTGTACCGCCCGCGCCAGGGTGACGAGGCCCGCCACCCGGTCGGTGAAATGAAGCCGGAGTACCGGTCGGCCCCGGCCGGTCAGTGCCTCGGCGTCGGCGCGGGCCTGAGCCTGCTGGAGCTCGGCGAGATCCGCCGGCAGGTCGGGCTCGGCATCGCCGGTGATCTGGCAGATCACGGCGTCGGCCGGGCCGCCTTTGTCCCGCTGCCCACTGCCGGGCAGGCAGCGTGGCGCCCAGCCGAAGGTGGTGGGGAGCCCGGTGCGGCGGGTCAGCTCGGGACGCAGCACCGCGGCGGAGGCGTCGTCGAGCCGGTCGAGGTAGGCGTGCACGGCGAGGTGCGCGTCGGCCTCGGCGGCGTCGACGAGCGCCCGTAGCGCCTCGGCCACCGTGCTGGTACCGCTCGGCAGCCACGCTCCCGCGTGCACGTCGATGTCGCCGTCGGTGAACTGGACGTCGGGAGCGTGGACGGCGCCGTTGCCGGCGACGCGGGCGGCGTCGGGGCGGTCGGTGGGGTCGACACCTGCGAGATGCGCTGCCACCGCGGTGGAGTACTGCCACAGCATGAACTGCGCGGCGGGAGAACCGAGTGTGGTGACGGCGGCCCCGTCGAGCGACCCGATGTGGAACGTACTGAGGGACACGGTGAGGGTGCCGGGCCGGAGCGACTCGGGGTCGGCCCACTCCGGGGTGTCCGGCCCCTCGACCACCACCGGTAGCGGCCCGCGACCGTCCTTGCCGAGACCACCCGCGACGAGCTGCGCGGCCCACTCGGCGAGGCCCGTGGCGCCGTCCTCGGCCAGCGCGACGACCGGGGCAGCGGCGAGCAGCGCGCCGAGCGCCAGGCACGGGTTCGCCGGGTCGTCGGAGTCCAGCTCGGCACGGAACTCGGCAGCCTCGGCGATGACCGCGCCGACGTCGACGCCGGCGAGCCCTGCCGGTACCAGGGCGAACGCGGTGAGCGCCGCCCACGGCCCGTCCACATCGGACGGCCCGAGCACGACCGTGGCGCCGGCGGCCTGCTCCAGGAGCGGGCCGCCGGGCGCCGTGACGACGACGGTCTGAGCAGCCGGGTCGAGCCCTTCGGCCCGGAACGCCCGGTGCACGGTGTCGCGCACCAGCTCGACCGCCGTGGTGTCCTCGCCAGGAGGGGCCGACACCACGAGCACGGTGGCTGCGAGGTCGCCGGCGAGGGCGTCGGCGACCTGGGCCGGATCGGTGGTGTCCAGGACGACCAGTCGCGGATCGTCCTCAGCGAGCACCTCGGCGGCCACACCCACGCCGCCTGCCGCGGCCAGCACGACCCGCACCTGCCCGGCCACTCGCAGCTGCTCCCGCAAGGCCTCGATCTCACCGACCAGCGGACGGGACGCCCGGGCGGCGGTGACCCATCCGGGGCGTGCAGCTCGCGGCCAGAGACTGGCGTCGCACCGGGCGATCCGGCTGGCGACGGAGTCGTCCACCAGCCGCTCGACCACATCGGCCTGCGGCGGGACGGACGACACGAGTCGTGCGGTCACGTGGTCAGCGTGCCCCGTCGAGCTGCTCGCGGACGGACTCGGTGAGCTCACCCCACGACTTCTCGAACTTGTCGACGCCCTCGTCCTCCAGCACGACGAACACGTCGGTCAGGTCGATCCCCACACGCTCGAGCTCGTCGAACACGTGCTGGGCTTCGGCGCCCCTGCCGGTGACACGGTCGCCGTCGATCTCGGCGTGGTCGGCGACGGCGTCGAGCGTCTTCTCCGGCATCGTGTTGACGACGTCGGCGACCACGAGCTCGGTGACGTACATGGTGTCGGGGTACGCCGGGTTCTTGACGCCCGTGGACGCCCAGAGCGGCCGCTGCTTGCGTGCGCCCTGCTTGGCCAACGCCTCCCAGCGCGGGCCTGCGAAGACCTCCTGGAAGGCCGCGTAGGCCAGCCGCGAGTTGGCGATGCCCGCCTTGCCGCGCAGCGCGAGCGCCTCGTCGGTGCCGATCTTCTCCAGCCGCTTGTCGATCTCGGTGTCGACGCGGGAGACGAAGAAGCTCGCCACCGAGGCGATGCCGGCGAGCTGCTGGCCGTTGGCGGCGGCCTGCTCCAGGCCGTCGAGGTACGCCCCCATCACCAAGCGGTAGCGCTCGACGGAGAAGATCAGCGTGACGTTGACGCTGATGCCCTCGGCGATGGCGCGGGTGATCGCGGGCAGGCCCTGCTCGGTGGCCGGGATCTTGACCAGGAGGTTGGGCCGGTCCACTGCCTTCCACAGGTCGCTCGCCTGAGCGACCGTGCGGTCGGTGTCGCGGGCCAGATTGGGATCGACCTCCAGCGAGACCCGCCCGTCCACGGCGCCGGTGGTCTCCCACGTGCCGCTGAAGACGTCGCAGGCCTCTTGGACGTCGGCCACGGTGATCTCGCGGATCGCGTCCTCGACCGACGCCCCGCGCGACGCGAGCTCGCGGACCTGCTGGTCGTAGGCCTCGCCGTGCGAGAGGGCATTGGCGAAGATCGTGGGGTTGGTGGTGACACCGACCACGTGCTTCTCGGTGATCAGCTCCTGCAGGTTGCCGGTGCGCAGGCGCTCGCGGGACAGGTCGTCGAGCCAGATGGAGATGCCCGCGGCTGCCAGAGCAGCGAGCCTGTCATTGCTCATGATCTTCCTCCTCAGGAGACGTTCGCCAGGCTGCGCCGGGCGGCCGCGACGACGTTCTCGGTGGTGAAGCCGAATTCGCGGAAGAGCGTCTTGTAGTCGGCACTCGCGCCGTAGTGCTCGATGGAGATGATTTCCCCCGCATCACCCGTGAACTGGTACCAGGGCTGGGCAATTCCCGCCTCGACACTGACGCGCGCCTTGATCGCGGACGGCAGCACCGACTCGCGGTAGGCCTCGTCCTGCTCGTCGAACCATTCGACGCAGGGCATCGAGACCACGCGGGTGGGTACGCCCTCGTCCTCGAGCACGCGGCGGGCGTCGACGGCGATCTGCAGCTCCGATCCGGTGCCGATCAGGATGAGCTGGGGTTCGCCGGAGGATGCGTCGGCGAGCACGTATCCGCCGCGGTTGACGCCCTCGTAGGACGTGCCCTCGAGAACCGGGAGGTTCTGGCGGGTCAGGGCGAGGCCCTTCGGGCCCTCGGGGCGTTCGAGCGCGGCGCGCCAGGCGTGGGCGGTCTCGTTGGCGTCGCCGGGGCGGATGAACGAGAGGCCGGGGATGGCGCGCAGGGCGGCGTAGTGCTCGATGGGTTGGTGGGT